>NZ_BONE01000024.1 GCF_016862555.1 Asanoa siamensis | reverse complement strand
CCCGTGCAGCCGCCGGTGCTCATCGCGCCGAGGTTGACCCAGCCGTCGCTGCCCTGGTTGGCGTTGGCGAACGAGAGCGGCAGCCGCGGCCGCCACTGGTCGATGACCCAGTCGGTCAGCCGGCTCGCGGCCGGCCGCGCCCGCAGCACATCCGGCGTGACCGCCTCGAGCGGGCTGCGGACCTTCAGCACCAGGCTGTAGGATCCGGCCGGGACGCCCGCCGTGCTCAGTGTCGCCGAGAAGTTCACCGGGCGGCCGAAGTCGAGGTAGGTCGGGTCGCCGCCCACGTTCCAGTCGGGGAACGCGCGGATTCGCAACGGCTGCACCTGCCGCAGGTCCCAGTTCGTGTCCCAGGTCTTGACGATCGCGCCGGCCGAGTTACGCAGGCCGATCACGGTCGTCCACGGGTAGTAGAAGGGCGCCACACCGTTGTTCTGCATGGTGACGCCGACCTTGAACGAGGACCCGGACGCGGTCGCGTTGAAGTTGGCCTGCGGGATGTGCAGGTTGTAGCCCATCTTCCGCACGCCGGCCGAGACCTTCGGGTCACTGGTGCTGTAGCCGCCCGCGCCGGTCTGGTTGATCATCCAGCTGATGTGGGTGAGCTCGGTGGCCGCGAGCACGTCGTCGACCTGCCCCGAGCCGCCGGGCCAGTTCGCGTACAGGCTGCCCTGGATCTCGGGCCGGGCCTCGCCGCCGATCGACTGCGTGACCCACCGGTTCTCGGTGCCGGTGTTGAGCTGGAGCTGGAGGAACGCGTCGTCCCAGCCGTTCATCGACTGCGGCAGCGTCATGCTCTTGAGCTGCCCGCCCCGGAACTCCTTGTAGGGCCACGAGTCGTCGTGGAACCCGATGTTCGCGTTCTCGGTGCCCGCGAGCGGGTAGCGCACCTCGAGTTGGATGTTCGAGAACGCGCTGTCGTACGCGCCGATGATGGTCCTGATGGTGGTGTCGGTCGGCATCAGGTTGGGATAGCCGTCGGCGGTGTCCCGGTCGTAGGGCCACGTGTGCCACTCGCCCCAGAGGCCGACCAGGCCCAGCGACATGAACCCGACGCGCGGGTCCGCGGTGCCGCCGGGTCCGGCCCGGTCATAGCGCGCGGCGAAGGCGTTGATGAAGCTGACGAGCGCCGCGATGACGTCGGGATCGTCGTAGTCGGGGCTGACCGTGCCCCAGAACCCGTTGGTGCGCAGGGCCATCTTGCCGTTGAGGCACGGCGGGATGCCGTTGCCGGGATGGGTGCCGCTGCCGCCCGGGTACTCGACGTAGAACCGGAACGCGACCTGGCGGCCCCAGACCGCGGCCTCGTCGAGCGCCTTCTCGAAGACGCTCCAGTCGAACGTGGCGCAGCTGTTGGGGTCCTTCATGACCTCGTTGAGCGCGAAGTAGCTCCAGACGAGGCCGCCCGGGTACTTGGTCGACAGGTTGTCGCCCGGGAAGAGGTAGGGCGCGAAGCCCTTGAGCGGCTGCCCGAGCGGGGCGTCGGCGTAGGCGTAGGTGCGGGTGGTCAGGCTCGTGTCGGGGCCGGGGCCGGCCGGCGGTCGCGGTGGTGGACCCGCCGGCGCCGCGGCCGCGCTGGTCGAGACGAGCACGACGGCCAGCACGGCCGCGGTGAGGGCGAACAGTCTTCGCATGAACCGTGTTCCCTTCGGGACGGAGGAAGGAACAGGTGCGTGGTGCCGTCAGCGGGTGGTGACGGCGCCGAGCCGCAGCCAGCCGGACGCGTTGTCCTGGCTGGTGTTGGCGAACCGCAACGGGATGCCGTTGCGCAGTGGGTTGGGCACGCGCAGCACGATGTCGTAGCTGCCGCGCCGCAGACCGCGCGTGTCCACGCGGGTCGACAGGGTGACCGGGTCGGCGCCGGGCTGGATGCCCGTCATCGTCCACGGGGTGTGCCAGCGCCGCACGACGCGGCCGTGGCGGTCGACGGCGGCCAGTTCGGCGCGCCAGTCGTAGTAGAACGGCGCCGCGCCGCGGTTGGCGATCCGCACCGACACCCGTTCGCGGGACAGCGCCGCCTCGGTCACCGTCAGCTCGTAGCCGAGGGAACGGGACGCGACCAACGCGCGCTCCTTGTTGTCGCCGGTGTAGCCGGTGCCGGCGAACGCCGCGTGGTTGATCAGCCACGACGCGTGGGTCTGGTCGACCGACGCGGCGAAGTCCTCGTACTGCGGGCAGCTCACCGGCTCGTCCCACAGGCACGTCTGGATCTCGGGCCGCAGCTCACCGCCGATCGGCTCCTGGCGCCACTTCTCTGTCACGCCGTTGTCGACGAGCCGCTGCACGAAGTGCCACGAGGTCGGCGGCAGCGTCTCGAACGCGAACGAGTCGTCGTGGTAGCCGATGCCGAGGTCCTTGTTCTCGGGGCTCGGATAGCGGGCCAGCAGCCGGGTCTCGTCGAAGGCGCGCTCGTAGCGGTCGAGGATCCGGGTCAGGATCGCGGTGTCCGGCATCCAGTTCTCGGGCTGGGTCCAGCCGTCGTAGGGCCAGGTGTGCCACTCGCCCCAGAACCCGATCAGGCCCAGCGTGACGAACCCGATCCGCGGGTCGCCGTCGTACCGCCGGCCGAAGGCGGTGATGAAGTTCTCGAGCGCGGAGACCAGCCGCGGGTCGCTCCAGTCGGGCGCCACGCTGACGCCGTTGTTGCCGAAGTCCGGGTACGGGCGGGTGAGCAGGCCCTGGTCGAGCAGGTACTGCGGGATGCCGGTGGGCCTGCCGGGATAGTCGACGTAGAACCGGAACACGGCCTGGTGCCCGCGCGCGGCGATGGCGTCGAGCTGCTGCTCCAGGGCGTCCCAGCGGAACTGCTTCGGGCCGGTCATCACGTCCCGCAGCGGGAGGTAGAACCACTCCATGCTGTAGGGGAACGTCGCGTAGTCGCCGGCGTACGGCAGGAAGCCCTTGAGCGGGTTGTCGGCGGGCGCGGGCGTGTAGGCCAGCGCCGTCCACTGTGAATGGTGCGCGGGCGTCGCCACGGCGGGCGTGCCCGCGGCCAGGCTGAGGGTCGCCACCAGGGCGGTGGCGAGGCGAAGTGCGCTCTTCATGACGGTGGGTCGTCCTCCTCGGAAGATCAACGAAGTAATACGAAGAGGTATTGACAAAATTTCGAAGGTCTACATCATTATTCGAGAACGGGGCGCCTGGCAAGAGGTCGACGGGGACACGGATCAGAGGCGATCGATGACAAGCTCGACACCGCACCATCCCGCGAGACGGCGCGACGACCGCCGCGCGGCGTGGTGGTTCCTCGTGCCGGTGCTGGCCGGCTTCGGGGTCTTCTACGGCTACCCGGCCGTCCGCGGCCTGTGGTACTCGGTCACCGACTACACGATGCTCAACACGCCCTCGTTCGTCGGCGCGGAGAACTACTCCGCGCTGATGCGCGACGGCGACTTCTGGAACGCGCTGAAGGTCACGGCCTGGTACGTGCTGCTCAACATCGGCTCGCAGACGTTGCTGGCCCTGGCGATCGCGGCCCTGATGCACCGGCTCACCCGCTCGGTCGTGCTGCGGGCGACGCTGCTGCTCCCCTGGCTCGTCCCCAACGTGACCGTCGGCCTGCTGTGGATGTGGTTGCTGGACACCAACCTCGGCTTCCTCAACCACCTGCTCGGCACGGTGGGGATCGGCCCGGTCGGGTTCCTGTCCGACGCGAGCCTGGCCATGCCGTCCATCGCGGCCATCAACACCTGGTCCTACACCGGCTACACGGCGCTGCTGCTCTACGCCGGCATGCTGCAGATCCCGCAGTACCTCTACGAGAGCGCGGCGATCGACGGCGCCGGCGAGTGGCGGATGTTCCGCCGCGTCACCCTGCCGCTGCTGCGACCCGTACTCGCGCTGGTCCTCGTGGTCTCCCTGATCGGGTCGTTCCAGATCTTCGACACGATCGCGGTGACCACCAAGGGCGACCCGGTCGGCGCGACCCGCGCCATCTACTTCTTCATCTACGAGGAAGCCTTCCGGTTCTTCCACCTGGGGTACGCCGCCGCCGCGGCGATCTGCCTGGCGCTGATCCTCGGCGTCCTCACCGCGGTACAGATGCGCCTGCTGCGCGCGTCCCGCTCGGATCTGGCGTAGGGGGCGTGATGCGCAGGAGGTTCAGTCCCGGCCGGGTGCTCGGCTGGACGGTGCTCACCGTGGTCGTCGTGGGCAGCGTCTTCCCCTTCTGGTGGATGGTCCGCACCGCGATCACCCCGGCCGCCGACATGTACACCGACAGCTCGGCACTGCTGCCCGACAACCCGACGCTCGTCAACTTCGCCCGGGTGCTGGGCCTGACCAGCGAGGCCGAGGCCCGGGCCGCCGGCGGGTCGGGCGCGCACGTCGACTTCGCCCGCTACCTGGTCAACTCGGTCGTCTACTGCGCGCTGATCGCCGGGTTCCAGACGCTGTTCTGCGCGATGGCCGGTTACGCCTTCGCCCGCCTGCGCTTTCCCGGCCGGGACCTGGTGTTCGGCATCCTGATCAGCGCGCTCATGGTGCCACCGATCTTCACGCTGCTGCCGAACTTCGTGTTCGTCAAGGAGCTCGGCCTCATCAACACGATGGCCGGCATGGTCGCGCCCAGCCTGCTGATGACGCCGTTCGCGGTGTTCTTCCTCCGCCAGTTCTTCCTGTCGCTCCCGCGCGACGTCGAGGAGGCGGCGATCCTCGACGGCAACGGCCCCTGGGGCGTCTTCTGGCGCATCGCGCTGCCGATGAGCCGCGGCCCGCTGATCACGATCGGGCTCACCACGATCGTCTGGGCCTGGAAGGACTACCTCTGGCCGCTGCTGGTCGGCCGGGCCGAGGAGAACCGGCTCGTCACGGTCGCGCTGGGCGTGTTCCTGCAGCAGTCACCCAACACGCAACCCGACTGGACCGGCCTGATGGCCGCCTCGACGCTCTCGGTCGTGCCCGTCCTGGTGCTGCTCGTCTTCATGGGCCGGCGCCTGGTCCAGTCCCTGAACTTCACCGGAAGCAAGTGACCCCTTTCCCGCAGAGAAGAGGCTGAGATGATCCGCAGATCACGAGCCGGGGCAGCGCTGCTGTCGTTGGCCGTCGCGGCCGGGCTGGCCGCCTGTTCGTCCTCCGGCGACGAAGCCGGCGGCGACGCCGTCACCCTGGACTACTGGCTCTGGGACGACAACCAGAAGGCGTCCTACCAGGCCTGCGCGGACGCGTTCCACGCGGACAACCCGAACATCACCATCAAGATCAGCCAGTCGGCCTGGGACGTCTACTGGCAGAACCTGACCACCCAGGTCGCCGCCGGCGACGCCCCCGACGTCTGGACCAACCAGGGCTCCTACTACCCGCAGTTCGTGACGTCGGGCCAGATCCTCGACCTGGAGCCCTACGTCAAGGCCGACAACGTCGACCTCTCGCAATATCAGGCGGGCCTGGCCGGCCTGTTCGAGAAGGACGGCAAGCGGTACGGCCTGCCGAAGGACTGGGACACGATGGCCGTGGTGTACAACACCGACCACCTCAAGGCCCAGGGGCTCGACGCGGCCGCGCTCGAGGACCTGTCCTGGAACCCGACCGACGGCGGCACCTTCGAGCAGGCCATCGCCAAGGCCACTGTGGACAACAACGGCAAGAACGGGTTGGATCCGGCGTTCGACAAGACCAAGGTGAAGGTGTACGGGTTCCTGCCCGAGTGGGGCGACGGCTCGCAGGGCCAGAACGGCTGGGGCAACTTCGCCGCCATGCTCGGGTTCACCTACCTCGACAAGAACCCGTGGGGCACCCAGTTCAAGTACGACGACCCGCGGCTCGCGCAGGTGATCGACTGGTACAAGTCGCTGATCGCCAAGGGCTACAGCCCGGCGCTGGACCTCAAGTCGACGTTGGCCAGGGACGCGCTGCTGAACGCCGGCAAGGGTGCGATGACCATCACCGGCTCCTGGATGATCAACAGCTACCTGGGTGACTCGGCGAAGGTGAAGTTCGCGTTCGCGCCGCTGCCGGCCGGGCCACAGGGCCGAAAGTCGGCCATCAACGGCCTCTCGGACGCGATCTGGGCGGGCACCGAGCACAAGGACGAGGCCTGGAAGTGGGTCAAGTTCCTCGCCTCCAGCGACTGCCAGGACATCGTCGGCGGCAACGCGGTCGTCTTTCCGGCCATCAAGACCGCCAGCGACAAGGCTCTCGCGGCCCACGAGGGCAAGGGCCGGGACGTGCGGGCATTCATCGACCAGGCCACGGCACCGAACGGCACGTTCTTCCTGCCGATCACCGACCACGGCAGCGAGGTCAGCAAGATCGTCCAGGACGCCATCCAGTCGGCGGTGCTGGGCCGGACCGACTCGGCGACCGCGCTGAAGAAGGCCAACGAGCAGGTCAACGCGCTCTTCAAGTAACTCTGATCGACTCCGGCGCGGCGGGCACGACCCATCTGCCCGCCGCGCCGCCCTACCCGCCGAGGAGAACAATGGCACTGCTCATCGAGCTGTCCGGCCGTACCTTCGCACTCGAGCACGATGGCCCTGGCAGCCCGCAAGCAGCCGACGGGGGTTTGGTCCTCCCGCCGGGCCGGGTGGCGCTGCTGCACGGACTGGGCGACGCCCTGTTCTACCGGCACGGGCAGAACTCGTGGAGTCCCTGCGGCTGGCGGCGGCTGTCCGAGCCACCGCTGCGGATCGCGAACCCGCAGCGCCGGGTGACGGCCGACGACGACGCCTGGGACGAGGCGGGCCGGCACCACTCCTCGGCGGTGGCCGCGCTCGACGCCGGCGACGGCAACGTGCTGCTCCTCGGCGCCCTCGGGCTCGGCGTGCCGCGCCTGACCTCCGACCGCGACGCCCTGGCGGGCTTCTACGAGAGCGGTGCCGCGCCCTGGTTCGCCGCCTACGGGCCGGAGGACGAGGTGTTCGCCGCGTACACCCGGCAGTTGGCCGCCCGGCTCGGCAGCAGCTCACGGACGGCGGGCAACGTCTGGTGCTCCTGGTACGCGTACTACGAGACGATCACCGAGCAGCAGCTCGCCAAGGACCTCGACGACCTGCGCGGCCTGCCGTTCGACGTCGTGCAGGTCGACGACGGCTGGGAGCGGCTGGTCGGCGACTGGGAGCCCAACCAGAAGTTCCCGTCGGGGATGCGGGCGCTGGCCGACCGGATCACCGACGCCGGTATGACGCCCGGGCTGTGGCTGGCGCCGTTCATCGCCCTGCCGGACGCGCCGGTGGCGCCGGAACTGCTGCTGCGCGACGGCCGCGGCGACCGGGTGATCGCGGGCCACAACTGGGGCAGCGGCTACCACGCGCTCGACCTGTCGCGACCGGCCACACTGGACCACATCGCCGCGCTCACGCACCGGGTGGTGCACGAGTGGGGCTTCAAATATCTCAAGCTCGACTTCATCAACGCGGGGGCCGCGCCCGGCGCGCGGGTCGACGCCGCGGAGCGCGAGCAGACCTACCGCGACGCGCTCGCGCTGATCCGGCGGGTCGCCGGCGACGACGTCTACCTGCTCGGCAGCGGGGCGATCCTGCTGCCGTCGCTGGGCATCCTGGACGGGCTGCGCAGCGGGCCCGACGTCGCGCCGATGTGGCAGAACTACGCCAGCGACGACCCGTCCGACGCGATGGCCCGCAACGCCGTGGTCAACACCGTGCACCGGCTGTGGCAGCAGCCGCTGGTCGAGGTCGACCCCGACGTCATCTATTTCCGCAGCCGGCTCAACCTGCTCACCGACCAGCAGCTCGCCTGGCTGCGGGACCTGGCCGACATCTGCCGGTTCCGGGCGATCTCCGACCCGCCGAGCTGGCTGACGCCGACGGAGCTCGACGCGATGGTGGGCTACCTGACGGCGCGGCCGTCGGTCCAGCGGCTCTCCCGGTACGCGTACTCCGTCGATGGTCGCCCGGTGGACTTCACCGCCGCGATCGGTCCCACCGCCGGGGCGTACCCGATCTCCTGACCCTCGGCTATTTTGTAAAGGTCAAAGCGTATTAGGAAAAAGGGACACAGTGTGACAGAGCTGGCGACCACCGGAACGGACCTGTCGCGGCTGCGCGAGCTCAACTCGTTGAGCATCGTGCGCGCGCTCCGCGACCACCCGCCGTCCACCGTCACCGAGCTGTCGCAGCGCACCGGGCTGTCCCGGCCGGCCGTCGACGTCATCGCGCAGGGGCTCGTCACCGACGGTTGGGCGAGCGTGCTGGAGCCCGGTGCGAGCAGCGCGGTCGGCCGGCCCGCACGCCGCTACCAGTTCCGCTCCGGCGCCGGGCACGTGCTCGGCGTCGACGTGGGCGTCCACAAGATCCTGGCGCTGCTCGCCGACCTCGACGGCAACATCGTGCATTCGGTACGCCGGTCCGTCGCCGCGGACGCCGGCCCCGCCAAGCGGCTCGCCGAGCTCGACAAGGTGATCAACGCCTGTGTGTCCGACGCGGGCAAGGACTTCACGGACATCTGGGCCGTGACGGTCGCGGTCACGGGCGCCGTCGACGCGGCCGGGCAGACCAGCTTCTTCACCCCGCTGCCCGGCTGGAAGAGCGTCGACCTGCCCGCCCACCTGGCCGGCCGGTTCACCTGCCCGATCCTGGTGGAGAACGACTGCAAGCTCGCCGCGCTGGCCGAACGCTGGAAGGGCGCCGCCACCGACGCCGACGACATCGTCTACCTGCTCGGCGGCATGCGGAACGGCGCGGGCCTGATCATCGACGGCGTCCTGCGCCGCGGCTTCGGCGGCGCGGCCGGCGAGATCGGCGCCCTCAAGCAGGTCCGCTGGCTCGACGCACCCGAGCACCTGCAGAGGTGCCCGGGCGTCCCGGCCAGCGTCAGCCCGGACGACGCGGCGGCCTGGGTGTTCAACGCGGCGCGCGAGGGCGACCGGGCGGCGCGCACGGCCGTCCGCCGCTACGTCAAGGACCTCGCCGTCGGCGCCGCCGCCCTCGTCCTCACCCTCGACCCGCAGGTCGTGGTCTTCGGCGGCGGCTTCTCCCGCTCGGCCGACCTGGTGCTCGACCCCCTGCGCCGCGAGCTCGAGCGGCTGTGCCTGCGGATGCCGGAGGTCCGGGCGTCGACGCTGGGCGCCGACTCGGTGGCGCTCGGCGCGCTGAAGCTGTCGCTCAACGAGGTCGACGCCCGCCTGTTCAGCGCGGGCCTGTCGGCGCCGGTCGCACCGCGCCGCGCATGAGGTACGCGCTCGGCCTCCCGACCGTCGGCATCTTCGGCGAGATCGGTCCCCTGGTCGACCTGGCGGTCAGCGCGGAGTCGCACGGCTGGGACGGGATCCAGCTCTGGGACCACCTGCTCTTCGACGAGCCCGGCTGGCCGGTCACGAGCTCCACGGTCGCGGCGGCGGCGATCGCGGCCCGGACCTCGCGGGTCCAGCTCATCCTCACCGTGGTGCTGCCGCGCCGTCAGGTGCAGGACGTGGCCCGCGACACGGCGGCGCTCTCGGCGCTCTCGGGCGGGCGGCTGACGGTGCTGGCGACGATCGGGTCGCTCGACGAGGAGTACGCCGCCTTCGGGCTGGACCCTTCCCTGCGGGCGCGGGGGCGGGCGCTCGACGCGGGCCTCTCGACGCTGACGGGGCTCTGGTCGTCGTGGGGCGTGCCGCGGATGCCGATCTGGTGCGGTGGGCGCTGGCCCCGCCGGGCGGGCCTGCGTCGGGCGGCCCGCTTCGACGGCGCGGCACCGCTGTTCGACGCGGCGCGCACGGTCGAGGACGTCGCGGAGGCGGGCCGCTTCCTGCGCGGGCTCGGCGGCGACCACCTGGACCTGACGATCGAAGGAGCGTCGTCGACGGCGGCCGAGGTCACCCCGTACGCGGCGGCGGGCGCCACCTGGTGGGTGGAGGCGCTCGGCTGGTGGCGCGGCGACCTGGCCGCGGCGGCCGCGCGGATCGCGCAGGGACCACCGCGCGCCTGACCGACTTATCAGTCGGGGTGATTTCTGCTTTGCGTTTCGGTCCTTGCCCACGGAGAGCCACGCGGCGTCCGCCGGCCGCCTGCCGAGCGGGCCCCGTCGCGCCCACCGACCACGCCGCGCCTACGCAAACCTGACGCGAACGTGTCACCCGGGCGACGCCGAGCCCTGCGGATCTTTCTCGATTCGTGCCCGGCCTTTCTGAGTTTGCGAAAGCCAACCTGTGGACGCGCCCTCCACACGACGGCGAGGCTCAGTCAACGCGCCGACGCGGAAAGGGTTGAAACGATATGGCGAACGATCCCGATCGGCGGAACATGGCAGTGAGTCGCCGGCGGCTGTTGGGGGTGGCGGCCGCGGCCGTGGGGCTGGGCGCGAGCGGTGCGCTCGGGGCGTGCTCGTCCGTTGTCGGTGGGCTCGGGGCCGAGCGGGACACCGGCACCCTGGACTTCTGGAATCTGTTCGGTGGCGGCGACGGCGTACGCATGCAGCAGATGCTCGACGGCTACCGGAGCGCGCACCCCGAGGTCGAGCTCGCCGCCGTCACCCTCGCCTGGGGCAATCCCTACTACACCAAGCTGTCCCTGGCCACCGTCGGTGACCGGCCGCCCGAGGTGGCGATCTCGCACCTGACCCGGATGAAGAACCTCGTCCGCGCCGACCTGCTCGAGGAGCTGCTCCCCGACGACCTGGCCCGGCACGGGATGTCGCCCGACAAGTTCAACCGGCGCGCGTGGGAGGCCGGGCTCGTCGACGGCAAGGCGTACGCGATCCCGATCGACACCCACCCGTTCGTGATGTTCTACAACACCGAGATCTGCCAGCAGGCCGGCCTGCTCGACGCGGACGGCAAGCTCAAGCCGTTCGAGGGTGAGGCGGGTTTCGTCGACGCCATGCGGCGGGCGAAGGAGGTGACCGGCACGTTCGGCGGCGCGGTCGCGTTCACCTCGGAGACCGCGACGCCGTGGCGGATGTTCCAGTCCTTCTACGCGCAGCTCGGCGGGAAGATGCTGGCGGAGGACGGCACGAAGGTCGTCATCGACGACGCGAAGGCCGCCCGGGCGCTGGAGTTCATGCAGGGCCTCACGCGGGACGGCCTGTTTCCCAACCCGATCGACTACCAGGGCTCGATCGCGATGTTCGCCAACGGTGAGATCGGCTTCTTCTTCCAGGGCGAGTGGGAGATCACGACGTTCCAGACCGCCAAGCTGCCGTTCAGCATGACGTTGTTCCCCAACGTCTTCGGCGGCGGCTCGTACGCGGTCCAGGCCGACTCGCACACGTTCGTGCTCCCCAAGCAGCCGCACCGCGACCAGGCGCGGCTGGACCGCTCGCTGACGTTCGTGCGGTCCATGTTGGACCAGAGCAGGACGTGGACGGAGGGCGGCCACGTCCCGCTCTGGTTGCCGTTCGCGGAGAGCCCCGAGTTCGCCCGGATGAGCCCGCAGTCCGAGTACGCCTCGGCCGCGGACTCCGCCGCCTACGACGAGGACGGCTGGTACTCGGGATCCGGCTCGAACTTCGAGATCATCACCGGCTCGGCCATCGGCGACGTGCTGGCCGGCGCCGCGACACCGCAGCAGGCCATCGCCCAGATGCGCGGCAACCTCGAGCAGCTCGCAGGCACCGCGTCACCGCTGTAGACCGCGCGTCCCGGGAGGCACCCGTGTCAACGCAGACATCCGCACAGACCGACACCGACGCGCACCGCGGCATCGCACCGACCGCCCCGCGGGCGAGCGCCGGGACGCTGGGCCACGGCCGGCCGGCCGCCGGCTTCCTGGCCCCGTTCGTCGTCCTCTATCTCCTGTTCATCATCGGGCCGGCGGTGTACGGGCTCATCCTCAGCTTCACGAACGCCAGCCTCGTCAAGCCGGGCCTCAACGGTTTCGCTGGGCTCGGCAACTACGGCGAGGCGTTGGGCAGCGCCGCCTTCTGGTCGTCGCTGTGGCACACGCTCTGGTTCACGATCCTGACCACGCCGCCGCTGGTCATCCTCGGCTTCCTGCTGGCCCTGCTGGCCAACCGGGTCGCCCGTGGACGGTGGTTCTTCCGGCTGGCGTTCTTCGCGCCGTACATCCTGCCGTCCGCGGTCGTGGCCCTGATCTGGATGTGGCTCTACACGCCGGCGCTGGGGCTGCTCGACACCGCGCTCGCCAAGGTGGGCATGACGCCGCCGAGTTGGCTCGGCGACGCGGCCTGGGCGATGCCCTCACTGGCCATCACGACCGTGTGGTGGACGCTCGGCTTCAACTTCGTGCTCTACCTGGCGGGCCTGCAGGAGATCCCGCGCGACCTCTACGAGGCGGCCGCGATGGACGGCGCCGGGCCGTGGCAGCAGATCCGCAGCATCACCATCCCGATGCTGGGCCGCACGACCACGCTCGTCGCGGTGCTGCAGGTGATCGCGTCGTTGAAGGTCTTCGACCAGATGTACCTGATGACCGCCGGCGGACCGAACTTCGCGACCCGCTCGATCCTGCAACTCGTCTACGACGAAGGCTTCACCAACTTCCGTGTCGGCTACGCCGCGGCAGTGTCGATGCTGTTCTTCCTCGTGGTCCTCGCGGTGTCGGCCGTGTGGTTCACCCTGGTCCGCCGGCAGGAGAAGGTGGTTTAGCCATGACCAGCACTGGTGTGACCATGGAACGGATCCAGAGCCGGGAGAGGCTGTTCAACCGCATCTGCGCCGGCGTGCTCATCGCGTTCGCGCTGCTCTGGCTGCTCCCGTTGCTGTGGGCGGTCGACACGGCGCTCAAGCCCAACGAGGAGACCACGCGAACGACCTGGCTCATCGACAACCCGACGGTCGACGCGTTCACGCGTACGTTCCGCGACACCGACATGTGGAGCTGGTACGGCGCCTCGTTCATCATCTCCAGCCTGACGGCGCTGGGCGTGGTGGTCGTGGCCAGCATGGCGGCGTTCGCCATCAGCCGGATGCGGTTCCGCCACAAGAACCTGGTGTTCTGGGGCATCCTGGCCGGCATCATGATCCCGGGCCAGGTGCTGATCGTGCCGTGGTTCCGCGAGTTCGACGCGGTGAACCTGCTCAACACGTACTGGGCCGTGATCCTGCCCCAACTCCCGGCCGCGATCGCGGTGTTCATCTTCAAGCAGTTCTTCGACGGCCTCCCCCGCGACCTCGAGGAAGCGGCCAGAATGGACGGTGCGAGCTTCTTCCGGGTCTACCGGCGGATCGTGCTGCCGCTGGCCCGCCCCGCGGTGGCGGCCGTCGCCATCTTCACCTTCGTCACGACGTGGAACGACCTGTTGTGGCCGCTGCTGGTGCTGAGCAACCCCGACCTGATGACGGTGCCCGTCGGGCTCGCCACGGTGCAGGGCGCCTTCGGCATCCGGTACGCGGACACGATGGCGTCGGCCATCCTCGGCGCGATCCCCCTCGTGGCCGTCTTCCTGCTGTTCCAACGCCAGATCGTCCAGGGCATCGCCGGCTCCGGCCTGAAGGGTTGATTCTCCGTGCACTTCGCTTCGCTCACCATCGATCCCGCGTTCCGTGTCGGCGAGGTCGACCCGCGGCTCTACGGCAGCTTCGTCGAGCACCTCGGCCGGTGCGTCTACGAGGGAATCTACGAGCCCGGCCACCCGACCGCCGATCCGCGCGGCTTCCGTGGCGACGTCGCGTCGTTGACCCGCGAGCTCGGTGTCCCGATCGTGCGGTACCCGGGCGGCAACTTCGTCTCCGGCTACCACTGGGAGGACGGCATCGGGCCCGTCGAAGAGCGGCCGACCCGGATCGACCTGGCCTGGCGCACGATCGAGCCCAACCACGTCGGCGTCGACGAGTTCCAGCGCTGGGCGGGCTCGGTCGGCGCGGAGACGATGATGGCGGTCA
Organism: Asanoa siamensis; assembly: GCF_016862555.1. GTDB lineage: Bacteria > Actinomycetota > Actinomycetes > Mycobacteriales > Micromonosporaceae > Asanoa > Asanoa siamensis. The sequence goes on along the minus strand of NZ_BONE01000024.1, from coordinate 97,407 downwards.
ACCTCGGCACCCGGGGCATCGACGCCGCCCGGTCCATCGTGGAGTACTGCAACCACCCGTCGGGCACCTACTGGTCCGACCTGCGGCGGGCGAACGGCGCCGCCGACCCGTACGACATCAAGGTCTGGTGTCTGGGCAACGAGATGGACGGCCCGTGGCAGATCGGGCACAAGACGGCAGTGGAGTACGGCCGCCTCGCGGCCGAGACGGGCAAGGCGATGCGCCTGGTGGACCCGTCCATCGAGCTGGTGGCCTGCGGGAGCTCCAACCGCGCGATGCCGACGTTCGGCTCGTGGGAGGCGACCGTGCTGGGGTCCTGCTACGACGTGGTCGACTACGTCTCGCTGCACGCGTACTACCAGGAGCGCGACGGCGACCGCGGCAGCTTCCTCGCGTCGGCGGTCGACATGGACGCCTTCATCGAGGCGGTGATCGCGACGGCCGACCACGTCCGCGCGGTGGGCCGCCACCGGAAACGGATCAACCTGTCGTTCGACGAGTGGAACGTCTGGTACCAGACCCGCTTCGCGGGTGAGAAGAACCTGTCCATCGAACGGACGCCGCGCCTGATCGAGGACGTCTACTCGGTGACCGACGCGGTGGTGGTCGGCAACCTGCTGATCAGCCTGCTCCGCCACGCGGACCGCGTCCGGATCGGCTGCCAGGCCCAACTGGTCAACGTGATCGGCCTGATCATGACGGAGCCGGGCGGCCCGGCGTGGCGGCAGAGCAGCTACCACCCGTTCGCGCTGACCTCACGCCACGGCCGCGGCACGGTCCTGCGCCTGGAACCGACCGGCCCGTCCTACGACACCGCGGTCCACGGCCGGGTCCCGGTCCTGGACGCGGTCGCCGTCCTGACCGAGGAGGACGGGGTGGTGCTGTTCGCGGTCAACCGGGACCAGTCGCAGGAGCTCACGCTCGACGTCGACGCCCGCTCGCTGCCGGCGCTGACGGCCGCGGACCACGTGGCGCTCTTCGACGAGGACCCGGACGCGGTCAACGACGCGACCGACCCGGACCGCGTGGTCCCTCGCCCGCTGGACCCCCCGAAGCTGGACGGCGGCCGGCTGCAGGCGGTCCTCCCGCCGCTGTCGTGGAACATGATCCGACTGACCTGACCCCCGACCCGGTTTCTCGGTGGCTTTGCTCTGCTTCCAGATACGCACCGCAGGTCAGGGCGGGTGGTGCGTGGATGGAAGCAGAGCAGAGGGCGGGCGGCGGTGGGTGTGCGGGCTGATCGGTGGATTCGGGTTAACCGGCCAAATCGCCGCGGGCCAGCCGGCCAGATGGGCGCCGGCTCCGGCTAGCTGGCCAGATCGACGCGGGGTGCGCGGGGGTCGCGCCAGCCTTCCGCGCGTGATAGTTCGCGGGCCAGGGCGACGAACAACCGGACCTCGCGGGTCGGGCGTTCCGCGCGCCACAGGATCGACCACGGGTAGCGCGGGACCGCCGGGGCCAGTGGGCGCCAGCGGGCCGGGGCCGCCAGGTCCGCGGTCGAGGCCGGGGCGCAGGTGACGCAGCCGCCGCCGGCCACCAGGTCGACGGCGGCCCGGAGGTGTTGGACCGTGTGCGGGTGCGGCGCCGGGACGAAGCCCGCCGCGCGGCAGATCTCGGTGACGAACTCCGCCAGCTCCGGCGCCCGCGTCTCGTCGGGGAGCAGGAACGTCTCGCCGGCCAGCGCCGCGAGCGGGACAACCGGGAGGCGGGCCAGCCGGTGGTCGGGTGGGAGCAGCACCCCGAGGGGGTCCAGGCGGAACAGGTCCGAGGCGATCCGCGCCGGGATCGCGCAGCCCCGGCCGATGCCCGCGTCGAGGCGGCCGTCGGCGAGCATGCGGCACTGCTCGGGGACGCCCGCCTGCACCTGGTGGAGCTCCACCTCGGGGTGGCGGGCGCGGAACGCGCGCAGCACCGGGCGGACCGCTTCGTAGCCCTCGTCCAGCAGGCCCATGCGCAGCGCCGGTGGGGTCGACGTCAGGCGCTGGGCCAGGCCCGCCGCCCGGTCCACGTGCTCCAGGATCTGGCGGGCCTCGAGCAGGAAGCGGGCACCCGCCGGGGTCAGCTCGATGTGGCGGGTCGTGCGATTGACCAACAGCACGCCGAGCGTGCGCTCCAGGCGCTGCACCTGCTGGCTCAGCGCCGACTGCACGATGTGCTCGCGGGCCGCCGCCCGCCCGAAGTGGAGCTCCTCCGCCAGCGAGACGAAGTAGCGCAGCTGCCGCAGCTCGATGCGGGCCGCGGCCACGGCGTCGGGGACGCCGTCGGATCGGTTCACCAGGCGGCGGGGGAAGGCGGGGGATGCGCCCAACTCGGCCATGTCGGCGCGCCTCTCTGGATATGAACTTGAATGTTAGCGCTAACATTTGTCGACCGGTCGATGAATGTCAAGCGTCCGACCTCAGCGGGTGGAGCTCTGCCGGACCACCAACTCGGCCGGGACGACCGCGCGCCGCTCGAGCGGGCGGCCGGCCGTCACCTGCTCCAGCAGCAACTCGATGCTGCGCCGGCCGACGGTCGTGAAGTCCTGCCGGACCGTCGTCAGGGGCGGGGTGAAATAGGCGGCTTCGGGCACATCGTCGAAGCCGGCGACGAGCACGTCACCGGGTACGCGTACGCCCGCCTCGTGGAACGCCCGCAGCAACCCGAGCGCCATCTGGTCGTTGGCGACGAACACGGCCTCCACATCGGACCGTGCCGCGAGCCGCCGCCCCGCCGCGTAGCCCGACGACGGGCTCCAGGTGCCCCGCAGCGGCCGGTGCACCGTGGCGCCGGCCGCGCGCAACTCCGCGCGCCAGCCGAGCACCCGCCCCTCGGCCTCGATCCAGTCCCCCGGGCCGGCCACGTGCCACACCGTCGCCGCGCCACGGTCGAGCAGGTGCCGGGTCACCCGGCGCGCGCCCGACTCCTGGTCGACGCTGACCGAGCCCAGCCCGGGCACCGCGCCGCCCTCCACGACGACGGCCGGCACCTCACCGGCGAGCGCGGCGAGCACCTCGGCCGTGCCCGACAGCGGCGCGATCACGATGATCCCCTCCACCGCCTGCTTGGCCAGCCGGTCGAGCGCCGCCCGCACGGACGTGGCGGTCAGCGCGGTGAGGCTGTCGATGCTGACGACGAACCCCGCGTCGCGGGCGGCCTGCTCGATGCCGAACAGCGTGCTGGCCGGGCCGTACAACGTGCTGTTGAAGGTGATCACACCCACCGTCCCGGAGCGGCGGGTGACGAGCGCACGGGCGGCGGAGTTGGGCCGGTAGCCGAGATCCTCGATCGCCTGGCGCACCCGGGCCCGCGTCTCGGGCCGCACCAGGGGATGGTCGTTGAGCACCCGCGAGACGGTCTGGTGCGAGAGGCCGACCGCACGGGCGACATCGGCCATCGTGGCGGGCCGCCGGCCTGGTTCGGGCACGGCTCACATCGTACACATAGGACCCAAGCCCTATCTCGGGTCGACGCCGATCGGGGACAGCAGGGCCGCGGTGCGGTCCATCAGCTCCGATTGCACCGCCGGCTCCAGGGCCAGCGGGTTCGGGCGGGCCGGTTCGCTCTCGTCGAAGTAGCGGCCGTTGATCGACTCCGGGCGGCCCGCCACGCTGAGGATGTTGTCCGCGCCGCGGGACGGGGGGTCGCCCTCGATCGAGAACATGCCCGCGAGCAGGCCCGACTGGATGATGCCGGGGTGCATGCTCGCCGCCTCCGCCGTGGGGCCGTCGAGCCGGCCCGCCAGCCAGCACGTGTACGTGACGATCGCGAGCTTCGACTGGGCGTACGCCCCGACGCCCGAGTAGCCCGGCCCCGCGAGACCGAGATCCGCCAGGCGCAGCTTCGCCGACAGGTGGGTCGCGGACGCGATGTCGAGCACGCGGCCCACCCGGTCGAGCAGCGCGGTGGTCAGCACCACAGTGGACAGGTAGTTGGTCTGCAGCGTCGCCTCGATGCCGTCGGCGCTGACCTCGCGGCGCGGCGTGCCGGCCCGGCCCGCGTTGTTGACCAGCAGGTCGACCCGGTCGACGGCGGCGCGGATGCCCTCGCCGAGCCGGACGATCTGGTCCAGGTGCCCGAAGTCGGCCGTCAGGTAGGTGACCCGCCCGCCGAGGCCGTCCAGCAGGCCCGCCATCGCGGACCGCGGCTGCGGGCCGTGCAGCACCAGGTGCCCCACCCGGCCCGCGAGCCGCAGCGCCAGCACGCGCCCGATGCCGTCGGTGGCACCGGTCAGCACCACGGTGCGATCGGTCAGGTCCATCAATGATCAATCTAGCGGGACAACAGCCGGTTGGTGGCCTCCCACAGGCGCTCGGCCAGATCCGGGTCGACCGCGTAAGCCGCGACGCCCCCACTGCGGACGCCCGCCGGGTCCGCCAGGACGGGCACCTCGTTGGCGTCCTCGAAGTAGCGCCCGGTGACGCCCTCGACGAGCGGCGACGCGGCGAGCAGCACCGTCGTGGCCGCGCCCTGGGCCGGGGTCTTCCAGCCCGGCGGCACCTCGAACGGCACTCCGTCCGCGTCGACGGCGCCGACGAAGCGGAGTTGGGCGTCGTCGAGGTGGCGCTGCAGGTTGGTCCTGATGCCGCCGGGGTGCAGCGCGTTGACCGTGATGCCGTCGGCCGCCCAGCGCTTCGCGAGGGCCACCGTGAACAGGATCGACGCGGTCTTCGACTGGGCGTACGCGGTCCACGCCTCGTACGGCCGGCCCGTGAAGTTGAGGTCGTCGACGTCGACCGGTGCCATCAGGTGCGCCGACGAGCTGACCGTGACCACCCGGGCCCCGCCGGCCGCGGCCAGCGCGGGGTGCAGCCCGAGGGTGAGCGCGGCGGTGCCGAGGTGGTTGACGGCCAGTTGCTCCTCCCAGCCGTCGGCCGTGCGCCGCAGGTCGGGGATCGCCATCACGCCGGCGTTGTTGACGAGGACGTCCAGCGGCCCGGTCCAACCCTTGACCAGGGCGTCGATGCTGCCCCGGTCGGCCAGGTCGAGGTGGGCGACGTGGACCCGGTCGTGGCCCGCCGCACGCGACACGGCGGCGGCGGCGCGCTCCCCCGCCGCTGTGTCGCGTGCGGTCAGCGTGACCTCCGCACCGGCTGTGGCCAGGGCGAGCGCGGTCTCCAGGCCGATGCCGGAGGTGGCGCCGGTCACCAGGACGCGCTTGCCGGTCAGGTCGACACCGGCGATGACCTCGGCGGCGGTGCTCCGCGCGCCGAACGGGGTGGTGAGACGGGACATCGAAAGCCTCCGCGTACGAAATTTGAATCCAACTGGTTGGTTGGATATCGACGCTACGTCGGCCAGCCCCCGATCGTCAAACCAGGCGGTTGGTTTTATCCTGGACGCCATGGCGGCCTACGACTCGGCGGCGACCCGCGCCCGGCTCCTCGACGCCGCCTACGCCGAGTTCGTCGAGCGCGGCCTCGCCGGCGCCCGGGTCGACCGCATCGCCGCCGCCGCGGCGGCCAACAAACAGGCCATCTACGCCTACTTCGGCTCGAAGGACGCGCTCTTCGACGCCGTCCTCGCCGGCCGGCTGACGGTGCTTGCCGACCTGGTCCCGTTCCGGCCGGCCGACCTCCCGGCCTACGCGGGCGCCCTGTTCGACCAGTTCACCGAGGACCCGTGGCTGCTGCGGCTGGTCCAGTGGAAGACGCTCGAGCGCCCGGAGGCCTCCGAGCAGGAGCTGGCGGCCCACCTCGACAAGGCCGGCGACATCGCGCGCGTGCACGGCACGACGGTGGAGCTCGCGATGGACGCGCTGATGATCGCGCTGGCGGCCGCCCAGGCGTGGCACCACACCGCCCCGCAGGTCCGCAATCCCACGGGCGACGACGACGCCGCCCGCCGCACCCGCCACCGGGCTGCCGTCGTCGCCGCGGTCGCCGCCGCCACGGACGCGCTCCTCCCGGCCGCTCCGACCGTCTAGGACCTGCCGAGCAGCCGGGTGGCCAGCACCGCGGCCTGCGTACGCCGCTCCAGGCCGAGCTTGGCCAGCAGGCTGGACACGTAGTTCTTGACCGTCTTCTCGGCCAGGAACATCTCCGCCGCGATCTCGCGGTTGGTGCGCCCCTGCGCGATGTGCTCCAGGATCCGCCGTTCCTGGTCGGTGAGGCCCTTCAGCTCCTCGGGCTGCTCGACCCCGCTGCGGATGCGGTCCAGCACGCGCTGGGTGACGGCCGGGTCCAACATGGACTGCCCGGCCGCCACCCGCCGCACCGCGTCCACGAGGTCGGTGCCGCGCACCTGCTTGAGCACGTAGCCCGAGGCGCCGGCCATGATGGCGGCGAACAGCGCCTCGTCGTCCTCGTACGAGGTGAGCACGAGCCCTTTGACGGCCGGGTCGACGGCCCGCACGTCCCGGCAGACGTCGATGCCACTGCCGTCCGGCAGCCGGGCGTCGAGGATCATCACGTCGGGCCGCAGCGCCGGGATGCGGGCGCCGGCCTCCCGGGCGAGCCCGGACTCGCCGACGACCTCGATGTCGCCCTGGCTCTCCAGCAGGTCGGTCAGGCCGCGCCGGACCACCTCGTGGTCGTCGAGCAGGTACACACGGATCACGACGCCCATTCTCCACTTCGGCCGGCCGCCCGACCTACCGCCGGAGGACCCGGGACCTCGGGACCTCTGCCCCTGCGCACGGCGCCCGGCGCGGCACACGATGAGGGGCATGGGGCAGAGAACCATCATCGGGTACGCGCGGGGCGACCTGACCGCGGCCGCCGAGCTGGCCGTGCGGGCGCCGTCGCTGCACAACAGCCAGCCGTGGCGGTTCAGGCTCGACGGCGGCGCGATCGAGGTGCTGCTGGATCGCGCGCGGCTCCCCGACATCCCGGCGCGGGAGTGGGCCGGTCGGGTCAGCTGCGGCGCCGCCGTCCTCAACCTGCGGCTGGCCCTGGCGGTGCTCGGCAAGCCGGCCGTGGTCCTCGTCCAGCCCCGTTCCCGGGACCGGGACGTGGTCGCCCGGCTCGTGCCCAGCACCCCGCGGCCCGCGGCCGGCGCCGAGGAGGCCCTGTTCGTCGCGATCCCCCGCCGCCACAGCAACCGCATGCCGTTCAGCACCGAACCCGTCCCGGCCGACCTGCGCGCCCGGCTGCGCGCCGCGGCCGCCGCGGAGGGTGCCTGGCTCGACCTGATCATCGGCAGCAGCGCGGTCGACGCGCTCGCCGAGGTGGTCAACGCGGCGAACCGGGTGCTGCGCCGCGACCACGCGTACGCGGCGGAACTCGCCCGGTGGGGGCGCACCGAGGTCACCGGGGACGGCGTCACCGCTCGCGCCGCCGGGTACGCCCCCGAGCCGCAGGACCTGCTGCCGCTGCGCGCGTTCGGCGGGCGCCCACGGCCGCTCGGCCGAGGCTATGAGCCCGAACCGCTCGTCGCGGTGCTCGGCTGCCCCGACGACCGCGACGCCGACCGGGTGAACGCCGGCCAGGCACTCCAGCGGGTGCTGCTCACCGCCACGGACGCCGGCCTCGCCACCTCGATGTTCTCGCAGCCCATCGAGGTGCCCACCGCGCGCGAGCGGCTGCGGGCGGCGCTGGGCAGCCAGGGCCTGCCCCAGATGGTGCTGCGCGTCGGCTACGGGCAGCCGGGCCACCCCAGCGCGCGCCACCCGGTCAGCGCGGTGGTCGAGTAGGCGCCGACCAGCGCAGCAGCGTCCCGCCCGGCGCGGCGACGGAGACCGACAGCGTGCCGCCACGCCGTTCGGCCCGCGCGCGCAGATTGGCCAGTCCGCTGCGCCGGGTGGTCTCCCCCAGTCCCCGGCCGTCGTCGCGGACCTCCAGGGTGACCTCGTCGGACGCGACCGCCAGCGACACGTCGACGGACCGCGCGCCGGCGTGCCGGGCGACGTTGGTCAGCGCCTCGCCCAGCACCGCCTCCAGGTCGTCGACGAGGTCCGGCGGCACCTCGCTCTCGACGACGCCGGCGAACCGCACGCCGGGCTCGAACCCGAGCGCCGGCCCGACCCGCGACGCGACGTCGAGCAGCCGGGCGCGGACGCCGGTCGCCACCCCGCCGGGCGGCCGCTGGAGCTGGAAGATCGTGGTCCGGATCTGGCTGATGGTGGTGTCGAGGTCGTCGATGACCCGGACGACCCGGTCGGCCGGCTCGCCGGGCCCGAGCCGCGCCGCGAGGCCCTGCAGCGACAGCCCGGCCGCGAACAGCCGCTGGATGACGTGGTCGTGCAGGTCGGCGGCGATCCGCTCGCGCTCGCGGAGCATCGCGGCCCGCTGCTGCTCGGCGCGCGCCTCGGCCAGCTCGATCGCCAGCGCGGCCTGGTTGGCGAAGCTCGCCGCCATCTCCACGTCGTCGGCGGTGAACAGGGGACGGCCTGGCGCGCGGACCGTCCACAGGACACCGTGGACCTGTCCCGAACCGAGCAACGGCACGGCGAGCACCGGCCCGAGGTCAGGCACCTCCACAGGGGACGACGCGCCGGGATCGGCCAACCGCAGCGGCTGCCCGGTCGCCAGCACCCGCGCGGACAGACTGTCCCGCGCGGGGACCCGGGTGCCCGCCAGCCGCTCGGCGGACAGCCCGACCGCCACGTCGACGCGCAACTCGGTGTCGTCGTCCGGGTCGGGCAGGATGACGGTCACGAGGTCGGCGTCCGCGACCTCCTTCGTGCGCTCGGCGATCTGCCGCAACGGATAGCTGGGCGAGCCCTCGACGGCCAGCACCTGGCGCGTGATGGCGGCGGAGGCCTGCAGCCACTCGCCGCGCGAGCGCGCCGACGCGTACAGGTTGGCGTTGTCGATGGCCACCGCCGCCGTCGCCGCCAGCGCCTTGACCAGCTCCTCGTCCTCGGCGCGGAACGCACCGGACGCGCTCTCGGCGAGGTAGAGGTTGCCGAACACCTCGTCCCGGATGCGGATCGGCACGCCCAGGAAGCTGTCCATCGGCGGATGTCCCGACGGGAAACCGGTCGACCGCGGGTCGTCGGTGATGTGCCGCAGCCGGATCGGCCGTGGATCCTCGATCAGGGCGCCCAGCAGACCCTTGCCCTCCGGGAGATGGCCGATCACCTCGACCGCGTCCGGCGGCATTCCACTGTGGATGAACTCGGCGAGCCCGCCGCGGGGCGACACCACCCCGAGCGCGGCGTAGCGCGCGCCGACCAGCTCGCGGGCGGCCTCCACGATGCGCCGGAGCACGGCCGGCAGGGCCAGGTCGCCGATGATGAGCTGGTTGGCCCGCAACAGCCCGCGCAGCCTGCCCTGGGTGTCCATGACCTCCTGGGCGCGGGCCACCAACTGCGCCAGCAGCTCGTCGAGCTCGAGCCGCGGCGCGTCCGGAAAGGTCAACGGTTCAGGCATCCCGCTCGGCTCCTTCGACCACTCACGAAGGAGTTTAGGTCCTGTCCACGTCCACGGTGCGCTCCGCCGGCAGGCGCGGCGTGGCCGGCGGGCCACCGGCGCCCATGATGCCCAGGCGCAACACGAGGTACGGGAAGCCGATGCCGGACAGCAGCCCGCGCAGGATCCCGCGGGTCGCGGGCACCTCGACGGCACCGCTGAGCGGCACCACGGATACGCCCTCCCCCACCGCGGTGAGCCAGACGGCGGCCAGCGCCTCACCCGCGCGCAGCCAGGCGGTCGGCTCGTCGTCGTCGCCGTAGAGCACCGCGTACCGCGCCTGCCTGTCGTGCCCGGGGCCGATCGGCAACGTCCCGGGCGACCCGTAGTCGCGGGCCGGGACGGTCGTCTCGGGCGGTCGCGCCGGCAGCACGTCGGGCGGCAGCCCGGTGCCGGCGGGCGCGGACCGGCTGGTCCAGTACGCCAGCTCGGCGCGGACCAGTGGATCCTCCGCCGCGATCTCGCCCGCCCGGCACGCGGCGGCGGCCAGCTCGACGACCTGGTCGGCGGTGAGCCAGTGCAGCCGGGCCAGCCCGTCGGCGGCCGCCGTCAGCGTCGCCTCGACGGCCGGCGGGACGGGCTCGTCGGAAACCGGCCGGCGGTCCGTGTGCCGGACCCGCATCGCCCACACCATCCGTACCGCGTCCGGGGTCATCTCGACCGGCTCGTCGGCGACCAGGTCCGCCAGCAGGTCGGGCCGCGCCGGGTCGGGCAGGTGCCGCACGCGCGCGCTCCAGCCGTGTGCCAGGAGCGCGAGCCGGGCGTGGTGGAGCGCGGCGCCACAGCTGAGGGTCATGAGGCGGGCGTCCGGATCCGTGGCGGCGAGCTGCCGGTCGCGCACGGCGAACAGCTCCAACCTCTCCGGCCCCACCCGCCAGGACCAGGGCTGGGTGTTGTGGATCGACGGCGCGTACCCGGCGGCGTTGGCGGCCTCCGCGAGCGCGGTGGCGACGGGACTCGCGATCTGCTGCGACATCGGGACGGTCCTCTCGTCGTACGGGCGCCGGTTCTGAGCCAACTCCGTCACCCGCGGGCCGGGCAGGGCCGACCGGCACCCGGCCATCGGGCCGGATGGCCCTGCCCGGCGGGTCGCGGCGTGCCAGGCTGGAGGTGATGGACAACCGGGAGATCGTCGTGGGTACGGACGGCTCCGGATGTGCGACCACCGCCGTCAGGTGGGCCGCCGCGGAGGCGGCGCTGCGTGACGTGCCGCTGCGGGTGCTCTTCGCGCACGAGGGCGAGCCACCGGGCGACGTCCTCGACGCGGCCAGCGAGGCGGCCCGCGGCGTCGAGAGCGACCTCGACGTCCGCGCCGTCGCGGTGGCCGGCCCGCCCGTACCGGCCCTGCTGGAGGTGGCCGAGGACGCCGCGCTGGTCGTCGTCGGCGGCCACGGTCACGGCGGTGTCCGCAGCCTCGTGCTGGGCTCGGTGAGCCGGCAGGTGGCGACCCGCGCCGCCGGTTCGGTCGCCGTCGTCCGCGGCGGCGATCCCAGCGGGCCGGTGATCGTCGGCTGCGACGGCTCGGATCCGAGCCGGCTCGCGGTGGAGCTCGGCTTCCAGCTCGCGGCCTCGCACGACGCGCGGCTGCTCGCGGTGCGGGCCTACTACCCGCCCTCGCCGTCGCTCGGCTTCGGCTACCAGCCGCTGCTCTACGCCATGGACGACCAGGACCCGTCCATGGTCGCGGACCTCGTCGGCGACCTCGAGCCGTGGCACAGCCGGTATCCCCAGGTGCCCGTCCGGCACGCCGTCGTGCACGGCGGTGCCGCCGGCGCCCTGGTCGCGCGGTCCCGCTCGGCGCTCGCCATCGTGATCGGCAGCCGCGGCCACGGTGCGGTCGCCGAGACGCTGCGGGGAGCGGTGTGTCCGCAACTGCTGCACAGGGCGCAGTGCCCGGTCGTGGTCACGCACGGCACCGCTACCTGAGCCAGGGCAGGCGCCGCACGATCGGCAGCCGCTCCCACCGCGCGCCGAGGCCGAGGGTGCGGCCCGCGCCGACCAGGGCCAGACCCACCATCACGGCCGCGCTGATCAGGTGCTCGTCGAGGAAGGGGTTGGTCGCCGGCGGGAGCGCCACCGACCACATCAGCACGTAGAGCAGGGCGCCCGCGGCGGCCGCGACGCGCATGCCGACGCCGAGGGCGAAGGCGAGGCCGATCCCGAGCAGGCCGAGCATGAACGCCCAGTCGGCGAAGCCGGTGCCGGCGAGCCGGTGGTGCAGGCCGGCGAACGGGCCCTCCGCTCCACTGAGGAACCCGTTGGTCGGGCTGCCGCCGTTGAGCCAGGAGCGCGCGCCGGGGGTGGCGAAGCCGAGGCCGAAGAGCTTGTCCAGGAACGCCCACAGGAAGGTGAAGGCGAAGGCCAGGCGCACGCCCGCCCACACGTACCGGGCCGCCCTTCCCGCCGTCGTCTCGAAGCCGACCGACGGGGTGGTCGTCCGCGCGGTGTTCCGCTCGGCCATCGCGGTCATGGTGTCCACGTCCTCTCGTGTCCTCGGGTGGCCCGGCGCCCGGGCACACCTCGATTCCACGCCTGTCACGGCGGCCACAGCAGTGCCGGTGGACCACAGCCGCCCGGGACCGCGGTCACGGACTCGGCAGGACCTTCGTCCCCGCCCGGCGGGGGCTGCCGTGCGTGTTTTGCGCTGGCGGGCGAGAATAGGCGCTCACCCGCACGTGTCGATGGCGAAGGAGCTTTGGTGAGCGCTGGACTCGCAGCACTGTTGGACGATGTGGCGGTCCTGGCGCGTGCGGCGGCCGCGTCCATCGACGACGTCGGCCTGGCGGCTGCCAAGGCCGGCTCGAAGGCCGCCGGGGTGGTCATCGACGACGCCGCGGTCACCCCGCAGTACGTGCGCGGCCTGGCGGCGGAGCGCGAGCTGCCCATCGTCAAGCGCATCGCGATCGGCTCGCTGCGCAACAAGTTCCTGATCATCCTGCCGGTGATCCTCGTCCTCAGCCAGTTCCTGCCGTGGCTGCTGACCCCGCTGCTCATGCTCGGTGGCGCCTACCTCTGCTACGAGGGCGCCGAGAAGGTCTGGGCCAAGATCGCGCACCACGACACCCACGGCGCGGGCGAGGAGCGGCAGCCCGACGAGAAGACGCTGGTCTCCGGAGCGATCCGGACCGACCTCATCCTGTCGGCGGAGATCATGGTGATCTCGCTGAACGAGGTCGCCGACGAGTCGTTCGTCGCCCGCCTGACGATCCTCGTGATCGTCGCGATCGCCATGACCGTGCTGGTGTACGGGGCGGTCGGACTGATCGTGAAGATGGACGACGTCGGCCTGCGCCTGGCCGAGCGCCAGGGCGAGGCGATCGCCCGGTTCGGCCGGGGCCTGGTGCGGGCGATGCCCCGGGTGCTGGCGGTGCTCACGGTGGTCGGCACGGCGGCGATGCTCTGGGTGGGCGGCCACATCCTGCTGGTCGGCGCGGACGAGCTGGGCCTGCACGCGGTCTACGAGTTCGTGCACCACCTGGAGGAAGGCGCCCACGACGCCACGGGCCCCCTCGGCGGGGTGGTCGGCTGGCTGGTCAACACCCTCGCGAGCGCGATCATCGGCCTGGTCGTCGGCGCGTTGATCGTGGTGGTCATGACGCTGACCTTCCACCGGGCCAAGAAGCCGGACCACCCGGCGCCGACCACGGACGACGCGAAGCCGGTTGACCGCATCGCGCCGGCCGGCGACGAGCCGACGCCGGCGGACCACATCGCGCCGGCCCCGGACGGGCCGAGGCCGGCGGACGCGGCCGGCACCCGCGCCGGGAAGGACGCCGAGGAGTAACGGCCCGCACCCGGGCCCGAGGGTCAGCCGTGCAGGGTGGGGCGGTAGGTCAGCTCCTGGATGTGGTCGTCGAGCGTACGGCTCTCGATCAGCTCCAGGTCGAAGTCCTCCGCACCCGCGAAGACCGCGTTCGTCCCGTTCCGGCCCGTGATCACCGGGAAGATCGTCACCTGGACGCGGTCGACCAGGCCGGCCGCCATCAGCGCCCGGTTCATCGACAGGCTGCCGTGCGAGCGCAGCGGGACGTCGGACTCCTCCTTGAGCCGCGCGACGACCTCGACGGCGTCGCCGCTCGCCAGGGTCGCGTCGGGCCAGTCGAGCGGGTCCCGCAGCGTGCGCGAGACCACCGTCGCCGGGAGGTGGCGCATCCGGGTGACCCACGGGTCGCCGAAGGTCTCCTCGGTGTTCGCGGCCAGGAACTCGCGGAACACCCGGTACGTGTTGGCCCCGAAGACCATCCGCTGGTCCTGGTCGTAGACGGCGAGGCGGTGCGCGAGCAGCTCCGGGCCCTGCTTGCCCCAGTAGCCACCCCAGTCGCCCTCCGCCGTGCCGTAGCCGTCGAGGCTGGAGAAGACGTCGAAGGTGTAGGTAGCGGTCACGGTGCTCTCCTCGATAGATCGGCGCGCCCTGCTGGGCCGCCCTCATCAGTACTACGAACGCCGTGGGCCCGATACGACAGACGTCAGTGTTCGACCGTCAGGATGCCGTTCTCCAGGACCGCCGGGGTGAGGTGGCGGTAGCCGACCGTGTCGAAGGCGACCGTCAGCTCGTGGTCGTCGCGGGACAGCAGCGTCCCCTCGCCCCAGACGCGGTGCCGGACCCGGGTCGCCGCCGTCTCGGGCTCGTGGTGGCGGCGGCCCACCTGCGCCTTCGACGGCTGGGCCCGCACCGCCGCGGCCGCCTCGTCGTTGTCGCACGCACCGCACGGCGGCTCGTAGTGCTCACCGAAGTAGGCGAGCAGCTCCGCGCGGCGGCAGCGGACCGTCTCCGCGTACTCGCGGGCCGCCTCGATCCGGGAGCAGAGGATCGACTGCTGGCGCCCGCCCTCCCGGTAGACGAGCGAGAACGCGTCCGGCGGCAGCTCGTCGGGCTTGACCATGCCGTCGCTGCCGTCCGGTTCCAGGAAGCCGAGCCCTTCCAGCTCCTCGACCACCCGCAACACCTGCTGCCGGCTGACCCCGCTGGTGTCCACGACGGACCTGACCGAGACCCGCCCGGGCGTCGCCTCCAGCACGTCGATCACCTTGTGCACCACCGCCGGCGACATCCGGGAGCGGGCCGCGAGCAGGCGCGGGATGCGGATCGTACGGGGGTCGTAGACCACCACCGCGCGGGCCGGCTGACCGTCGCGGCCCGCCCGGCCGATCTCCTGGTAGTACTCGTCGAGGCTGCCCGGCACGCCCGCGTGCACCACCGTGCGCACGTCGGGCTTGTCGATGCCCATGCCGAACGCGCTCGTCGCCACCACCACGTCGAGCCGGCCGGCCAGGAAGTCGTCCTGTGTCCGCGCGCGCTGCGCCGCCGGCAGGCCCGCGTGGTACGGCGCCGCCCGGTACGCGTCGAGGTTCAGCCGCTCGGCCAGCGACTCGCAGCGCGCGTGCGTCAGCGCGTACACCAATGCGGGTGTCTCGTGCGCCAGCACCACCTCCACCGCCCGGTCGTCGACCGCCCGGTCCTCCGGCAGATCGTTGCGCGTACGCCGGACCGCGAGGTGGATGTTGGGCCGGTCGAAGTCGGTGACCACGACGTTGGCGTCCCGCATCTTCAGCTCGCGGGTGATGTCGGCCTGCACCGGCGGCGCCGCGGTGGCGGTCAGCGCCAGCACCGGCGGGCTGCCCAGCGACTCGCAGACCGACGGGAGCCGCAGGTAGTCGGGCCGGAAGTCGCGGCCCCACTGGCTGATGAGGTGCGCCTCGTCGAGCGTGAACAGCGTGACGTTCGTGATCGCGTCGACCGACTCGTCGTTGGCGAACTGCTCGGGGCCGAGCATCACGAAGTCGACCTCGCCGGCGCGCAGGGCCGCCAGCGAGTCCCGCCGTTCGGCCTTGTGCTGCGCGGAGTTGAGCGTGACGACCCGGATCGGCGTGCCGTCGGGCTTCGTCCGGCGCCGCAGGTTGACCGCCTGGTCGCGCTCGAGCGCGATCAGCGGCGAGACGACCACCGTGAGCCCGCCGAGCACGAGCCCGGCCACCTGGTAGATCGCGCTCTTGCCGCTGCCGGTCGGCAGCACGGCCAGGGTGTCGCGGCCCGCCGCGATCGACGTCGCGGCCGCGCGCTGGCCGGGCCGCAGGTCGAACCCGAACACCTGGCGAGCGACGCGGTCGACTGCCTCCATCGCTTCGAGGTTACAGGCCCCGTCCGACGTCTGGGTCCGCCGCAGCCCGGTCCACACCTCAAGACGGGGCCTAACTCTGCAGGGGGTACGGGATGAAAGTGCTGCGGTTCTCGTCGAGATCCAGTCGGCGGCCGATCGGGGCCGCGGCGCGCTGTGGGCAGGTCAGGCGCTCGCACGTCTTGCAGCCCGGGCCGATGGGGGTGGCCGCGTCGACCGCGTCGAGGTCCATTCCCGCCGAATAGACCAGGCGGCCGGCGTGCCGGATCTCGCAGCCCAGGCCGATCGCGAACGCCTTGCCCGGCTGGCCGTAGCCGGCGTGCTGGTGGATCACCGTGCGGGCGATCCAGAGATAGCGCTGCCCGTCGGGCATCGCGGCGATCTGGGTGATCACCCGGCCGGGCGCGTTGAACGCCTCGTAGACGTTCCAGAGTGGACATGTGCCGCCCGAACGGGAGAACGGGAAGCCGGTCGCCGACTGCCGCTTGGACATGTTGCCCGCCCGGTCGACCCGGACGAACGAGAACGGCACCCCGCGCGCCTTCGGCCGCTGCAGCGTGGACAGCCGGTGGCAGACGGTCTCCCAGCCCATCCCGAAGTGCTCGGTCAGCAGGCCGATGTCGTAGCGCATGCGCTCGGCGGTCGCCAGGAACACCTCGTAGGGCAGAATCAGCGCGGCCGCGAAATAGTTGGCCAGCCCGACCCGCGTCAGAATCTGCGTCTGGACGTCGTCGAACTTCTCTTCCTCGATGATTTCGTCGATCGTGTCGGCGAATTCGAGCAGGCCGATCTGGGCGCCCATCCGAATCGCCTGTTGGCCCGGTCGCAATGACAGCGACAAATGCAACGTGCGGGACTGCGGTTGATAGCGGTGCAGATCGCCGGCCAGCCGGTCATGGTCCTCGCGGACGATCCGCACGCCGTGCCGGTCGGCCAGCCGGGCGCGCAGGGCCGACAGGATCTCGCCGCGCCGGACCCCCATCCGGCCCGCCAGCTCTTCGGCGGCCTCGTCCAGCGCGGGCACATAGTTCTGCCGGCGGTAGAAGAAGTCGCTCACCTGGTCGTGCGGGCTGCGGCCGGCGACCAGGTCGCGGTCACCGACGACCTCGGCGAGCTGGTCGTCGGTCTGCCGGTAGCGCCGGTAGAGGTCGATCACCGCCTCGGCCACCTCGGGCAGCTTGGTGGCGAGCTCCGTCAGGTCGTGCAGGCCGGCCCGGGCCGGCAGCGCCTCGCGCAGGTCGGCCACCAGCCGCGGCGTGTCGTGCGGCGCGAAGAAGGCCGGGTCGACCCCGAACACCTCGGTGATGCGCATCAGCACGGGCACCGTCAGCGGCCGGGTGTCGTGCTCGATCTGGTTGAGGTAGCTCGGCGAGATGCCGAGCTGGCGGGCCAGATCGATCTGCGAAACGCCGCGGTCGTCGCGCAGGCGGCGCAGCCGGGCTCCTGCGAACGTCTTGGCCAACGCGCCTCACCTCCACCATCCGTCGCGATGTTAGCACGTTGCTAAATGGTCATTCGCAACTTCGCAAAAACGGGGTCGACACTTTTCAAGAATTGGCTGTTTCCGTACCTCGCGGCGCTTTTCCCGCTGTGCGACGGTGACCACAGAGGCTTTTCGACGTAAGGAGTCGGCGATGACCATATCGGCGGAGCAGTTGCGGCAGGAGTGGGCGACCGCGCCGCGCTGGCGCGGTGTGGAGCGCACCTACAGCGCGGACGACGTGGTCCGGCTGCGCGGTGCGATCCAGGAGGAGCACACGCTGGCCCGCCGGGGCGCGCAACGGCTGTGGACGCTGTTGCACGAGGAAGATTACGTGCACGCGTTGGGGGCGCTCACCGGCAACCAGGCGGTGCAGATGGTGCGGGCGGGGCTCAAGGCCATCTACCTGTCCGGCTGGCAGGTCGCGGCCGACGCCAACCTGGCCGGCCAGACCTACCCCGACCAGAGCCTCTACCCCGCCAACTCGGTGCCCGCCGTGGTCCGCCGGATCAACAACGCGCTGCTGCGCGCCGCGCAGATCACCACCGCCGAGGGCGACACGGAAACGGAGTGGCTCGCCCCGATCGTCGCCGACGCGGAGGCCGGGTTCGGCGGTGTGCTCAACGCGTACGAGCTGATGACCGCGATGATCACCGCGGGCGCGGCCGGCGTGCACTGGGAGGACCAGCTCGCGTCGGAGAAGAAGTGCGGCCACCTCGGCGGCAAGGTGCTGATCCCGACCGGGGCGCACATCCGCACGCTCGAGGCCGCCCGGCTCGCCGCCGACGTCGCCGGCGTGCCGACACTGATCGTCGCCCGCACCGACGCGCACGCGGCGAACCTGCTCACCACCGACATCGACGAGCGCGACCAGCGGTTCCTCACCGGCGAGCGGACCGCGGAGGGCTTCTACCGCGTGCACGAGGGCATCGAGCCGTGCATCGCGCGCGGTCTCGCGTACGCGCCGCACAGCGATCTGATCTGGATGGAGACCAGCACGCCGGACCTCGAGGAGGCGCGCTCGTTCGCCGAGGCGATCAAGTCGCGGTATCCGGACCAGCTGCTGGCCTACAACTGCTCGCCGTCGTTCAACTGGCGCAAGCACCTGGACGACGCGACGATCGCCAAGTTCCAGCGGGAGCTGGGCCACATGGGGTACGCGTTCCAGTTCATCACCCTGGCCGGCTTCCACGCGCTCAACTACTCGATGTTCGACCTGGCGCGCGGCTACGCGGCGGAAGGCATGCCGGCGTACGTGTCGCTCCAGGAGAAGGAGTTCGCGGCCGAGCAGCACGGCTACACGGCCGTCAAGCACCAGCGTGAGGTCGGCACCGGCTACTTCGACCTCATCAGCACGGTGCTCAACCCGGCGGCCGAGACCACCGCCCTACGCGGATCGACCGAGGAGGCGCAGTTCTGATGAGGATCGAGGTCCAAGGCCGCGGCTACGAAGACATCCTTGACCCCAAGGCGCTGGACTTCCTGGTCGCGCTGGACAGCGAGTTCGCCGGCCGCCGGGTGGCCCTGCTGGACACCCGGCGCGCCCGGCGGGCGCGGTACGCCGCCGGGCAGCTGCCCCACTTCCTGCCCGAGACGGCGCACATCCGCAACGACCCGACCTGGCGAGTGGCCCCGCCGGCGCCGGGCCTGCTCGACCGGCGCGTCGAGATCACCGGTCCGCCCGACCGCAAGATGACCGTCAACGCGCTCAACTCGGGTGCCCGGGTCTGGCTGGCCGACTTCGAGGACGCGCTCGCGCCCACCTGGGACAACCTGATGGGCGGCCAGGGCAACCTGATCGCGGCGCTGGACGGCGAGCTCGACTTCACGGATCCCGGCAACGGCAAGCGGTACGCGGTGGGCCCGAACCCGGCGACCATCGTGGCCCGGCCCCGGGGCTGGCACCTGGCGGAGAAGCACATCGTGGTCGACGGCCGGCCGATCTCGGCGAGCCTGGTCGACTTCGGACTTCACTTCTTCCACTGTGCCCAGCGCCAGCTCGACGCCGGCAAGGGTCCCTACTTCTACCTGCCGAAGCTGGAGAGCCATCGCGAGGCTCGACTGTGGAACGACGTCTTCGTCTTCGCGCAGAACTACCTCGGCATCCCGCAGGGGACGATCCGGGCGACCGTGCTGATCGAGACGATCACCGCGGCGTTCGAGATGGACGAGATCCTCTGGGAGCTGCGCGACCACGCCGCCGGCCTCAACGCCGGGCGCTGGGACTACATCTTCAGCATCGTCAAGCAGTTCGGGCAGCGCGCCGACTTCGTGCTGCCGGACCGGGCCGACGTGACGATGACGGTGCCGTTCCTGCGGTCCTACACCGAGTTGCTGGTGAAGACCTGCCACCGGCGCGGCGCGCACGCGATCGGCGGCATGGCCGCGTTCATCCCGAGCCGGGACCCGGCGGTCAACGAGGTCGCCTTCGCGAAGGTCCGCGCCGACAAGGAGCGCGAGGCCGGTGACGGCTTCGACGGCTCGTGGGTCGCGCACCCGGGCCTGGTCGACACGTGCGAGGCCGCGTTCACCGCGGTGCTCGGCAGCCGGCCGCACCAGGTCGAGCGGCAGCGGGCCGAGGTCGCGGTCAACGCCGACGACCTGCTGGCGGTCGACCTGACGCCGGGCGCGGTCACCGCGGCCGGGCTGCGGTCCAATGTGGCCGTGGCGCTGCGGTACTTCGACAGCTGGCTGCGCGGCACCGGCGCCGCCGCCATCTTCGACCTGATGGAGGATGCGGCCACCGCCGAGATCGCGCGCTGCCAGGTCTGGCAGTGGGTGCACCACCGCACGCCGCTGGTCGAGGGCGGCGCGGTCACCGAGGACCTGGTGCGGTCCATCGTGGACGACGAGGAGGCCGGCCTGCGACCGGCGGCCGCGCGGATCTTCCTGGAGACCGCGCTCGCCGAGGAGCTGCCGGCGTTCTTCACACCCGACGCGTACGCGCGGTATCTGGTCTAGCCGGTGATCCCGGCGAGAGTGCCCCCGGCGGAACACGGCAGCCGCCGGGGGCACTCTCGCGCTCAGCCCGGCAGGGCGGTGAGGACGGCCTCGTCGATCTCGCTCGGGTCGAGCCAGCGTTGGTAGGAGGCAAGGGCGGCGCCGTGGTCGGCGACCCGGACGTACACGGTGGTGCTCGCGCCCCGGCCGGCGGACCAGACGACGGCGATCTCGTGCTGCTCGTGCCGACCGTCGACCACCGCGATCGGCAGTGTCACGACCGGCAGCCAGTCGATCTCGGCCGGCGTGGGGCGCAGCCGCCAGCCCGCGCCGTCGGCCCAGGAGCGCAGGGCGTGCCAGCGCCGAACGGCGGCACCCTGCCGCCAGGCCGCCACCGCGACGCTCACCGCGAGGGCGGCCACCAGCGCGATCACGGCAAAGGCCACCACCCGAGGGTACGCGGGTTCGCGTAAGGTCCGGGCCGTGATGGATCTCGTGGGTACCGTCGCGGCGG
The DNA here is from genome assembly GCF_016862555.1 of Asanoa siamensis. Taxonomy (GTDB): domain Bacteria; phylum Actinomycetota; class Actinomycetes; order Mycobacteriales; family Micromonosporaceae; genus Asanoa; species Asanoa siamensis. The sequence continues at coordinate 77,025 of NZ_BONE01000024.1, read as the reverse complement.
CGGCCGGCCTGTTCGCCGGCACCAACGTCGACGACCTGGTCGTGCTCACGGTCCTGTTCCTCGCCGCCCGAACCACGGGACTCCCCCGGCCGTGGCAGATCTGGCTCGGCCAGTACGCCGGGATCGCCACGCTCGTCGCGATCGCCGGCGCCGCCGCCCTCGGGCTCACGCTGCTGCCGGACCGCTGGGTCGGGCTCCTCGGGCTCGTCCCGCTCGCGCTGGGCGTCCGCGGCCTGGTCGCCGCGTTCCGGTCCGACGGCACGGCCGCGCCCCCGGTGGCCAGCGGGCTCGTCTCGGTCGCCGCGGTGACGATCGCGAACGGCGCCGACAACATCGCCGTCTACACGCCGGTGTTCCGCGCCATCGGGTTGGCCGACACGCTGCTCACGATCGGGGTGTTCGCGGTGCTGACCGCGGTGTGGTGCCTGGCCGGCGCCTGGCTCGGCGGCCACCGCCGGGTGATCGACGTGCTCGGCCGGTGGGGCCACTGGCTGGTGCCGCTCGTCTTCGTCGCGATCGGCCTCGTGATCCTGGGCGGCCTGCTATGACCAGGGCAGCGCCGCGCGCTGCTGCCAGTAGTCCGGCGGCGCCTCGGCAGCGGGCAGCGGCCCCGGGTCGCTGATCTCCAGCGCGCGCAGGTTGCTGGCCAGCTGCGCGGTCGTCGCCGCTCCGGAGAGCACGACGTCGACCCACGGCTGGGCCAGCGCGTGCGCGAGCACCTCGGCGTCGCGGTCGGCGAGCCGCCCGTTGGCCACCGCCTCCTTGATGATCACGTGCCGCCCGGCGTCGTGGGCGGCCGCCAGCGCGGGCCCGGCCGAGGGCTCCAGCGGGTTCCAGGTCGCCTGGAAGCTCTCGAACAGCGGGACGCCGTCGACCTCGATCGCCAGGGCGGCCCGGATCGCGTCGCCCTGCCGCGGCCCGCTGGTCGACACCCCGACCGTGACGCCGCGGCTCTTGAGGTCGGCGAGATGGCGGTGCAGCACGGGGTCGGTCAACGCGGTGCTGTCCGGCACGAGCGAGTGGATCTGGTAGAGGTCGAGCCGGTCGCCGAACAGCTCGAGGCTCTCGGCGACCTGGCGGTCGAACGTACCCACGCTGTGGTCCTTGGTCTCGTGCACCTTGGCGTCGACCCGCCACCCGGCGACGTAGGTGTAGCCCCACTTGGACCCGACCACCACGTCCCGGTGCCCGGGGAGCCAGCTCGCGAGGAACTCCTCGGCCCGGCCGTAGGAGCGGGCGGCGTCGAAATAGCGCACCCCGGCGGCGTACGCGGCGTCGAGCACCTCGTGGGTCCGGCGCCGCATGGCCTCGACGGAGCGCTCCGCGGGCAGGTCCCGGTCACGGCCGAGATTGATGTACGCCGGCCGCCCGAGCGCCGCGAGCCCGAGCCCGATCCGGTGCACCGGCACGGTCAAGTCCAGTCGATCGAAACCCACCCCGACAGCCTGTCAGGTCAGCCCCGCGTGGAAGCGCAGAACCCTGGTCGTGTCGCCGCGCGACCGGATCTGGCACCGCGGCTGACGCTACGGGCGCGCGCTCCGCTGGCCCGGCAGGTACGGGCGGCGGCCGAGGACGGTGACCAGCCACTGCGCGTTGGCTTCGGTGAGGCCGTCGGCGATCACCCGCGGGCGCGTGCCGTCGTGCACGGTGAGTTGGCACCAGTCGCCGCTGTGGATGACGTCGTAGACCGGTGCGTCGGGTGTCGGGTTGTTCATGCCCTGCCCAACGATCGAGAGCCGGACAGGTCAGCGCAGACCGGCGTAGAACCGCAACGCCCAGACCGTGCCGCGCAGCTTCGGGCGGGTCGGGTCGAGCAGTCCGTCCAGTTCGGCGCGCTGCGCCGGCGTCGGCGGGGCGCTCACGTCGGTCGCCCGGCGCGGGCGCGGGCGCGTCCACCAGCCGCCGGTAGTGCCCGGCCGGGTCGGTGCAGGCGTTCCGCGGCGCCCGCTGCGCGGCGGCGCGCACGGTCGGGCTGCGGTCCGGCAGCGGCCGCCACGGCGGCCGCCTCGTCACCGCTGCCGCGAGCGCCGTCACCGCGGCCGCGCGCACCAGGTCCGTCCCGCAGGACGCCAGCCGGACGAGGCCGGCATGATCGCCGGCGCGGTCGACGGCGGCGCGGGCGGCCCGCAGCCGGATCGACCGGTCGGGGTCCCGCCGGGCCGTCCTGACCAGGGCGTCCTCGTCGAGCAGCCGACGCGCGACGGCGACCTCGTGGACGATCCGGCGGAGCCGCGGGTCGATGGCCAGGAGCATGGTGCGCAGCCGCTGGTCAGGCAGCCCGCGCAGGGTGGCGTCGACGCGGTCGGCCAGCCAGCCGCCGTGCCGGCGCGGCTCGACCGCGAACGCGGCAGCGGCCAGTGCCGACAGGGTCCGGTTGTCGGGCCGGTCCAGCACGGGCCCGGCGAGGTCCCGCGCGGCCTCCCGCACCGGCTCGGCCGGGTCGGCGCAGCGCAGCGCCAGCGCGGAGGCGGCCGCCGGCCGGTGCACCGTGCGGCACAACCTCACCGCCCGCGCCCGGACCCGCCCGTCGGGATGGCAGGCCCCCAGCAGCACGTCGAGTTCGTCCTGCGGTTGGGTCAACTCCGGGGGTGCGTCCGTCCAGCACCCGCGCAGCGCCTTGTCGACCGCCACCCACCAGCGCGCCCGGGCCCGGTCGAGCACGTCCAGCGCGATCGTCCGCTCGGCCGGGCGCCCGGCGGCGGCCACCCGCAGCAACTCGGTCGCCGCCGATCGCGGCGACTCCGTCCAGACTCCCCGCATGGATGATCATTATCGCGGATCGGCGCCACCCGGTGTGACCGCGCGACGTCAGCCCGGCAGCGGGTGGGCGATGTCGTTGGCGTGGTCGGTGACCGAGGCGCCCGTCACCGTCGCGCGCAGCGGGAGGATCTCCAGGCAGCGGCGGACCGCCGGGCCCATCAGCGGGTTCGGCACCCGCAGCGAGACCGTGCAGTGCGGCACCCAGCGGCCCGGCCGGTAGTGCTCCCAGACCTCGATCCCGCCTTTGGCCAGGCGCTCGTGCGCCTCCCGGTGCAGGTCCAGCAGCGCCGGGGTCGGGGTGACGCCGAGCCAGAGCACCCGCCCCACGAACTGCCCGACGAAGTCCATGTCCAGTGCGAGGCCGCGGCCGAGCGGGGCGTCGCCGAGTGCCGCCACCACCTCGTCGGGTGCCAGCCGGGACGCGGCGGCCAGGGAGACGTGCGGGCGGTGCTTCGAGTCCTGCAGGGAGGCCAGCGTCGGGATCCCCTCGGCCTCCAGGGCGCGCCAGAGCGTACGGAGCCGCCGGGTCGCGGTCGTGTCCAGGTAGAGCTCGAGGGCCGCGACCATTCAGCCGGCCGCGGTGATCCGCACCAGCGTGCCGGCCGGACCGCTCTCGATGCGCAGGGCGTAACTGGTCTGCTGGGCGATCCACAGGCCCATGCCGCCGGTCGACGACGGCGTCGGCCGTTCCCGCCGGGCCAGGAAGTCGCCGGCCGGGAAGCCGGCGCCGTGGTCGCGGACCTCGCAGACCAGCCGGCCGTCGGTGACCAGCAGGCGCAGCATGCCCGAGCCGCCGCCGTGCCGGATCGCGTTCGTCATCACCTCGTTGACCGCGGCCACGAAGTCGTCGGACGCCTCGCCGGCCAGGCCGTGCCGGTCGGCGGCGTCGGCGACCCGGCGCCGCAGCGTCGCGACCCCGGCGCGGTCGAACGCGCCGTCGAGGACGACGTCGGGCTCGGGCGGGGCCGGCGGGCCGAGCCGGCGGATGGCGAGCAGCGCCGTGTCGTCGCTCGGGCGCTCCTCGCCGACGGCGAGCATCAGCGCCGTGCAGACCTCGTCGGGATGGCCGGGCCAGACGGTGGCGCGCAGCCTGTCGAGGCCCACGTCGATCGCCTCGCGGCGGCGCTCGATCAGGCCGTCGGTGTAGCAGACCAGCAGCGCGCCCGGCGCGAAGTCGACGACGGTGGTGCGCCGGGAGGTGGTGGGCCGACCCATGCCCAGCGGCACGTCGGTCGGGGCCGGCAGCAGCTCGACCCGACCGTCCGGGCCGACCAGCACCGGCTGCGGGTGACCGGCGATCGACACGTGGATGGTGTCGCGCTCCGGCGGGATCATCGCGTAGAGCACGGTGGCCAGGTTGCCGGTCTCGAAGTGGTGGACCTTCGCGTCCAGGTGCACCAGCGCGTCGGCCGGGTCGGCACAGACCAGCGCGTAGGCCCGCAGCGCGCTGCGCAGCCGGCCCATCACCACGGCCGACTGCAGGCCGTGGCCGGAGACGTCGCCGACGACGACGCCGAGCAAGCCGGACGGCAGGGTGAACACGTCGTACCAGTCGCCGCCGACGCCGGAGTCGTGGCCGGGCAGGTAGCGGGCCGCCATCTCGACGCCGGACACCTGGGCCAGCGCGGTCGGCAGCAGGCTGCGCTGCAGGGCGAGGGCGGTGTCCCGGTCGACGCTGCCGGCCCGGGTGTGGGTGCCCACGCTGGCCCGGTCGGCGACCATCTCCAGCAGGCGCACGTCGTCGGCGGAGAAGGCGCGCGGCGCCGTGCTGCCGACGTGCAGCACGCCGGCCAGCTCGCCGCCGCCGAAGATCGGGACGCCGAGCAGCGAACGGACTCCCCCGCCCCGGACCAGTGGACTGGTGTCGCTCTCGGCGGCGATGTCGTCGACGATCAGCGGACGGCGGTCACGGGCGATCCGCCCCGCGAAGCCGCGGCCGACGGGGACGCGTACGCCCGGCTTGAAATGGTCGTCGAGGCCCTTGGCCGCGGTCGCCACGAGCTGGCGGGCGTGCGGGTCGAGCAGCAGGATCACGGCGGTGTCGACGCGCAGCAGCTCGAAGACCCGGTCGAGCAGCTCGGCGAGGAGCTCGTCGACGTCGAGGTGGGACAGGGCGGCGTCCGTGACGGCTTCGAGCCGCCGCAGCCGCTCGTCGCTGTCCGTCGCCGCGTCGATCACGTGAACAGCCTAGACCGAGGAGCGGTGGGGGGCGCGCGCACGCACCCCCCACCGATCAGTCAGCTTCCGAACACCTCGAAGTTGAAGAGCGAGTAGCCGTACGGCGTACCCCGGGCGGTGCCGTTGATCCGGACATATCGACCACTGGCGTTGAGGGCCGTGTTGTCGTCCTCACCGCCGTTGCCGCCGGTCACCGACCGGACCGTGGTCCAGGTCGTGCCGTTGGTCGACGTCTGGATCTGGTACGCGGACCCGTAGGCGGCCTCCCAGAGCAGCCGGACCCGGCTGATCGAGTAGGTCTGACCCAGGTCGACCTGGATCCACTGCGGGTCGCTGAACGCGCTCGACCAGCGGGTCGTGGTCGACGCGTCCACCGCCAGCGAGGCCGGGAACGCCGCGTTCTCGACGCTCGACGCCGTGGCCGGCTTGTTCAGCGCCACGTTGCTCTCCGTCGGCGGCTGGCCGCCACCGCCGTACACCTCGAACGAGAACAGCGAGTAGCCCCACGCCGTACCCCGGGCGGTGCCGTTGATCCGGACATACCGCCCACTGGCGTTCAGGGCCGTGTTGTCGTCCTCGCCGCCGTTGCCGCCGGTCACCGACCGGACCGTGGTCCAGGTCGTGCCGTTCGTCGACGTCTGGATCTGGTACGCGGACCCGTACGCCGCCTCCCAGAGCAACCGCACCCGGTCGATCGCGTACGTCTGGCCCAGGTCGACCTGGATCCACTGCGGGTCGCTGAACGCGCTCGCCCAGCGGGTGGTCGCCGAGGCGTCCACCGCGTTCGAGGCCGGGTAGACCGGGTCCTCGACGCTCGAGGCCGTCGCCGGCTTGTTGAGTGCCAGGTTGGTCCCGGTCGGCGGCTGGCCGCCCGTGGTGAACGTGATCGAGTCGACGTTGAACAGCGCCGCGCCCGTGCCGCCGGTGAAGACCGCGAACAGCGGCCCGGACCCGGTCGGCGCGGTGACGGTGCCGGTCACGTTGGCGAAGGTGTCGAACGATCCGGTCGCCGCCACGGTGGCCGTGCCGATCACCGTGCCCGTCGCGGAGCCCGACCGCAGCGTGATCGTGCCCCCGCCACCCGCCGGCGCCGACACCCGGGCGGTGAACCCGGTTGCCAGGCCGTTCAGGTAGTACGGGTTGTAGGAGATCCAGTCGCCGTTGCTGACGTTGCCGACCGCGCTGCCGCCCTGCGCGGCCGTCGAGGTCACGATGCTGACGCCCTGCTGGTTGCTGAAGTGCTCCGCCTGCCGCTGGCGCGGCTGGAGGACCACCGGGGTCGCGTTGATCGCGGTGGTCGAGCCCGGCGGGGTGTACGCGGCGTTGATGATCCCGAAGATGTTGGCCGACACGTCGTGCTCGCCGTCGACCGTCGTCTGGATGTTGCCGCTGCACCCGTTGACGTTGGTGATCGGGTGGCCGTGCGAGTCGTGCCCGAGCACGTAGGTCACCGTGACCCGGGAACAGTCGATCGTCGGGTTGGCCGGGTCGGTGACGTTGACCGTGAACGGCACCTGGTCACCGAAGTTGAACAGCCGGCCGGGCTGCGGCAGCGAGACGCTGATCGTCGGCCCGCCGACCCCGATCACCACGCTGGCGGTCGCGGAGGCGCCGGACGGGTCGCGCACCGTCAGCGTCGCCGTGTACTGCCCGTTGGCGGTGTAGGTGAACGTCGGGTTCGCCGCCGTCGAGTCGACGGAGCCGTTCGTCTGGAAGTCCCAGGCGTACGTCAGCGGGTTGCCGTCGGGGTCGGTGGAGCCGGCCGACGAGAACTGCACCGTCAGCGGTGCCGCGCCGCCGGTCGGGCTGCCGCTCGCGACCGCGACCGGTGGCCGGTTGCCGCCGGTCACCTGGTACTCGATCCGGTAGACGGCCGAGTTGGCGTCGCCGCCGAACCAGCCCGTGCCGTAGTCGAGCACGTAGAGCGCGCCGTCCGGCCCGAACTCGTAGTCCATCACCTGGGTGCCGGTCCACGGGAAGTTCGTGATCGTGCCGGGCGTGCCGTTGGCGTTGATGTTGATCGTCTTGATGAACCGGCGACCGAACTCGGTGGCGAAGAACTTCCCGTCGTACGAGGGCGGGAACTTCACCGACGAGTTGAGGCCGGCGTTGTAGCGGTAGACCGCGCCGCCCATCGGCGAGAGCGAGCCGCAGCAGATGCCGGGCGGGTCCTGGCCGCCGCCGTAGCCCAGCCACGCCGCCCGCGACGCCGGCAGGGTGGTCAGGCCGGTGTTGTTGCGCGAGTTGTTGGTCGGGCCGCCGGCGCAGTTGTACTGGCCGAGCGACGGTCCACTGGGGAACGTGTACTCGTGGTACGGGGTGTTGTAGTTCGAGCAGTACGGCCAGCCGTAGAAGCCGGGCTGCGTGATCCGCTCGTACGACACCGTGCCGGCCGGCCCGCGGTTCGGGTCGGCGGTGCCCGCGTCGGGGCCGTAGTCACCGAGGTAGACGATGCCGGTCGCCTTGTCGACGCTCATCCGGAACGGGTTCCGGAAGCCCATCGCGTAGACCTCGGGCCGGGTGTTCGCGGTGCCGGGCGCGAACATGTTGCCGGCCGGGACCGTGTAGCCGCCGGCCGCCGACGGCTTGATCCGCAGGACCTTGCCACGCAGGTCGTTCGTGTTGCCCGAGGAGCGCTGCGCGTCGAAGGCCGGGTTGCGGTCGGTCCGCTCGTCGAGCGGCGCGTAGCCGGCCGAGTCGAACGGGTTGGTGTCGTCGCCGGTCGACAGGTAGAGGTTGCCGGCCGCGTCGAAGTCGATGTCGCCGCCGACGTGGCAGCACTGGCCGCGGCTCGACGGCACCTCGATGACGGTCACCGCGGACGCGGGGTCGATCGTGTTGTCCGCGCGGACCGTGTAGCGGGCCAGCCGGTTGACACCGTTGAACGGCGCGAACTGGGCGGCCGTGCCGGTGGTCGGCGCGTCACCGGCCGGTGTGGACAGTGGCGGCGCGAAGTAGAGGTAGACCCAGCGGTTGGTGGCGAAGCCCGGGTCCGCCTTGATGCTCTGCAGGCCCTCCTCGTCGTGTGTGTAGACCGGGATCGTCAGCGCCACCTTGGTGTTGCCGGCGGCGTCGGTGTGCCGCACCGTGCCGTCGCGCGAGGTGTGCAGGACGCCGCGGTCCGGCAGCACGGTCAGGCCCATCGGCTCACCGGTCTCGGCGACGCCCTTGGCCAGCGTCACCTGGGCGAAGGAGCCCGGCGGGTCGACCGGTCCGGAGCCGACCGCGCAGTTGCCGGTGCCCTGGGCCGCGTACCGGATGCCGCCCAGCAGGTGGTTGCGGAAGTTCGTGTCGGCGTAGCTCTCCTGGGTGTGGCCCATGCCGGAGTACCAGGACCGGCCGCCGTCGAAGGCGCGGCACCAGACGATCGGGTGGTCGCCCATCCCGCCGCCCGTGTACGTGGCCTCGTTGAGGTTGGCCAACACCCGCACGTTGGCCCGCGGGTTGGTGCGGTAGCTGTACCACTCGTCGGTGCGCACCCAGTTGGCCGGGAGGCCCGCGGTGGACGGGTGGCTGGCGTCCTCGATCCGGACGGTCGCCTGCTGGATCGCGGGGTGCTGGAGGAAGTAGGCGCCGACGAGGCTGCCGTACCAGGACCAGTCGTACTCGGTGTCGGCCGCGGCGTGCACGCCCGCGTAGCCGCCGCCGGCGCGGATGTAGCTCTCGAACGCGGTCTGCTGCGACGCGTTGAGCACGTCGCCGGTGGTGGACAGGAAGATGACGGCCTGGAACCGGCTCAGGTTGGCCGTGGTGAACGCCGCGGCGTCCTCGGTGGCCTCGACAGTGAAGTTGTTCTGCGCGCCCAATTGCTGGATCGCGGCGATACCCGCCGGGATCGAGTCGTGCCGGAACCCCGCCGTCTTGCTGAACACAAGCACGGTGAAGTCGGCCGCGAAAGCAGGAGTCGCCGGAATACCGACGAGGGTCGCTGCCATCAGGGCGACGCAGAGCAGCGCTCTGCGCAACATGATCGGACCTTTCTCATGGGGACGGTCATGAAGCGTGCGCCGACCACGCCGTGGGAACACGATGGCCGATAGAGCGCTCTCCGTCAATACGCAAGAGGCCGTTATTGCCGCTTCCCGAATGAGGAAAGAACCTTTATGGAAGCTCGGGCGCGCAGCCGTTGGGGCGGTCCGAGGGCGGCCAGACGTACGGCAGGTCCGGCGGCACGTCGCCGAAGGTCGGTGTGTAGAAGGCCGCGTCCTTGCGGATCAGGGCCGACTGGTGCGAGCGGTGGAACGCCTCGTCGCCGAGCCAGGGTGGGAGGTCGCCGGCCGCCGCCAGGGTGGGTTGGTCGCGTACCAGCGTGATGCCGCAGGCCGCCGCCAGGTCGGCCGTCATCGTCGCGGCCGTGGTGTCCGCCCGGCCGGTCGCCGTCCACGTCGCGACCATCGTCAGGCCGTAGCGGACCAGGGCCTCCTCGTAGCCCGCCCACATCTTGACCGCCGGGTGGTGGCGCCAGCCGTGACCGGTGACGGTCAGCCCGCGCAGCACCTGCAGCGTCTCGACCCGCTGCTTGCCGAGGCGGGGCACGTCGAGCACCTCCGCCGACCGGAAGAAGTCGGGGAACGGCAGGAACGTCTGCATCAGCCGAGGGCGCGGTCGATGTTGAAGGCGGCGCTGATCAGCGCCAGGTGGGTGAACGCCTGCGGGAAGTTGCCGAGCTGCTCGCCGGTCGGGCCGAGCTGCTCCGCGTACAGGCCCAGGTGGTTCGCGTACGTGATCATCTTTTCGAAGGCCAGCCGGGCCTCGTCGACGCGGCCCGCGCGGGACAGTGCTTCCACGTACCAGAACGTACAGATGGACATCGTGCCCTCTTCGCCCGTCAGGCCGTCGGGCGACAGGTGCGGGTCGTAGCGGTAGACCAGCGAGTCCGAGACCAGCGTGTCGCCGAGCAGGTCGAGTGTGCTCAGCCAGCGCGGGTCCGACGGGGCCATGAACTTCGACAGCGGCATCATCAGCACCGATGCGTCGAGGACGTGGCCGTCGCGGTGCTGGACGAACGCCTTCAGCTCCGGATCCCAGAACCGGTCCATGATCTGGTAGTAGATCGCGTCCCGGGCCCGGTCCCAGCGCACCAGGTCGGCCGGCAGGCCCCGCTGGTGCGCGACCCGGATCGCCCGCTCGATGGCCACCCAGCACATCAGCCGCGAGTAGAGGAAGTTGCGCCGCCCGCCGCGGATCTCCCAGACACCCTCGTCGGGCTGGTCCCAGTTGTCGCAGACCCACTCCACGAACGTGGTGACGCCCTCCCAGACGCCGCTGGAGATCGGCTGGCCCCACTTGTTGTAGAGGTAGATCGAGTCGACCAGCGCGCCGTAGATGTCGAGCTGGAGCTGGTTGACCGCGTCGTTGCCGACCCGTACCGGCGCGGAGCCCTCGTAGCCCTCCAGGTGGTCGAGGCGGCGTTCGGAGAGCGACTCGCTGCCGTCCACCCGGTACATGATCTGCAGCGGGCCCTCCGGGTCCGGCGAGCTCGCCCGCACCCGCGCCGCGAGGAAGCCCATGAACTGGTCGGCCTCCTCGGTGAAGCCGAGCCGCAGCAGCGCGTACACGCAGAACGCGGCGTCCCGGACCCAGACGTAGCGGTAGTCCCAGTTGCGCTCGCCGCCGAGCCGCTCGGGAAGCGACGTCGTGGGTGCGGCCACGATCGCACCCGTCGGCGCGTACGTCATCAGCTTGAGCGTCAGGGCCGACCGGTGTACGGCCTCCCGCCAGCGACCCTTGTAGCGGGACGCCGACAGCCAGCGCCGCCAGTACTCCACGGTGTCGGTGAACGCCGCCTCGGCCTCCTCGGCGCTGCCGAACCGCGGCGCCGGCTGCGTCTCGGCGCGGTCCAGGCAGAAGATGTGCGACTCACCCTGCTTGAGCCGGAACGAGCTGAGCACGTCGCCGTCGACGAGCTCGAACGGCGCGGTCGAGTTGAGCGCGAGGCTCAGCGACGCCGACTCGAAGATCGCCCGCCCGTCGTGCTCACGCAGCGTGTGCGGCTGCAGGCCGTAGTCGAACCGGGGCGCGACGTGGGCCCGGAACGGCAGCTCGCCGCGGACGCAGGTCACCCGCCGGATGAGCCGGAACTGGTTGGCCTCGTGCCGGTCGGCGGGCACGGGCATGAAGTCCTGGATCTCCGCGATGCCGTCGTCGGAGAGGAAGCGGGTGATCAGCACGTTGGTGTCGGGGAAGTAGAACTGCTTGGTGGTGGCCGGGACGTCCGTGGTCAGCGCGAAGAACCCGCCGCGGTCGCGGTCGAGGATCGAGGCGAAAACGCTCGGTGCGTCGAACCGGGGGACACAGCACCAGTCGATGGTCCCGTCGGTTCCGACGAGGGCCACGGTACGCAAGTTACCGATGAGGCCGTGCTCGCCGATGGGTAGATACCGTTGCTCGTCCACCGGATCTGACGCTACGCGACCGGCCGTCCCGCGCGCAGCCGGTCGCGGATCCACACCCCCGCCGGCTTGAGCCGCGCCGGGTCCGCGTATGCGTTCGCCGCGCAGGTGCCCCGTTCGAAGACCGCGCCCGAGCGCTTGTCGTCACTCCAGTTCCAGTTGACCCACCCGATCCCCTTGGCCGCCATCAGGTCCAGATAGGACTGTGCGCGGGCGAAGTCGTTGCCGCCGTCGCCGGTGTAGGTCTGGGTGCCGAACTCGGTGACGAACATCGGGAGCCTGTCGGCGGCGCGGGACAGGGTGTCGAGGTAGCGCCGGTCGTGCGACGCCGCGTAGAAGTGGAAGGTGTACATCACGTTGGCCGCGCGCACCGGGTCGGCGACCACCTCCCGCTCGTCGGCGCCCTCCGAGACGCCGAGCGAGGACCACCCGCGGGTGCCGACCAGCACGACCGCGTCCGGGTCGTGGGTGCGGATCACCGGGATGAGCTGCTCCGCGTACGACCGGATCCGGCTCCAGGACACGCCGCTGGGCTCGTTGGCGATCTCGTAGAGGATGTTGTCGGCCCCCGCGTGCCGGCGGGCGATCTCGGCGAAGAAGGTGCGGGCGCGGGCGAGGTTGGCCATCGGGTCGCCCGGGTCGAGGATGTGCCAGTCGACGATCACGTAGAGGCCGCGCGCGGTGGCCAGGTCGACCAGGTCGTCGACGAGCTCGGTGAACCGCCGCGGGTCGCTCGCGTAGCCGTCCTCCTGCACGTAGGTCGAGACCCGCAGCACGTCGGCGCGCCAGTCGCGGGCCAGCACGTCCAGGGCGGGGCCGGTGACGCACTGCGCGTACCACTGGATGCCGTGCGTGGACATGCCGCGGAGCTGCACCGGCTGGCCGGCGCTGTCGCAGAGCCGGGTGCCGCAGACGCGCAGCGCGCCGTGGGTGCCGACCGGCGTGGCCATCACAGGTCCTACACCGACAGTGAGCGTCGCAACGACGGCCAGTAACCAGCTCCACATGATGCGAAGAGATCACGCGAACCCGGAAGTGACCGGACACACCCTGGCTTTGTCACCCGTCCGGGTGGAAGGTGGGAAGACGTGCCCGCCACCCCCTCGGTAACGACCGGTATCGGCCTGCGGTCCGAACGCGGCCCCGTGCTCGCCGCCGTCATGCTGTCGACCGCGCTCATCGCCATCGACTCGACGATTATCGCAACCGCCGTCCCCTCGGTGGTCGCCGACATCGGCGGGTTCGCCCAGTTCCCCTGGCTGTTCTCGGTCTATCTGCTGGCCCAGGCGGTCACCGTGCCGGTCTACGGCAAGCTGGCCGACCTGTTCGGACGCAAGCCCGTGATCATGTTCGGCATCGCCACGTTCCTCGTCGGTTCGGTGCTCTGCGGCGTGGCCACCAGCATGACCATGCTGATCGTCTTCCGGGTGGTGCAGGGCCTCGGCGCCGGCGGCATCGCGCCGATGACGGTGACGATCGTCGGCGACCTCTACACGGTCGAGGAACGGGCCAAGGTGCAGGGCTACGTCGCCAGCGTCTGGGGCATCTCGTCCGTGGTCGGCCCGACGCTCGGCGGCGTGTTCAGCGAGTACGTGTCGTGGCGGTGGATCTTCCTCGTCAACATCCCGCTCTGCCTGCTGGCCGGCGGCATGATCATGAAGCACTACCACGAACGGCGTACGCCGGCCCGTCCGGTGATCGACTACCGGGGCGCCGTGCTGCTCACCGCCGGCCTGACCCTGCTGATCCTCGGCGTGCTCGAGGGCGGCCAGGCGTGGGCGTGGGACTCCGGCCCGAGCATCGCCACGCTCGGCATCGGCGCGCTGCTGCTAGCCGTGTTCCTGTTCGTCGAGCGGCGGACCACCGAACCGATCCTGCCGCTCTGGGTGTTCCGCCGCCGGCTGCTGGTGGCCAGCGGCGTGGTCTCCGCGGGCGCCGGCGCGATCCTGCTCGGGCTGACCTCCTACGTCCCGACGTACGCTCAGGAGGCGCTCGGCGTCGGCCCACTGGTCGCCGGCCTCGCCCTCGCCGCGCTGACCCTCGGCTGGCCGATCGCGGCGTCCCAGTCCGGCCGGGTCTACCTGCGGTTCGGCTTCCGGCGGTGCGCGCTGGCCGGCGCGAGCATCATCGTGGTCGGCTGCGCGCTGCTGCTCCTGCTCGACGGCGGCTCGTCGGTCTGGCAGGTCGGCGTCACCAGCCTCGTGATCGGGCTCGGGATGGGGCTCACGGTCAGCCCCACGCTGATCGCCTCGCAGTCGAGCGTCGGGTGGCGGGACCGCGGCGTCGTCACCGCCAACAACCTGTTCCTGCGGTCGGTCGGCAGTTCGCTGGGCACCGCGGTGTTCGGCGCGGTGGCCAACGCGACGTTGCGCGGCGGCCACGACGATCCGGTTAGGCTGGTCCGCGCCGTGCACGGCGTGTTCGTCGGCGTGCTGATCGTGGCCGTCGTCGTCGCGGTGGCCGCGGCCTTCTTCCCGCGGGGCGATGTGCTCGCGCCGGCCGAATAACAGCAATTCGCGGGCCGTTTTCTGTTATCCGGACGGGCGACCCCGTATGCCAGTCGAGTGATTTCCAAAGCTCGCTTATGTTCGCCTTAAGGACCGGCTGAACGCATTCCGGCGTACCTACATTCGGGCTGCCCCATGACCGGATCCCGAGAGGCCCCGATGTACGAACCGACTCCCCCGCCCCGGCGCCCGTTCCTGCGCCGGCGGTCCACCATTCTCGTCGCGATCCCGGTCCTCGTGGCCCTGGCGGCGACCGGGGCGGTGGCAGCCGCCGGCGCGCGCTCTTCAAACCCGGCCCCGGCTTCCGCGACCGACGTGGTCGAGGCCGGTACCACCGACGTCCTGCCGGACTCCGCCGCCTATGCCGACCCTGGGGCCGCGCCGACCGCCGGGCCGACCACGGCCCCGCCGGAACCGACCACTGCGCCGGCAGCCACCAAGACGCCGGGGTCGCCGCCGGCCGCCAAGGGCGGCTGGGTGCCGGTCGACCCGGCGAAGCAGGCGGCGGACGTGCGGGCGTTCTTCGCGCGCACGCCGCGGAAGGTGACCGGCAACCCGGTCAAGGTGCCCGAGTTCAACGCCTCGTGCAAGGTCAGCCACCGCAACGACGACGACCCGATCGTCGTGCCGGGGTTGGTCGGCGCCTCGCACAACCACACGTTCATGGGCAACACGAGCACGAACGCGCACTCCACCGCCGCGTCGCTGTTCGCCAACAAGAAGACCTCGTGCACGCCGGCCCAGGACCACTCCGCGTACTGGATCCCGACGCTCCTGCAGAACGGCAAGGCCGTCAACCCGAGCGGCGTCACCGTCTATTATGGATCGCGGTTGAAGGACCCGAGCCGGACGGTGCCGTTCCCGCTGGGCTTCCGCATGATCACCGGTGACGCGAAGCGGCAGACGGACACGCCCGACAAGCAGGGCAACCGCTTCTGGTGCGGTGGCATCGGCGGCGAGACGGGTCGCACCCCCGACGGCGAGTGGCCGGTCTGCGCGAAGACCGCCAACCTGGTGCGCCAGGTGACGTTCCCGGACTGCTGGGACGGCAAGCACCTCGACAGCCCCGACCACAAGTCGCACGTCGGCCCGGCGGACCGCGACGGCAGGTGCTCGGGCAGGTTCCCCGTGGCGATCCCGTCGGTCTCGTTCGTCATCGGCTACCCGCTGAGCACCAACACGACGGGCCTCAAGCTCTCGTCCGGTACGGGATTCTCGATGCACGCCGACTTCTTCAACGCCTGGGAGCCCGACGCGCTCGCGCAGCGGGTGCGGAACTGCCTCAACCAGGGCTACAAGTGCGGCTCTGACGGCGCCTTCTAGAGCGCCCACGCGACCTCGGGCCGCCGCACGCCGACTGGCGGCCCGGGGGTGCTCGTCGCCACGGCCGCCGCCGTCCCGCCGGCCGTGGCGGCGGCATCTCAAGGTGGCATTAGGTCTCGGTTAAGGACGCACCACCGGCGACGAACGCCTCGTAGAGTCGGGCCGCCCCACCCGCTCCAGAGAGGCCGCTCGATGCTCCGTCCACATCGCTCCACCCCGTGACCGCCGGACCACCGCCCGGCCCGCGCCGCCGGCACCGCCGCAGCGGGCCCCGCCGGCCGCGCCCGCGCCGCCCCTCGGCCCGGCGCCCACCCCGTCGGGTGGGTTGATCCGGTTTCGGGCACATAGTCCGGATCAACGCGTACCGTGTGCCTGTGGAGCCGGCGGGGTTGGCCAGGCGCGGCGGGCGCCGGGTCACCCCGCTCTCCCTCGCCGCCTGCGCCGGCGCCGTCGACCTGATCGCGATCGTCGGCCTGGGCGGCGCCTTCGCCAGCGTGGTGACCGGAAACCTGGTCACCGTCGGCCTCGGCATCGGCAGCACGTCCGACCACGCGTTCGCCGCACCGGCGGTCGCGGTCGGCGCGTACGCGGCCGGGGTGGCACTGGCGCTGTGGGTGCCCCGCTTCCGCTGGCCGGGGCATCTGCTCGTCGAACTGGCCCTGCTGGGCGCGTTGACCGGGGGCTGGATCGCGACCGACGGCGAGCCGGGGCGGACCAACCGGTTGCTGCTGCTGGCCGCCGGCAGTCTCGCGATGGGCCTGCAGAGTGTGGTGGCGCGGTGGCTGCACGAGTCGACCACCTACCTGACCGGCACCCTCACCGGGGCCGTGCACGACCTGGTCACCGGCAAGCGGGGGCAGCGGGCGGCCGCCGTCGGGCAACTCGCCGCGCTGACCGCCGGGGCCACCGTCGCCGCCGCGCTGCTCGTGGCGGCCCGCTGGTCCGTACCCCTGCTGGCGCTGTTCCTGCTCGTGGTGGCGATGCTCGGCCGCTCGCGACTGCCGGTGACACGCGGGTGATCTGCGTAACCATGGCGTCGCGGGCTGGATTGTCGTAGCCTGCCGGAAGTCACAACGGGAGCTCGGAGCACCGGGCTGAGAGGGCGGCTGACGCGCCGCCGACCGTCGGAACCTGGTCCGGGTAATGCCGGCGTAGGGAGCGTCCCGTGTCACTGTCCTCTGTCGCCGCCGTGGCCGACGAGCGCGCGCAGCCCGCGCGGGCCCTCGGCTTCCGCGACACCGCCGGTCTGTTCGGCAGCCTCGGCGTCAGCCTGTTGCTTCCCGTCGCGGCCACCTTCGCCGTGCTGCCGGGGCGGTCCCTCTGGGTCACCGCCGCCGCCATCGTCGTCGGGGCCGTCATCGGCTCTGTGCTGCTCGGCCTCGGCGCCGCCGCCGGTGCCCGCGAGGGCGCGCCGGCGATGGTGCTGCTGCGCGGCCTGCTCGGTCGGCGGCTCTCGTACCTGCCCACCGTGGTCAACGTGGTCCAGTGCGTGGGTTGGGCCACCTTCGAGATCTTCATCATCGCGTCGGCGGCGTCGGCCGTGCTGGACGCGCCGAAGTGGCCCTTCGTGCTGCTCGCCGGCGTCGCCGCCACCTGGATGGCGATGCGGCCGCAAGGTGCCGTCCGGTTGCTCGCCCGGTACGCCGTCTGGGCGGCGCTGATCGCCGGCGCCTACCTCTTCGTCGAGGTGCTGCGGGCCGCGCCCCAGCCGGTGCCGGGCGACGGCGGCTCGTTCTGGACGGCCGTCGACGTGGTCATCGCGTTGCCGGTGTCGTGGTTCCCGCTGGTCGCCGACTACACCCGGCACACCCGCACGGGCCGGGCCGCGTTCGCGGGCGCCGCGGTCGGCTACGGCACGGCGACGATCGCCTGCTTCCTGCTGGGTGCCCTCGCCCTGGCCGCGTACGGGGCCGGCGGGCTGGACGTGGTCGACGCGCTGCTGGCCGTGCCGCTCGGCGCCGTCGCCCTGGCCGTGCTGGTCGTGGTCGAGGTCGACGAGGCCTTCGCGAACGTCTACTCGACGGCGGTGTCGACGGGGAACATCCTCGAGCGGCTCTCCCGGCGCGTGCTGGCCGTCGTGGTGGGCGCCGTCGCCACGGTGCTGGCCCTCGTCGTCGACATCGTCTCGTACGAGCCGTTCCTGTTCCTGATCGGCGCGGTCTTCGTGCCGCTGGTCGGGGTGTTCGCGATCGCCTACTTCGTGCTGCCGCGCGGGCGCTGGGACGTGTCCGCGACCGCGCCCGCCCGGCCGTGGCTGCTGCTCCCCTGGGCCGCGGGCTTCGTGGCGTACCAACTCACGCTGCCGACGTTCTTCCCGTCGGTCGGGCAGGGCTGGACGGCCTGGTGGACGGCGCGGCAGCAGGACCTCGGCATCGACCCGGCCAACGGCTGGTCGGCCTCGTTGGTCAGCCTCGCGGTGGCGGCGGTGCTGACGACGGTGATCCTGCTGCCGGGGCGGCGACGGAAGGTGGTGGCGCCATGATCGGGCGCCTGCACGTGGTGACGTCCGCCGACGGTGGTCTGGCGGCGGTGCGGGCCGCGCTGGCGGGTGGGGCGCCGGTGGTCCAGGTCCGCACCAAGACCGGCAGCGACAGGCAGCGGTACGCGTTCGCGCGTGAGGTCGTGTTGCTCTGCCGCGCGGACCGGGCGCTCTGCATCGTCAACGACCGGGTCGACCTGGCGCTCGCCGCGCGGGCGGACGGCACCCACGTCGGCGCCGACGACCTGCCGATCGAGGTCGTACGCCGGATCGCGGGGCCCGCCCACCTCATCGGCGGCACCGCCCGGGACCCGGTGACGGCGGCCGCGCTGGTGACGGCGGGCGCCGACTATCTGGGTGTGGGGCCGGCGTTCGCGACGACCACGAAGGACGGCCTGCCCGACCCGATCGGGCCCGCCGGTGTCGCGGCGGTGGCCGTCGCGGTGCGGGTGCCCGTGATCGCGATCGGCGGGGTGACCGTCGACCGGGTGCCGGCGCTCCGCAAGGCCGGGGCGCACGGCGTCGCGGTCGTGTCCGCGGTGTCGGGGGCGGCGGATCCGGCCGCGGCCGCGGCGGAGTTCCTGGCCGCGCTGGACGTGACATGACCGTCGTGGTGGCCGGCGGCGGGCTGATCGGGCTCGCGGTGGCCTGGCGGGCGGCCACGCGCGGGCTGTCCGTGACGGTGGTCGACGACGCGCCCGGCGACGGTGCGTCGCGGGCGGCGGCCGGGATGCTGGCGCCGCTGACCGAGGCGGCGTACGGCGAGGAGGCTCTGCGGGCGCTCAGCCGGGAGTCGCTGGCCCGGTATCCGGGCTTCCTCGCCGATCTCGGCGGCACCGTCGCGCTGCGTACGGCCGGCACCGTGGAGGTCGGTTTCGACGCCGACGACATGGCGGCGCTGGACCGGCTGCACGCCTACTACGTCGAGTCCGGGCTCCCGGTCGAGCGCCTGACGGCGGGACAGGCCCGGCGGCGCGAGCCGGCGCTGAGCCCGCGGGTGCGCGGCGCCCTGCACGCGCCGACGGACCACTCCATCGAGCCGCGGGCGCTGCACGCCGCGCTGCTGACTGCCGCCGTCGACGCCGGGGTCGAGATCGTCCGGTCGCGGATCGCCGCGTTGGCCGTCACCGACGACCGCGCGACCGGGGTGGTGCTGTCGAGCGGCGCTGTGCTGGGCGGCGACACCGTCGTCCTGGCGCTCGGCGCCTGGAGCGGTGCCCTGCCCGGCACTCCCCCACTCCCGGTGCGGCCGGTGAAGGGCCAGATCCTGCGCCTGCGCGGCGGCGACGGGCTGCTCGCGGGCACGATCCGGGCGCTGGTGCGCGGCCGGCACGTCTACCTGGTGCCCTCCGCCGACGACCGGCTCGTGGTCGGCGCGACCAGCGAGGAGCTGGGGTTCGACGCGACGGTGACGGCCGGCGCCGTGCACGACCTGCTCCGCGACGCGATCGAGGTGGTCCCGGAGGTCGCCGAGCTGGAGCTGGTGGAGACGCTGGCCCGCTGGCGCCCGGGCACGCCCGACAACGCACCGCTGCTCGGCCCGTCGCCGCTGCCGGGGCTGGTGCTGGCCACCGGCCACCACCGCAACGGCGTCCTGCTGACCCCGGCGACCGCGGACGCGATCGCCGACCTGTTGACCGAGGGGACGCTGCCCGCCTACGCGGCACCGTTCACGATGGACGGGAGGTTCCGATGACGGTGACCGTCAACGGTGAGACCGTCGACCTGGCGCCGCCGGTCACGGTGGCCGCGCTGGTCGCGACCCGCACCGACCAGCGCCGGGTCGCGGTGGCCCGCAACGGCGAGGTGGTGCCGCGCTCGGAGTGGGCGAGCACCCCGCTGTCCGACGGCGACGAGGTCGAGATCCTCGTCGCGGTGGCGGGCGGGTGATCGCGATGGCCGACGTCTTCTCGATCGGTGGCGTGTCGCTGCCGTCCCGCCTGATCCTGGGCACCGGCGGGGTGCCGAGCCTCGAGGTGCTGTCGCGCGCCGTCGCGGCGTCGGGCACCGCGCTCGTCACCGTGGCGCTGCGCCGGGTCGAGGCGTCCACCAGCGGTGCGCTCGCCGAGGTGCTGGAGCAGTGCGGCGTGCGGCTGCTGCCGAACACGGCCGGCTGCTTCACGGCCCGCGAGGCCGTGCGTACCGCCCGGTTGGCCCGCGAGGCGTTCGAGACCGACTGGGTGAAGCTCGAGGTGATCGGCGACGAGCGGACGCTGCTGCCCGACCCGGTCGAGCTGCTGGACGCCGCCGAGCAACTCGTCGCGGACGGCTTCACGGTGCTGCCGTACACCAACGACGACCCGATCACCGCGCGCCGCCTGGCCGACATCGGCTGCGCGGCGGTGATGCCGCTCGGCTCCCCGATCGGCAGCGGCCTCGGCATCCGCAACCCGCACAACATCTCGCTGATCCGCGAGGTCGTCCAGGTGCCGGTGATCCTGGACGCCGGCGTGGGCACGGCCTCGGACGCGGCGCTGGCGATGGAGCTCGGCTGCGACGGGGTGCTGCTGGCGTCGGCCGTGACCCGGGCCCGTTCGCCCGAGCTGATGGCACTTGCCATGCGCAACGCGGTGGACGCGGGCCGGCTGGCGTTCCGCGCGGGGCGCATCGAGCGGCGGTGGCACGCGCAGGCGTCCACTCAGGACGCCGGCCGGGCCGCCCTGTGAGGCTGCCGCGACTGCTGGTCCTGACGGACCGCACGCAGTGCGCCGGCCCGCTGGTGGAGACCGTGGCCGCGGCGGTCGCGGCCGGCGCCCGCGCGGTGCTGCTGCGGGAGAAGGACCTGCCCGCCGCTGCCCGCGAGTCGCTGGCAGCTTCGCTGAGTGGCATACTGAGTCCCGTGGGTGGGACCCTGTTGGTTGCCGGCACCGCGCACCTCGCGGCGCGCGACCCGTTCCCGGCGATGCGGCCCCCGGTGCTGGGCCGTTCCTGCCACGACGCGGCCGAGGTGGCCGCGGCGCGGGCCGAGGGTTGCGACTACGTGACCGTGTCGCCGGTGTTCCCGACGGCGTCGAAGCCCGGCTACGGGCCGGCGCTGGGCCCGGCAGGGCTGGGCGCCCTGGTCGCCGACGCGCCGCCGGTCTTCGCCCTCGGCGGCATCCGCCCGACCGACGTGCGCGCGTGCCGTGCCGCCGGTGCGTACGGCGTCGCGGTCATGGGCGGTGTGATGCGCGACCCGGGGTCTGTCGCTGACTATGTGGACGCACTCGAGGAGGCCAAACCGTGAACCCACCCGTCGCGCTGACCATCGCGGGCTCGGACTCCGGTGGCGGCGCCGGCATCCAGGCCGACCTGAAGACCTTCGCGGCGCTGCGGGTGTACGGCACGAGCGCGATCACGGCGCTGACGGCGCAGAACACCATCGGCGTCCGCGGCGTGCACGCGACCCCGACGGATTTCGTCGTGGCGCAGATCGACGCGGTCCTGGACGACCTCCCGGTCGGCGCGGTGAAGACCGGCATGCTGGCCACCGCCGCGACGGTCGAGGCGGTCGCGGCACTGGCCGCGGCGGGCCGCCTCCCCCACCTCGTCGTCGACCCGGTGATGGTCTCCTCCAGCGGCGACCGCCTCCTGGAACCGTCGGCGGAGGTGGCCTACCGTTCGCTGCTCTTCCCGCACGCCACGGTGGTGACGCCGAACCTGCGCGAGGCCGAGGTGCTGCTCGGCACGCCGATCCGGAACCGCGACGACCAGCACGCGGCGGCTCGCGCGCTCGGCGATCTGGGTGCCGCGGCCGCGGTGGTCAAGGGCGGCCACCCGGCGGGTGAGGCGACCGGCGAGGCGGTCGACGTGGTCTGGGACGGCAAGGAGGCCTACGAGTTGCATGGGCCGTGGATCGACACCCCCAACAACCACGGCACCGGCTGCTCATTCGCGGCGGCCACCGCCGCCCATCTGGCCCAGGGGGACGACCTCCGGACGGCGCTCGAAGGTGCCAAGGCCTTCGTCAGCCGCGCGGTCGCGGGCGGCGCCCACTGGCGCCTGGGCACGGGCCACGGACCGCTCGACCACTTCGGCTGGGCCGACGCTTAGCCCCCACGCGAGCAGGACCGCGGCGTACCCGTGGGTCGTGTCCTGGCCGGTGGCCCGGACCTCGACGTGCGGGTCGAACGCGGGTCGCAGCACCGCCCGGAGGTCGTCTTCCCCGACGTTCGCGCTGGGGAACAGCCGGCCGCCGACGGTGTAGCCGCGGCAGCGGTGCAGCGCGGCGGTGACGAACAGGCCGCCGGGCCGGACCAGGCCCGTGATGTTGCGCATGAAGCGGCGCCAGGTGGCGGGGTCGTCGGTGGCGGAGTCGGCGCAGTAGGCGCTGACCACGGTCGCGTACCGCTGGTCGACGGGGCGCGGATCGCCGGCGTCGACGCGTACGAGCCGGGTGATCTTCGCTCTGGTCAGGTCCGCGCGGTTCGCCACCTCGGCTTCGGTCGGCTCGCGGCCCGTCTCGCAGCGCAGCGTGTGCCGGATGAACGGGCGCCAGTCGTGGGCGCCCGGCTCCCCGTCGATCCAGCGCCGGATCTCGGCGAGGTTCGCCGGCAGGTAGTCGCCCAGGTGGATCTCGGAGGCTCTCTCCGCGGCCGCGAACACGTGGTGCATCGTGGGCCCGACGCCGAAGAACAGCACCGGCTGGTCGCGTTCCGCGTGCCGCAGGGCGTCGACGAGGAACGCGATGGTGACGATCTCGTCGGGCTCGACGGTGCGGTAGTAGTCGGCCAGGTAGCGGGCCGGATCCCAGTCGGTGTCGAAGGACGCGTACCGGCGGCGGCGCAGGACGGCGGTGGTGAGGCGGGCGAGGCCGTACTCGTAGAGGGCCGCACCGAGGTTCGCGCCGGCGAGGAAGATCAGCGCGTCGGTCGTGGTGATCGTGTCCGTCGCGGCGGCGGCACCGAACGCCGCCGCGTAGTAGGGCAGCTCCTTGGCGACCTCGGTGGCGGCGTACGCGACGGCCGCTGGCAGCCGCGGTGACCGGCCGCGCCGGCGGGCCATCTCGTACGCCGCCTTGGACAGCACGTTGGTGCTCGTGCCCGTCGCGGCCAGCAGGCGACCGTTGGCCCGCAGGTTGACACCCAGGCCCACGGCCCAGGTCAGGTAGCTGCCGACGAGCATGGCCAGCACCCAACTTTGGTCGAGGCCCGCGAGCAGGCCCGAGGCCACGAGGCCGGCGCCGGCCGCCGCGGCGACCGCGTCCAGCGCGTAGGTGGACGCCGCGGTGGCGGCGACGCTGATCGTCCACGTGAATCGCATGGCCGACGGTTGCCCGGAAGCGCGCTCACCCGCCAGGTCAGATAGTTGTTAATCGCTGTCCAAAGCGGGTCCGGCGGCGGAGAGTGGACCACGTGGCCACGAGCCTGGGCGAGCTGCTGGAAGGCGCGCGGCGGGAGCGGTTCGTCGGGCGCCGCGCCGAGGTCGCCAGCTTCGACGACGCGCTCGCCGGGCGCACGCCGCGCCGGGTGCTGTTCGTCCACGGCCAGGGCGGCATCGGCAAGACCACGCTGCTGGCGGAGTTCCGCGCCCGGGCGCGCGCCGCCGGCCGCGAGGTGGCGCAGGTCGACGGCCGCGAGATCGACCCCTCGCCGGAGGCGCTGCTGAGCGCGCTGGGTGGCGCGCTGGGTGGCGCGCGGCCCGGCGTGCTGCTCGTGGACGGTTACGAGGAGCTGGGGCCGATCGACGGCTGGGTACGCGACGATCTCGTCCCCGGTCTGGCCGCCGACACCGTTGTCGCGCTGGCCGGCCGTTCGCCGCCCGCCGCGCCGTGGCGGGTCGACGCCGGCTGGCGGCACCTGGTGGCCGTGCACCGGCTCGACCCGTTCGACGAACGGGACAGCCTGGACCTCCTGGCCCGGGCCGGCACCGCGCCAGGGGTGCGGGCCCATCTCGTGCGGCTCGGCCACGGCCACCCGCTGACGATCGCCCTCCTGGCCGACCTGGCCGCGACGGGCGCGGTCCCGGAGTCCCTCGCCGACGCGCCGGACCTCATCTCGGTGCTGCTGGAGTCGTTGCTGCACGACGTGCCCGGCGACGCGCACCTGACCGGCCTCGCGACCTGCGCGATCGCCTGGGTGACGACCGAGGAGTTGCTCGCGCACATGGTGGGCGTCGCCGCGCCGGAGGTCTGGCGGTGGCTGGCGGCACGGCCGTTCGTCACCCGCGGCCCGCGCGGGCTGTTCGCCCACGACCTCGCCCGCGACGTGCTCGACGCGGAGTTCGAGCGCCGGCTGCCGGAGCGGTACCGGGGGCACCGCCGGACGATCCACGCGTACACGGTCGCGGGCCTGCGCACGACCAGCGGCCCCGACCGCCAAAGGCACGGCCAACAGCTGCTCTTCCTGCACCGCAACAGCCCGTTCGCCAGCGGTTTCGCGGCGTTGCGGGCGCTGGGCTCCGCCGCCGTCGTGCCGGCCCGCACCGACGAGCACGAGGAGGTCGGCGGGATCGTCGAGCGGTTCGAGGGTCCGGCCGCCGGGGCGCTCGCCCGGTCCTGGCTGCGCGACCAGCCCGACCACCTGCACGTGGTGCGCTCCCCCACCGGCGTCGCCGGGTTCGCCCATCACCTGTTCTTCCCCAGCGGCGGCGAGGCCCACGACCCGGTCGTGCGCGCGATCCTCGACCACGTCGACCGCCACGGCCCGGCCCGCCCGGGCGAGCTGGTCAACATCATCCGCTTCATGGGCGGCACGGGCGACTACCAACGCGACCCGTACGCCGTCCTGGCCGCACCGGTCTCCAGCGTGATCGAGTGGATGACCAAACCACTCGCCTGGTCGTTCGGCGTAACGGTCGACCCGGAGTTCTGGGCACCACGTTTCGACTACGTGGCTTTCGCGCCGCTGGTCTCGGTGGACCTCGACGGCCGCCGGCACGTCGCGTTCGGCCTGGACTGGCGCCGCCTGCCGGTCGACACCTGGCTGGACCTGATGCGCGAACGCGGCCACACGGGCGAGACGGGCCCACCGCCGACGGCCCTGCTCCGCCCACCACCGCTGTCCCACGCGGAGTTCACGGCGGCGGTCAAGTCGGCGCTGCCTTACTTGCACCGCCCGGCGCAACTGTGCACGAGCCCCCTGCTGGGCTCGGCGCTGGCGTCGACCCCGACGGGCCCGTCCACGGACGGCCTACGCGCCACGATCGAGGCGGCGGTGACCCGCCTCGCGGACGAGCCGAAGGGCGCCCAGCTGGCGTCGGTCCTGCACCGCACCTACCTACGCCCGGCGCCGTCACAGGAGGCCGCGGCCCAGGTCCTCGGCCTACCCCTGAGCACCTACCGCCGCCACCTGGCCCGCGCCCTGGACCGCCTCACGGAGCTCCTCTGGACGATCGAGACGTCTAGCGCGCTTTAGGTCCGGGGACGACCGGGATTGGATCCCCAGCGCCCTACTCACACCTGTTCGTCGGGCGAAGGTCGATTGGCTGGACCGCCCAGCAGCCGACCAGCTTCGGCCCGCCGCTCGGCGCTGGGGTGCCAGAGGGCGACGATCACGGTGGCTGTGTGGAGGGCCATTGCCACCATGCGCGGCAACATCAACAACACCACTATCGGCGTTCCAACCTGCCCGGCACTCGCGACCAGCTCACCGAGCACGTCAGCGGCGATCACCGGCTGACTCCGTCGCCGACGCTTCGACGCCGTGGCAACACCCGATCGAGCCACGCGCTGGCGGCGCCCACTTTTTCGAATGAGTCCCGCCAGTCGTCGTCAGGCCCTGGGAGCTCTCGAACGAACCGCAACTCGAGCATGGCGTCGCGGGATCCAGCCGGGTGGAAGTTGAACCGGCACTGCCATTCCGTATGAGGATCTGCCTCGTCGCAGCGGCACGTCATCTTTGCCAGTTCGAGCTTCAAACCGAAGTGAGGATCGGTGAGTACTGACACGAAGGACGCATGCGACTTCCAGGCATGGCTCATGGTCGACATCTCGATGATCCATCGGGAGCCGGTGACCCAGGAACTCGTCGTATACGCCGACGATACGGAGTAGAAGAGATTGATGCGCTGGAACAGATCGCTGCCCAGCCGCCAGAGAGCGTCGCCACGGAAGGCGATCCAACTTGGACGTTCGGCGGCTTCTTCCGCCGTCAGGACGCGCTGGTTCCACAACGGCAGAAACCCCGCGGCGCGAGTGTCATCCTCGACCTTGGCGAGGACGGCGCGCCAATTGGTTCCTCTGCTGCCCCGGAGAACAAGGTGTCCGGACCCGTCCCGCTCAATGAGGTGGAGGTCGCGTCCACCCTTGCCTGCGATCGACTGGACCCTGAGACCCGGAACCTGGCTGACTTCGACATCGGGCTGGAGATAGGGCAACAAGTTGTCGACGGCGACCGAGCTCATGAGTTGCGTAGTGCGATCGAGGAAGACGGTGTGATGATCCAGCGCAATGATGACCTTGCCACGCTCGTGCCAGACGCCCTTGACTCCAAAGGGATGCGCCCAACAGTTGCCGCCTGCGCGGACCACCTGCTCGAAAACCAGTCCGGCGAACCGTGTCCGTTCTTGATCGATGGTCGGCAGCATGACATCGGGACGCGATCGAAGGTCGGCGATCGCGTGGGCCTGCGGCTCGCCGGTGTAGAGCACTCGGCGGCGGGCGACCTGGGCCAGGGACTGCTGCTGCGCGAACATCGCGGCTCCGCTCCTGAGCGCTCCTACCCCTCGAGCACCCAACAACGTGGTTGCGGACGCACAGCCATGCCAAGCGAGCGTGATATCCCATGAATGGTGTGGCTAACGGGGTAGCGCCACACCGAGACGGGCCACTCAGGTCCCTGTGGCTCGAATTATCACCGAACTGACCCACTGCGGCAAGTCGGTCAGGTCGTCGGGGTGACGATGCCGTACTCGTGGATTTTTCTGTAGATCGTGGCTCGTGACATGCCCAGCGCGCTGGCCGCCTTGATTTTGTTGCCGTCCCAGTCCATCAGGCTGCGGACGATCGCGTCGCGTTCCATCGCTTCCAGCGGGCTCAGCAAACGGCGGCTGACCGTGCGGCATTCCGGCGGTAGGTCCGCCGGCAGGATCGCGCCCGCGCGGCGGTGTTGGACTATGCGGCGTAGCACCTGGAACAGCTGTTCCGTGTTGCCTGGCCAGCTCGAGCGCAGCAGCAGCTGCATCGCGTCCGGGGAGCACGTCAGGTTGCTGCCGCCGACCAGGCGGGACAGGAAGAACGGGACCAGGGCGTGGACGTCCTCCACGTGGTGGCGCAGCGGCGGCAGCTCCACCGTGCTCGGGAAGAACCGCAGCAGGCCCGCCATCTCGCCGCTGTCGTGGCGTTGGCTCAAGGTCACCGCGACCCACGGCGGCGACGGGAGGGCGCGGGCCTCCTCCAGCAGGCGGGACAGCGACCGCAGGCGGCCGCTGCTGAGCCGGTCCACGTGCGTGATCACCACCGCGCGGGAGTCGTCGAGCAGCTCGCGGTGGGCGTCGGCCAGCCAACCGCGGCGGACCGCCGTGGCCGCGTCCAGCACCGTGAAATGCACGCCGGGGCGGCGGTGCTGGTGGACCGCGCGGACCACCGCCAGCTTGCCCACCCCCGGCTCGCCCTCCACCGCGAGCCACTCGCCCGCGTCGTAGACCGCGCGCACCTGGTGGCAACCCCGCAGCCACAGCGCACCCGACCCCACCAGGCCGGGGAGGAACATCCGGATCGGGGTGGCCGTCTCCGGGCGCGACGCGGCGCCGGGCCCGGAGAGCTTCACGTGCACGACACCGCCGGCCAGGCGGCCCTCGCCGCGGACCGGGCGGCAGTAGAGGCGGGCCCGGGCGCCGCTCGGCAGGGACACCACCACCGAGCCCGTCGGCGTCCGGCTCGCCAGCGTCTCCGCGGCCTGGGCCAGCAGGATCGACTGCTCCGTCGGGTCGAGCACCTGCCGCGCGTTGTCGTTCATCATCACGACGTCGTTGTTCAGGGCCATCACGATTCCGGCGGTACGGCGGCAGGTGCGCAGGTATTCCTGCAGCAACTCGAGCTCGCGGATGCCGCTGTCGGTCAGCAGCGCCTGCTGGATCTGGCCCGCCGTGGTCTTGGCCAGCGTCAGCAGCAGCGGGTCGGCGTCCTTGCGCCAGCAGGTCAGGTCGACCGCGCCGACGGTCTTGCCGGAGATCGGGTGGTGGATCGGGACGCCCGCGCAGGCCAGGTCCTCCAGGTTCTCGGCGTAGTGCTCGTGGCCGAAGACGTGCATCGGCCGGCCGCCTTCCAGGGCCGTACCGATGCCGTTGGTGCCGACATGTTCTTCGGCGTAGCTGAAACCGGGCGCGAGGTTGACCCGTTCCAGGTGCGTGTCGAGATCACGACCCGCGTCCATCCTGGTCAACACGAGCCCCTGCGGGTCGGTGAGGATGATGCTGATCGGCTGGCCGTCGAGGTGCTCGCGCAGGTGCCGCAGCACCGGCAGGGCGCTGCGCGTCAGCGGCGTGTCGAGATCCGGGTCTCGCACGTAGGTCAGGTCGATATGGTCGGCGGCCACGTTCCAGCGCCTGGACCGCCACCAGGAGGCGAGGATCGCGTCGCGCACCTGGTTGGTGTCGACGGCCTCGGCGGTCAGGAACTGTTCCCGTGTTCGCGCCAGCTGGTCGCTGTGCCCGTCCGGCGACTTCGATCGTGGCGGCATGGCGGCCCCCATGCTCCGGTTACATCCTGGTTACACCGTACGCGCCGGGTCCAGCCGGACCGTCTCATGTTGAGACCCCACAGCCGGCGGCCGGGTGTGGACTCGAACGATGGAGCCGACGGAGGCGCGCGAGTCGTTCAACCCGTGGAGCGTCGTCAACGTGGTCTTCCACCACCTCGCGGCGCAGGGCCTGCATCCGATCCTGGGCGGCGCCGATCCGGGTGCCCCGGCGGCCGATCTCCTGCGCGCCCTGGGCATCGAGCCGGCGGCCGAGGGTGATCGACAGGTGGGCGAGAACGTCAGGAAGCACCTCGCGGAGATCCGCGCCGCGATGTTCGACGACGGCTCCTGACTCAATGTGAGACCGCAGGCGACAACGGTGTGCGGTCTGATCCGTCGCATGGCGCACAGTCAACGGTGAGGAGTGACCCATGAGTCGGCAGAGCGTGGCCAGGGCTCATCAGAAGATCCAGGAGTTGTCCTGGGAACCCATGTACCACGAGCCGGTGTCCCACTACGGAACCGACTAC
The DNA here is from genome assembly GCF_016862555.1 of Asanoa siamensis. GTDB lineage: Bacteria > Actinomycetota > Actinomycetes > Mycobacteriales > Micromonosporaceae > Asanoa > Asanoa siamensis. Next base: position 48,258 of record NZ_BONE01000024.1, on the reverse strand, counting down.
ACCTTCCGCAAGGCGCAGAAGAAGGACCCGCTCAAGCAGGTCCTGCGGTCCTACTTCCCGATGCAGGAGGAGAAGGACCACCGGGTGTACGGCGCTTCCGACGGCGCGATCCGCGGCAACATGTTCCGCCAGGTGCAGGAGCGTTGGCTCGAATGGCAGAAGCTGTTCCTGTCGATCATCCCGTTGCCGGAGATCTCCGCGGCCCGCGCGATGCCGCTGCTGTTCCGCACGGTGCCCAATCCGGAGCTGCACAACGGCCAGGCCATCCAGATGATCGACGAGGTCCGGCACTCGACGATCCAGCAGAACCTCAAGCGCCTGTACATGAACAACTACATCGACCCGGCGGGCTTCAACAGCAGCCTCCGCAACTTCCAGAACGACTACTGCGGGACGATCGGGCGGCAGTTCGCCGAGGGCTTCATCACCGGCGACGCGATCACCGCGGCCAGCATCTACCTCACGATCGTCGCCGAGACGGCGTTCACGAACACGCTCTTCGTCGCGATGCCGGCCGAGGCCGCCGCGAACGGCGACTACCTGCTGCCGACGGTGTTCCACTCGGTGCAGTCCGACGAGTCGCGGCACATCAGCAACGGGTACGCGACGCTGCTCATGGCGCTCGCCGACGAGGGCAACCACCAACTGCTCGAGCGGGACCTGCGGTACGCGTGGTGGAACAACCACCGGGTCGTCGACGCCGCGATCGGGACCTTCATCGAGTACGGCACGAAGGACCGCCGCAAGGACCGCGAGTCGTACGCCGAGATGTGGCGCCGCTGGATCTACGACGACTACTACCGCTCGTACCTCGTACCCCTCGAGAAGTATGGTCTGGTCATTCCGCACGACCTCATCGAGGAAGCCTGGAACCAGATCTGGAACAAGGGCTACGTGCACGAGGTCGCGCAGTTCTTCGCGACCGGCTGGCTTGCCAACTACTGGCGGATCGACCCGATGACCGACAAGGACTTCGAGTGGTTCGAGCACAAGTACCCCGGCTGGTACGACCGGTACGGCAAGTGGTGGGAGCAGTACAACCGCCTCTCCACGCCTAACGGGCACCACCCGATCGTCGCGGAGGACGTCGACTACCAGTACCCGCACCGCTGCTGGGTCTGCATGGTCCCGTGCCTGGTCCGCGAGGACATGGTGATGGCCGAGGTCGACGGCCAGTGGCGCACCTACTGCCACGAGGCGTGCCGGTGGACCGACGTCGAGGCGTTCCGCCCGACCTACCAGGGCCGCCAGACGCCCAACATGGGCCAGCTCATCGGCTCCCGCGAGTGGGAGACCCTCTACCACGGCTGGAACTGGGCCGACGTGGTCTCCGACATGGGCTTCGTCCGCGACGACGGCAAGACCCTCGTCGCGCAGCCGCACCTGAACCTCGACCCGTCGAAGATGTGGACGCTGGACCACCTGCGTCGGATGGATCCTCTCCTGAGCCCGAACGTGCTGCTCAACGAGATGACGGACGACGAGCGGGCCGCCTTCCACGCCGCGTACGTCCGGGGTGGACCGGCCGGACGCTTCGCCCGCGACGACGCCTGACGGCACGGCGATGGGCGAGAAGCACCGCGTCCGGTTCGAGCCCGTCGGCATCGAGATCGAGGTCGACGAGGAGCAGACCGTGCTGCGTTCCGCGGCCGAGCAGGGGCTGATGCTCATGCACGGCTGCAAGGAAGGGCAGTGCGCGGCCTGCAAGTCCTTCGTGCTCGACGGCGACGACATCGAGCTCGACCGGTACTCCACCTTCGCCCTGCCCGACTACGAGAAGGAGGAGGGCTTCACGCTGCTGTGCCGGGCGCACGTCTACGAGGACGTGACGATCGAGCTGCTCAACTTCGACGAGGAGATGATCCGGTCCGGGCTGCCGATCCAGAACGCGGTGGCGGAGGTCGTGTCGATCGACCACGTGACGCACGACCTCCGGCACCTGGTGCTGCGGCTCGTCGAGCCGACGGACATCACGTTCTTCCCCGGGCAGTACATGGACATCGCGGTGCCCGGGACCGACGCGACCCGGTCCTTCTCGATGGCGAACACCTCCAGCCGTGAGGGCGGGCGGCTGGAGTTCGTCATCAAGGTCTACCCCGACGGCCTCTTCTCGTCCTTCCTGGACGGTCGGCTGGCCGTCGGTGACCGGCTCGACCTGACCGGCCCCTTCGGCGTCTTCACGCTCCGCGAGGGGCACGACGAGGACATCGTCTTCGTCGGCGGCGGCGCCGGGCTCGCACCGATCCTGGCCCTGCTGCGCTCGATGGCGGAGCGCGGGATCGACCGCCGGGCGGTGTTCTACTACGGCGCCCGGCGCCGGCGCGACCTCTGCTTCGTGGCGGAGCTCGAGGCGCTCGAGGAGAAGCTGCCGAACTTCCGCTTCGTGCCGGCGTTGTCGGAACCCTCCGATGAGGACAACTGGGACGGCGAGGTCGGCCTGATCACCGACGTGGTCAAGCGCGACGAGGCCGACCTGCGCCGCGCGCACGCGTACCTCTGCGGGCCGCCCCCGATGGTCGAGGCGGCGATGCCGTTGCTCGGCCTGCTCGGCGTACCCGAGAAGCACATCTACTACGACAAGTTCACGACGACTGGTGGGGAGGACCGATGACGACCGCGGAACGCAGTGTTCCCAAGCCCGTCTTCACCGACGCCGAAGCCGGTGCGAAGGAGTTCCCAGACTCGACCGCGCGCCGGTTCAACTACTACACACCGCAGAAGCGCAAGCAGACCCACTACGAGGACGTGACGGTCGAGGTCCAGCCCGACCCGCGGCACTACCTGGCGCAGGGCTGGCTGTACGGCTTCTCCGACGGTCGCGGCGGCTACCCGCTGGACTGGACCGTGCTGAAGGCGTGGGGCTCGGACCGGCCCGAGCCCGCCCGCGGTCCGGGTTCGGGCGGCAAGGGCTACGACTGGCCGGCCCACGGCTGGCACGAGTTCCGTGACCCCAACGAGGAGTGGGAGCTGTCGCTCTACCGCTACAACGCCAACGTCGTGCGCCAGGTCGGCCAGAACGTCGAGGCTGCCCGCCGCTCCAAGGCGTTCGAGCAGTGGAACACCAACTGGGTGCGGTTCGTCGAGCGGCACGTGGGTGCCTGGATGCACGTCGACCACGGCCTGGGCCTCTACCTGTTCGCCAACGCCAACCGGCGGGCGCCCACCAACATGCACAACAACGCGATCTCGGTGAACAGCATGCACCGGATCCGGGCCGCGCAGGACCTCGCGCTCTACGGCCTCACGCTGAGCGAGGAGATCGAGGGCTTCGACGGGTCGGCACACCTGGACGCCTGGAACAACGACCCGGCCTGGCAGGGCGTACGCGAGACGGCCGAGCGCCTGACCGCGGTCGACGACTGGTGCGAGGCGGTGTTCGCGGCCAACGTCGTGTTCGAGCCGCTCGTCGGCGAGCTGTTCCGCAGCCACCTCGTGCAGCACGCCGCGCCGCGCAACGGCGACTTCGTGACGCCCACGATCGTCGGGGCCGAGGAGTACGACTTCTCGGAGCGCGACCTGCGCTACACGCGGGCGATGTTCGAGTTGCTGACCGCCGATCGCGAGTTCGCCGAGCACAACAAGCGGATCCTGCACTCCTGGATGGCCGACTGGGTGCCGGCCTCGATCGCCGCGGCCCGCGCGTTGCAGCCGCTGTGGTCGCAGCCGGAGGCCAAGCCGCCGCGCTTCGAGGACGCGCTGGACAGCGCCAAGAGCCGCTTCGCCGGCATCGTGACCGACCTCGGCCTCGAGACACCGAAGGAGCTGGCCCAGTGACGCAGTTCAAGGTTTCGGAGAGCCCGTTCAAATCCGACAACAGCCCGTCGAACATGTGCGGCTTCACGCTGATGAACAACCAGGTCGGCGTCGTGGTGGCCGAGGTCATGAGGACCAAGCCGAACGTACGCGTCACGCCGTTGCCGTCGATGATCCGCGTCGACGCGCTGAACCGGATGGACGTCGTCTACGACGAGATCTCCGAGGCGCTCGGCGAGGAGGCCGGCTACTTCGACGCGGCCGAGTTCGAGGAGAGCATGTCGACCCACTACGGCCGGATGATCCACGAGGACGACCGCACCATCATGTTCGCCAACCCCGAGGACGCGGCCGAGTACATCGGCTTCGACCTGACCGCCGGGAGGTAACCGCTGTGTACGAGAAGGACGGGGAGAAGTACTTCGTCGTCGACAGCCACATGCACTACTGGCAGGCGGGTCCGGAGACCTGGGTGCCGGGTGCCGAGCACTACGCCAAGGGCTGGATCGAGTGCTTCCACGCCTACCAGGGCCTGGCGCCGGCCGAGACGCACTGGCCGATCGAGAAGTTCATGTCGTACACCGAGGACGACCTCATGAAGGACGTCTTTGAGGACGGCTACGTCGACGTGGCGGTGTTCCAGCCCACCTACCTGACCGAGTGGTACCGGGACGGCTTCAACACCACCGAGCGCAACGCGGCGCTGGGCGAGAAGCACCCGGGGAAGTTCATCGCCAACACGCGGTGGGACCCGCGCGAGGGTGAGGACGGGCTCAAGAAGCTCGCGGAGAACGTCGAGCGCTACGGCAGCAAGGGTGTCAAGCTCTACACGGCCGAGTGGCGCGAGGGGTCGCGCGGCTGGAAGCTCACGGACCCCGGTGCGTACAGGTATCTGGAGGCCTGCCGGGACCTCGGGATCGTGAACATCCACGTCCACAAGGGACCGACGATCTGGCCGCTGGACAAGGACGCGTTCGACGTGTCCGACGTGGACCACGCCGCGACCGACTTCCCCGAGCTGAACTTCATCGTCGAGCACGTGGGCCTGCCGCGGATCGAGGACTTCTGCTTCATGGCGACCCAGGAGCCCAACGTGTACGCGGGCCTCTCGGTCGTCATCGGCGGTCTCATGCACGCCCGGCCGAGGTTCTTCGCGAAGGTGATGGGCGAGCTGCTGTTCTGGGTCGGCGAGGACAAGATGACCTTCGGCAGCGACTACGGCATCTGGGAACCGAAGTGGCAGATCGAGGGGTTCGTCGACTGGGACTACCCGAGTGACGAGTTCTCCGACTACCCGCGGGTCACCACGGCGACCAAGAAGAAGATCCTCGGGCTCAACGCCGCGAAGCTGTACGGCATCGAGGTGCCCGCGGAGTGCCAGCTCCCGGCCGACGCCGGCACCCCCGCCGCCCGCGACGACTCGGTCGGCGTGTCGGCAGAGTCGCCCGCGGCCACGTTGGCATGACCACCACGGTCGGGTCGCGCACCCTCCTCGAGGCCCTCGGGGAGGTGCGCGACCCTGAGCTGGACGAGCCGATCACCACGCTCGGCTTCGTCGCGTCGGCATCGCTGTCCCCGGACGGCGACGCGGCGGTGCACCTGCGGCTGCCGACCTACTTCTGCGCGCCGAACTTCGCCTACCTGATGGTGGCCGACGCCTACGACGCCGTGTCCACCGTGGACGGCGTGCGCCGGACGGAGGTGGTGCTGGACGACCACTTCGCAGCCGACGCGATCAACGAGGGGGTGGCCGCGCGGGCCGGGTTCGTCGCCTCCTTCCAGGGCGAGGCGGTCGACGAGCTCGACTCGTTGCGGTCCGACTTCCTCCGCAAGGCCGTGCTGGCCGGCACCGACCTGGTGTGCCGGCCACTCGTCGACTCGGGCTCGTCGCCGGCGGCCCTGGCCGCGATGACGCTGGGCGAGGTGCCGCCGTCGCCGGCCCTCGACCGGTTGCGCGGCCGCCGCGCAGAGCTGGGCCTGCCCGCGGGCGACGAGGCCCCCCTGCTCGTCGATCCGGCATCCGGCGCGGCCGTCGGCGCCGAGGCGGTGCCCCTGCACCTGCGCAAGGCCCGGCTGACCCGCACCAGCCTGGACGCCAACACCGGCATCTGCCGCGGCATGCTGCGGCACCGCTACGGAGTGGAGGAGGAGACATGAAGGCTGTCCGGCTGAAGGCGTACCACGAGCTGCCGGTGGTCGAGGAGGTGCCGGACCCGACCGTCAAGGGCCCGTTCGACGTGCTCGTCCGGGTCGGCGGCGCCGGTGTCTGCCGGACCGACCTGCACATCATCGAGGAGCAGTGGGCGGCGGCGATGGGTGTCGCGCTGCCCTACACGCTCGGCCACGAGAACGCGGGCTGGGTGCAGGAGGTCGGCTCGGCGGTCTCCAGCGTCGCCGTCGGCGACACCGTGATCCTGCACCCCACGCCGACCTGCGGGCTGTGCCGGGCCTGCCGGGCCGGCGACGACATGCACTGCGTCAACAGCTCCTTCCCGGGCCTGTCCGGCGACGGCGGGATGGCCGAGTTCCTGCTGACGTCGGAGCGGGCGTGCGTGAAGCTGGATCCCTCGACCCAGCCGAAGGATGTCGCCGCGCTCGCCGACGCCGGCATCACCGCGTACCACGCGGTCCGCAAGGCCGCGCCGTTGCTCTTCCCGGGCACGACCGCCGTCGTGATCGGCGCCGGCGGCCTCGGGCACATCGGGATCCAGTGCCTGGCGGCGCTGACGGCCACGCGGATTGTCGTCGTCGACCGCAACCCCGACGCGCTCAAGCTGGCCGAGCAGATCGGCGCCAACGACACCGTCGTCGCGGACGGGTCGCACGTGCAGGCGGTGCAGGACCTGACCGACGGTCGCGGCGCCGACGTCGTGCTCGACTTCGTCGCCGAGCAGGGCGCGGAGAAGGACGGCTTCGCGATGACCGCGCGGGCCGGCTCCTACTTCGTCATCGGGTACGGCGGCACGGTGGAGATCCCGACCCTCGACATCATCTCCACCGAGCGCAACATCGTCGGGAACATCGTCGGCACCTACAACGACCTCGCGGAGCTGATGGTGCTCGCCCAGGCGGGGCGGGTCACGCTGCACACCCGCACCTATCCGCTGGACGCCGCGGTCGACGCGATCCAGGACCTCGACGCCGGCCGGGTCCGCGGCCGCGCCATCCTCGTACCGTAAAGGAGCCCTTCCGATGGCCAAGGAACTGCGCTTCGGTGCCGATGCGCGCTCCCTCCTGCTGAACGGCGTCGACAAGCTGGCCGAGGCGGTCAAGTCGACGTTGGGCCCGAAGGGGCGCAACGTCATCCTCGAGAAGATCACGGGCTCCCCGGTCGTGACGAACGACGGCGTGACCATCGCCCGGGAGATCCACCTGAAGGACCAGTTCGAGAACATGGGCGCGCAGCTCGTCAAGGAAGCGGCGATCAAGACCAACGACATCGTCGGCGACGGTACGACCACCGCGACCGTGCTGGCCCAGGCGATCGTGCACGAGGGCATGCGGGCGATCGAGGGCGGGGCGAACCCCGTACTCGTGAAGCGGGGTGTCGACCTGGCCGTCGACCGCCTCGTCGAGCGCCTGCGCGAGGTCAGCCGCCCGGTGTCCACACAGGAGGAGCTGAGCCGGGTCGCGGCCATCTCGGCCAACGACGACGACGCGGTCGGGTCGGTCATCGCGGCCGCGCTGCACACCGTCGGCGACGCCGGCATCGTCACCGTCGACGAGTCGCAGCGGCACGGCATGAGCGTCGAGTTCGTCGAGGGCTTCGAGTTCGACAACGGCTACCTGTCGCCCTACATGGTGACCAACCCGGCGAGCCTCGAAGCGGTCGTGGACGACCCGTACATCCTGCTCTGCAGTGAGAAGATCACGAAGGTCCAGCAGCTCATGCCGATCCTCGACAAGATCATGCGGGCACCGCGGCCGCTGATCATCGTCGCGGAGAACGTCGAGGGCACGGCGCTGTCGATGCTGGCGCACAACCACGTCAACGGGGTGTTCCAGTGCGTGGCCGTGCGGGCGCCCGGGTTCGGCGACCGCCGGCTGCACAAGCTGGAGGACATCGCCGCGATCACGGGAGGCGCCGTCTACAGCCGACACTCCGGCTTCACGCTGGAGACGATGACGCTCGACCAGCTCGGCCGGGCGGCCCAGGTACGCGTCAACGCCGAGCGCACGGCCATCATCGACGGCGCGGGCGACGCGGCGGCGGTCGAGTTCCGGGTGACCCAGCTCCGGGCCGAGCTCGAGCGGGCGACGTTCGGCGCCGACGAGGACGTGCTGACCGAGCGGATCGGCGCGCTGTCGGGCAAGGTCGCCGTGATCAACGTCGGCGCGCCGACCAACGCCGAGCTCAAGGAGCTGCAGCACCGGGTCGAGGACGCGCTGTCGGCCACCCGGGCCGCGATGGCCGAGGGGATCGTCGCAGGCGGCGGCGCGGCCCTGCTGCACGCGGCGAGCGCGCTGGACGCGCTGGACGTCAAGGACGACAAGGCGACGGGGGTCGAGATCGTCCGCCGGGCGCTGACCGAGCCGGCGTTCCTGATCGCCGCGAACGCCGGGTACTCCGGCCAGGAGGTCGTCGACCGGATCTCCAAGCTCGGGCCGGGCGAGGGCTTCGACGCCCTGGAGGGCCGGTTCGGCGACATGATCGAGATGGGCATCGTCGACCCGCTGCGGGTGGCCCGGTCGGCGCTGCAGAACGGCGCCTCGGTCGCCGGGCTGCTGTTGACCACCAACACGCTGGTCGCCGAGGAGCAGACGCCGTGGGGCGGCAGCGCGGCGCTGATGACCGAGTTCGGGCCGCTCGACGAGGGCCTGAAGCAGCCGTCGCCGGACTCGAGCACACCGCAGTCGCTGGGCCTCGGCCCGTCGGTCGGTTAGCTCGCACCGTGGGACCCGTGAAGGGCGACGGCGTGGCAGTGCCCGCCGTCGCCCCGTCCGTACTGCGGGAGCTGCGCTCCCGGGGGCGCCTGCGCGGGATGGTGGCGCTGCTCGGGCCCGCGTTCGTGGCGGCCGTCGCCTACATCGACCCGGGCAACTTCGCCACCAACTTCACCGCCGGCGCAAAGTTCGGTTACACGCTCGTCTGGGTCATCGTGGTCGCGAACCTGATGGCGATGCTGGTGCAGTACCTGTCGGCCAAGGCCGGCGTCGCCACCGGTCGCGACCTGCCGGAGCTGTGCCGCGAGCACCTGCCGAAGCCGGTCTCCCGCGGCCTCTGGGTGCAGGCCGAGATCATCGCGATGGCCACGGACCTGGCGGAGTTCGTCGGCGCCGCGGTCGGGCTCCACCTGCTCTTCGGCGTGCCGCTGTTCGCCGCGGGCCTCATCACCGCGGTCGTGGCGTTCGCCATCCTGGCGCTGGAGCAGCGCGGCTACCGGCGCTTCGAGCTGGCGATCATCGCGCTGCTCGGCATCGTCTTCCTGGGCTTCCTGTACGACCTGCTGGTCGTCGGCGCCTCGCCGTCGGGCATCGCGTCGGGCCTGGTGCCCCGCCTCTCCGGCGGCGACAGCCTGCTGCTGGTCTGCGGCATCATCGGCGCGACGGTCATGCCGCACGTGGTCTACCTGCACTCGGCACTGACCAAGTCCCGGGTGGCCTGCCGCGACGACGCGGAGCGCCGCGAGCTGTTGCGCTTCCAGCGCCTCGACGTGGTGATCGGCCTGGGCGCGGCCGGCCTGATCAACCTGTCGATGCTGGTGATCGCCGCCGAGCTGTTCAACGGCGGCGGCCGCTCCGACATCGACTCGATCGAGGGCGCCCACGCGGGCCTGGCCTCGATGGTCGGCGGCGGCGCGGCCCTGGCCTTCGCGGTGGCGCTGCTGGCGTCGGGCCTGTCATCGTCGAGCGTCGGCACGTACGCGGGTCAGGTCGTGATGCAGGGCTTCATCCGCCGCCGGATCCCACTGTTCCTCCGGCGCGCGGTGACGATGGCGCCGGCGCTGCTGGTGCTCGGCCTGGGCCTGCCGCCCACGGACAGCCTGGTGATCTCGCAGGTGGTCCTCTCGTTCGGCATCCCGTTCGCCCTGGTGCCCCTGCTGCTGCTGACCCGCCGCCGCGACATCATGGGCGTCTTCGTCAACAACCGCCTGACCAACACGACCGCGGGCACGATCGCGGGGCTGATCATCGCCCTGAACATCTTCCTGCTGTGGGACACGTTCTTCGGCTAGGTGGCGGCGAGGACCATCATGACGAGCCCGGCCACGGTCACCGCCGCGCTGACGCGGAGAAATGCCGGATTGTGCGCGCACCACCACCGGATCCGCGGCTGCACGCACCCGGGCACCTCGTCGATCCGCACGGCCCGCAGGGCGACGACATTGAGCACGCCGGTCAACAACCCGAGCGCACCGAACCCGGCCACCACCTCAGCGACCTGCGCGAACGTCGTCGGCTCCATATCCGCATCACACCGCGTGTCGACACCGTCTCCCGTCTCATCCTGAGACGCCGAGGCGCGTTCGTCGATGACCGGGACGGGTCGCGACCGGTCCGTCAGATCCGACACGGGGCGATGTGACCGTGACCGTACTGCTCTATCTCGTCGTGGACGTGTCGGGCTCCACGGTGCGTCGAGGCTTCCACGGCGGTGTCGTCCGCGCGCTGCCCGGGATCGTCGGCGACCTCGAACGGACCGGCGGGGACGACGCGTGGCTCAGCATGATCACCTACTCCACCGAGGCGGCGGTGCTGATCCCGCTCACCCGCGCGCGGGACGTCCAGGTCCTGCCCGCCCCGCGTGCCGGTGGCTTCAGCTCCCTGGCCGCGGCGTTGCGCCTCCTCGTCGGCACCGTCGGGAGCGACGCCGCCCTGCTCCGTGCGGACGGCCTCACCGCGCCGGAGCCGACGGTGCTGGTCGTGGCCGACGGCCTGCCGACCGACCGCGACGAGGACGTCCTGGCCGCCCGGGACGCGATCGAGGCCGACCTGCATCTGGCGCTTCCGGCCGACGTGCCGGCACTGGCCGCCGCGGGCCTGCGCGGCACGCGCCACCCGCTGACCCTGGGCACGCCGGAAGAGGTGGCCGCCTCGGTGTGCGACGCGGCGCGACGGGCCGTGCGCTAGAGGTCCAGCGGGCGGGCCGCGCCGAGCGTCGGGACGCCGTCGGCGATCGACACGGTCGCCAGCCAGGCGAACCGCGCCGCCGCGACCACGAGCAGCCCGGGTGCCGCGGCCAGCGCGTGCGGCGCCCGTTCCGGCCGCGGCGCCTGTGCCGGCGGGTCGACACTGCGCCAGGTCCGCGCGCCCGCGAGGTCGTACGCGAGCAGGTGGCCGGCTGCGGTACAGCCGAGCAGGACACCACCCGCGAGCGTCAGCGCCGCGATCGGCACCGGAGGTGCGAGCGCCGTCCACCTGCCGAGGCCGCCACCGGCCGGGTCCCACGCCGCGTACGCGAGCGTGCCGGACTCGGTGAGCGCCGCCAGCCACATCGCCCGCGGGCCGGCCGCACCGGCCGCCAAGGCCGCCAGCCGCCCAGCGCCCGGGACCGCCCCGATGTCCACACCCGACCCCGTCGCCCAGCCCCGCAGCGCCCGGTGCGCGATCCGGACGCGGTCCGGTGTCCAGAACACGTCCACCGACTCGCCGTCGCCGGACACCGCCGCCAGCGGGTACCGGACCTGGTCGGCCGTCACCACGGTGCGCTGCTCACCGAGTGACACCACACCCCCGGGGGTGGTGACCGGTCGCGCGAACACGCCGCCCGCACCCGACCAGAAGACGTGGTGGTCGGCGAGCGCCACGTCACGGGAGACGGTCGCGGTCGGCGTGGCGACGCGGCGCCAGCCGCTGCCGTCGCCGACGAAGACCCCGCTGCCGGTGACCAGGCCGACGACCGCGGCACCCGCCGGTCCCGGCTGGACGGCGACCGCGGTCGGGACGCCGGGCCGTTCGGAGACGAACCCGGGGCGGTCGGCCGCGCTGGACCGGACCTCACCTGTCGACGCCGCGATCCAGGCGGACACGAGCTGTTCGGCCACCTCGGCGCGCAGGCCCGCATGGTCCGTGAGGCGGTTGCGGGCCTCCCGCGCGTGGCCGCCGGCCAGCAGCCCCGGCAGGCCTGTCCGTGCGGCCACCACGAGCAGGCGCACAGCGTGGTCGTCGTCGGGCAGCAGGTCGCGCAGGGCCCTGGCCAGCCGGGCCGGCTCGGTCAGGAGAGACGGGTCATGGTCCGATACCGCCCGCAGCGCGGCGGCGGTCGACTCGACGTCCATCGTGTGCCTCCGGGGTGCTGTCCGTCAGTTCACGGCGAGCGGAGGTTGCCGCCGCTCACCTGTGTCTGGCGGACGAGAGGAAATCCGATGAGCGGTTCGAGCCATGGGGACGATCGCCTCCTGGTCCTCCCCTTCTACGTCGTCGTCGACGTGTCGCTGTCGATGAGTGTCGGCGCCGACGACGGCATGACCCCGATCGAGGCGGCGAACAAGATCCTGCCCACCGTCATCGACGGCATCGAGAAGTCGCCGACGTTGGGCGACGTGGTCCGGCTCGGCGCGGTGGACTTCTCGGACGACGCCCGGGTCGTGATGCGGCTCGACGACGTGCGCAACATCGACCCGATCCCGCAGTTCGCCGTGCGCGGCGCCACCTCGTACGAGGCCGCCTTCCGGCTGCTGCGGCAGGAGATCGAGAAGGACTACGCCACGCTGCGCGGGGACAACCTGAAGGCGTACCGGCCGGCGATCTTCTTCATCACCGACGGGGAGCCCACCGACGACCACGACGACATCGTGCGGGCCTTCAAGGATCTCACCGATCCGGCGTTCAAGCTGCGCCCCAACATCATCCCGTTCGGCATCGGCACGGCTACCAAGGCGCAACTCGACCAGTGGGTGCACCCGAACGCGGCCGACGGTGCGAAGAAGCCGATGCGCAGCTATGTCGCGGGCGACGGCGTCGACGCGGCGAAGGCGATCACGAAGGTGGCCGAGGTCCTGCTGTCGAGCGTGATCGCCTCGGCCCAGTCGGTCACCGACCACGGCAGTGGTGGCGGGTTCGTCCTGAAAGACGAGGACCTCGACAGTGACTGGAACTGAGCGCGCGGAGCCGTCGGACGTCCGCGAGCCGGACGCGGCCGGGGTCGCGCTCGCGGAGCCCGCGGCGGACGACGAGGCGGTCACGCCGGCCGAGCCCGGCGAGATGCCGCCCACGCACTGGCGGCGCCACCCTAACGGCCGCTGGATCGTCGGTGACCCGGGCAACCAGCCCGCGGTCGTCGCGACGCCGGCCGTCCTGGTGCGCCGTCGCCCGGACCTGGCCGTGGACGGCTGCCGCGTCGGGTCGCTCGACTACCGGGCGGCCAGCCTGCGCGGCCTGAGCCATCTGGAGACCGGCAAGCCCCGCCAGGACTCGTACGCGGTCGCGGTGACCCGCGACGGTCACTGGCTCGTCGGCTGCGTCGCGGACGGCGTCTCGGCCGGCAAGCTCTCGCACCGGGCCGCCGATCTCGCCTGCGAGAAGATCGTCAGCGAACTGATCGACGGGCTCGCCGAGGCGGGCATCGAGGCCGACCTGGGGAAGCTGCGCTGGGACGCCGCCGTGGACAGCGCCAACGACGCGATCAAGAACGAGTTCCTGCGTACGCTGCGCTCGTCCCGCAACCAGCAGCAGGAGATCGAGGCCGACGAGGTCACCCTCGCCGACGTCCGCCAGCACATGTCCTCGACCGCGGTCGCGTTCGTGGTCGCGACCCACCCGGGCCCCGACGGCACACACCGGTCGCTGGTGACCGCCATCGCCGGGGACTCCTCGGCGCTCCTGCTGCGCGACGGTGCCTGGTCGCCGGTCACCGCGGTCAAGGGCGCGGGCGACGAGGTCGCGTCCTCGGAGGTCCGACCGCTCCCCCGCGTCGTCACACCGGAGCCGAACGCGATCCAGCTACGGCCGGGCGACGTGCTGGCGGTGATCAGTGACGGCATCGGCGACCCGATGGGGTCCGGCGGCGGCGTGGTCGGGCGGTTCCTCGCGGAGCAGTGGACCAGCCCGCCCGACACCATCGAGTTCGCGCACCAGGTCGGTTTCTACCGCAGGACCTTCGTGGACGACCGCACCGCCGTCGCGGTCTGGACGGCCGCGGAGCCATGATGAGCAGCGACGCGGCGACCGTCCACCGGGCCGACCTCGGTCCGCTGGAGTACCTGGGCAAAGGCGGAACGGCGGTGATCTACCGCCTTCCCCGCTTCAGCCTGCCCGACACGCCACCCGTGGTGTTCAAGGAGTACAACGCCAAGACCAGGAAGTTCGGTGGTCACGCGCTGCGCACCGGACTGCTCTCCCTGGTCCAGCAGCGGCTGCGGATGGCCACGGACGAGCGTGCCCGCTGGGACGAGCGCATCACCTGGGCCGTCCGGGTGGTCGACGACGACTACGGCGTGTGCGGGATCCTGCTCCCCCTGATTCCGGACCACTTCTTCCAGGACCTGCGCGGCCGCACCGGCACGGTGAGCCGCGGCCCGCGCGAGGTCGACCTGCTCTTCGGCGCCACCGCGGACATGGCCAGGCTCGGCCTGCCCGAGGCGACGCCCGTGCAACGCCTCGGTGTCGCCGTCCAGATCGCCAAGGTGTGCGCGCGGGTGCACGAGCAGAAGCTGGTGCTCGGCGACATCTCGGGGCGCAACATGGTCTACGACCTCGACGGCCCGCGACCGCGTGTGATGGTCGTCGACGCGGACGGCGCCCGGCTCGAAGGCAGCCAGGGCGCCTTCGGTGGGCAGCCGCACACGCCGCACTGGGAGCCGCCCGAGGCGCTGCTGGCGGCCGCACGGCTGCGGGCCGCACGCCGGGCCGGCACCGTCCAGTCGGTCACCACGCCGCTGAACCAGACGATGATGCAGAACCGGGCGACCGACGTCTACAAGCTCGGCCTCATGCTGGTCCGCGTCGTCGACCACGGCCGCGGCAGGTCGGTCAACCGCAAGCCGAAGGTCGCGGTGGACATCTTCCGCACCGCCTGGGGCGCCAACGCGGCCGACCTGCTCGAGCGCAGCCTGAGTGACCGGCCCGCGGACCGGCCGACCGCACGGGCGCTCTACGAGTCGATGCACCGGACCGTCCGGACAACTCCGCCGCCCGCGCTGCCGCCGGGCACGAAGGTCGGCGGTTTCGTCTTCCGCGACGGCGTCGGGTGGGTGCGCCATGGTGCCTGAGAACGCTGGGCCGCCCTGGTGCCGATCCTGCGGCGTGGACGCGGTCGCCGGTGCGGCGGCGTGCGCCGGTTGTGGGCAGGCGCTGGACGTCGCCGTCGCCGGAGACCCGCTGATCGGGATCGTCGTGGTGTCGTCGGGACGCTTCCTCTCCCGGAACGTGATCGTGGTGGGCACCGCCGGCGACGCCGTCTCCCTGCTCGGCCGCGGCGACGAGCCGGTCACGGTGTCGGCCGCCGACTTCGCCGGCATGCGCCGGGTCGAAGTCCCGGCACCCGCGACGATCGGCGAGGCGGGCCGGCTCTGGTCGGCGTCACGCGCCGAGGCGATGGGCACGATCAAGGGCTCCTGGCCGCACGACCGGCTGCAGGCCATCGGCGACGAGTTCGCGGGTCGCGACCTCTCCCGCCGGCGCGCCGCGGCGGTCGACGCGATCGCCCTCGGGCGGCAGGTCTGGCTGCCGCGGGCCGGCCTGACCGAGTCGGAGCTGAGCTGGTACCAGGCACGGCACGCCGCGCTGCGCGGCGACCTGCGGGAGATGCTGGCGTGGCTCGCGAAGCTGCCCCCCGACGGGTACGCGGTGCGGGTGGCGCTGTTGCTGTCCACCGCCGCCGGCCTGCGCGCCGATCCGGCGCTCGCCGCGCTCGCCACCGCCCAACTCGCCCCCTTCGAACAGTCGTCACCCGACGCCAGGGCCCTCCGGCGCGTGCTCGGTCGCACCGCGGCCGACGACCCGCCCGCGGCCGTGGTCGAGTTCGCCTCGACGCTGCCCGGCAGGTGGGGAGCCGCGGCCGCGCCGGCGCTCGCGGGTGCCGAGGCGATCCGGGACCGCCGCCGTATACCGATCAGGCCGCGGTCCGGGCCCGCTGTCCGGGCGCTGGACGCCTACGTGGCCGGCCTGGCGGGCAGCAACCTGAACGACTACGTCGCGCTGCTGCGCGACCTGCCACGGGCGCTGCTCGACGACCTCGTGGACGCCGGCGCGCTGACGGCCGTTCCCGCCGACAACGGCATCTTCCCGGCTGACCTGCGCGCCTACCTGCGCTGTCGGCTGCATCCCGGTCGCGTCGACGCGGCCGAGCTGACCACTGCCGGCTTCGTCGCCGAATCGGCCCGGCGGCACTACCTGGCGCGCGACGCCGACGCGCTGGGCGGCCTCGATCCGGCCGACGAGACGGTGCGGCACTACCGCGCCCTGCTCGCGTACGTGCGTGACCGGGATCGCGCGCACGTCGACGACCTGTGGCCGGCGACCCGTGCGCTGGTCGACGACCTGTCCGCCGCGACCGGGGAGGTGTCGGAACAGCTCGCCGCCGACCGGTCGGCGTGGCCGCTGCTGCGCGAAGCCGCTGTCGCGGGGCGGCTCACGGTGAGCCGGCGGGTGCGGGACGCGCACCCCGAGTTCGCGTCCTGGTTCGACGTGTGCGGCCTCACCCGGCTCGTCTACGACGGGGACTGGGCCGGCGCCGTGCGCCAGGCCGGAGCGCTGACCGGGACGATCCGCGACTGGCCGCTGGCCGACGAGGTCGCGAGCCTCGCCGCCTTCGCGCGATGGCAGCTCGGCGAGGATGCCGCGGCGTTGGCCACATTGGACGCCGGTCCCGACGCGCCGTTCCGGGCCGGAATGGTGCTCAACGCCTCGATCATCGCCGCCGGGCGGGGCTCCACCGACGCGCTCGAGCCGCTCGGCCGCCTCTCCCGCGAGGCTTCGGATCGGCGTGTCGGCAACGCCGCCCTGCTGCGGGCGATCGGTCTCTGGCTGGCCGACGACGCCGTCCCCGACTACCCGGCGCCCCTGGCCGATCTCGTCCACGCCCGCCTGGCCAATCCGATCGAGGACGACGCGCTCTTCCTGACCCTGACCAAGTTCAGTGCGAACAACGACGCGGCCTGGCTGGCCGGCGCCTCGGTCCATTTCGTCAACCAGACCCAGGCGGAGATCATGCGGTTCTTCCAGACCCGCTGCCGCATCCTCGACGAGAACCGGCCCGACACGCTCGCGGACCTCGGACAGGTGCTGGTGCCGATCTGGCAGCGCAGCCCTCGGCCCGAGTGGATCGCCCGGGAACGGGACTGGCTCGTGGAACTGGTCCTGGACCTGGTGCACCGCCCGTTCGGGGAGGCCGTCGGGCTCACCGGAGTGATCCACATCCTGCTGGACGGCGGCGTGCTCGAACCGGGCGAGCGGTACATCCTGTCGACGCAGGCCGGCGCGCACATCGCCGCGAGCCTCGGCGACGGCGAGGACATCCGTCCCGAGGCGGAGCAGAAGCTGCTGTTCGACCCGGCCCAACGGTGGTTGCGCAACGACGGAGCGTTGGCCGATCCGCTGCGCGAGCGGGTCGGCGAGGAGCTGGCGAGGTGCGTGGCCATCGCGGCGGTGTCGATCGCCCAGAGCCAGACGGCGGTCGTGGACCGGTTGAGCGACGACTACAACGCGGTGGTCCAACGGCGGCAATGGGACCACGCCAACATCCGGTTCCTGCAGCACCGGCAGGTCACGATCCTGGACGAGCTCGCCGCCCTGGCCGGCCGCCTGGGCGCCTACCAGGCCCTCCTCGGCCGGCTCCCGGTCCCCGAGGACCTGCGTGAGCTCGCCGGGACGGTCGGTGCGCAGGCGACGTCGCTCGCGAACGAGGTCGCCCGGCTACGAAGGGACGTGCTGCCCTATGGGCGCTGACCGCAACCCGTACGTGCTGCTCGGCGTTCCGTTCGGGGCGAGCCGCGAACAGGCCAACGTGGCCTTCGCCCGGCAGGCGCGCGCCCTGCGCCGGCTCGGCAGCGCGGGACGCGACCGGTTCACCGACCTGACCTGGGCACTCAACCAGATCGACGAGGCCATCCGGGAACCCGAGACGGTGCTGTGGCTCTACCGGATCCCGTTCGACCCGGCCGTCCTCACCGCCTCCGGCCCCGGTGAGTTCGCCCCGCCGCCGAGCCCGCTGCCACGCCGCACCGCCGACAGTGGCGCCGCCCTGGCGGATCTGGTCCGGCAGGCGGCGACCGAACACCTCTGCGACCTCGTGCTCGAGCAGGCCGGGCGCACCCCGGTGCCGGCCCCCTGAACCCCAGGCCCACGACGAAGGGACATCCCGTGTTCGGCAAGAGACGCGACGCGATCACCACGAGGCTCGCGCACATCGACGCGCTCGTCGACCGCATGGACAGGCGCATGGAACGGATCGAGACGGTCACCCTGGTGCGCGAACCCGCCGCCGCCGTGGCCGCCGACGCGTACGAGGGCCTGCGCAAGCAGATCGTCACCGCTGTCTCGGCGCGTACCAGTCATCTCTCGCAGCTCGCCCAGTGGGACGTCGCGCTGCGGCGTGGCGCCGGGCCGGACGACCTGGCGGACCTGCTCGACCGCTGGTTCGAGCAGGCGGGGCTGGAGAAGGTGACCGATCCGCACCATCCCGACTTCGCGCGCTGCTTCGAGTTCGTCGACGACGCCGACAGCGGCCCCGTCGAGGTGCTCGAAGCCGCCTACGTCGATCAGTTCACCGGTCGCGCTGTCCGGCTGGGTCGGGCCCGGCACGTGGCCCGACGCCCGCAACACGAGGGAGGCAAGAGATGAGTGACGCGTTCGGCATCGACTTCGGGACCACCAACAGCGTGCTGGCCAGAAGCACTGCGGGCGGGGTGGAAGCCGTGCCGCTCGATCCGGACCTGCCGCTCGAGTGGGCCGACCTGGAGTTCGACCGCGTACTGCCGTCGGTCATCGGCCTGGACCGCGGGAACCCGGTGTTCGGCTGGGCCGCCAAGCGGCAGCGTGCCGGCAAGCTCGAGGCGGTCAAGCGGCTCTTCGCCACCGACGACTCCGTCACCATCGGCGACCAGGAGCTCAAGGTCGAGGTCGCGGCGGCGATGTTCTTCCGGCACATCCAGCAGCAGGCCGCCGCGGCCGGGATCGTCTCCCGGCTGGACCGGGCGGTGGTGACGATCCCGGCCAACAGCCGCGGCCTGGCCCGCTACCGCACCAAGCTCTCGGCGGGCCTCGCCGGGATGGAGGTGCTGGCACTGATCAACGAGCCGACCGCGGCGGCCATGGCGTTCGCGCACGCGATCGGCCAGAACCAGCGGGTCCTGGTCTTCGACTGGGGCGGCGGCACGTTGGACGTCACCGTCCTCCAAGCCTTCGACGGCGTGTTCATCGAGCAGGCGTCCAAGGGTGTGCAACGGCTCGGCGGACTGGACGTGGACGAGGCGTTCGCGGCCGCCGTGCTCCCGCGGATCGCGGGTTCGAACGGGTGGACGGCCGAGCAGCACGCGCTCTTCCGGCTCGACCTGGAACGGGCCAAGATCGAGCTGTCGCGGGAGACCGCCACGCGGGTGCCGCTGCCGACCGGCGGCTACCACCCGGTCACCCGGGCGATCCTGGAGGAGTCGATCGCCGCCCTGGTGAAGCGCACCCGCGAGCCGCTGGAGACCTGCCTGCGCGAGAGCCCGGGCCGGATCGACCACCTCGTCATGGTCGGCGGCAGCTCGAACATGCCTGTGATCCGCGCGTTCGTCGCCGACATCGTCGGCGTGGCACCGTCCGACGGCGTCAACCCGATGCTCGCGATCGCGCAGGGCGCGGCCATCGCGGCCGGCATCCTGCAGGGTTCGGTCACCGACCTCGACTTCCACGTCGGCACCGAGCACGCCCTGGGCACCGTGGTGCACAACGACTCCTCGCCACCCGACGGCGAGTTCTCCGTGCTGATCCGGCGCAACACCAAGTATCCGGCGCGCGCCACGGACTCCTACGTGCCCGCCATGGACTTCCAGGAGAAGGTCAACCTTCAGGTCATCGAGGGCGACCCGACCAAGCCGATCGGCCACGAGGACAACGTCATCCTCAAGAACTGGGACGTCGAGATGGCGGGCCAGCGGCTGAAGTCGGACGCCGCGTTCACGGTCACCTACGAGTACGACCTCGACGGCATCCTGCACGTCCTGGTCCGCGACCAGCGCACGGGCGCCGTGCTGTCCGAGCAGGAGGTCGCGGTGGGCGCCGGCGAGGACCGCTCCCAGCTACCCGGGATGCGGCGCAGCGTCGACAGCCTGATGGACGGGTCGGGCGGGCAACGCAAGCTCTCCCCGGAGGCGCAGGCGCTGGTACGCAAGGCCCGCGACAAGGTGCTGCCGTTCGTGGCGGACGACGACCGGGCGACGCTGGAGAAGCTGATCGCCGACCTCGAGACCGCGACCTCGGCGGAGGACGAGCCGGGCCGCCGGGCCGCGCTGGAGGCGGAGCTTCGCAACCACGCGTACCTGCTCTGACCGGGCCATGGCCGGAGGGAGGACCCGATGGGCGACGACGCCGACCGGTACGCCATGGTCGCGGCGGCGCTGGCCGGCCATCCGGCGATCGGGGAGGCGGCCACCGCGCTGCTGGAGATCGCGCCCGACCGGCCGCACCGGGGCCTCCTCGCGGCGGCCTTGATCGAGCGCCTGCTCGACGGCGACCCGGCGACGCTGGTCACGCTGGGTCGCGACATCGAGGCCCTGCTGGCCGTCGCGGAGGCCGAACCGCCGCCGCTGACGTCGTGGCGCGGGACCCGGGCGATGGCCCGGGCCACGGTGCTGATCGCACAGGCCGCCGTTCACGACCTGCCGGACGTCGGTGCGGCGGTGGCCGAGGTCGACCGGCTCTCGGCGGAACTCACGACGGACGATGTCGCGGACGACGCGCCGGCGGGCGGTGTGCTCCGCGGGCTCGTCGACCCGTTGATCGAACAACTGCCCACCATGATCGCGAGCGGCATGCCCAGGGCGCCGGTGAGCGCGAACGAGATCGCGCTCGGCGAGCTGCACGCGGGCCTGCGCCTCCTGCGGCCGGAGGCCGGTCCGCGGCGCTGGGACGAGGGCGTCGACCGCCTCCGGGCGGCACTCGCGGCGTCCCGGCCCGATCATCCGCAGCGGGTGCAGCACCTGTGCCTCCTCGGGTTCGGGTTGCTCCGCCGCGCCGAGTTCACGAACGACCCCGTGGACCTGCCCGAGGCACGGCGGTTGGCGCTGGAGGCGAAGAGCCTGCTCGCAGGCCCGCAGGACGGGGCCTTCGAGATGGTGCACGAGCTGCTCAGCCAGGTGCGGTTCCGACTCGGCGAGGGTGCGGACTCACACATCGACAAGGTCGAGTCGCTGCGTACGCACGTGTGGCAGGTGCTGATGCGGGCCGACGCGGCCGGAGCGGCCGCGGCGGCGCGGGATGCCTCCGCATCGGCCATCGCCGGTGCTCACAGCTGCATCCGGGCCAACGACGTGGCCGGCGCCGTCCGTGCGCTCGACGCCGGGCGTGGCCTCGCCCTCTACGCGGCCACGGAGTTGCGGGCGGTCGCCGACCGGCTGCGCGCCGCCGGCCACTCCGGGCTCGCCGAGGAGTGGGAAGCGGCGAGCGACGGGCCGGGCCCGAGCGTCGCGTTGCGGCGCCAGGTGATCGGGATCCTCGCCGACATCGTCCCCGACGGCGCGCTGTTCGATCCTCCGGACACACGCCAGATCCGCGCCGCGTTGTCCGAGCTCGACCTCGACGCCCTCGTCTATCTGGTCCCGGCGACCGACGGCTGGCCCGGTCTCGCCGTCGCGGTCCCGGCCCGCGGACGGCTGGCCTATCTGGCACTGCCCGCGCTGCGCCCGGCCGACAGCCCCGAGGTCGCCGCCTATCTCGCGGCGGCGAAGGCCCGGGACACCGCGCGCGTGGGCCGGGGAGCGCACCGCGACCTGCTCTCGCTCGACCGGACGTTCACCAGCCGGCTGGACGTCGTGTGCGACTGGGCCTGGCGGGCCGCGATGCGGCCCCTGGTCGAAGGTTTCCTGCCGACGCTGAGGCACAAGCCGTCCACGCGCGTTCCCCGGCTCGCCTTCGTGCCGATGGGCGAGCTCGCGCTGATCCCGTGGCAGGCGGCCAGGCGCGCGGGCGGCGAGCCGGCCGTCACCTCGGTCGCGCTCTCGCAGACGGCGTCGGCCCGCATGCTCTGCCACAGCGCCGACCTGCGTCCGGTTCCTCCGTCACGTCTCGGGATGGTGATCGGCGATCCCGACACCGCCGGTGCGGCCGCGACGCTCCTGGGCGCCCGGGCCGAGGCGTACGAGATCTGGGGCTCGTTCTATCGCGGTGGTCGCTACCTGGGCCGCCTCCCTGACGACCGCGGCATCAGCCCCTCCGGTGCCGGGACAGCGGACGAGGTCCGGGCCTGGCTCACCGCCACCGGCCGCGCGGCGGGCCGGATGCTGCACCTGGCCTGCCACGGTGTGGTCGACACGAAGGGCGCCTACCTGCTGCTCGCCGACGGCCGACCACTGGCCGCGGAGGAGCTCGTCACGCTCATGAGCGGGGTCCCCGAACGGGACGTCGGTCTGGTGGTGCTGGCCGCCTGCAGCACCGGACTCGCCGCCGGCGACTACGACGAGGCCTACAGCCTCGGCACGGCCTTCCTGGCCGCGGGTGCGCGGTCGGTCCTGTCGACACAGTGGACGATTCCGGACGCCGGCACATCGCTGCTGATGTTCATGTTCCATCACTACCTGATGGACGAACGGCTGCCGGTGTGGGAGTCGCTGCACCGGGCCCAGCTCTGGATGCTCGACCCGGACCGGCACGTGCCGGACGAGATGCCCGACTCGCTGCGCCGGCAGCTCGACGACTCAGGCCACGATCCCGCGAACGCCACCGAGTGGGCCGGCTTCATGCACGGCGGCCGGTGAGGAGAGGAGAACGGTTGTCCACCATCGACGAGCTCCGCGCCGAACTGCGCCCACTCGAAGGCCCGGTCCGCGCCCGTCCGCTGGTCGAGCTCGCGCAGGAGCTGAGCAACGCGTACTGGCGGGCCGGTCCCGGCAAGCCCGCGGCACTCCCGTTCCTGAACGACGCCATCACGGCCGCCGACGAGGCCTACACCTACTTCCAGGACGGCGACGAGGTGCGCCGGCGGGTGTCGGCGCTGCGCGGCCAGCTCTACGGCACGCGGCACCTGGCGCACCTGAGCCCGACGCGGGACCGCGACATCGCCGTCGCGCAGATCCGCGAGGCGCTGGCCAGCCGGCACCTGCCGCCGGCCGTGTGGGAGAACTGCCAGCTCACCCTCGGCCAGCTCTACCTGAGGAACCTGGTCAGCCTGCTGCAGGGACCGGACCTCACCGCCCGCATCCTGCACGACGGGCTCCCGCCGAGCGCGACCGTCGATGTCGATCGCGCCGTGGAATGCTTCGAGGCGGTCCGCCGGGCGCCGCTGACCCGGGAGGCCAAGGACGCCGCCGAGTTGTTGCTCCGCATGGCGGACGCGCTGCGGACGATCGTGACGATCAGGGGTGGAGGCTCGGGCACGGCGGCCATGAACCAGCTCGTGGCGGCGATGGCCGCGATCCAGGAGTTCCACACGGAGCGGTCCACCGTCCTCACGGCCGGGCCGATGATCAACCTGACCGCTTTCGACGCCGACGAGGTCGCCGACCGGGACCCGTTGGACCGGCCGGTCGCGGTGGTGGAAGCGGACGACCCGGCCGGCGAGCCGACTCCGCGACAGGTCCGGGCCCCGGCGGCCGCGCCGAGCGATCCGGACGAGGCCGGCGCGCTGCGACGCGAGTTGCGGGCCCGCGTGAGTGGCGGCGCCGACCTGTTCGACGCGCTGGACGACCTGCTCGATCCGACCCGACCGGCGCCGGCCCCGAGCCTGGTCGACGACGTGGTCGCCCTGGCCACGGCCGTGGTCGACGCCGGTGCGGCCAACCGCACCGATCGCCTCCTGCTCGCCGTCGGGCTCTGCCTGCGGGCGCGGGCGGCCGGTGCGCGGTGGATCCGTAGGGACCTGGACGATGCCACGGCCGCCCTGCTGGAGGCCGCCTCCGCGGACCGGCCACCACCGCCCGACGCGATGCGGGTCATGCGCCGGTTGTCGACCCTGCTGGACGCTCTCGATCCGCGCTGCCGCGCCGAGGCCCGCCTGTCGGAGAGACTTCAGCCGAGCAGGTCCGGGCGCCGCCACTCCTTCCCGCGGACGTGATGGTCGAGGAAGGCCAGCACTGTCGCGTACCAGGCCTTCGCGTTCCCCGGTTTCAAGATCCAGTGGTTCTCGTCCGGGAAGTAGAGGAACTTGTGCGGCGTCGTGCCGTCCTCGTCCTTCGAGCGGGACAGCAGGTCCCACCAGAGGCGCAAGGCCTCGCCGATGGGGACGCGGTAGTCCTTGTCGCCGTGGATCACCAGCATCGGGGTCGTGATGGCGTCCGCCGTGTGGTGCGGGGAGTTCGCGTCCAGGCGGTCCATCGTGAACTCGCGCGACCAGTAGTAGGCCGCGTCCGTCGTCGTCATCATCTGGTCCAGCGCCCACAGCGACGCGTGTGTGACGATCGCGTCGAAGCGGTCCGTGTGGCCCGCGATCCAGTTCGCCATGTAGCCGCCGAACGAGCCGCCCATCGCGGCCGTGCGGGTCTCGTCGACGTCCGGGCGGGCCACCGCCGCGTCGGTCAGGGCCAGCAGGTCCGTGTACGGCTCGTCGCCCCACGAGCCCCAGCCGCGCTTGACGAACTCGTAGCCGTAGCCCGTCGAGAGCCCCGGGTCCGGCAGCAGCACCGCGTAGCCACGCGCCACCGCGATCCACGGGTTCCAGCGCCACGTCCACGCGTTCCACGAGCCGAGCGGTCCACCATGGATCCAGAGCAGCAGGGGTACGGGCGCCGCATCGTCGGCGGGCAGCGCCAGCCACGCCCGCAGCGGCGAGCCGTCGACCGCGGTCGCCGTCACTTCCTCCAACCGCCCGGGTACGCGCACCGCGGCTCCCGCCGGACCGGGCAGGTCCTCGACCGGGCCACCCGACAGCGGCACCCTGACCGGGCCCGGCGGGCTGTCGACCGCGCTGCGCAGGGCGTACACCCAGCGACCGTCGGGCGAGATCCGGACGTCGGTGTAGGCGCCGTCGTCCTCGGTCAGCCGCGTCACCGCCCCCGTCGCGGCGTCGACCCGCCACAGTGGAGCGCGGCCCTCGTCGTCGGCGCCCACCACGAGCGCCGACCCGTCGGGGGTCCAGCGGGTGCCGCGCGGCCACCGGTCCCAGGCCGCGGTCAACGGCGCGAGCTCCCCGCCGGCCAGCGGCAGCAGCGCCAGCCAGGCCGTGCCGGGATCGTCCACGGAGGACCGTCGCCGCACCACGACGGCCACCCGGGCGCTGTCGGGCGACACCACCGGGTTGCTGTATTCCTGCTCGGGATCGTCGGCCAGCACCCGGCGCGCGCCGGTCGCCACGTCGATCGCGACGAGCGTGCCCCGCTCCGAACCGCCCCGCTCGGCGACCATCCACGTGGCGACGACCGTACGGCCGTCGGGCGCGACGTCCCACTCGTTCTCGTGCTCGAGCGCCCGGCCCACGTGACCGGTGAGGTCCCGCAACGGCAGGGCGCCGTCCGCGGTCAGGTCGGCGGCGAGCAGACGGCCGCGGGCCGGGCCGAGGTCGTGGTCCCAGAACCGGATCGGGTACTCCTCGTGCAGGATCGCCGAGATCCCGTCGTCCTTGCGCCGCTTGCGGGCCTCCCGGTCGGCGTCGGGATCGGCCGACGACGGCAGCAGCCCGGAGCCGGCGACGACGGTGCCGCCCGCGCTGACCAGCACGCCCTGCACACCGCCGGGCAGCTTGGCGACCACGCGCGCGTCGCCGCCACCGGCCGGCTGCAGCCACAGCGCGGCCTTGGGCTCACCCTCGCCGTCGTCGCCGTCGGGGTCGGGCCGCGCGGACGTGAACAGCAGGTCGCCGGCCGGCGTGAACGCCGCGGACGACTCACCCTTGACGCTGCGGGTCAGCCGCCGCGCCGGCCGCTCACCGGCCGGATCGACCTCCCACAAGGCGGTGGCGTACCGACTGTTCTCGCGGTCGGGTGTGGCCACGCCGACGACGAGCCGAGTGCCGTCCGGGGAGAGCAACAGCCCGCCCAGCCGGGGCAGTCGCACGTACGCGTCGAGGTCGAGAAAGGGGTCCGCTGATCGCTTGTTCGAGCCGGCGTCGACACTCATCCAGCCTTTCTATCACCGCGTCGCGCCGGCGGTCGATCACGCGACCTGGTCGCGGAGGATCGGTGGTGGCGCGTCGGCTCCCGCCTGCCAGTCGAGGTCGCCGTCGGTTTCCCAGGCGTTCGTGCCCTCGGCCAGACGGCCGTCGGTGACCGCGTAGCCCTCGGACGGCCGCCCGCCGAAGCCCAGACCCGCGCCGCCCATCATCGGGACGCCGGCGCTGTCCACCTGGGCCGTCACGGCCGTGGCGGGGCGGTCGACCGGGTCCCGGGCCACCGCGCCGGCCAGGCCGGCACCGGTAACCGCGCCGCCGGCGCCGCCGAGCACGCTGACCGGGACCGCGGCGGCGCCGGGCGAGGCCGTGATCGGGCCCGACGGCAGTGACACCGCGGCGGCCGCCGCCGGCATCGCGCGCAGGTCCGCCGCGCCCGCCAGGGCCGTGACCGCCGGAGCGGGAGTCGACGAGGCCAGCGCGTCGACCCTCGCCGGCAGCGTGTCGTCGATGCCCGGCACCGCCTCGCTGCCGGACGAGACGCCGGCCGGCAGGTCGGCCGGCTCGGCCGGGATGCAGGCCGGCCAGATGCGGTGGTCGGCCACCGCGTAGTCCGCGGCGAGCCGGGCCACCAACACGGTGACCCGCTCGCGTGCCTTCTCCCGCTCCTCCCCCGCCAGCACCCGACCGAGCAGCAGGGCCGCCGGGTCGGCCGGCGGCGGCTCGGGCCGGTCGGGTTCGGCCAACCGCTGGGTGTCGGCCAACGCCCGCGCCATCACCGTGAGCCCGGTGCGCATCACCGACGCCTCCGCCGCGAGCTTCTCCGCGTACGCGACGATCAGCCCCAGGCGATACTGG
The DNA here is from genome assembly GCF_016862555.1 of Asanoa siamensis. Classification (GTDB taxonomy): domain Bacteria; phylum Actinomycetota; class Actinomycetes; order Mycobacteriales; family Micromonosporaceae; genus Asanoa; species Asanoa siamensis. The sequence continues at coordinate 21,530 of NZ_BONE01000024.1, read as the reverse complement.
AACTCCCGGCTGCCGCCGCCGTCCCAGGCCGGCAGGACCCGGGACAGCTCCGCGCGCAACCCGTCAGCGACGCCGCCGACGTGCTGCTCGACCCGGTGCCAGGTCTCGGCCACCGCGTCGACCTGCTCCGGCCGGCCCTCGGCCAGCATCTGGTGCAGCTTCTCGTGCGGTTCGCGCCGGTAGCGCTCGTAGAACTCGTCAACCACCCTTGGTGCTGCCATCGCCGACCTCACTCACCCCGTCGAGCTCACGGTCGACCTTCGTCGTGTCGACCGCCGCGTCGGCGTCGAGGTAGATCCGCAGGACCTCGGCCGTCGCCTGCTCCGCTATACGGAGCGCGTCGACCAGACGGCTCAATCGCAGGACATATTCGTCGTGCAGGAGTTGGTGCCGGTCGGCCCGCTGCTGCCCGTCGTGGAAGCCGCCCAGCGCCGGCCGGTCGTCGCCGGGCGCCGCGGTCAGGGCGTCGAGGGCGGCGCGGGCCTGGTCGAGCCGGGGCGCGAGGCTGCTGTGGAACTCCCGCAGCGCGGCGAAGTCGACAGAGAGATCGTGGGCGACCATCGCAACCTTCCAGGGGTACGGAGTCGGATGGGCGATGCGAAGTCTAGCCGACGTTCGCCAGGCGGCCAGGCGACGAGAAGACGGTAGGCCCGCGACGCGTATAGCATCGCCGCTCGTGGAGGTATTGGACGGTGGACCCCGCTCCGGCGGCGGTGACGGCGTCGCGGGGACCGCCCTGTTCCGCCGGCCGCCCCGACAGCCACCGCCCGCCCTGCCGCGCGGCGAACTGACGCTGGAGCCGCCGCCGGAGCTGTCCGACCCACTCCCCCGCAGCCCGCTGCAGCTCCTGATGATCGTGCCGATGGTGGCCGGCGTCGCGGCGATGGCGATCCTCTACTCCGGTCGCGGCGGCGGCACACTGACCTATGTGGTCGGTGGCCTGTTCGGCCTGTCCATGCTCGGCATGGCGATGACCTCGATGGGCGGCTCCGGCCAGAACACCCGGGCCGAGGTGGACGCGCAACGCCGCGACTACCTGCGCTACCTGGCCCAGGCCCGCCGGCAGGCCCGGGGCGCGGCCGCGCAGCAGCGCACCGCGTTGCTGTGGCGGCACCCGGCGCCCACGGCACTGTGGGCGGTCGCCGCGTCCCGCCGGCTCTGGGAACGGCGCACCACCGACGACGACTTCGCCGAGGTCCGGCTGGCCGTCGGCACGCAGCGGCTCGCGGTCACGATCGTGCCGCCGGAGACCCGGCCGGTCGAGGACCTCGAACCGTTGACCGCGATCGCGCTGCGCCGCTTCGTCCGGGCACACTCGGTCGTGCCGGACCTGCCGCTGGCGATCCAGCTCCGCTCGTTCAGCCGGGTCGCGCTGCGCGGCGACCGCGGGCCGCTGCTCGGGCTCAGCCGGGCCCTGCTGGCCCAGCTCGCCACCTTCCACTCGCCGGACGACCTGCGTGTCGCGGTCGTCACCGCGGCCGAGCGGCGGGCCGACTGGGACTGGGTCAAGTGGTTGCCGCACGCGCAGGACGACCGGGTCGTCGACGGAGCCGGCGCGACGCGGCTGGTCTTCGAGTCGACGACCGCGCTCGAGGCGGCGTTCCGCGAGGAGCTCGCCATCCGCCCCCGGCACTCGCCGGACGCCAAGCCGCTGACGACCGCGCCGCACCTGGTGATCGTGCTCGACGGCGGCGACGTGCCGGCCACCTCGCAGCTGCACGGTGCCGGCGTGCTGGGCGTGACCGTACTCGACCTCGCCGGCACCGTCCCGCGTGACGCGGGCCGCTGGCTGCTCGCCCTCGACGTCACGGCGGAGTCTCTCTCTGCCGACCGCGGTGACCGCACGCTGGCCCTCGGCGTCCCCGACCGGCTCACCGTCGAGCAGGCCACCGGCCTCGCCCGCCAGCTCGCCCCGCACCGGCTCTCCCAGCACGTCGAGAGCGTCGAGGCGACGGCCCGGGTGATGGAGCTGCCGGAGCTGCTCGGGCTCGGCGACGCCGGCGCGGTCGACACGACCCGGACCTGGCAGCGCCGCCCCGAGCGCGACCGGCTGCGCATCCCGCTCGGCATCAGCCCGGACTCCGCCGTCGTGGAGCTCGACTTCAAGGAGGCGGCACAGGACGGCATGGGGCCGCACGGCCTGATCATCGGGGCGACCGGCTCCGGCAAGAGCGAGCTGCTGCGTACCATCGTGGTCTCCCTGGCCGTCACCCACTCGTCCGAGGAGCTCAACCTCGTCCTCGTCGACTTCAAGGGCGGGGCGACGTTCGCGTCGCTGGACGTGCTGCCACACACCAGCGCGGTCATCACCAACCTCGCCGACGAGCTGTCGATGGTGGACCGCATGGAGGACGCGGTCGCCGGCGAGCTGGTGCGCCGCCAGGAGCTGTTGCGGGCCGCGGGCAACTACGTCTCACGGTACGAGTACGAGAAGGCGCGGCTCGCCGGTGAGCCGCTCGACCCGCTGCCCAGCCTGCTGATCATCTGCGACGAGTTCAGCGAGCTGCTCGCGGCCAAGCCGGACTTCATCGACCTGTTCGTGACGATCGGCCGGCTCGGCCGGTCGCTCGGCGTCCACCTGCTGCTGGCCAGCCAGCGGCTCGAGGAGGGCCGGCTGCGCGGGCTCGACACCCACCTGTCGTACCGGATCGGCCTGCGCACGTTCTCCCCGATGGAGAGCCGCGTGGTGCTGGGCGTGCCGGACGCGTACGAGCTGCCCAACGCGCCGGGCCACGGCTACCTCAAGGCGGGCACCCTGCCGATGCAGCGGTTCCGGGCCGCGTACGTGTCGGGCGCGTACCGGCCGGCAGTGGTGTCCGGGCCGAGGGCGCAGGCCCTGGTCCGCCGCCGGATCGCCCGCTACGGCACCGACCACGTGCCGATCCCGGCCGACCTGCCGGTCGACGACGAGGTCGGCGTGGCCGACGAGGGTGCGGAGGCGGGCCGCGCCGTCTCGATGCTCGACATCATCGTCGACCGGCTGCGCCAGGGGCCGCCCGCACACCGGGTCTGGCTGCCGCCGCTGGACGACGCACCGCCGCTGGACGCCATGCTCGGCGAGCCGGTCGCCGACCCGCGGCGGGGTCTCGTCGCGGGCGCGGAGACGCTCCAGGTGCCGGTGGGCATCGAGGACCGGCCGTTCGAGCAGCGCCGCGACCCGTTCCTGGTCGACCTGGCCGGGGCCGGCGGCAACGTGGTCATCGTCGGTGGTCCGCGGTCCGGCAAGAGCACCCTGCTGCGCTCGATGCTCTGTGCCCTGGCCCTGACCCACAGCCCGCGCGAGGTGCAGTTCTTCGGCATCGACCTGGGCGGTGGGGCGCTGCGGGCGCTGGAAGGCCTCCCGCACACCTCCGGGGTGGCCGTGCGGCGCAACGTCGAGGCCGTCCGGCGCACGGTCGCCGAGGTGAGCGTGCTGCTCGACGAGCGGGAGGCGCGCTTCACCGAGCTCGGGGTCGAGTCGATCGACGCGTACCGGGCTATGCGCGCCCGGGGCGAGGTCACCGACGACCCGTTCGGCGACGTGTTCCTCGTCGTCGACGGCTGGGGCACCATGCGCGAGGAGTTCGAGCAGCAGGAGGAGATCATCTCCCGGCTCGCCCCGCGCTGCCTGGGGTTCGGCGTCCACATCGTGCTGACCGCGACCCGCTGGTCGGAGGTCCGCTACAACCTGCGGGAGCTGTTCGGCTCCCGGCTCGAGCTGCGCCTGGGCGACCCGACCGACTCCGAGATCGACCGGCGGGCGGCCGCCAACGTGCCGGAAGGCACGCCCGGCCGCGGCCTGACCCGCGACAAGCTGCACTTCCTGGCCGCCGTGCCGCGCGCCGACGGCCGCACCGGTGCCGACGACCTGGCGGCCGCGACCGCGGACCTGGTGCGCCGGGTCCGCGAGGCATGGCCGCACGAACCCGCGCCGGCGGTACGGCTGCTGCCCCGGCTGCTGCCCGTCGCGGAGCTCGCCGCGGTGGTCGAGCCGGACCGGCCGGGCATCCCGATCGGGCTCAACGAGACGCGGCTGGCGCCCGTCCACCTGCCGTTCGCGAGCGAGCCGCACCTGATGGTCTTCGGCGACGGCGAGTGCGGCAAGACCAACCTGCTCCGGCTGATCGCGCGGTCGATCGTCGCGCGGCACACCCCGGACCAGGCGAAGATCCTGCTCGTGGACTACCGGCGCACGCTGCTCGGCGTGGTCGAGGGCGACCACCTGCTGGACTACACGACGTCGGCGCAGACGACGGCGCCCATGGTCGGCGGGATCCACCAGGCGCTGACCGAGCGGCTGCCCGGACCGGACGTGACGACCGAGCAGCTCCGCAACCGGAGCTGGTGGGCCGGCCCGGAGATCTACCTGATCGTCGACGACTACGACATGGTCGCCGCCAGCAGCGGCAACCCGCTGGAGCGGCTCGTCGACCTGCTGCCACCGGCCCGCGACATCGGCTTCCACCTGATCCTCGCGCGCCGCAGCGGTGGTGTCTCGCGGGCCATGTACGAGCCGATCCTGCGACAGCTCACCGATCTCGACTCCCCGGGCTTCCTGATGTCCGGCAACCCCAACGAGGGCGCCGTGCTGGGCAACCTGCGGCCCGCCCCGCAGCCCCCGGGTCGCGGTGTGCTGCTGCGCCGCAGCGACGGCGCCAACCTCGTGCAGACGGCCTGGGCGGAGCCCGACTGATCGTCCGCAGTGGATGGTCCCCACAATTCTTCATCCGTGTTGAACTGTCGCGCGCGCGGTCCCGTACCCCATGCCGCCCAAGGACGACGGACGGCATCGGAGGAAGAGACCATGGCTGGTGAAGCAGACTTCGGCGTCGGCGAAAAGACCGCTGATGCCGCGATGCAGGTGGTGATCGGCGCCCAGGCGGCGCTGAACCGCGAGCTGGAGATGGCCCGGCACGAGGCGCAGCAGCTTCGCCGGCACTGGACCGGCAAGGGTCAGCTGGCCTGGGAGCGGGCGGTCGGCAAGCTCTGGCAGCAGTGGGAGCTCGTCGGCCAGGAGTTCGGCAAGGTTGGCGACAAGTTCGACCAGCAGCAGCGGGACAACACCCAGCTCAACGAGCGTGGCGCCGACGCCGGCACGCAGCTCGAGCGGCACTTCGACATCAACACCCGCCTCGCGTAGCGCGGCCGGCGAACTCCAAGGAGAGACGAGATGCCGTACACCCCTGGCGATTCCAGTGGCATGTCGATGTCGTACCAGGGCGCCGAAGCGGCGGCCCAGTTCTTCGACCAGACCGGCCAGAAACTGATCCAGTGCGTACGCGAGTTCGAGGAGCGGATGAAGGCGCCGCTCAACCAGTGGGCGGGTGACACCGCGCTCACCGTCGACGACCTGCACCGGGACATGCAGGAGACGATCAACCAGATCAACCGTGCCGTGGACGCCGCCAAGACCGTCATCCGGGGCGCCAAGGACGAGTTCCGTAAGGCGGACCTCGCGGGCCAGTCCCTGTTCCAGCGCTGAGGCCGGACCCGTGGTGGCCGCGCTCGGTGGTCGATCCGGCCGCCGAGCGCCCGCCGTGGCACCGTTTGGAGGACGAGATGCACGCACCGGACCACGACGTCGCCGTCTCACACCCGGAGCTGGCCGAGAAGTCGTTCCAGCTCGACGATCTGGCTGACCAGTTTGGACGCTCGTTCCCCGTGACGACGGAGTGGGCGGCCGAGAATGCCGGCTTTTCCTTCACCAGAGCCCTGACGACCTTCGTCGGCCAGCTCGTGCCCGCCGCGGTCAACACGGCCGTGACCGAGCTCAAAGAGGACAGTGCCAGCATCGCCAAGGCGAACAGGCAGTTCGCCGAGAGCGACGAACGGCAGGAGGACTCCGCCATCACCTCGATCGGCGCGCAGGAGCAGCCGCTGACCTCGATGCGGCTCGTACGGGGTGATGCGTGATGGTGAGCTTCCTCGGTCTCGAGGCGTCGAACCCGCCGGTGTTCGAGACCGCGCTCGTGCAGGCCCTGCAGGGGGCGATCAGCGGCATGACCAACCTGAACGCCGGTGTCGACGCCGCGACGACGCTGCCCGGCCTGGCCGGCGTCACGAAAACCGCGCAGGAGCAGCGCAGGGCACTCGTGCGGGACGGGCTGACGCGGATCGTCGGCTCCGTCGTGCAGGCCAAGGTGACCACCAGCGCCGGCGCGACGCAGCTCCAGGCGACCAAGGCGCGGCTGGACGCGATCGTCGCCACGGCGCGGTCGATGGGGTTCGACGTGCTGCCCGCCGGCGTGGTCCGGGTGAGCACCGCGCAGCGGGCGTGGGCCAAGAGCCTGCCGTCGCCGGCCGACGTCAAGGCGATGATCAAGCTCGAGCAGTGGGCGGCGCAGTTCACGGCCCAGGTCACCGCGACCACGGGCCAGGCGACGGCGATCGACGCCGCGCTCACCACCGCGCTGACCACGATGGCCGCGGACTATCTCACCGGGCTGTTCACCAAGCAGACCGGCCTCGGCACGGCGTCGACCGTGCCGGCTCTTCCACCGGCGACACCGCCCGGGCTGCCGCCGCTGAGCCCGCCGGCCGGTGTTCCGCCGGTCACGGGCCCGCCGGTCGCGAGCCCGCCGTTCGCGAGCCCGCCGTTCGCCGGCGCGCCCGGGGTCGGCACCGACCCGGGCGCCGTGACGGGGCTTGCCGGGGCGGGATCCGCACCACTGGCGGGCGCGGGCACGCCCGGGTTCGGTGTGGGTGCGCTCGGATCCGGCGCCGGTGGCATCGGTTTCGGCAGCGCCGGCGCGCTGGGGGCCTCTGGACCGGCCCTCACGGGTGCCGCCGGCGCGGCGGGCACTGCCCTCGGCGGCGCGGCCGGTGTCGGCGGCGCCGGCCTGCCCGGGGTCGGCGCCTCCACCACCACCGCCGGCCGGACTTCGGCCGGTGCGACCGGGGGCGCCACCGGGTTCGGTGGCCACGCCGGTCAGGGCCGCACGGACCGGACGACGGACGGCCGCCTCGCGGACTCCTGGTTGACCGAGGACGACGCCCCCTGGGGCGCCGACGACGCACCGGACGGGGTGATCTGCTGATGGCGACCGGAAACGCGCCCGACTTCGGCTCGGCGCTGGAGCGCACCAAGCGCCTGCAGGCCAATGTGGACCAGCTCAGGCAGGTCAGTGAGTACGTCACGATCCTCGCTCAGATGGTGCCGGCGCTGCAGAAGTCGTTCGACGAGGCCAACCGGTCGAGCCACTGCGGGCAGGCCGGCACGGCCAGCGCGCTGGGCGCCGACTCGCTGCCCGAGGTCGAGGCGATCGAGTCCCGGATCAGCAGCACGCACCAGGCGATCACGGCCAACCTGGCCGACGTGGGGACGTCGCTGCGCTACACCGCCGGCGCGATCGCGACCATCGCCGACCGGTTCAGGACCGCGGAGGAGCGCATCGAGGTCTCCGCGGCGCAGGTTCTCAGACTCCTTCCGCGCTGACGGGACCCGACCATGGACACGACCTGGGAAAGCATCGTCGACGGGGTGAGCACCGCGAGCTCGCACCCGCATCTCCAGCCGGCCGCCCAGAACTGGCAGGCCGCGTTCCGCGGCGTCGTCGTCCTCATCGGACGGATCGACGACCTGATCACGAAGTCCGCGGACTGGACCGGCGGGGGTGGTGACGAGTTCCGCGCGCACCTCAAGCAGCTGCGCGGTGCGCTGGAGGACACCATCGGCCAGCACAAGAACATCGTCGCCGGGCTCACGGAGTCGCACCGGTACCTCGCGGACGCGTACCAGGCGATCCGGGTCCCGGAGCCCTTGAACGCGAGGGTCTCCGCCGAGAAGCAGCGCTACCAGGCGACCGGCACCTACGCACCGCTGCCGCCGGGGGCGCTGCGGGCGACGTTGGAGCAGGACGTCGCGCGGACGAACATCGCGCCGCAGCAGCGGCCGCAGATCGTGGCCCAGCTCGTGCGGATGTTCGAGGTGCCGGCCCAGCAGGCACACCAGCAGCTCGTTCGGGGGTATCGCAGCACGCTGCAGACGTTCCCGAAGGGCACCCGGGTGCGGGTCCCGAAGTCGCAGCCGGAGGAGCTGCCGCCCAAGAAGGCGCCGGCCACGCCGCCGACCCGGTTCGCGGGCGCGAACGCGGCGACGGGTGCGCCCGGTGCCGCCGCGGGTCCCGCCGCCGCGGTCACCGCCCCGCCGAAGTCGGGGTTGCAGACCGCGATCGACGAGGGACTGAAGTCGCTGTTCACCTCGGCGGGTGCGGCAGCCGGCACGGGCCTCGTCAACCAGGCACTGGGCATCGCCCAGCCGGCGACGACTCCACCGCCCGTCGTGCCGCCGGTCATCCCACCCGTAGTCCCACCTGTCACGGTGCCGTCACCTCCCTCGTTCGATCCGAGCGTGCCTAACCTGCCGTCCGGCGGCTCGGGTCTGCCGGTGAAGGACCCGCGGTTCGACCTGGGTACGGGTCTCGCCGGCGCCGATCCCGCGCCGTTGCAGGGGTTCGGTGCGGGCGGAGGCGGACTCGGCTCGGGCGGCGGCGGGTTCGGTGCGGGCGCGGGCGGCCTGCGGGTGCCGGGGCTGGGCGGGCCGTCGGTCGCCGAGATGGCGACCCAGATGGCCACGTCCGCGCCCGCCGCGGCGTCACCGGCCGCCTCGGTCGGCGGCGGAAAGGCCGGCACCGGTGGCACGCCCGCGCCGATGATGGCCGCGACCCCGATGGCCGGCACCGCCATGAACCAGTCCGAGACGGCGCAGCGCGGCGAGTACAAGCTGGTCGCCGAGGCCGGGACGTTCGCGCCGAACGCCGACGTGCCGCCGGGGGTGCTCGCATGAGCGCCGACCTGGCCGCGTTGGAGAGCTCCGTCGCGGCGACGTACGCGGAGCTGAACCGGCTGCTCGCGGCCTCCTACCGCGGTGTGGACCGGGCCCGGCTGGTGACGGCCGTCGTGGACGGGCACGGCCTGCTGGTCGAGGTGACCTTCGCGAAGACGGTCGCGCGGCACGACCCGGCGGTGGTGGCGGAGGCCGTCCGGGACGCGGTCGCCGACGCGCAGCTCACCGCCGGGACGGCGATCGCGGCGGCGATGGAGGAGGTGACCGGCGCATGACCACGGACGACTTCGGGCCGCTGCGGTACCTGCCCCAGGACGAGTCCACGTACGAGCGGATGACCCGCGACGCGATCGCCGCCGTCGACGCGACCGGCCCGGCGCTGTGCCGGCTGGCCGCGGTCAAGACCGAGGGCCACACCCGCGACAACCGGATCAGCGTACGGGTGACGGGGTCCGGAGCGGTCTTCGACGTCCGGTTCCGGGACGGTGCGCTGCGCGACTACCACCACGTGCGGCTCGGCGAGGTGGTGACACGGCTGCTGCGGGCGACCCAGGTCCGCGCGCGGGAGGCGTACGAGCGGGAGGCCCGGGCGCTCACGCCTCCCGAGGTTCTGGAATGCGAACGGCTGCTCGCCCGGGTGCGGCAGCACTAGCGTCGAGGGAGGTGCTCATGTTTGACGTCCTGCGCACACCGGAGCTGCGCGAGGCGGCGCGCGCGGTCGCCGAACGCGAACAGACCGCCGCCGGGATCCGGGCCGCGGTCCCGGAACGGATCGCGGCGACCGACCGAAGTGGAGCGGTTCGCGTCGTGCTCGACGTCGACGGTCTGCCCGAGCGGATCGAGGTCGACGCGGGCTGGCGGCGCACGCTCGGCAGCGAATCGGTCGGCTCGGCGGTCGTCGACGCGCATCAGGCGGCGACCGCGCGCCGGGCGACGGCGTGGCTCTCGGCGCAGAGCGGCCAGGCCGAGCCGTCCCATGCCGATCCCGAGCCGTTCCTGCACGACCTCGGCGCACGGGTGCGCCAGGCGGCGGACGCGCGGGGGTCGATGGACGCGATCGTCGACGAGTTCGACGCGGTCCTGCACGACGTGGCCGTGCGCGCGCCGGAGGCGGAACCTGTCACCGCGTACGGCAAGGTGACGTTGGCCCTGGGTTTGGACTCGTCGCTGGCGTGCACTGTGGATGCCGGCTGGGCGGCCGAGCACACGGCGGACGAGCTCGCCGAGGCCCTCAACCGGGTGCTCGCATCGGCCCGCGCCGACCTCAACGGACGTGCCGGCCCGGCGCCGGCGCGACGGATGGAGGACGCGACGATCGCAATGCTGGGTCTGCTCCACCGGGTGGCCGAGGGCCCCTCCACGTTCGAGGAGCACTGAACGCGATGGCGGGAAACGACGGCGTCGCGGTCGGACGGGCGATCACCCGGAACCAGGCCGAGCTGTGGGACCGGCTGTCCGCGGAGCTGCGCCAGCTCGAGGCGACGGTGGCCGGGTCGCGGCTCGGCTACCTGCGGGTGGACGCACCGACGTACGCCACCTTCATCGGCGCCTACCGGGGTGCGGTCGCCAAGGTCGCCGCGAAGTGCCACGACGGCGCGGTCATCTGGTCGACGTTGGCCCAGGCGCTGCACATCAACCTGGCGATCTTCGAGAAGCACGACGAGGAAGCCGTCACCCGGCTGAACGCGCTCATGGCGGCGGCGGTGGACCGCGACCACCCGGCCCACTTCATGTTCTACGAGGCGCCGAGATGAACAGGGACAACCTCACGATCACCGACCTGGACCTGAGCGAGCTCGTGTCGGCGATGCCGGGCTTCGCGCTCGTCGTGCCGGGCACCGACTTCAGCTCGCTCGTCCGGGTGGACCTCGAGAACCCGGACCTCAACCGGACCGCGACACAGGTCAAGCAGGCACTCGAACAGCTCAAGGGCTTCGTCACGGCCGTCGAGGAACGGGCGGCGCAGATCAGCTCACCCGAGTTCGTCAAGCGGATCCTGGCGCAGGCGGCCAGGTATGTCGAGGCCGTGCCGGACTTCGTGGAGTCCTGGATGCGCTTCCTCACGCAGACGCTCACCGACGTCGGCAGGTTCATGCGCGAGGCGTACCAGATGGTCGTCGAATCCACTGCCGTCGAGGACAGTCTGCTCGCCGACCTCGCCAGGTGGCAGCAGGTGATGCGCAGCGCGCTGGACCTGGGCGGCAAGGTGAGCCACGTCATCGAGGACGCCAAGGCCGGCAACAAGGCGGTGGCCCGCGGGTCGTTCGACGGGGAGGACGCGTGGGCGGGCCTCTTCTACGACGCCTACGTCGAGGACACGAACGCGCAACTGGCGCAGGTGATGCGGCTCTTCGACATGTCCCGCGTCGCCTTCGCCTCGCTGCAGGTGTGCCTCGGCGCGACGGTCGCGCTGTTCTACTCGTGGGGCATGATCCTGTTGCAGGCCGCGATGTTCCTGGGCCGGATCCTGGCGTTCGACTACAAGATCATCAGGAGCAGCAGTGACTACGCCACCTTTGCCCGCCTGACGGCGAACGCGATCGCCGCGACGAAGCTGGCGAAGCACGCGTTCGACAAGCAGGCGGACCAGATGGCCAACATCCAGGCGGACCGCATCGGCCTGAACCAGCCGGGTCTGCCGACGTCGACGCCGATGGGCGTCGGTAAGGAGTGGCACAACCCGTTCAAGAGCCCCCACTTCTGGCCGGGCCCCGCGCTGGCAGCGGACCTCAACCGCCCGGCGCCGACTCCCGCTGCCCCCGCGGACCCGGTGCCGCCGCTACCACACCACCACCCGGCGGACCCGGTGCCGCCGCTGCCGGGACGGAGGCCGGATCCGGCACCCGCGGGCGACCTTCCGCCGCTCAAGTAGTGCACGCGGCCAGCCGGTTTCCGACCGGACGTTCTAATTTCCCGGGGTGGGGGCCGGGGCGACGGTCGGTGGTGGCGACAGGCGCGCGGCGGCCCGTGGGTCGAGTGCGACGCCCGTCGGGACCAGGGCCAGCAGGTCGGCCGGGACCGGCGTCGGTGTGACGCCCGCGTAGCCGAGCGACGCCTGCACCTGGGCGGCGTCGGCGCCGGGCAGCGGGAACTTCACGCCCTGGTCGGTGATCAGGTAGACCGCGCCGGGTTGGTTGGCCGCTCGCACCAGCGCCGCCTGGCCGCCCGGCACGGCGACCCGGTCCGCGGCCCGGACGCCGTCGGTGCCGCCGACCGCGGTCGCCTGCGCGTCCAGTGGCGGCACCTCGGGCGGCGTCGCGCCGAACGTCTCGACGGTGATCGCCGTGGCCGCCGCGGCGTCCCGGTAGATCGCGCAGACCATCGCCGACGGACTCTCGGTCCCGCGGACCGTGGGGACCGCGCCCGGGAAGCCCGGTGGCTCGGCGGGCGTGGCCACCAAGACCGCGCCGGCCTCCTGCGCCGAGATCTCGTTGACCGCGCGGCCGGATGCCCGCAGCAGTGTGGCGGTGACCGCGCCGACCGGGGCCAACCCGTCGGCGAGCATCACGTAGTGCTGGTCGGCCGCCCGGAACAGCTGGCCGACCAGGGTGAGCTCGCCGCGGATCCGCGCGCCGGCCCGCTGACCGGCACCCTCGACCGCGAGCGGCGCCAGGTCGGGGCCGGGCGGCACCGAGTTGAGGAACGTCTCGCCCACGCTGACCGGCTGGATCCCGGCCCAGCCCAGCGCGGCGAGGACGCCGTTGTCGCGGATGCGTAGGCGATGGTCGCTCCAGAGCAGGTAGCGCTGGTCGTCGCCGGCGGTGACCAGGAGGCCACCGTCGCCGACCGCGGCGCCGCCGGTGGGCGCCCGGCCCACGAGCAGGTGCGTGGCACGGTCGACCGAGGTGGCCGCGCGGCGCGCGCTGCAGACGCTGACCGGCAGGCCGATCAGAGACGCCTTGCCCGGCAACGTGTCCGGCGCGTCGGCGATCCCGATCGGCAGGCCGCGCGGGACCGTCCGAAGTGAGCTCTGCGAAAGGGTGCGCACCGCCGGCCGGGGCTGCCCGAGGACGAGCACCGCCGACGTCCAGTTGAGCACCGGGTGCAGCAGGCCTTCCGTGTAGATGAACTTCGCGCCCGTCTCCCGCTCGACGATGATCGCGTTCTCCACCGGGCGGCTGCCGCCGGGTCGCAGCAGGCCGTAGACGCCGACGCCGGCGAGCAGCAGCACGGCGACGGCGATGCCGCCGACCACCGCGAGGCCGTAGCGTCGCATCGGCAGCTCGTTGGTCTCGGGCTCGCCGGCCAGCGACGCGGAGACGATCCGGCGGATGAGGAACCGGTATGCCTGAAGCTGTTCCCGCCGGCTGCGCATCGTCACCCCACTCCGCGTTCCCGGTCAATATACCGTCGGCGCGTAAACTACCGGCCATGCCTGAGTTTCCGGCTGCCGGTCGACCCGCTGGCCGGTTCGGCACAGCCCAACTCGTCGTGATCGAGATCGCCGTCCTCGCCGTCGCGGCCGCGGCGTACGCCCTGACTCCCGCACCGGGCATCGTGGCCGTTGCCGTCGTCGTGGTGCTGCTGGCCGCCGCGCTCGCCCGGTTCGGTGGCCGCTGGCCGTACGAGGCGATCGGTGCCCGCCTGCGGCTGGCGCGCCGGCGGGCCGGTGGGCTCGCCGCCGCCCGCGCACCCATCCCTGTGCCGGCAACGACCACCGTCGCCGATCGTGGCGGCGCGACCGGCGTCGGCCGCGACGAGCTGGGCTGGTTCGCGGCGGTGGCGGTGCGCGCGCCCGACGGGCTGTCGCCGCGCGCCGGCCGGCCGTTGCGACTGGACTGGCTCGCGGCCCTGGCCGCGGAGGACGCGTTCCCCGCGAGCCACCTGCAGGTCGTGGTGCGACAGTCGGCGCCGGCCCCAGCCGACGCGCGGGTGCCGGCGACCGGGTCCTATCTGGAGCTGCGAAGCGCGCTGGCCGTGCCGCCGCCGCGCGACGTCTGGATCGCCGTGCGGCTTTCCGGCGGCGACGCGCGGGACCTGGCGGCCGACCGGGGCGGCGGCGAGGCAGGCGTGCACCGGGCCCTCACCGCCGCCGTCTCCCGCGTCGCGTCGGGGCTCGCGGACCTCGGCGTCGCGCACACCGTCCTGGATGGACCGGGTCTGCGGCAGGCGGTCGCGTACGCGTGCGGGTCGGACGAGGCGGGTACCGAGCGCTGGTCCCGCTGGCAGGCGCGGCACCTGGCGCACGTCTGCTTCGCCGTGCGGGCGTGGGCGGCCGGTCACGCCGATCCGCTCGAGGTGCTGACGCGGGCGGTCGCCGCGGGCGACGTCAGCGTCGCCGTCACCTTCGACCGGGGCTCGGCCGCCGCCCGCACCGTCGTGCGCGTCGCCGCCGGCCACGACACGATCGACACCGCGGTCCGGGAACTGCTGGCGGGTGCGCGCGGCGCGGGGATCCGCCTGGTCCGGCTCGACGGCGAGCAGGCACCGGCGGTGTACGCGACCGCGCCGACCGGGGCCACCATGGGACTGGGGGCCTTGTGACGCCGGGCAGCGAGCCGAAGACCATCGCACCGCGCGGCCGGCTGGCCGACGAGGTGCTCGACCGGCTCGCGGTGACCCTCGGCGAGACCGGGGTTGCCTTGGGCCTCGATCCGGCCGACCGGCCCGTGCTGCTCGACCTGTTCCGCCCCGAGCCGACGCGGGTGGCCTTCGTCGGCGGCTGGTGGGCCGCACAGGTGCTGGTGTTCCGGTGCCTCGGCCACGGCGCGTCCGTTTCCGTCGAGGCCGTGGACGCGGTCGACCCGGCGCGGACCGGCACGCTGGCCACCGCGGCGCACTGGCTGGCGCTGGACGAGGCGGCCGGCGGCACCGGCGAGCGGGTGGTGTGGCGCCGCTCGTCCCCCGGCGGCCCGCCGGCGAGCGCGCGCCGGCCCGAACTGTGGCTGCGTGACGTGGGCGCGACGCAGCACGACGCCTCCGCTCGCGGTGCGGGCCCCTGGCCGACCCAGCTGACCATGCTGCCGCAGCTCACGGCGGCCAGCCTCGCCGTGTTGGCCGGCGTCGACCTGCTGCTCGTGCAGCGGCTCTCGGCGGTGGAAGCGGAGTTGCTCGCCTCGTCGTACCCGATCGATCCTGGTTGGCTCCAGCGACTGACCACGATGGACAATGACATGGTCGCGGCGCTCGGCGGCGGGGCGATCCGCTTGGTCCGGCTGATGCCGACCGCGACCGAACGCCGACTGTTCGGCTGAAGCCCAGCCTTAGGCGTCCTACGGGTTCGGCGGGGCCGCGCCTAGCCGCGGACGGAGCGGATCCAGGCGACGAGCCCGCTGACCCACGCCGCCATCGGGAAGATCGCGAGGATCAGGACCATCTCGAGAATGTCCAGCGTACGGCCCCAGAACGGCGAACGTTGCCTGTCCCGCGCGACAGCGGCGGCGACGCTGATCGCGGCGACCGCGAGCAGCGCGCCGAGCACGACCGTCAGGCGGCCCAGCGGCCCGAGGTCGGTGAACGCGGCGACCGCGGCGGCGGCCAGGGCCACCCCGCCGGCGCCCAGCAACGGCAGTCGCTGTGCCAGGCCGGCGAACCAGCGTGCCCGGGCCAGCATCGTCAGGCCGAGCAGGAGACAGAGCACCAGGCCGCGTACGCCGTCGCCGGCGACCGCGACCGCCGCGGCCGCGCCGATGACGGCCAGCGCGCCCAGCATGGCCGCCAGGAACGCGTCGGCCCGGTCGGCGCGGGCGAAGATGTCGGGCCCGTCGACCGACTGCTCGTCCTGGCGCACCTGCTCGCGCTCGCTCAGCACCGACGGCACGGGCAGCCGGCCGAGCCGGTAGGCGAACATCGGCAGCAGCGGCAGCATGGCGAACACGACGGTCACCGTCACCGCCGCGGCCGCCGCGGTGCCGACGTCGAACAACAGCCGGACCCCGGTCGCGAACAGCAAGGCCACGGCGACCACGCCGGCACCGAGGAAGACGGGCCCGGCGGCGCCGACACCGACGGCCGCGGCCGCCGCGACCAGCACGACAGCCGTCCCGGCGACGAGCACGTGCGGCGGACCGAGGTCGCCGATCCCGAGATCACCGGCGAGCACCAGCAGGCCGCCGACCGCGGCGTAGACGACGGCGACGAGCGCGAACACGGTGGCCGTGCGGGCGTCGCCGAAGGCCCGCGCGGCGACGACGGCGGCGACCAGCAGCGCGGCGGCCAGCACGAGACCGGCCAGGCCGCCGGGCAGCTGCGGCGGGCCCGCGAGCAGCACCACCACCGCACCGCCGAGCAGGGCCGCGACCCCGAAAGCCAGGCCGAAAGCCCGTGTCGTGGCGCGGTTCCACCGGCCGGGCCGGGCGTTGGCGGCCGTGGCGACGGCGTCCACCACGTCGTCGAAGACGGGCAGCGGTGCCTCACCGCCGCGCGGCCGCAGGAAGAGCAGCTCGCCGTCGCGCACGTTGAGCTGCGCCGGGCTGCGCGAGCTGTCCAGCGCCGGCCCGGCGGAGCGGGACAGCGCCCAGCCGTCGCGCGCGGCCGGGTCGTCGGCGAGGTCGTCGCCCGCGTAGCTGAGCAGGGTCGGCAGGAGGTCGGCCAACGACACGTCGGCCGGCAGCGCGAGATCGACCCGACTCCGCGGGGCGACGACCGTGACGCGGCAGAAGCCACTGGTCACGTCTGCACCTCCGTACGTCGGCTGCCCGAGGTTATCACCGGCCCGCCGCGCGCCAGGCCCGGCGACGTCCACGCCGGACGATGGGTACGGCGGCCAGGATCAGCAGCGCCAGCGCGACGCCGAGGACGGCGACGACCACGGCGGTGGTGCTGACGGCGCCCAGCGGTGACGGTGGCGGCGGGGCGTTGCGCACGCTCTGCTCTCCCGCGGCGGCAGCGGCCGGTGCGTCGAGTGCGCCGACCGCGCGGACCGGGTTGACCACGCCGTGGCCGACCTCGGCGTTCCACAGGTCGCTGGGATGGTCCGCGGTCCGGACGATCCGGTCCGCCACCTCGGCGGGCGACAGTCCGCGGTCGTACGCGCGGATCAGCGCCGCCACGCCCGACACGTACCCGGTCGCGAAGCTGGTGCCGCCCTCGGCGCTGAACAGATAGCCGCCGCCGGCCGGCGCGGGCCCGGCGATCCGCTCACCGGGCGCGGCCACGTCGACGAAGTCACCCGCGGTAGAGCTGGCGACGTGTCGGTCCTCGGCGTTCACGCTGGCGACGGCGAGCACGCCGGGGTACGCGGCCGGATAGGTCGGGCGACCCGACTCCACACCGGACTCCCCGGTGTTGCCGGCCGCGGCCACGACCACGACCCGCTCGTCGATCGCGTGGGCGACGGCCGCGGCCAACTCGGCCGTGGGCGGCGTGGTCAGCGAAAGGTTGATCACGTCGGCGTCGAACTCGTCGACGGCCAGCCGGATCGCGTCGGCGATGTCGCCGGAGAGGCCGGGCTCGACCGACCGGCGCTGGTCACGCAGGACGCGGATAGGCACGATCCGCGCGCCGGGCGCCACGCCGTGGAACCGGAAGCCGGAACTGACGGTCTCCCCGCCCGCGATGATGCCCGCGATCAGGGTGCCATGCCCGTTCTCGTCACACCCACCGTCACCACCGCCGCGGACGCTGAGACCAGCGCCATCACCGCTGCCGTCAGCGCCGCCGTCGTCGCCGTCCCCCACATCGCCGTTGCCGTTGGCGTTCCCATTGCCGTTGTCATCGCCGTTGTCATCGCCGTTGCTGTCGCCACTGCCGTCACCGTTGCTGTCGGCGTCGCTCCCGCTGCCGTCGCCGTTGTCGTCGCTCCCGGCGCCGTCATCGTTGCCGTTGCCGTCGCTGCCGCCAGCGTCGCTGCCGTTGCCGATGCCGTCGCCGTCGTTGCCGTTGCCGTCGCCGTCGTTGCCGTTGCCGTCGCGGTCGTCGTCGCCGTCTCTGCCATCGCCGTTGGCGTTGCCCCCGTTGTCGTTGTCAGTGCGGTTGTCCTCGTTGCCGTTGCTGCCGTTGGCGTCCGTCAGGAAGTCGTGGCCGGGCAGGACCTTGCCGGCCAGGGCCGGATGGTTGGCGGAGACGCCCGAGTCGATGACAGCCACCTTCACGCCCACGCCGGTGCTCAGGGGCCAGGCCAGGTCCGGGCGTAGCCGGGTGAGTGGCCAGGGCGCCTCGGCCAGCGGATCGACCACGTTCGGACCGCATCGGGCGGCGGCGTGGGCCACGCCCGGCGCGGCGAGCGAGGAGGCGCCGATCAGGCAGGTCAGGGTTGCTGCCAGGAATCGCGACCTGGGGTTCATGCCGCCGCCCTTCCGGTGGTCACGGGGTCCGCGCCGAAGGTGATCAGCCGCGCGGGCGACTGTGGATGTGCTTCGGGTGTCCGGATCGGACGGCGGGTCAGTGGGGTCAGCAGGATCGCGGCCAGGGCGGCGGGGACCGCGAGCACGAGGAAGGCCGCGGGCCAGTTGACGGTGTCCGCCACCATCGCCACGAACGGTGGGGCCAGCGCGCCGCCGCCGAAGATGGCGGTGTTCTGCAGGCCCATGGCCGTCGCGGCGCGGTCCGGGGCGGACATCTCGCCCGCCGCGCCGAAGGCCAGACCGTTCCAGCTCACGGCCGTCACGCAGAACAGCAGGAGCGCGCCGACGAGGATCGGGATCGGCGCTTCGACCACGGCGCCGACCAGGGCGGCCAGGGGTACGGTGCCGGCCGCGATGTACCGCAGCGGGCGCAGCCGCGAGCCGACCGTGTCGGACCAGAGGCCGACCGCGAGCCGGCTCGCCGCACCCAGCGCCTGCGCGCAGGTCAGCACGGCCGCCGCCGGCGCCATCGAGACACCGCGGTGGTCGACGAGGCAGACCAGCAGCAGCGAGGTGATGCCGACCTGGGGCAGCACCAGCAGGCCACTGACCAACGCCAGGCGCAGCAGCCTGCGGTCGGTCAGGACCCCCCGACCAGCGCCGCGCGGGCCGCCGGTCGTTGCGGCGCCGGGCGACCGCACGCCGAGCGCGACCACGGTGCCGGTGAGCAGGCAGGCCACGGCCAGCAGCGCGAAGACGGCCGGCAGGCCGCCCCACTGCGCCACCCGCGGCAGCGTCGCGGCCGCGACGGCGGCGCCGGCCGGTAGGCCGCTCGCCCGCAACCCCATCGCCAGCCCGCGCTGCCCGGGTGGGAACCACGCGAGGATCGCGCTGCCGCTGGCCACCATCACCCCGGCCGCGGTGGCGCCGGCGACGACCAGCGTGGCGGCCACGACGGCCACGGAGGTGGCCGCCGCCGCGAACGCCAGGAAGACCGCGGTGCCGGCCAGGCCAAAACCGATCACGTTCTCCTCGCCGTACCGGTCGCAGACCCGTCCCCAGGCGATCAGGCACAGCACGATGCCCACCGTCGGACAGCCGAGCAGCACGCCGACGCCGCTGAGCGACAGGCCCAACTCGTCGCGCAGGACGGGGCCGACCGAGGCCAGACCCTGGACGTACGCGCCGACGACCAGCTGCGCGCCCGCGCCGAGGCCGAGCACGACCCACCGGTACCAGCCTCCAGTGTGGTCCCCCGCCCCCGTCAGCACGGCGATCCCACCCAGCGAAGGCTGCTAGCCTGCGGCTCATGCGCAACGACCCGGTTGGTCCGGAGGGACGGTCCCGGTCGGCTCCAGAGCCCGCACAGCCCGAACGCCCGGTCCCGGAACGGACCGTCGCCCCGCCCCTGCCCGGCTCCCGGACGACACCCGCCGCCGCGCCGCCGCAGGGCACCGAGCCGGGCTCCGCGGAGGCCGCGCCGGAGACCGACGCACCCCGCGCGATCACCCGCCCGCGCCCGATCACCCCACCCCGCGAGATCGCCCGCCCCCTTGACCCGGCCCAGCCCACCGCCGTCGACAAGGCCCGGGACGTGGCTGAGCCCGCCGAGCCGGCCCCCGTTGCCGAGCCCGCGGACGTGGCCGAGCCCGCCCCCGTTGCCGAGCCCGCGGACGTGGCCGAGCCGGCCCCCGTGGTCGAGCCCGCCGCCGTGGTCGAGCCCGCCGCCGTGGTCGAGCCCGCCGCCGTGGTCGAGCCCGCCGACGTGGCTGACACGCAGGACGTGGCTGAGCCTGCCGACGTTGCCGACGCGGACGACGTGGCTGAGCGAGGAGAAACGACCGAGCGTGCCGACGTCGCCGAGCACGACGGCCCCGCTGAACCCACCGACGAGGCCGAACCCGCCGACGTTGCCGGACGTGACGAGACTGCTGAACGCACCGACCTTGCTCAACAAGACGACGCGGCTGAGGCCGGCGACGTTGCCGAGACCAGCGAGATCCGCCAGCCCGGCGACGTGCCGCAGCCTCGCGAGATCGCCCCGCCGCGTGACCTCGCTCCGCCGCGCGACGTCGCCCAGCCCGTCGAGAGCGCCGTTCCCGCCATCGAGGCCACGCTGAGCGGTCCGCTCCGCCAACCCCTGCACGGCTACGTGCCCCAGCAGGCCACCCCGCCGCAACCGAAGCCGCCACGCGCGCCCAAGCCGGCCCGGCCGCCGAAGGCCGTGCGTCCCCCGAAGCCCGTGCGTCCGCCCAAGCCGGCGGCGCCGCCCGCCCCCAAGGTCAGGGTCAGTCGTCGCCGCCGCGGGTTCGAGGCCACGCTCGTCCTGTTCGGGCTGTTGCTCGGGATGCTGGCCTTCGGCCCCGCCGGCTACTCCGTGGGCGTCGGCGCCCGCCGGCCGGCCGCCGGTGAGACGGCCACCGCGCCCCTCGCGCCCTTCGAAGCGAACCAGTACGCCATCAACCGCACCATGGTCGACGGCGACCTGGCCGACCTCGCCGACCCGTGGCTGCCGTGGATCGGCGGCTGCCGCGACCGCTTCGACGCCGGCGGCCCCACGCCCGCGCCGGGCGAGGAGCGGCGCGTCGCCTGCCGGTACGGCGGCCTGGACGTGGTCTTCGTCCGCTACAGCTCCGAAGGAGACCTCGAGCAGGCCCGAGGCCAGCGCCGGCAACAGAATCTCGACGCCGGGGCGCTCGCCCCCGGCGTGACCGCGCCGACGCGACGCGACGGCACGTCCGGTGTCAACCGCGGTGAGTACGTCGAGTACGCCTACCGCGACCCGGCCGGCGTCGTCCAGGCCGGCATCTGGTGGAGCAAGGCGGACACCCGCGCGACGGCCTACCTCGAGACCCCCTGGCGCGACGGGCTCGGCGAGCGCTGGGATCCGGTCCGCGACCTCTGGCAACGCCACAGCTGAGGCCTCCATCCACATCGGACGTACGCGTGACGGGTCAGAAGTTGAAGCCCGATCCGGCGGTGCCGGAACCGTTGTCAGCCCCCGCCGGGCTCTCGGCCGGCGCGTCGGGCTCGTCGACCTCGTTCTCCGCGGCACCGGCGTCCGGCGGCGCGACGGCCTTCGGGGTGCCCTTGGGCAGGCAGCTCAGGTTCTTCCTGCCGTCGGGCTGCACCACGAACCAGACGTTGTCGACCTTCTGGCCCTTCCACTGGCCCGGCTCGGTGTCGCCGATGTAGCGGTACACCGGCCAGCCGCCGATGGTGAGCTGCTCGGTGCCGTCGGCCCGCTTCAGCGTGCCGACCTTCTCCTCCGCGACGCCGGACAGCCGCACGTCGCCGTCGGTGTAGGCGGGCGGCCACACCTGGGTGCACCTGCCTTCGCACTCCGACGCGGACGGCTTCGGGCTGTCCAGGTCCAGCCGGTAGAGCACGTACCCGTCCTGGTCGGTGACGACCCTGCCCATCCTGGGAACCGTCTTGCCGTTGAGCTCGGAGGTGAGCCGAACCTTAGGAGCGGCCGGCGCGGCCGGCGCGGCCGGCGCGGCCGGCGCGGCCGGCGCGGCCGGCGCGGCCGGCGCGGCCGG
>NZ_BONE01000023.1 GCF_016862555.1 Asanoa siamensis | reverse complement strand
GGCGGTTGCGGACGCGCAGCACGACGCCCGCCACCACCGCGGCCAGCACGGAACCGACGAGGATGCCCAGCTTCGCGTTCTCGTCCTGTGGGCTGTCGGCGCCGAAGGCCAGCTCACTGACGAGCAGCGAGACGGTGAAGCCCACACCGGCGAGCACGGCCACGCCGGCCACGTCCCACCAGGAGAGGCCGGCGGCGAGCTCCGCCCGGGTGAAGCGGTGCACCAGCCAGCTCGATACCAGCACGCCGATGGACTTGCCCAGCAACAGCCCCAGCACGACGCCGATGGTCACCGGGTTGGCGAGCCCGTCGCCGCCGCCGATCGAGACGCCGGCGGCGAAGAACGCGAACAGCGGCACCGCCACGCCGGCGGACAGCGGTCGCCAGCGGTGCTCGAAGTGTTCCGCCAGACCGGGCCCGGGACCGGGGCGGCGGCGGAGCACCGGCACGGTGAAGGCGAGCAGCACGCCGGCGACGGTGGCGTGCACACCGGACGCGTGCACCAACGCCCAGGTCACGAGAGCTAGCGGCAGGAGCAGCCACCAGGAGCGGACGCGGCGCTGCACGAGCAGGCCGAAGGCGGCGAGCGGGAGGAGGGCCAGCAGGAGCGGCACGACGTGCAGGCTGGTGGTGTAGAAGATCGCGATGATGACGATGGCCAGCAGGTCGTCGACGACGGCGAGCGTGAGCAGGAACGTCCGCAACGCCGCCGGCAGGTGGGTGTTGATGAGGCCGAGCACGGCGAGCGCGAACGCGATGTCGGTCGCGGACGGTATCGCCCAGCCGCGCGGGGCACCGTCGGCCGCTACCAGGTTGACCACGGTGTAGATCACCGCTGGCAACGCCATGCCACCGATCGCCGCGGCAACCGGCAGCGCGGCCCGGCGAGGGTCGCGCAGGTCACCGGCGACGAACTCACGTTTGAGCTCCAGCCCGGCGATGAAGAAGAAGATCGCCAGCAGCCCGTCCGCGGTCCATTCGGCGACCGAGAGATGCAGATGCAGGGCGGCCGGACCGAACTCGGCGCCCGCGATCGCGTCATAGGTGCCGGCCAGCGGCGTGTTCGCCAGGATCACCGCCACCAGCGCGGCCGTGACGAGCAACAGCCCACCGGCGGTCTCGGTGCGCAGGACGTCGGCGATGCGCCGCGTCTCGAGCAGGCTGCCGCTGCCGAACAGATCGCTGACGGGCTTGCGGTCGGCCACGGGCGGCTCCTCTGGTTCGGCGGCACAGCGCCGACCAGCCTTCCCGGCACACCTACGGCCACCCTACCTGCGGCGGGACCCGGTTTTCCGTGTCTCGCGCGCCGCGGCGCACGGCGGAAGCTGCCACGGACGTCGCGGTGCGGTTGGGCGACGCCCGGCCGCCCGTGCCCCACCGAGGCGAACGGGCGGAGGTGTGGAGTGGCCGGACGTCATGCGGCGACGGCGACCGCCACGGCGAGGGCGACCCAGAAGACCTGGAGGGCTGTGCGCCGGGCGATCGGCTCGACCGGGCGGCCGCCGAGGCTCAGCCTGCGGCGGGCCGCCGAGATGTTGGCCGGGAACATGGCGATCATCAGGAGCGCCAGGCACGCGGCGGCCAGGGCGGCCGTGGCCGGGATCAGCAGGCCGATCGCGCCGGCGATCTCGAGGATGCCGGTGGCCGTGACCAGCAGGTCCGGGCGGGGCAGGCGCGGCGGGACCATAGCGATCATGCCCGCGCGCATCTTCGGGGCGAAGTGGGCGAGGCCGGTGACCACGAACATCACCGCGAGGCCGACGCGCAGGGCGGGCAGCCAGCCGTCGAGGGCGTCGACGCCGGCGAGGCCGGTCAGGCGGGCCGCGAGAAAGCCGAGAACGAGGAAAACGAGGGGGGCCATGGCGACACTCCAATCTTGTCACTGTCAAGTTAGCAGGCGAACTTGTCGGTGGCAAGATAGAGTGGGCACCATGACGCGGCCCTATCACCACGGCGACCTCCGGCGGACCCTGCTCGCGGCGGCGGCCGAGGCGATCACCGAGAGCGGGCCGGCCGCGCTGAGCCTGCGCGACCTGGCCCGGCGCGCCGGCGTCTCGCACGCCGCGCCGGCACACCACTTCGGCGACAAGGCCGGCCTGCTCACGGCGCTCGCCGCGGAGGGCTTCACCTTTCTCGCCGACGAGCTCGACCGCACCCGCGCGGCCGGCGGCGGGGTGCTCGACGCGGGCGTGGCCTACGTGCGGTTCGCGGTCGCGCACCGGGCCCACTTCGCGGTGATGTTCCAGCCGGAGCTGCTCAACGGCAGCGACCCGGAGCTGCGCTCGGCGCAGGACCGGGCCTCGGACGCCTTGCGCGACGCGGTCGCCTCGGTCCAGGAGAGCGAGCTACGCGGGGCCGGCGCCCGGATCGCCGGCCTGTCGGCCTGGTCGATCGTGCACGGGTTCGCCACGCTCTGGCTCGGCGGCGCCCTCCCCGACGTCCTGGGTGACGACCCCGAGGAGGCGGCCCGGCAGGTGATCCGCCCCCTCTTCGCCCGCGACTGAGACCGGCGCTACCAGCTCGTCGGCAGCGGCATTCCCTCCGCGTACCCGGCGGTCGACTGCACACCCACCACGGCCCGCTCGTGGAACTCCGGGATCGACGCGGCGCCGGCGTAGGTGAACGCGCTGCGTACCCCTGCGACGATCTCGTCGATCAGGTCCTCGACGCCGGGCCGTTCCGGGTCCAGGTACATCCGCGCGGACGAGATCCCCTCCTCGAACACCGCCTTGCGGGCGCGGTCGAACGGGCTGTCGTCGGCCGTCCGCGCGCTCACCGCCCGCGCCGAGGCCATGCCGAAGCTCTCCTTGTAGCGCCGGCCGTCCGGGTCGGTGTAGAGGTCGCCGGGCGACTCGTAGGTGCCCGCGAACCACGACCCGATCATCACGTTGGAGGCGCCGGCGGCCAGCGCCAGCGCGACGTCCCGCGGGTGTCGCACGCCGCCGTCGGCCCAGACATGGCGTCCGAGTGAACGGGCCGCGACCGCGCAGTCGAGCACCGCGGAGAACTGCGGCCGCCCGACGCCGGTCATCATCCGGGTCGTGCACATGGCGCCCGGCCCGACGCCGACCTTGATGATGTCGGCCCCGGCGTCGACCAGGTCCCGCACCCCGGCCGCGGTCACCACGTTGCCGGCGACGAGCGGCACGGCCGGGTCGAGCGCGCGCACCGCGCGCAGCGCCGTCAGCATCCGCTCCTGGTGACCGTGCGCCGTGTCGACCACCAGCGTGTCGACACCGGCCTCCAGCAGCGCCTCGGCCTTGCCCGCGAAATCGCCGTTGATCCCGATGGCGGCCGCGACCCGCAGCCGGCCCTTGGTGTCCAGCGCCGGCCGGTAGAGCGTCGCCCGCAGCGCGGCGGCCCGGGTCAGCACACCGACCAGCCGGCCCTCCACGTCGATCACCGGCGCGATCCGGCGGCGGCCGGCGGAGAGGGCGTCGAAGCCGCGCCGCGGGTCGGCCTCGGCCGGCACGGTCAGCAGTTCCGTCGACATCACGTGCCGCACCTGGGCGAACCGGTCGACGCCGACGAGATCCGCCTCGGTGACCACGCCGACCGGGCGGTGCGCGGCGTCGACCACGACCACCGCGCCGTGTGCCCGCTTGGGCAGCAGGTGGATGGCGTCACCGACGGTGTCGGTCGGGCCGAGCGTGATCGCCGTGTCGTGCACCAGGTGCCGCTGCTTGACCCAGCCGACCACGTCCGCGACCACGTCGATCGGGATGTCCTGCGGGATCACCGCCATCGCGCCGCGCCGGGAGACCGTCTCGGCCATCCGGCGGCCGGCGACGGCGGTCATGTTGGCCACCACCAGCGGGATCGTGGTGCCGCTGCCGTCGTCGGTGGCCAGGTCCACGTCGAGACGGGACATCAGCTCCGACCGGTTCGGCGTCATGAAGACGTCGTTGTAGGTCAGATCGTGCCCGGGTGCGTTGCCGTCGAGAAACTTCACCCGAACATCATTCCCGGGTACGGCCGGAGAACACTAAGCGATCGTGCAGATGGGAGCCCCGGCACTCACGGTGGCCCCGACCGTCGCCGCCAGCCCGGAGACCGTGCCGGCCTGGTGCGCGTTGATCGGCTGCTCCATCTTCATGGCCTCGAGTACGACGATCAGGTCACCCTCGGCCACCTCGTCACCGTCAGCGACGGCCACCTTGACGATCGTGCCCTGCATCGGGGAGGTCAACGTGTCGCCGCCGGCGGCGCCGGGGCCGCTGCGGGCACCCGCCCGCCTGCTGGAGCGCACATTTGGAGATCCGCCCGAGTTGGCGCCCGTACCCTGGGAAAAGCCGGCGGGAAGACGCACCTCGAGCCGTTTTCCGCCCACCTCGACCACGACGGTCTCGCGTTCCTCCTCCGCCGCCACGGCAGCGGCCGGCGCGTCGAAGGGCGGCACGCCGCCTGCCCACTCCGTCTCGATCCACCGGGTGTGCACGCGGAACGGCTCGTCGGTGAAGGCCGGATCGCGGACGACCAGCCGGTGGAAGGGCAGCGCCGTCGCCATCCCCTCGACCACCATCTCGTCCAGCGCCCGGCAGGAGCGCTCCAGCGCCTCGGCCCGCGTCTCGCCGGTCACGATGACCTTGGCGAGCAGCGAGTCGAAGTTGCCGCCGATGACGTCACCCTCAGTGATGCCCGCGTCGACCCGGACGCCCGGACCGGCCGGCATCCGCAGCTTCGTCACCGTGCCGGGCGCGGGCAGGAAATTGCGGCCGGGGTCCTCGCCGTTGATCCGGAACTCGATCGAGTGGCCGCGCGGCGTCGGGTCCTCGGTGTGTCGCAGCGGCTCGCCGGCCGCGATCCGGAACTGCTCGCGGACCAGGTCGATGCCGGACGTCTCCTCGGAGACCGGGTGCTCGACCTGCAGCCGGGTGTTGACCTCCAGGAACGAGATCGTGCCGTCGGCGCCGACGAGATATTCGACGGTGCCCGCGCCCTCGTACCCGGCCTCGCGGCAGATCGCCTTGGCGCTCTCGTGGATCTGCTTGCGCTGCTCGTCGGTCAGGAACGGCGCGGGCGCCTCCTCGACCAGCTTCTGGTGGCGGCGCTGCAGGGAGCAGTCGCGGGTGCCCACGACGACCACGTTGCCGTGCCGGTCGGCCAGCACCTGGGCCTCGACGTGCCGCGGCTGGTCCAGGTAGCGCTCCACGAAGCACTCGCCCCGGCCGAACGCCGCGACCGCCTCGCGGGTGGCGCTCTCGAACAGCGCCGGGATCTCCTCGATCGTCCGGGCCACCTTGAGGCCACGGCCGCCGCCGCCGAACGCCGCCTTGATCGCGACCGGGAGGCCGTGCTGCTCCGCGAACGCGACGACCTCGTCGGGGCCCTGGACCGGGTCGGGCGTGCCCGGGACCAGCGGCGCGCCGGCGCGCTGGGCGATGTGCCGGGCGGTGACCTTGTCGCCGAGGTCGCGGATGGCCTGCGGGCTCGGGCCGATCCAGGTCAGCCCCGCGTCGATCACGGCCGTCGCGAAATCGGCATTTTCACTCAGGAAGCCATAGCCAGGGTGTACGGCGTCGGCGCCGGCTCTGTGCGCGACGTCGATCAGCTTCTCGATGCGCAGGTAGGTGTCCGCGGCGGTGGCGCCGTCCAGCGCGTACGCCTCGTCGGCGAGCACCGCGTGCGGGGCGTCCCGGTCGGAGTCGGCGTAGACGGCGACGCTGCCCAGCCCGGCGTCCCGGCAGGCGCGGATGACCCGTACCGCGATCTCGCCTCGGTTGGCAACCAGAACCTTTCGCATATTCGGGAGTGTATCGGCGAGGATGATCAACTTGCCCGGGAGTCGCTGTGGGATGTGCAACGCTTGTGGCGTGTCGGCAACCCGGATGATGATCCTCGGCGCGGTCCGCCTCATGCAGCCCGTCCACGGCTACGACGTGCGCCGTGAGCTGCTGAGTTGGGGTGCCGACCGGTGGGCGAACGTACAACCTGGATCGATCTATCACGGCCTGCGCAAGCTCACCGAGGAGTCGATGCTGCGGGAGGTCGCCACCGAGGAGGTCGGTGGGCGGCCGGCGCGGACGTCGTACGAGATCACGGCCAAAGGCGAGGCCGAGTTCGAGTCGCTGCTGCGGGACCTGTGGTGGAACATATCGATGCCGCCAGATCCGTTCTTCGCGGCTTTCGCGTTCATCGATGCCCTGCCTCGGGAGGAGGCGGCGGCCGCGCTGCGCAACCGGGCGACGGTGCTGCGGGCGTCGATCGAAGGTTTGCGTGGGTCGCTCTCGTCTCGGTGGATCAGTGAGCTCAAGCCGACCTATGTGGGCTGGATGTTCGAGCTCAGCATCGTCCGCATGGAGGCCGAGGTCGCCTGGTGCGAGAAGACCGTCGATCTTGTCGAGTCAGGAATGTCGTACTACCCGCCTAGCCTGCGTGAGTCGCCCGAGTTTCGCGACTATCTCGAAAGGTCAAGCAATACTCAACGTTGACCAGTCGAGTTATATCGCGTTAGAGTCCTGGACGACAACGGTCGATCCGGGGGTGTTTCGTGATCATCGAGACCAGGGGGCTGCGGAAGTCGTTCCGCTCCCGCCAGGGGAGAGAGAAGAAGACGGTCGAGGCCGTGCGCGGCGTCGACCTGCGCGTCGACGAGGGGGAGATCTTCGGCTTCCTCGGCCCCAACGGCGCGGGCAAGACCACCACGTTGCGGATGCTCGCGACGCTGATCGTCCCCGACGGGGGCGAGGCCACGGTCGCGGGCGCCGATCTGCTGCGCGACCCGGGTGAGGTGCGTCGGCGCATCGGCTACGTCGCCCAGGGTGGCAGCACGTGGGACGACTCGACCGCGCGCGAGGAACTGGTGCTGCAGGCGCGGCTCTACGGGATCGGCAAGTCGGCGGCGCTGGAGCGGGCCGCGCGGGCTTTGTCCGCTTTCCAGCTGTCCGAATACGCTGACCGGAAGTGCAAGACCTACTCCGGTGGGCAGCGGCGGCGGGTCGACATCGCGCTGGGCATCATCCACGAGCCGCGGGTGGTGTTCCTCGACGAGCCGACGACCGGCCTCGACCCGCAGAGTCGGGCCCACATGTGGGACGAGATCCGCCGGCTGCGTTCCGAGGGCATGACGGTCTTCATCACCACGCACTACCTCGAAGAGGCCGACGCGCTCTGCGACCGCATCGCGATCATGGACAACGGCGAGGTCGTCGCGGAAGGCACGCCCGACTCGCTCAAGCGGTCGATCTCGCACGACGTGATCACGGTCGGGCTCAACGGCGCGACGGCCGATGCCGCCGCCGTGCTCGACTCGGTCGCCTTCGTCGCGCGGCTGGAGAAGCTCGACACCGGCGAGGGCCTGCGGCTCTTCGTCGAGGACGGCGCCACGGCGATGCCGCAGGTGCTGCGCGAGCTCGAGCGCAACGGCGTCACGCTGAAGTCGATCGAGCTGCACCGGCCGAGCCTCGACGACGTCTTCCTGACCAAGACCGGCCGTTCGCTGCGGGAGAAGTGACCCTGATGAAGTTCCTCCGTGACTGCTGGCTGATCTTCGCCCGGCAGATGCAACTCCTGCTGCGCAACCCGATCTGGGTCTTCGTCGGCGTCTTCCAGCCGGTGATGTACCTGCTGCTCTTCGCGCCGCTGCTCAAGCCGGCGCTGTCCCCGCTCGGCGTGACCTCCGACGCCGAGGCCTACCGGGTGTTCGTCCCCGGCCTGCTGGTCCTGCTGGCGATCTTCGGCGGCCTGTTCCAGGGCTTCGGGCTGATCGCCGAGCTACGGGCGGGCGTCATCGAGCGGTCCCGGGTGACCCCGGTGAGCCGGTTCGCCCTGCTGCTCGGCCGGTCGCTGCGCGACGTGGTGTCGCTGATCGCGCAGGCCGGCATCATCACGATCCTGGCCCTCTTCTTCGACCTGCGGGTGTTCATCGGCGACCTGCTGCTGGCCTATCTCATGCTGGCGCTGATCGCCCTGATGACCTCGGCGGTCTCCTACGGCGTCGCGCTCGCGGTCAAGAGCGAGGACGCGCTGGCCCCGCTGATGAACACCGTGGCGCAACCGGTCCTGCTGCTCTCGGGCATCCTGCTACCCCTGCAATTCGCCCCGGGCTGGCTGGAAGACGTCGCCAAGTGGAACCCGTTCTCCTGGGCGGTCGACGGCACCCGCGCCCTGTTCGCCGGCGACATCGGCAACGACCGGGTCTGGCAAGGGCTTCTGATCGTCTCGGTGCTGACCGTGCTCTCGGTCTGGTGGGCGGCGCGCGAGTTCGCCCGCAGCGTGCGCTGACCTCGGCGGCGGTGCCCGCGGGCCACGGGGCCGCGGGCACCGCCGCGTACGGTGTGGGCGTGCCCCGCCTAGTCCACGACCGAGTGACGCTGCTCCTCTACGCGCAACTCGGGGTCTGGGGCTTCTTCCTGTACGGGTTCGGCCCGGTCGTCCCGTTGCTCCGCGACGAGCAGGGTGTCAGCGCGGCGCTGGCGAGCCTGCACGGCACCGGCCTGGCGGCGGGCGTCCTGATCGCGGGGTTCGTCTTCTCGCCGCTGTCCCGCCGGATCGGCCGCGGCGCCACGATCTGGACGGGCATGGCCGGCGTGGTGCTGGTGATCGGCATGCTCTGGGTGGCGCGGCCGCTGCCGTTGACGGTCACCGCGGCGGTGCTGGTCTCGGTCTTCGGCTCGTTCATCGTCAACGGCGTCAACGCGGCGCTCTCGGACCATCAGGGCCCGGCGGCGCCGGCGGCCCTCAGCGAGGCGAACGCGACGGCGGCTTTCACGGGCGTCGTGGCACCGCTGGTGGTGGGTGCCTTCGTCGCGGCGGGCCTGGGCTGGCGCCCGGCGCTCTCGCTGGTGGTGCTGCTCATCCTGGGCGTGCTGCTGCTCGGCACGCTGCTGCGGGTGTCGGTCCCGGCGCGTCCTACGCCGGCCGACGGTCCGGCTGCCGGCGGCCGGCTGTCCCGGGCCTACTGGATCACCCTCGTCCTGCTCGCCGCCACCTCGTCGATCGAGGTCTGCTTCTCGCTCTGGTCGGTCGACGTGCTGCGCACCCACGCGGGCATGGCCTCGGGCCCGGCGGCGGCCGGCTTCGCGGCGGTGCTGGCGGGCATGTTCGTCGGCCGCCTCGCGGCGGGCCGGGTGGCGCTGCACATCGCCTCGGTCCGCCTGTTGTTGCTGTCGCTGGCCCTCACGCTGGTGGGCTTCACGGTGTTCTGGGTGGCGACGGCCCCGTGGCTGGCGGTCACCGGCCTGTTCGTGGTGGGTCTGGGCATCGCGGTGCAGTACCCACTGGTGATCTCACTGGCCCTGGCGGCGGCCCCGGGTCAAGCAGACCGCGCCGCGGGCCTGACGTCGTACGCCGTGGCATTCGGCTTCGGCCTGGCCCCGGTCCTCCTGGGCGCGCTGGCGGACCTGTCGGGCACGCACACGGCTTTCCTGGTGCTGCCGGCCTTCATAGCGGCGGCGGCAGGGTTGACGACCTGGCTGGCGCGGGCGCTGTCCCAGCCGCGGGCGTCAGCTTTTCCAGAGATCGGTCAGCCGCACGCCGAGATCGTCGAGTAGGTGCCGCAGGAGCGGCAACGAAAGCCCGACGACGGTGCCGTGATCGCCTTCGATCCGCTCGACGAACGGCCCACCGAGCCCGTCGATGGTGAACGCGCCGGCAACATGCAGTGGCTCCCCGGTCCCGACGTAGGCGGCGATCTCCTCGTCACTGAGATCGGCGAAGTGCACGGTGGTCGACCCGACGGCCCCGACGGTGACGCCCGCGAGATCGATCAGGTAGTGCCCGGTGTGCAGAACCCCGGACCGCCCCCGCATCCGCTGCCACCGCTGCACAGCGTCATCGGCGCTGGCGGGTTTGCCGTAGATCTGCCCGTCGAACTCGAGCACGGAGTCACACCCGAGCACAAGCAGCCGCGTGCCAGGGCTGACGCTGAGCCCTTCGACGCCAAGCCGCCGAGCAACTTCGGTGGCCTTCATCCGCGCGAGGGTCAAGCACAGCTGCTCGGCCGAGGGCTCCTTGACGGCTTCTTCGTCGACACCACTGACCACGACTTCGACATCGATCCCGGCGGCCTTGAGCAGAGCCCGCCGGGCGGGACTCGCCGACGCCAACACCAACGTTGTAGATCCAGCGGTACGCACGGAGAGCTACGCTACCGGTCCTCTACCCACCCGATGCCGACGGGCACGCAGATGGAGAGCGACGAGCCCGATAACGACCGCAACCCCAACCAAAGCCACAACCCCAACCCACAACCCACCATCGGAGGGCGGGATAGCTTCGGCGGTAATCGGCGGCGGCGAAGTTGGAGCCGCAGATGCTGGCGGTACATCTGTAGACAGCGCGGCGACAACGTTCAGCACTCCATAGCCATACACGTCGTCGCGGCCAGGTGGGCCTTTGTCTGTTGCAGTGGCTGTAAGCCGGCGTATCACCTCGGCGGCCTCAAGGCTAGGAAACCGGCTTCGAATCAAGGCGACTGCACCGGAGACAATCGCAGTTGAGTCCGACGTTCCAGTCCCGACGCCGTAGCCAGAGTTTAATCGGGTCGTCATTATGTCAACCCCGGGCGCGACGAGAACCAAGCCAGGACCCCGGGTCGATATGCCCGCGACAGAGCCGCTTCGATCGGATGCTCCGACCGCCACCACGCCCGGATAGTTCGCAGGGAACCCGATGATCGGCGACGGGGCGTTGCCCGCTGCGGCGACGACGACCACGTCTTCTCGCCGTGCTCTCTCGATCGCACGCTGCAGTCTCTCGGTTGGCCCGCCACTGGCGGATATGTTCACAACCGTCGCGCCGCGATCGATGGCTGCATTGATCGCGTCAGCGGTGAGGTCCGGATTTGTCGACCTGCCCGAAACAGTGTCGACGACAGGAAGGATCTGGGCGGCCGGCGCGATGCCCAGCACGCCCTTACTTCCCCTGCCGTGACCCGCGATCAAGCCAGCCATAGCCGTGCCGTGACCGCTCAAATCCGTGTTCCCGTCGCCGCTCCCGGCGGGGTCCAGCACAGCTCCAGGAAGGACACTGCCGGCCAAGTCAGGATGGGCGTCGACGCCGGTATCCACAACTGCGACGGTGACGCCCTCCCCCTTCGTCAGCTCATGGGCCTGATCGATGTTCAGGAACCGCAGGTGCCATTGCTCGTCCCGGATGTTGTCAACACCAAGGGGAAGGATTGCCACGATGATTGAGGTAGGAACCGCTGCTAGCTTTCGCAGCGTTCTCACCGGTCGAGTCCGATCGCCGGGCCGGGGTCGATTCGGACGTTGACCGCAGGTGGCAAGACGACAGACGGTACTCCTTGTCGGACCTCCCACTGATCCTCTGCGAGACGTTGCTGGATGGCGGACTTGCCGTCGTCGCGGGCCCTTCCTGGACCACCGATAGGGGCAGCGACATATGGTGTTTCGGACCGCGGCGCGATGACGGCGCTGGACACTTCAGGCCGTCGATGCGCGGTCGGGCTTTTGGATCCCGAGGGCGCGATGACGCCCCCGGTCGGCGCCACGTGCGGAATAGTTGTGCCACGGTAGGCGGTGGCCGGGCCCACGGGCTGGAGCCCGCGGGGTTGCGTCGAGGTCGTTCTTTCCCCCGCAGCGCGACCGCTTGCGGCAGCCGATACCGAGCGAGTTGCTAGGTCCTTCGGAGCCAAAGGCCGCTGAGGGTTCTGGTCGGCAACATCAGGAGCGAGCGCGGGTACTGTTCCTAATTGGGGTGTCTGCGTGAACGTGGTTTGGTTGGGTGGGCGACGAGCCGGCTCAAGGGACGTAACACGCGGAACCGCTGGTGGCGGTTGAATCGTTGGGCCGCCTTCGCGGCGTTGCATGCCAAACGGCGTCGGGCTGCTGAGCTGCCGTTCTGCCAGCACGAGGGTGCTGCTGAGACTTGACATGACCGAGCGGGCCTTGGCGTTTAGGCGCTCTAGATCCGTGTCGGTGGCGGGGGGTGGACCGATTACTGTGCCTGGCAACTGGGAGGCCTTCGTCTGCGCTATCAATGCGTCGTAGGTTTTCCTGGCCTGCAGTTTTTCCGAGTACTCGTTGTGGATCGCGGCTACCTGGGTGCGGGCCGTGTCCAGTGTGGTTGTCGCTGTCGTTAGGGCCGTGTAGTTCGTGGCCGCTACCTCGTGTGTCTGGCGGACGTGGCCGATCAGGTAGTCCAGGCGCGCGATGAATGTTCTTGCAGCCGGGCTTTTCTCCGGGGGCCAGGCCTCCGCCAACTGGTCGCGGTAGACCTGCAGGCGTGCCATGTGGATGGCAGTTAGCTCCGTCAACTTGCGCAAGCCTGCCGCGTGGCGCCAGTGGGCCTCGGTTTCCTGGGGTGCGAGCATTCGCCACATCGATGGTGCGTCGTGGCGTGCCCAGTCCGTGGCCGTCGGCGGTGGGCCTTCGGTCGGTGCGTCACGCATCGGTGCTCCCGGCTGCCGTCTTGCCGAGCGCCGTCTTGACGTCCGCTACCCGCGCGGCCGAGAAGGCGTCCGCGTCGCGGTAGTTGCGGCTCACCTCGCCGGCCGCGACGGCGAAGCCGCCTGTCACGTCCTGGTAGTAGTAGACCGTATAAGCCGTGTCCTGCGCCGATGCCGCATGGCTCTGGAGGAAACCCAACAACTCCGGAAAATCCGAATATGCTCCGGGCAACTCGGTCAGGATGTCGTCGAAGATGGGCGCGACGTGGGGAGCGAAGTTGTCGCGGACCTCGGCGTCCAGTTGGGTGGCGAAGTCTTCCAGGCGTTGGATGTCGGCCTCTATCGCCGCGTAGTCGCGGAGCCACGTCGGTGGGAGGTCCTCGTTGGACAGCGCCACCAGAGACACCTCCCCGAGTGGTCACCAAGTGGTTGCTGACCGTGAGGCTAGACCGACAGCACCATCAAGCGCAGCCCTGAATGTGCGACGACTTCAGCGCGGCAAGCCTGATGCGCGCCAGGCGCCGGGGCCGCGCAGCAGCGGGCCGGGTCTGGCGGATCGCAACCAAAGCGACGTATCCGGCACAGCCGTCGGGGGAGCGGGGCGACGGGTGGCCAGGGCCCCCACCAGCGCAGCCAGTTCCTCGGCCGTGGGGGCTCCGCGGGTGACCCTGAACAGGGGTACGTCCGACATACCGCCAGCGTACGGTCGGTCTACGTCACATGAGCAACTGCCGCCCGTGTGGCGTTCGGCGGGCACAGGTACGGTTTTGGGTGATGTCGATGACTCAGCCGCCGCTCGTCGCCGACCGGTATCGACTCGTCGAGCCGCTCGGGCAAGGTGGCATGGGCCGGGTTTGGCGTGCCCTCGACGAGGTTCTGCACCGCGAGGTCGCGATCAAGGAACTTGTCCCGCCGCCGGGACTGACCGACGACGAGCGTCGGGAGATGCGGGAACGCTCTCTGCGCGAGGCGCGGGCGATCGCCCGCCTCAACCATCTCAACGTCGTCCGCATCTTCGACGTCCTGCGTACCGACGGTGATCCGTGGATCGTCATGGAGTACGTCGCGTCCCGGTCGCTCCAGGACGTGATCGCCAACGACGGACCCCTCCCACCGGTACGCGTCGCGGAGATCGGGCTCGCCATGCTCGCCGCCCTGCGCACCGCGCACCGGGCCGGCGTCGTGCACCGCGACATCAAGCCCGCCAACGTCCTGCTCGCCGAGGACGGTCGGGTCGTGCTCACCGACTGGGGCCTGGCCACGATTCCGGGCGACCCCACCGTCACCCGCACCGGCCTCGTCCTCGGCTCGCCCGCCTACATCGCGCCCGAGCGCGCCCGCGACGGCACCTCCGGGCCGCGCACCGACATGTGGTCCCTGGGGGCGACGCTCTACGCCGCGGTCGAGGGCCAGTCGCCGTTCGCCCGGCCGTCGGCCCTCGCCACCCTCGCCGCGCTGGCCACCGAGCCGCCGGCGCCCGCGCGCCGGGCCGGGGCGCTCCGGCCCGTCCTCAATGGACTGCTCCGCAAGGATCCCGCTGACCGGATCGATCCGGACGAGGCCGACCGGCTGCTGCGCCGCGCGTCCGGCCGCAAGACCGTGCAGCGACGCCCGCTCCTCGACGGTGTACGCCGGCCCACCGCGTTCCGCGACCGCCAGGGCTTCCCGCCGCTCCCCGCGGCCCCCGCCTCCCCGGCCGCGCCCGCACCCCGGAGCCCGGCCGCACCCCAGAGCCCGGCCGCACCCGAGAGCCCAGCCGCCGCCCAGAGCCCCGCGCCGGCCGCACCCCGCACCCCGCGCCCGCGCACCCCGCACGACCCACCCGGCGCCGGCGTCTGGCCGATCTCCCCTGCCGCCGCCCCCACGAGCCCGGCCGCGCCCACCAGCCCGGCCGCGCCCACCAGCCCGGCCGCGCCGACGTCCGCGGCCGCAGCCGGCGTCGCAGCGGCCCCGACCTCGGCGCCGCCCGCCACCCAGCCCCCCGTCGTGCCCGGCTCCCCGGCAGGCCCGACCGCCCGCCCGGTCTCCCCGGCGACCCGCCCGACCTCCCCGGCGACCCGCCCGGTCTCGCCGGCCGCCCGCCCGACCTCCCCGGCCGCCCGACCTACCTCACCGGCCGGGCGCGCCGCGGTCCCACCGCCGCCGCCGCCCACCGACGTTCCACAGCGGACAGACCGACGCCCGGACCCGCAGCCCGCCAAACGCAACCAGCGGAACCCCTCCCTGGCCATCCTGGCGGCGGCGCTGGCGGCCGTCGTACTCATGATGACCGTCGTCCTGCTCATGCTCCGCAACGACGACGACCAGCCCACCAACCGCGGCGCCGGCACCGATCCCACGACCGGCACCAGCACCGGCACCAGCCAGAGCACCCCGGCCGCGACCACGCCCGCCGCCACCCAGCCGGCAACGGCCCCGCCGACAGCCCCGCCCTCCCCGGCCGGCCCGCCCGCGTTCACCCTGCCCGCGGGCTGGCGGATGCGCGACGACGGCAGCGGCTTCCAGGTGCCCGTGCCCGAGGGTTGGACGTTCAGCCGCGACTCCGGCGGCCGCGCCCGGTGGTCCGAGCCCAACGGCAACCGCTTCCTGCTGATCGACCAGACCAACAACCCGAAGCCCGATCCCAAGAAGGACTGGGAGACCAACGAGCAGTACCGGCGCAGCGGCTACGCCAACTACCGCCGGATCCAGATCGAGACCGTCGACTACTGGAAAGCCGCCGCAGACTGGGAGTTCACCTACACCAGCAACAGCGGGACCCGCCTGCACGTGCTCAACCGCGGCTTCGTCACCGCGCGGAACAAGGCGTACTCGATCTACTGGAGCACGCCCGACAGCCAGTGGCAGGCCAGCCGGCCGATGCTCGACGTCATCATCGAGGGGTTCAAGCCAGCACGGCGGGACTGAAAAGCCTTCCGGTGGGTAATGACACCCGCGCACCGGAAGGAGGTGACGACATGGTTCACCGGCGACACGGGACTCTCCCGAGCTATCTGCTCTGGGCGCTGGTCGCCCTCGGCGACCTCATGCTCGTCGTGGTCAACGCGGGACTCACCGCGCTGAT
Source organism: Asanoa siamensis (assembly GCF_016862555.1). Lineage (GTDB taxonomy): Bacteria > Actinomycetota > Actinomycetes > Mycobacteriales > Micromonosporaceae > Asanoa > Asanoa siamensis. The sequence goes on along the minus strand of NZ_BONE01000023.1, from coordinate 100,476 downwards.
CGCCCTTCTCTGCGTAGCCACCGGTGGCGTCGCCTTCGGCTGCAGGTCGCGGTTCCGTAGGGCGCACAAAGTGCCGGTCGCGCGCGACGCGTAGTACTGTCGCGGGCCATGCGGCTCGACGAGGTCACCGACATCTGGGATCGCCTGTTCGGCGCCCAGCCCGACCCACCTTCCTGGCTGGTCGTGGTGACCGCCGTGCTGGCGCTCGTGGTGGTCGCGGTGCGCGGCCCGTGGCGGGTGGCGCGCAACGCGATCACGATCGCGCACGAGGGCGGTCACGCCTTGGCGGCGCTGCTCACCGGCCGCCGGCTGCGCGGCGTCCGGTTGCACTCCGACACGTCGGGCCTGACGCTCTCCGCGGGGCGGCCGACCGGGCCGGGGATGGCGGTCACCCTGTTCAGCGGGTACGTGGCTCCGTCACTGCTCGGCCTCGGGGGCGCGGTGCTGCTCGGCGGAAACCACATCACGCTGCTGCTCTGGGTCACCGTCGTGCTGCTGCTGGCGATGCTGGTGCTGATCCGCAACCCGTACGGCGTCTTCTCGGTCGTCCTGACGGGTGCGGTGGTGTTCGCGGTGTCCTGGTTCGGCTCACCGCAGGTGCAGGCCATCTTCGCGTACCTCGCGGTCTGGTTCCTGTTGATCGGCGGCGTCCGCCCGGTCGGCGAGTTGCAGACGCTGCGCAGCCGCGGCCGTCTGCCGGACTCCGACGCCGACCAGCTTGCCCGGGTCACCCACGTGCCGGCGCTGCTCTGGGTCACGCTGTTCGGCGCCGTCGCCCTGCTCGCCCTGGTCGTCGGTGCGTATCTGCTCGGTGACCCGATCCTGTCGGCTGCGGGAATCACCACCTGAGGCAACCGATCGCGCAACCCACGCGTGTAGCTCTTCGTGGACAGCACCGACTTCGACGAGTTCTACCGGGCCAGCCGGCAGCGGCTGCTCGGCTTCGTCTACGTGCTGACCGGCGACCTGTCGGAGGCGCAGGACGCCGTCCAGGAGGCCTACATCCGGGCCTGGCAGCGCTGGTCGACGGTGCGTGACTACGACGACCCCGAGGCGTGGATGCGGGTGGTGGCCGCCCGGATCGCGGTGAGCCGCTGGCGCAGCCTGCGCAGCCGGGCCCGCGCCTACCTGCGGCACGGAGCCGTCGAGTCGGTGCCGCCGCCGACGACCGACACCGTCGAGGTGGTCGCCGCGCTGCGCCGCCTGCCCGAGGAGCAGCGCACCGCGATCGCGCTCTACTACCTGATGGGCATGCCGGTCGCCGAGGTGGCGCGGGAGACCGGCGCGCCCGAGGGCACGGTCAAGGCCCGCCTCGCCCGCGGCCGGGTCGCGCTGGCCGGGCTGCTCTCCGTCGAGTTGGGGGAGGTGGCCGATGCCTGACGACAGCGACCTGGCCGCCCGGATCGCCGCCGACCTGGGCCAGGTGCGGTGGCCGGCGGCCGAGGAGATCCGCCGGTCGGCCCGTCGCCGTACGCGTCGGAGCGTTCTGGCCGCCTCGCTGTCCGTACTCGTGCTGTTCACGGGTGTCTGGGTGGCCGCGACGCGCCCCTTCGATCAGCCACCGGCGACCCAGCCGGAGTTCGCCGCCCAACCGTCGCTGCCGGAGCCCGTCGCGACCACGGTCGGTCCCGGCGACCCGGCCTGGATACCGCCCGAGGCGCTCCTCGGCCCCGAGGACGTCGGCGCGGGCCTGGTCGTCTCCCGCGTCGAGGTCGACCAGGACCGGCCGGTCGACGGGCTGGTGTTCGCCCTCGAGCCGTGCCCCGCGTACCCGAAGGTGCGCACCTACCAGGGCGCGTACCAGTTCCGCCGCCAGCAGACCGTGGGATATCCGCCGAAGGTCCCGGGACAGCCCGAGACCGCGATGGCGGTGCTGCACCAGACGGTGTTGCGGCTGCCCGACGGCGGGGCGCGCGAGTTGATGACCGAGGCCGTCCGGGGCGCCGAGGTGTGCGGGAAGTACGTCTCGTCCGGGACGCTGTCAGCCACCAACGACGAGGCCGGCGGCGCCGTGGTCAAGCAGATGAAGGTGGAGACGGCGCACACCTGGTCGCTGCTCGACCGGGGCTTCGCCGGCGACGACTCGTTGCTGTTCGAGCACCGGATGACCGCGTACGCCGGCCGGATGGACACCGACCTCGGTGTCTCGACCGTCGTCGTGCTCCGCGTCGGTGACCTGGTCGCCACCGTCGAGCAGGTGAACGGCGATCCGCCGGACAGCACCCGCAAGCTGGCCACCCGGGCCGCCGCCTGGCTCTGCACCGCGGCGACGCCGCCCTGTTAGACCGCCCGCGCGAGCTCCGCGGCCGCGCGCAGGTGCGCGTCGTCCTCGGCCAGCCGGGCCAGCACCGCGCCACTGATCTCGGTGAGCGCGTCGAGTTGCTCGGGCGTCAACAGATCGAGGAGGTACGTCCGGACGGCCGCGACCCGGTCGCCGGTGGCCGCCTCGACCGCGGCCTTGCCCTCCGGGGTGAGCTGGAACACGGCACCGCGCGAGTCCTCGACGCACTCCTCGCGGACCACCAGCCCGCGGGTCTGCATCCGGCCGAGGTGGTGGGAGAGGCGGCTCTTCTCCCACTGCACCTCACAGCGCAGCGCCAGCCCGCGCAGCCGGTGCCTGGGGGCGCCGAGCAGCGCGGAGAGGATCGCGAAGTCGGCGTCCGAGAGCCCGGTGTCGGCCATGAGCTGCCGGTTGAGCTGGCTGGAGAGCAGCCCCTGCATGCGGCGGTAGCCGTCCCAGGCCCGCTCCTCCCGGGGAGTCAGCGGGCGCGTGCCGTTGGTGGCCATGCTGTGACGATAGCCATTGGTTGACGCATCATCCAGTTGCGTTATGGTTGACGCGTCAACCGTGTCTGATCGAGGAGTACCCCCAGTGACCGACTACGGGCACGATCTCTTGTTCGGGACGTTCATCACCCCGCGCGCCGACGCGCCGGAGCGGGTCGTCGCGCTCGCCCAGCTCAGCGAGCAGGCCGGCCTCGACCTCGTCACGGCGCAGGACCACCCGTACCAGGCGGGGTTCCTCGACACCTGGACCCTGCTCTCGATGATCATCGGTCGGACCGAGCGGATCCGGGTCTCGCCCAACGTGGCCAACCTGCCGCTGCGCCCGCCGGCCGTGCTCGCCCGCTCGGCCGCCAGCCTCGACCTGCTCAGCGGCGGGCGGGTCGAGCTGGGCCTGGGCGCCGGCGCGTTCTGGGACGCGATCGTCGCCAACGGCGGCCCGCACCGCACCCCGGCCGAGTCGGTCGAAGCGCTCGAGGAGGGCATCGCGGTGATCCGGGGGATCTGGGGCCAGACCGGGCGTTCGGTACGCGTGGACGGCAAGCACTACCAGGTACGCGGTGCGAAGGTCGGTCCCGAGCCCGCGCACGACATCGACATCTGGGTCGGCGCCTACAAGCCGCGGATGCTCCGCCTGATCGGCCGGCTCGCGGACGGGTGGCTGCCGACGCTCGGCTACGTGCAGACCGAGCAGCTGCCGGAGATGAACAAGCTGATCGACGACGCTGCCGTGAAGGCGGGCCGGTCGCCGGCCGACATCCGGCGGCTGGCCAACTTCGGCGGCGGGTTCGGGCGCGGAGCGGGTGGTGTCGTCAGTGGGACCGCCGACGAGTGGGCGGAGCAGCTCGCGGAGTTGGCGCTGGTGCACGGCCTGAGCACGTTCATCCTGGCCGGAGACGACCCGACGTCGATCCAGCGGTTCGGGGTCGAGGTGGCGCCGGCGGTGCGGGAGTTGGTGGCCGCGGAGCGGGCGCGCCCTAAGCCGACCGGAGCGACGGAATCGACCGGAGCGACAGAACCGACCGGAGCTACGGAATCGACTGGAACCACGGGGCCGACTGGAACCACAGGGCCGACCGGAGCCACGGGGCCGACCGGGGCGGGGGAGCAGACCGGGGCAGCCGGCTCGACCGGCGCCGGCGAGCCGGGCGGGCGGGCGGGAGCGAACCGGGAGTCGATCACCGTCGCCGGCGGGATCCCCGGCTTCGGGGTGACACCGACCCCGGACGACGGCAAGCGGCTCTCCGCCCGGACGGTCTGGGACGAGAGCGCCCGCCCGATCGCGCCGCGGATCGACGAGGAGCACGCGTACACGCGGCACGAGCTGGCCCGCGGACAGCAGCTCGTCGACATCCACGACCACCTGCGCCAGGAGCTGGCCCAGGTGCGCGACCTGGTCGACCAGGTCGAAGCCGGGATGCTCGGCATCGGCGAGGCGCGCTCGGCGATCAACGAGATGACGCTGCGCCAGAACAACTGGACGCTCGGCACCTACTGCGAGTCGTACTGCCGGCTGGTCACCACGCACCACACCATCGAGGACGCCTCGATGCTGCCGAACCTGCGCCGCGCCGACGCCCGGCTGGCCCCGGTGACGCTGCGGCTCGAGGAGGAGCACAAGGTCATCCACGAGGTGATCGAGGCGGTGGACCGGGCGCTGGTCGCGCTGGTGGGTGGCAAGGGCGACCTGAAGGGCCTGCGCGACGAGGTCGACCTGCTCACCGACACGCTGCTCTCGCATCTGTCCTATGAGGAGCGTTCGCTGGTCGAGCCGCTGTCGCGGTACGGCGCGCACTGACGCGCGCGGCGCGCGCGTTAGGAACGGTCCGTTCCAATCGGAATCCGATTGGAACGGACCGTTCCTAACGGCTCAGAGCGGGATGTTGCCGTGCTTCTTCGGCGGCAGCGTCTCGCGCTTGGTGCGCAGGGCCCGCAGCGCGCGGACGATCTGCGTACGCGTCTCGTGCGGCGGGATGACCGCGTCGACGTAACCACGCTCGGCCGCGATGTACGGGTTGGCGAGGGTGTCCTCGTACTCCTGGATCTTCGCGGCGCGCAGCGCGACCGGGTCCTCGGCCTCCGCGAGCTCGCCGCGGTACAGGATGTTCACCGCGCCCTGCGCGCCCATCACCGCGATCTGCGCGGTCGGCCAGGCGAAGTTGAGATCGGCGCCGAGGTGCTTCGAACCCATCACGTCGTACGCACCGCCGTACGCCTTGCGGGTGATGACCGTGACCTTCGGGACCGTGGCCTCGGCGTACGCGTAGATGAGCTTGGCGCCGCGGCGGATGATGCCGTCCCACTCCTGGCCGGTGCCGGGCAGGAAACCGGGAACGTCCACAAAGGTCAGCACCGGGATGTTGAACGCGTCGCAGGTGCGCACGAACCGGGCCGCCTTCTCGGACGCCGCGATGTCGAGCGTGCCCGCGAAGTGCATGGGCTGGTTGGCCACCACGCCGACCGGCCGGCCCTCGACCCGGCCGTAGCCGACCACGATGTTCTGCGCGTAGAGCGGCATCACCTCGAGGAACTCGCCCTCGTCGAGGACGTGCTCGATGACCGTGTGGATGTCGTACGGCTGGTTGGCCGAGTCGGGCACGAGCGTGTCGAGCTCGTGGTCGGTGTCGGTGATCTCGAGGCTGGCCGGCGCGGGGAGGACCGGCGGCTCGTCGAGATTGTTCGAGGGCAGGTAGGACAGCAGCGCCTTGACGTAGTCGATCGCGTCGTCCTCGTCGCTGGCCAGGTAGTGGGCGTTGCCGCTGCGGGTGTTGTGCGTGCGGGCGCCGCCCAGCTCCTCCATGCCGACGTCCTCGCCGGTGACCGTCTTGATCACGTCGGGGCCGGTGATGAACATGTGCGAGGTCTGGTCGACCATCACGGTGAAGTCGGTGACCGCGGGCGAGTAGACCGCGCCGCCCGCGCACGGACCCATGACGAGCGAGATCTGGGGTACGACGCCGGAGGCGCGGACGTTGCGGAAGAAGATCTCGCCGTAGAGGCCGAGCGAGACCACGCCCTCCTGGATCCGGGCGCCGCCGGAGTCGTTGATGCCGATGACGGGACAGCCGGTCTTCATCGCGAGGTCCATGACCTTGACGATCTTCTCGCCGAAGACCTCGCCGAGGGAGCCGCCGAACACCGTGAAGTCCTGCGCGAAGACGCAGACCTGGCGACCGTCGACGGTGCCGTAGCCGGTGATCACGCCGTCGCCGTACGGGCGGGTCTTCTCGAGTCCGAAGGCGACGGAGCGGTGCCGGGCCAGCTCGTCGAGCTCCACGAAGCTGCCCTCGTCGAGCAGCATCTCGATCCGCTCGCGGGCGGTCTTCTTGCCGCGCGCGTGCTGTTTCTCGACCGCGCGCGCCGATCCCGCGTGGGTCGCGTCGTCGCTCCGGGCCGCGAGGTCGGCAAGCCGCCCGGCGGTGGTGCGGATGTCGACGTCGGCGCTGCGTTGATCTGTCACGGCCCGATCGTAACGACGGTTCAGGCGCGGGGCCTTGTGCGGTTGGTCTCGACGCGTCGCTAGCGTTTCGCGGTTAATGCCCCATTCGTTATAGCTCTCGTGATGATGGTCGTCGGACTGCTGTTCCTCATCGGAGGCGTCGGCATCCTCCTCACGATGAACCGCCTCCTCTGGCCACTGGCCGACGGCCCCGCGCCGTCTGTGGCCCCGGAGAAGCTCAGCCATTCCGGGGGCGGGCGGGTGGCGGGCGACCGGCCGGGGTCGCCCCGCCAGCCGCACCAGAACGGCCGGGCCCGCTCGACAGCCGTGTACGGACGCCGCACCCCCGCGGACCACGATCCGTCCGCGGCCCTTCCCGCGCAGCCACCCGCGGGCGCGCAGATCGCCGCGCGGCGGATGGCGCCGCCGCGGGTGGAGGACGGCCCGGCCGTCGCACCGTCATCGGCGCGTTCGCGCCTGCGCGCGGTGCCCGCCGCGGAGCATGGCGTGGCGTCGGCGGCGGACCGTGGTGCGGCCGCGTCGTCGTCGGCGCGGTCGCGGTTCGCTCGGCCGGCGGGTGCGGATCGCGGCCCGGCCGTGGGCGCGGCTGCGCCGTCGTCGGCGCGGTCGCGGTTCGCCCGCTCCTCGGGCGGTGGGAGCGGCCCGGGCGCGGACGCGGATACGTCGTCACCCGGGCGCTCGCGGGTTGCCCGCCCGCCGGTTGCCGTGCCGGCGGTGGACTCCGGCCAAGCGGCGGACGCGGCTGCGTCGTCGTCCGCGCGGTCGCGGTTCGCCCGCTCGGCGGGTGGGGCGTCGGGCTCGGATCGCGGCTCGGTCGTGGGCGCGGATGCGTCGTCGCCTGGGCGGTCGCGGGTTGCCCGCCCGCCGGTTGCCGTGCGGGCGGTGGACTCCGGCCCGGCGGCGGAGGCGGCGGCTGCGTCGTCGTCCGCGCGGTCGCGGTTCGCTCGCTCATCAGGTGCGGCGCCGGGCGGGGCGCGCGGCCCGGTAGCGGACGCTGCTGCGTCGGCACCTGGACGCTCGCGGTTTGGTCGCCCGCCGGGGACCGCGCCGCCCGCGGAGCGCCGCCCGGAGGGGAGCCACGCCGCACCGCCGCAGGCCGCTCAGCCACAGGGACCGCAGGCCGCGCGGGCCGAGCCGGCTCGGGCCCGGCTGCGGGTCGTCACCGTGCCCGACCGGCAGGCCGCGCACACCGCGCCGGTCGCGGGTGGCCAGGTCTACGGCGGCCGCCGCGCGGCGGGGAGTGGCAACCGCTGGTCGTAGGCTTGGCGGGTGCCCGGCTCCCCCTATACCGATCTTGATCGCCCGCCCCTCAACGCTCGTGCGCTCGAGCGGGCCCTGACCGGGCCCGGGCAGCTCTGGACCCGGATCGATCTGCGGGCCGAGACACCCTCGACCAACGCCGACGTGGTCGAGGCCGCGCGGGCTGGGGAGCAAGAAGGGCTCGTCGAGGTCGCCGAGCGGCAGACCGCCGGCCGCGGCCGGCTGGGGCGCGTCTGGATGTCGCCCGCCCGCGCCGGCATCGCGGTCAGCGTGCTGCTCCGGCCCGGCATGCCCGACGAGGAGCGGGGCTGGCCGGCGCTGCCGGCGAAGGCGTACGCCTGGCTGCCCCTGCTCGCCGGCGTCGCGCTGGCCGAGGCCGTGAACCGGCTCGCCGAGCTGCCCGACGGCGTGCTGCCCGAGCTCAAGTGGCCCAACGACCTGCTGATCGGCGGCGCCAAGTGCGCCGGCATCCTCGCCGAGGGCGTGCCCGACGGTGGTCCCGGCGGGCCCGCCGTGGTGCTCGGCATCGGCCTCAACGTGACGCTCCGCGAGGACGAGCTGCCCGCGAGCCCGACCGGGCTGCCGGCGACCTCGCTGCGGCTGGCCGGCGCCGAGGTGACCGACCGTGATCCGCTGCTGCGGGCGACGCTGCGTGGGCTGGCCACCTGGTACGAGCGGTGGCGCGAAGCCGGCGGCGACGCGGCGGCCAGCGGGCTGCGCGGCGCCTACCTGAGCCGGTGCGCCACCGTGGGCCGCGACGTGCGCGTGCTGCTGCCGGGCGGCGAGCACTTCACCGGCGCCGCGACGGGCGTCGACGAAAGCGGCCGCCTGGTCGTGCGTACCCGGGAAGGCGACCGGACCGTCGCGGCCGGTGACGTGCTGCACGTGCGCTGAGACCCGACAACATCCGGGGGTACGCCCTGCGCGGGCGAGGCAGTAGGTTCTCCCCGTGGCTTTCCCCGACGACGTGCTGACCAGTGAGGAACGGGTGGTCCTCCACCTGCATCCGCACTGGAAGACGCTCGCCCGCCCCATCCTGCTCGCCGTCGTGGTGATCGCCGCGGCCGTGGTCGCGCTGGTCTTCGTGCCGAGCGGTCTCGGCAAGCTGATCATCGGTGCCGCGGCGCTGGTCGTGCTGGTCTGGTTGCTGCTGCGGCCCGTGCTGGTCCGGCAGACGACCCACTACGTCTTCACCGACCAGCGCATCCTCGTGCAGGTCGGGATCTTCAACCGCGACCGGCGGGACATCCCGCTGAGCCGCGTCAACGACCACTCGATGAACCAGCACTTCCTCGAGCGCCTGCTCGGCACCGGCACGCTGGTCATCGAGTCGGCGGGCGAGCGCGGCCAGCAGGTGCTGCAGGACATCCCGCGCGTCGAGAAGGTGCAGACGCTGCTCTACGAGCTCGTCGAGGCCGACCACGACAAGGGCACCCTCGACGAGGGCGAGATGCGCGACATCATGCGCGAGCACCGCGAGGCCAAGGCCGGCGACGCCGAAACCGTCTAGAACTCCGCGCAGACGAACGGCGGCCGGGCCGGGAACAGGTCCCGGAGCGCCTCGGCGGCCTCGAGCGGGATCGTGCCGAGCCCGCGCAGGGCCACCTCGGTCGGGTCGAGCACCCCGTAGACCAGGGCGGACAGGCCCGCCGCGGTCAGCGACGCCGCGGGCGGGGCGTCGGTCGCGTCGACCAGCAGCGTGCCGCCGGTGCCGTCGAGGTGCCAGCGGCCGGCCAGCAGCGCGTCGTCGACCACGTCGACGGTGATCGCCGCCGGGCCGGCCTCGATGCCCTCGATGCCCTCGACCGAGAGCACCCGGGCCATCGGCGCGTTGGTGCCGAGGGTGCGTACATCGGCCTTGGTCTCCACGCGGATGTCGTCGGCCCACAGCTCCGGCGTGTCACCCGGCAGCAGCCCGAGCTTGACCCGGTCGACCTGGTCGGCGTGCCGGGCCAGGAAGCTCAGCAGCAGGAGCCGGCCGGCCGGCCCCGTGTGCAGCAGCGTGTCGGCCTGCAGCTCACCGAGGTGGTCGTCGATCCGGTAGCTCAGGGCGCCCGCGACCGCGCCGTCGACGTGCGCGGTGACGACCCACTTGCGGTCGTCCCGCAGCGACACCGCGCGGAAGTCGGGGAACGTCGCGAAGCCGTGCCGCTCGCCGAGCAGCCGCATCGTCAGCGCCCGGTGGTCGGCGTAGCCCTCGGCGATCCGCCGCCAGCGCAGCTCGCCCGGCAGGTCGGCGCGGAGCAGGCCGCCCAGGCCCTCGGGGGAGAACGTGGCGGAGCGGTGCTGCGGCAGCGTCACGTACCCGAACCGCGCGTAGAACGACGGGCGGAACGGGTAGAGCACCGAGACCGGGTTGCCGTCGTCCCGCATCTCCTCGAGGAGCTGGTTGAGCAGGGTGCGGACGAAGCCGCGACGGCGGGCCAGCGGATGGGTCGCCACACCCGCGACGCCGGCCATCGGCAACACCAGGCCGCGTACGTTCTGCTGCATCGGGATGCCGGACACCGCGGCGACCGTCGCGCCGTTCTCCTCCGCGACCAGCGTGTGGTTACCCGAGTGGTACGGCAGGAAGTCGCGGTAGTGCTTCGAGACGTCCTGGTCGGTCGGCGACCGGTCGAACGCGTACGACTGGAGCGGGAACGAGGTCGTCAGCCGCTCGTCGCCGCTGACCCGGCGGACTCTCAACGCCGGCGGCGCGCCGTGCCGGCGGACTCGAACTCTTCGACGACCTCGGCCAGCTCGGCGACGGGGTCGAAGGTGGCGATCACGTCGCCGTCGATCGGGTGGTGCGCGGGCTGCTTGACCGTCGCCGCCATGGTGGCGGGGCCGGTCGGCGCGACCGCGGCGGGCTTGGGCGCGGCCCGGAAGACGAAGGTCCGGTAGGTGTAGAACCGGAAGACGGTGGCCAGGCCGAGGCCGAGGAACTTGAAGACGTTGAGGACGAGCAGGCTTTCGGTGCCCAGGCCGTATTTCGCGATGCCGAGCACGCCGAGCTCGATGACCAGACCCGTCGCGTTGAAGAGCACGAACAGCGTGGTCTCGCGGCGGATCGCCGACTTCGGCCGGTCCTTGTAGGTCCAGTGCCGATTCATGAAATAGGACGTGAACGTCGCGAAGACCGTTGCCACCACATTGGCCTTCAGCTGCCCGCCGTGGAACACGGTGAGCGCCAGCGCATTGAAGACCGCGAAGTTGATCACGGTGTTGACGCCGCCGACGATGCCGAACTTCAGCGCCTCACGGAGAAGTTTGTTCCACCGCTCGGGCAGGAGTCGGTCCACGCGCATTTGGCCACCTTACGGGAGACGAACGGTTCAGTTCGTGCCAACGGCGGGCGCTGGGGGAGAAGTCACTCCCTTAATCACCCTTGGTTACCGCCGCTGAAGCGGACGGTGTTCGTGGTGCTGCCGTCGCATCGACGAAAACGAACCGCCGGTAGGACCAGAAACGGAAAAGTGTGCCGGCCGCCGTGCCGACCAACTGGCCGGAAACGTTGTCGGCCAGTGTGGTCTGGAAGATGTGCGGCCAGAAGTTGCCCAGGATGTAATGACTGATACCCAGGCAGGCCAGGCCTATGCCGAGGCCGACGGCATTGAAGAAGAAATAGAGCAGGTATTCGCGGCGCAGGCCGTTGCGCTCGCGGTGCCGCCAGGTCCAGAACCGGTTGCCGACGAAGGCGAGCGTCGCCGCGATCACCGTGGAGATCGTCTTCGCGATCAGCGGCGGTGTGCCCGCGCCCGAGATCAACAGGTTGAAGATCAGCAGGTCGACGAGGAACGCGATGCCACCCACGGTGCCGAACTTGCCGAGCTCCTTGACCAGGTGGCCGAAGCGCTCACGCAGCCGCGCCACCACCCCGGAGGGTGGTGCGGCCGAAGATGACGACTCGTCGTCGGCAACGGTTGCGGACACGGGCCGAGACTACCGTCTGTGTGCACCCCCCGTTCGCCGCGCCGGATTTGTTAACCAGACTGTGCTGCCGCCGATGCCTGGACTGACAGTCGGCATGGAGAATCCAGGCCAACGGTGCTGACGGCCGTGGTCAGCCGGGGCTAGCACGTCGGCTGGCGGCCGTGATCAGCCGGCGGCTGGCACGTCGGCTGCTGGCCGTGGTCAGCCGGCGGCTGGTAGGTCGGAGAGTTCGTCCAGGGCCGCGCGGCACTGGGCGCAGGTGGCCAGGTGGCCGTCGACCGAGGTGCGGGCCCGGCGGGCCAGGCGGCCCCGCAGGTAACCGGCCAGCCTGGTGGCCACCTGCCGGCACGCCGGCGCGTCTCCGGGCGCCACGTGCTGTTGCAGGTAGATCTGGCGCAGCCGCTCGCGGGCCCGGAAGGCCAGCGCGGCCACCCCGCCCGGCGTCAGGCCCAGCCGGCCCGCCACCTGGGCGGGCGACTCGCCCTGGACGGCGGTGTGCCAGAGCACCGCCCGCCACCGCTCGGGCAGCCGGGCGAAGGCCTGGGCCGCGAAGATCCGGTCGAGCTGGGCCACGGTGGGGTCGGCGAACGGCACCCCCGCCTCGTAGCGGCTCAGGTCGTCGGTGAACTCGACCTTCTGCTCCGCGCGGAGTCGGTCGTACCGCAGGTGTCGCAGTGTCGTGTAGAGGTAGGGCCGGAACGCGTGGGCCGGGCCGCGGCCGGCCCGGAGCGTGGCGAGCACCTTGGCGAACGTCTCCGCGACGAGATCGTCGGCGTCGGCGCGGTCCCGGACCAGGGTGCCCGCGAGGCGACGGGCGCCCCTCGCGTGCCGGACGTAGAGGGTGCCGTAGGCCCCGGTGTCACCGGAGCGGACGGCGTCGACGAGATCCGCGTCGGAGGGCTCGTCATCGCCCTCCGGGGGCTCGGGTCGCTGGTCGGTGGTCGTCGGACTGGTCATGCCGCCTCCAGGGGGAGGAATGGGGCGGAAATGCCTATAGGGAATGTGAGGGAGAAAACCCTCGTTATGAGGAAAAGCGTAGGTCACTCCGTAGCGTGAGGGAAGAGGCGTTTTGGCAGCGTGGGGCGCCGATGGGTGGGTCCGCCGCAGCCGGCCGTAGACCCGGATGAGGGACGTCTATGGGTGCCGTGCGCGAATGTGCGCGGAAGAGCGCGACATCCAGCGCTCAAAACCAAACCCACCGTCCCTTGTGCAGATTTTCACAACCGGCCGCGCTGCCCTTAACGCTGGTTCGGTTTAGTCTGAGTTGAACCCCGAGATGCACTGGCGTGGCGCGAGCCCGCCCTGGTTCGTGCACCCATAGGTCAGCGTCGACCGCGAGGAGTTCACCATGACTGCAAGCCCGGCCACCCTTCCCGGCGCCGACGAAGCCCCGACTTCGCATCCGCGCCTCCTCGCCTGGGTGAAGGAGGTCGCCGAGCTCACCACACCCGATCGCGTGGTGTGGGTCGACGGGTCCGAACAGGAGTGGACCCGGCTGACGGAGGAGCTCGTCGAGGCCGGCACGCTCGTCCGTCTCAACGAGACGAAGCGCCCCAACTCCTTCTGGGCGCGCACCGACCCCACCGACGTCGCGCGGGTCGAGGAGCGCACCTTCATCTGCTCGGTCGACGAGGCCGACGCCGGGCCCACCAACAACTGGATGGCGCCCGGCGAGATGAAGCGGGAGATGACGGAGCTCTACCGCGGCAGCATGCGCGGCCGCACGATGTACGTCATCCCGTTCTGCATGGGCCCGATCGAGGCCGCCGACCCGATGTTCGGCGTCGAGATCACCGACAGCGCGTACGTGGTCGCCTCGATGCGCATCATGACCCGGATGGGCACCACGGTGCTGCGCGCGATGGGCGACGACGCCGACTTCGTGCCGGCGCTGCACTCGCTGGGCGCGCCGCTCGAGCCGGGCGAGCCGGACGTGGCGTGGCCGTGCAACCAGACCAAGTACATCTCGCACTTCCCGGAGACAAGGGAGATCTGGTCGTACGGGTCGGGCTACGGCGGCAATTCGCTGCTTGGCAAGAAGTGCTACTCGCTGCGAATCGCCAGCGTCATGGCGCGCGACGAGGGCTGGCTCGCCGAGCACATGCTCATCATGAAGCTGACGTCGCCCGAGGGCGTGGTCAAGTACGTCGCCGGCGCCTTCCCGTCGGCCTGCGGCAAGACCAACCTCGCGATGCTGGAGCCGACCATCCCGGGCTGGAAGGTCGAGACGATCGGCGACGACATCGCCTGGATGCGGTTCGGTCCCGACGGGCGGCTCTACGCCGTCAACCCCGAGTTCGGCCTGTTCGGCGTCGCGCCGGGCACGGACTACAGGACCAACCCCAACGCCATGCGTACGCTCGCCCGCGGCAACTCGGTCTTCACCAACGTCGCGCTGACCGACGACGGCGACATCTGGTGGGAGGGCATGGGCGAGCCGCCCGCGCACCTGACCGACTGGAAGGGCAACTCGTGGACCCCGGACAGCGGTGAGCTGTCGTCGCACCCCAACAGCCGGTTCTGCACGCCGATCGAGCAGTGCCCGATCATCGCGCCGGAATACACCGACCCACAGGGCGTGCCGATCGACGCGATCCTGTTCGGTGGCCGCCGCAAGACGACGATCCCGCTGGTCACCGAGGCGCGCGACTGGGTGCACGGCGTCTACCTCGGCGCGACGCTCTCCTCGGAGACCACCGCCGCCGCCGCGGGCCAGGTCGGCGTGGTGCGCCGCGACCCGATGGCCATGCTGCCGTTCATCGGCTACAACGCCGGCGACTACTTCGCCCACTGGATCGAGATGGGCAAGGGCGCGGGCGCCGACACGGCGAAGCTGCCGAAGATCTTCTACGTCAACTGGTTCCGGCGCGACGCGGACGGCGGTTTCCTCTGGCCGGGCTTCGGCGAGAACTCGCGCGTGCTCAAGTGGATCGTCGAGCGGATCGAGGGTCGCGGCGAGGCGATCGAGACCGCGGTCGGTCACGTGCCGACGCCGGAGGCCCTCGACCTGTCGGGTCTCGACATCGACCCGGCCGCGGTGGCCGCCGCGCTGCGCGTCGACGCCGACGAGTGGCGGGCCGAGATCCCGCAGGTCACCGAGTGGTTCGAGAAGTTCGGCGACAAGCTGCCGGGCGTCCTCTGGGCGGAACTCGACGCCCTCAAGGCCCGATTGAGCTGATTTTCGTCGGGGAGGCTCGCGGGCGCGGGCCTCCCTACACTCAGCGGCATGCCCCCCACGGTGCGCGCCCTCATCGCGCTCCTCTACGCGACGGCCGCGGCCACCGTCGCGGTCGAGTTGGTCAACTGGGCCTACGCACCCGAGCAGGGGTTCGGTCTCGGTGTGCGGACGGGCTGGGCGTTGCTGCGGTCCTTCGGCTTCCTGATCCTCGTCTGGCACGTGCGCCGCGGCCGGGCCGGCGCCAAGCCCCTCGGCCTGATCCTCGCCGTCACCACCGTCTTCGCCGTCGGCCGGCTGATCGTCCCCCGCTCCGGCGTGCCGCCGCTGCCGGGCGCGCTCGGCTTCGCGGTGCTCACCGCGCTCTGCCTCGCCGTGGTCGTGCTGCTCTACCGGGCGCCCACCGTGGACGCTCACCTCGTACGCCATCCGCATCGGCTCGTCGTCGACCGGCGCGGGATCGGCTGGCAGGAGAGCGTGCCGCGCCGCCCGCCGGTCGCCGCCTGGAACCTGACGGCGCGGGTGGCGGCGTTCACCTATCCGGCCCTGATCGCGGTGCCCGCGCTGGTGGCGCTGGGGCAGGGCGGCCTGCGCCGGCTGCCGGTCACGCTGCTCTGGCTCGGCGTCGCGGTGGTGGTCGGCAACGTGCTGCTGCCGATCGCCGTCTTCCTCGTCCGCGACCGGGGCTGGGCCCGGGTCGCGCTGGTGGTCGTCACGGTCCTGGTGCTCGCGGTCGACCTGCCGCTCTGCTATTTCCTGCTGGGCGTCGACGGGCTGGTCCGCGACGGCGGCCCGTTGCTGGTGGCGGCCGGCGTCGCGCTCTGGGCGGTAGCCCGTGCCAAGGTGGCGGCCGCCACGGTGCGGGTGCCTTCGCCGCGCGCGGAGCGCCCCGTCCCGGATACGGTTCCGTAGTGATCGATTACGACGTGCTCGTGGTCGGCGCCGGGCCCGCCGGTGCGACGGCGGCGGTGGCCGCGCGGCGGGCGGGTGCCAGCGTGCTGCTGCTCGACCGGTCCAGCTTCCCGCGCGACAAGACCTGCGGTGACGGCATCGCGCCGCACGTGCTCGACGTGCTGGGCGCGCTCGGCGTCGAGGACGTGGCGGCCGGCTACGCGCCCGTGCGCGCCCTGAGCCTGGAGACACCCGACGGCTGGGCGGGCGGCGAGTTGCGGAGACCCGACTACACGATCCCGCGGTACGTCCTGGACGCGCGGATCGTCGACGCGGCCGTCGGTGCCGGGGCGGAGTTGCGCCGGCACACGGTGCGGTCGGTGCGGGTCGAGGCCGACCGGGTCGTGGTCGACGACACGATCGCCGCCAAGGTGGTGATCGGCGCCGACGGGGCCGGGTCGCTGGTGCGCCGTGCGTTGGGTCACCCGGCCAACCGTGGCCGGCACCTGGCGGTGGCGATGCGGGGCTACGTGGCCTTCCCGGGCCTGACCGATCAGCGGATCGTCACCTCGGGACCGCGGTGGCCCGCGTACGCCTGGGCGTTCCCGATCGGCGACGGCACGGCGAACGTCGGCTACGGCGAGGTGATGCGGGGTCGACCGCTCAGCCGGGCCCACCTGCTCGACCGGATGGCCGACCTGTTGCCCGAGATCGATCTCGCCGACGTCACCCGGTTGCGGGCCCATCACCTGCCGCTGTCGACCCGGCGGCCGCCGCACGGCACCGGCCGCGTCCTGCTGGTCGGCGACGCGCAGTCCCTGATCAACCCGTTCACGGGCGAGGGCATCTTCTACGCGGTGCTGTCGGGCTCGCTGGCCGGGCACGCGGCCGCGGTGGCGCCGGCCCGGGCGGCCCAGGCGTACGGTGCGGCGCTGCGCCGGCGGCTCGGCCGGCACCTGCGGCACAGCGCCGCGGCGGCCTGGCTCGCCCGCACGCCCGCCGTGATCCAGGCCGCGGTCCGGGCCGCCGGGAACGACCGCCAGGTCTTCGACTCGATCGTCGAGTTGGGTCTCGGCGACGGTCTGTTACAGCCCCGTACGCTGGGGCGCATCGCCCGCGAGTTGACCGTTCGGACAGAACAAGCTCGTCCGTTCGTCCATGGCGGAGGTCGTTAGTCTGCAAGTGATGAATCTGCGTGATCTCGTCTATTCGATCTACGAACGGCGGCTGACCTCCCGGCTGACCGGCAGGCCGGTGCCCCGGCACGTCGGCGTCATGTGTGACGGCAACCGCCGGTGGGCGAAAGAGATGGGCTACGTCGACCCCAACGACGGTCACCGGGTCGGCGCCGCGAAGATCAAGCACCTGCTCGGCTGGTGCGACCAGGCGGGCATCGAGCACGTCACGCTCTACCTGCTCGCCACCGACAACCTGCGCCGCCCGGCGGCCGAGCTCGACCCGCTCCTGCAGATCATCGAGGACCTGGTGGTCGAGCTGGCCGAGGACGCCAACCCGTGGCGGCTGCGCATCGTGGGCGCGCTCGACCTGCTGCCCGCCCAGACCGCGGCCGCGCTGAAGGCCGCCCAGGAGCGCACCCAGGACCGGGTCGGCGGCGCCGAGGTCAACATCGCGGTCGGCTACGGTGGCCGCCGGGAGATCGCGGACGCGGTGCGCTCGCTGCTCCAGGAGCACGCCTCCCGCGGCGGCACGCTCGAGGAGCTGGCCGAGGTGCTCGACGTGGACCACATCGCGGAGCACCTCTACACGCGCGGCCAGCCGGACCCGGACCTGGTCATCCGCACGAGCGGCGAACAGCGGCTCTCGGGCTTCCTGCTCTGGCAGTCGGCCCACTCGGAGTTCTACTTCTGCGACGCGAACTGGCCCGACTTCCGCCGCGTCGACTTCCTGCGGGCGCTGCGCTCGTACGCGAGCCGCCAACGCCGCTACGGCGCCTGAGGCCCGCCCGGTCGCTAGCCCGCGATCTTGACCACGATCTTGCCGGGTGGCGGGGTGGTCTGCTCGGCGATCATGTCCGGCACCTGGTCGAAGGACCAGACCTTGCCCACCGGCGTACGCAGCAGGCCCTGCTCGGCCAGCTCCGCCAGGCGACCCCAGGCCGCCTCCTCGCCCGCCGGTGAGTGCGCGTCGGCCAGCACGCCGACCGCCGTGTAGTTGCGCAGCAGCATGTCGACCGGGTCCAGGGCGACCGGGGCGCCGGAGGCGAAACCGACGATCGCGATCCGGCCGTGCCGCGCCAGCGCCCTGACCGCGGTGCCGGCGGTCTCGCCACCCACCACGTCGAAGACCAGGTCGGCGCCGCCGCCGGTCGCCCCCCGCAGCTCCTTCGCCAGATCCTGGTCGCGGTGGCTGACCGCGTGGTCGGCACCGATCGACCGGCAGAACGCCACCTTCTCGGGGCTGCCCGCCACCGCCGTCACGGTCGCGCCGAGCGCCTTGCCGAGCTGGATCGCGGCGACACCCGAGCTGCCGGCGCCGCCGAGCACCACGAGTTGCTCCCCGGCGGTCAGGCCGCCGCGCTCGACCAGGCCGGCGTACGCGGTGCGGTAGGCGATCGGGAAGCCGCCCGCCTCCTCGTCGGTCAGCGGGGCCGGCACGGGGATGGCCGAACCTTCCCGGACGTACGCGTACTCGGCGTAACCACCCCAGCCGCGCAGGAAGGCCGTGATGCCGAGGATCCGGTCGCCGACCGTGAACCGCGAGCCCGGCCCGACCGCGACGACGTCGCCGCAGACCTCCTCGCCCAGGCCGAACGGCGGCTCACCCAGCAGCGGGAACGCGCCGGCGGCCATCATCGCGTCCGGGTAGCCGGCGCCGGCCGTGCGGGCCCGCACCAGCACCTCGCCGGCCATCGGATCCGCGTACCGAAGCTTCTCCTGCCGGACCCCCGTGCGCGGATCGCCGAACGCCGTCAAGCGCCACGCCAAACCCTCGGTCACCACGTGTGTTCTCCCATCGGACATGTTGTCGGACACTATGTCCGACGGAATCTACCCGGGCCGCCTAGGATCAGGGGGTGGCCTCGATCACCCGCCGGCCGGCGGCCGACCCCAGTCGACGGGCCGCCGTCGAGGCCGACGTGCTGGCCGCCACCGAGCGCCTGCTCGCCGGCGGCGCGCGGTTCACGGAGCTGGGAGTGCAGCGCATCGCGGCCGAGGCCGGGGTCGCGCGGTCGACGTTCTACCTCTACTTCCGCGACAAGACCGAGCTGCTCCTGCGGCTCGCGGCCACCCTCGGCGACCTCGCGTACGGGATGGTCGGCACCTGGTCCCCGGCGGCGCCTGACGCCCTCGACCGCCTGGCCGCGACGCTGCTCGAGGTGGTCCGGTTCTACCGCGACCGCCGGCACGTGCTGGCCGCGGTGCTCGAGGTGGCCGGCTACGACCGCGTGATCAACGAGTTCTGGGAGGCGCAGCTCGGCCTCTTCGTCGCGCGGGCGGAGGAGCTGCTGCTGGCCGAGCAGCAGGCGGGCCGGGCGCCGGCTGATTTGCACGCGGCGACGGCGAGCCGGGTGATGATCTGGGGCGGCATGCGGGTGATCGCCGACCAGGTCGCCAACAGGCCGGCGGAGGAGGACGCGGCGGCGGCCCGCGAGCTGGCGGCCAACGAGTGGTGGGGCGCCTTCCGCCGCCCGGAAAGCTGATCTTCGCGGGTGGCGGCCGTCGATGCGGCGCGGCAGACTCTGTGGACATGAGGCTGCGCGGTGTGCTCCAGGTCGGGCTCGTGATCGCGGCCGGGGCGCTCGCCCTCGGCTGCACGTCCACGGTGGATCGCCAAGCCGCACCCCGGCCGGGCGGCACCAGCGCGCCCGCCGCGCCGACGACGGGGCCGGCGACCGAGCCGACCGCCGCGACGGGGCCGACGGCGACCAGCGTGCCCGGCACCGAGATGACGCCGCCGCAGGACCGCAACGTCTGCGGCCGGGTCCGTACGGCTACCAACGACTACTCACGGTCCTACGACAACGCGGCGCAGGGCGACAAGGCGATGATTGGCAAGAAGTGGTCGGGCTTCATCCGCGAACGCGCGAAGGAGGCGAAGGACCCGAAGCTCGTGGCCGACCTCGACAAGGTGGCCGACGAGATCGACCGCTGGCGCCCAGGACAGCCGGACCTGCGCGCTTACACGAGCCTGCTGAACACGGCCTGCGCCCGCTGGGCGGCCTGAGCGGCCTGCGCCCTGCGGCCTGAGCGGCCTGCGGCCTGAGCGGCCTGCGGCCTGAGCGGCCTGCGGCCTGAGCGGCCTGCGGCCTGAGCGGCCTGCGGGCCCGCGATTCGAGCGGCCTGCGGGCTAGCGCAGGGCCGCGACGGCCTCGTCGAGGAAGTCGCCGAGCGCCTCGGGAGACTCGAACGTCAGGTCCGCGGCGCCGGCGACAGCCTGGCCGGTCTCGGGGTTGGCCACCGCGACGCAGACGCCGAAGAACGACGGGTCGCGCTGCTCGCGGTCGCGCAGGGCGGCGAAGGCCTTGAGGTCCGAGACGTCGTCGCCGAAGTACCAGGCGCAGCCGGCCGAGGCCACCGCCTCGCCGATCACCAGGCCCTTGTCGCGGTCGACCGGTGGCTTGAGCTCGAGCACCATCCGGCCGGTCTGCACCTTGAGGCCGAGCCGCTCCGCCTCGGCGCTGCCCCAGCGGGAGACCTCGCCCGCCAGTTCCGGGGCGGTGCGGTAGTGCAGCGCCACCGAGAGTCGTTTGTATTCGATCAGGATCTCGGGCGGCAGCTCCGCCCGCGCCCGCTCGGCCAGGTCGGCCATCGCGGGCACCCACGGCAGCGCGGCGGGCTCCGTGACCGTCGGGCCGGCGCCGTGGCTGTGTTCCAGGCCGTAGAGACCGTAGAGGTCCACGTCGGCCGCCCCGTGGAAGCGGTCGCGGAGGAAGTCGACCGGGCGGGCCGAGACGATCGCGACCCGGCGGACCACGGCGGCGAGCGCCGAGATCGCGGCGAGCGCCCGGGGCACCGGGCGCACCGCCGTCGGATCGTCTTCCACTGGCGCCAAGGTGCCGTCGAAGTCGAAGAAGAGCACACACTCGTCGGCCCTGTCGGCGGTCGCCCGCCACGCGCTCTGCGCACTCAGCGGGCGGTCATCGCGCCCGTGGCCCTGATCTGACCCCCGCACAGCACAAAGCCTACCGGGTGCGGGTCGGCCTCGGAGCCGACGGTTCAACCGGTTGACAGTAGATCGTTTGTAGTTGTCGAACCCCTCAGTCGTCGATCAACCCCGTGCGGCGCGCCGGCCGGCTGCCGAACGGGACGATGGCGCCGGTCGCCTGCTCGCCGTGGCTCAGCAGGTAGCCCTCCACGAATCCGGCGTTCCGGTCACCCGTGTGCGCGTCGACCTCGTTGAGACGGGCCGCCACGAACTCGGCGAGGGCGTTGAGCCGCACGTTGACGCGGTTGTAGAGCTCGGCCAGCACGGCCAGGATGACCCCCACCGACGTGGCCGCGACAGTCACCAGGTTGAAGGCGACGGGAAGTTCGTTCTCGTCCAGCAGTCCGACAATGATGTTGGCGCTCGCGAACATCGTCGCCGAGATCACGGCGACGACGACCGACCCCCATTTCAGGGCCATCGATAGACCCCTCCTCCTTGTCCCGCAGGGCTTTGGCTGACCTCCGGTGCTAGCCACCCGACCCGAGCCCGAGCAGTACAAGGGCGCAGGTTACTGCGCGACAGGGGTAAAGATCGTGCCATTCGCTACTTGAGTTGCAGCTTCTTTCGCCATTTGCCGAACTAGACGGCCCTACCGCGCTTCTGCGGGCGATCGGACGGCAACAACGGGCGGTACGCCAGATAGCGAATGGTCTCGCGGATGTGGAACTTCTCCGCGTCCGAGACGTTCGGATCGACCAGCCGGCGCAGCAGCGCCTCGACGTCCGGATCCATCGGCGGAGCGGCCGGCGCGGGCCGCCCGGCGCCGCCGGTGTCCCAGCCGAGCACGCCGAAGGCGACCGACGGGTTGAGGCCGAGACCCGTGCAGAACGCGACCACCCGCTCCGCCTCGGGGTCGCTGGACCAGTCGGCCCGGACCCAACGGTTGACGGTCTGACGGGAGACGCCCGTGCGACGGGACACTTCGGACCCGCTCCAGGCGCGCGTGGTGCGGGCGTCCTCGAGCGCCTTACGGACGAATGCGGCGAACGCGATCTTGCGTCCCGGGGAGGTGTCCGGCACCGGGTGACGGTACGGCCAGTTCTCGATCTTCCCGCCGAATGCGCCGGAGGTGTATCGCGTGCGTGACGGCTCCGACCGGGCGCCGGTAAACGATCGAGCAGGCTTTTCGTCGGGCGTCACGTGGTCAGAGTAGGGCGCCGCAGGTTCCGTGCTAATCGCCCGAAAAGCCGATGCTGTCACGCACGCGATACGCCTTACGGTGTGTCACGTGAACGAGACAGAACGTGCGAATGGGCGTCACTTCGACGTGACAGCACAAGGATTCGAGCGGTGACCGGGCTGGCCACCCGCGAGGAGGCGTTCGAGCTGATCGCGGCCGGCGTTGCCGCCGGCATCGCGGCGCCGTGGCGGCTCTACCTCGCCCGCGGCTGCCGGTACGTGTCGCTGCGGGTCGCCGACACCGCCGAGTGGGACGCGTGGCGGATCCACCTCGGCTGCGCCGACCTGCGGATCCGGGTCTATGACACCGGCGCCGAGGTGCGCCGCAGCTCGGTGGCCGAGGTCGTCATCGACGACTGCCGGGTCGCCGTCGAGCTCCTCGAGGAGGTCGGCGTCGACGACATCGACCACCTGCTGGCCGGCCAGCCCCGGATCGACCGCGCGCCGCGCTACCCGGACGAGCCGTGAGGGGCAGCACGGACCGATGACGCTGTACTTCGCGATCTTCCTCGTGCTGCTGCTGGGCTCGTCCAGCTACGCGATGGGCCGGTTGCACGGTGGCTTCAACTACCGCACCGGCTACCGACACGGCTACTACGACGGCGACCGGGGCGCGTGGAACCGCCGGCGCCGGGAGGTGCAGAAGGTGGCCGTCACGGCCCGGACGGAACCGCGGCAACGGTCCGCATCGGACGTGCCGACCACCTTGATCGGTTCGGGAACCACCTATCTCAGCGCCTCCTTCGTGGGGACCACAACCGACGGCGGACGGCACGCCGTAGGGGCCCGCGTGATCGCGGGTCAACCCGCGGCGTGAGTGGTAACCCACGAGCGCGGACCGTTCGGTGACCGACGGTTCGCGCACCCGGGATCGGGCCAGTCCGGTGGCCTGATCCCCACGGCCACGACGCGTGAGGGGCGCGCGTCGTTGCCGGTGGCCGGCCCGGCGAGCGCCCGCCGGGTCGGCCAACCCCTATGCGAAATCCCGGTAAACGAAGGCTGCTTAGTTCGGCGTGTACTTCCCCAGGACGGCCGACGCCAGTTAGCGTCTAGCCATGGCGAGGGGTCATCCCACGCCAGCCGGCCGGCCCGGACCTGCGACGACATCGCCACGGGGCCCGCATCCGACCCCGTGCTCCCGGGCACCGGACGAGGCGGAACACGCGGGCGGTCCGGGTGCACGCTCGCCGGAGCAGGCCTGTGACGACTCAGCGCACCACTTCCCGGGCCACCCAGGACACCCCCGCGACCGGCCGCGCCACTCGCGCGCGCAAGGCCGCGGCGAAGGAGGACGGGCCAGGCAGGCCCGTCTTCGTCCTGGACACCTCGGTCCTGCTGTCCGACCCCGCGGCCTTCCGCCGCTTCGACGAGCACGAGGTCGTGCTCCCGCTGGTGGTGATCACCGAACTGGAGGGCAAGCGCCACCATCCCGAGCTCGGCTGGTTCGCGCGGCAGTCGCTGCGCATGCTCGACGAGTTGCGGATCAAGCACGGGCGGCTCGACCAGCCGGTGCCCATCAACGACCTCGGCGGCACGCTGCGCGTCGAGCTCAACCACTCCGACGACGGCGTGCTGCCGCCGGGCTTCCGCAACGAGTCCAACGACGCGCGGATCCTGTCGGTGGCCCTCAACCTCGCCGGTGAGGGGCGGCCGGTCACGCTGGTCAGCAAGGACATGCCCCTGCGGGTCAAGGCGGCCGCGGTCGGCCTGCTGGCCGACGAATATCGCCACGGGCAGGCCAGCGACCCCACGTGGACGGGCATGGCCGAGATCGAGGTGGCGGACGACGAGATCAACGAGTTGTACGGCGGTGCCGACCTGGCCCTGGACGGGGCGGCCGAGCTGCCCTGCCACACCGGCCTGGTGCTGCACTCGTCGCGCGGCTCGGCGCTCGCCCGGGTGCTGCCCGACAAGGTGGTCCGGCTGGTCCGCGGCGACCGGGAGGCGTTCGGCCTGCGTGGCCGCTCGGCCGAGCAGCGGATCGCCCTGGACCTGCTGCTCGACGAGTCGATCGGCATCGTCTCGCTGGGCGGGCGGGCCGGCACGGGCAAGTCGGCACTGGCGCTGTGCGCGGGGCTCGAGGCCGTGATGGAGCGCGGCCGGCACAAGAAGGTGATCGTGTTCCGCCCGCTCTACGCGGTCGGCGGCCAGGAGCTCGGCTACCTGCCGGGCTCCGAGTCCGAGAAGATGTCGCCCTGGGCCCAGGCCGTCTTCGACACGCTCGGCGCGGTGGTCCACGAGAACGTCCGGGAAGAGGTGCTCTCCCGCGGCATGCTCGAGGTGCTGCCGCTGACCCACATCCGCGGTCGGAGCCTGCACGACGCGTTCGTCATCGTCGACGAGGCGCAGTCGCTCGAGCGCGGGGTGCTGCTCACCGTGCTGTCCCGGATCGGCCAGGGCTCGCGAGTGGTGCTCACCCACGACGTGGCCCAGCGCGACAACCTCCGGGTCGGCCGGCACGACGGCGTCACGGCGGTCATCGAGGCGCTCAAGGGCCACCCGCTGTTCGCGCACGTCACCCTGACCCGCTCCGAGCGGTCCGCGATCGCCGAGGTGGTCACCGACCTGCTGGAGGACATCCCCAACTAGCGCGCGGAGGGGGCCCGTGCGCGGGCTCCCTCGCCGCCGCTACTTCTTGACGCGGTAGCGCAGGTGGGTGACCCGGTCGCCCTGGATGGTCTGCAGGGGACCCTCCAGCTCGACCGGCGCCACGCCGAGCCCGCTGAAGAACGGCGTGCCGCCGCCGAGGAGCACCGGCACCAGGTCGACCCAGACCTCGTCCAGCAGCCCGGCGTTCAGCGCCTGGCTCGCGATGGTGCCGGAGTTGAGCCCGACGCCCTTGCCGCCGGCGAGCTCACCCGCCCGGGCGATCGCGCTCTCGATGCCGTCGCTCACGAACTCGAACCATTCGCTGTCCTCGTACCCGGTGGGCGGGTTGTGGGTGAGGACGACCGTCGGCACCTCCAGCGGGTGCTTGCCGCCCCACCCGTTCGTCATGTCGAACAGCTTGCGACCGACGACCAGGGCGCCCAGCTCGCCGAGCCAGGCCTTCTGGTGCTCGTAGCTCGCGCGGGTCAGGCGGAACGTCATCTCGGGGTTGCCGGTCGGCATCTCGACGTCGCCGTTGCCGTACCACGCGAAGAGGTGCTCGAAGCCGGACTCGCCGGGGCCGGAGACGTAACCGTCGATGGACATGCTCGCGCCGGTGCTGACCTTCATCGTTCTTCCTCCTGAACTCGACTGCCTTCGTACCCACGCGTCGTCCAGGCGGGCCGCGGATCGACAGGATTACGGAAACTTTTTGGCCGCGCAGCGCTTTGCCCGAACTTACCCACCTTTACCCCGTGACCCAGGTCACACAATGGCCTCCTCAATTCCCTCTGGACTCACTGTGCGCAATGGTGTCTGGGTCCTTGCCACCGACGAGAGGAACGACTTCGTGACTCGGCTGTGGAGCCGGTTCGGGGTCCGGGCGTTGGCGGTCGGCATCCTCGCGGTGGGGGTGGGCGGCGGCTACTACCTGGGTCAGGACAACAGGGTCCAGGAGCAGGGGATCGACGCGCAGTTCGCCGCGCAGGCCCAGCAGGCCGAGAACTCGCTGCTCAAGGCCCACCACCTCGACCACGAGTCGATGATGGCCCAGCGCCGGGAGGCCGAGGCGATCGCGACGCAGCGGGCCCAGGCCGCGGCGAAGGCGGCCGCCGAGCG
Organism: Asanoa siamensis; assembly: GCF_016862555.1. GTDB lineage: Bacteria > Actinomycetota > Actinomycetes > Mycobacteriales > Micromonosporaceae > Asanoa > Asanoa siamensis. The sequence continues at coordinate 74,935 of NZ_BONE01000023.1, read as the reverse complement.
GGCCAAGCGTGCGGAGGAGGCCAGCCGCAAGAAGCGGGAGAAGGCCGACGACCCGCCGCCGGCCAAGCCGTACGACGGGCCCATCCCGACGTCGTGCAACGAGTACAGCGGCAACCGCAAGATCGGCTGCGCCATCCTGCTGGAGCAGGGCTTCAAGATCGATCAGATGCCCTGTCTCGACAAGCTCTGGACCAAGGAAAGCGGCTGGAACCCGAAGGCGCACAACTCCTCGTCCGGCGCGCACGGCATCCCGCAGGCCGTGCCCGGCAGCAAGATGGCGAGCGTGGGCGCTGACTGGGAGACCGGGGCGGCGACCCAGATCAAGTGGGGCCTCGGCTACATCAAGGGCCGCTACGACAACCCCTGCGGTGCATGGGCCCAGTCCCAGGAAGAGGGCTGGTACTGACCTGAAACGTGAGGCAGAGGGTACGAACACTCGCGTTCGTACCCTCTGCGGCTTTTGCGGCCTCTAGGGTCTCAATCATGCGAGGGTTTCGCTTTTACAGCGCACTGACGGTCCTGGTCATGACGGCGGTGGTGGGTCTGGTGGCCGGACCCGCGCAGGCCACGGACGACGGCGGCCACGAGCGCATCGTCGGCGGCAGCCGGGTCGACGAAGGCGTCTTCCCCTGGGCCGTCCGCCTGTCGGTCGGCTGTGGCGGCTCCCTCGTCGCGCCGCAGGTCGTGCTCACCGCCGGCCACTGCGTCAAGCGCAGCGGACCGGACACCTCGATGCGGATCACCGCTGGCTCCGTCGACCTGCAGTCGTCCCGGGCGAAGACGGTGCGCTCCACCGAGGTCTACCGGGCACCCGGCTACGCCGACGCCACCCGCGGCGACGACTGGGCGCTGATCGCCCTCGACCAGCCGCTCGACCTGCCGACGCTGAGCCTCGCCGCGGACACCGCGTACGACGAGGGTCGGTTCACGGTCCTGGGCTGGGGTTCCACCAAGGAGGGTTCCCGCACGCAGCAGCGCTACCTGCGCTCCGTCGAGGTCGACTTCGTCTCCGACTCGTCCTGCGACCGCAAGTACGGCAAGATCGGGATGGAGATCGTCGGATCCGACATGATCTGCGCGGGTCGTACGGGCAAGGACTCGTGTCAGGGCGACTCGGGCGGCCCGCTGGTGCGCCTCGACGCGACCGGTTCCTGGCTGCAGGTGGGCATCGTGAGCTGGGGCTACGGCTGCGCCCGCAAGAACTTCCCCGGCGTGTACGGCCAGGTGTCCACATTCGCGCCCGGCATCGCGGTCGGCCTGGCGGTGCTGAGGTCGCGTTTGGCGTGAGGGCTGCTCGCCTGATAACCCTTGTGCGTGTCCGACGACTGGACGACCGGGCCCGACCGACTGCGCTTCGGCAGTGAGCCGTTCTACGCGGCCGTCGGTCGGGCCTTCGTCGCGATGTGTGCCGCGATCCCGGTGCTGTTCGTGATCGAGGCTCTCGACTACTGGCTGGGCCTGGGGCTCGACCCGCGCGGCGGGATCATCCCGCGCAGCGTGTACGGCCTCGACGGCATCGTCTTCTCACCCCTGCTGCACGCCGACTTCGCGCACCTCTACGGCAACAGCGTCCCGCTGATCCTGCTCGGCACGTTCGTGCTGGCCGCCGGTTCGCGCCGGTTCATCTGGTCGACGGCGTTCATCATGCTGGTCGGCGGCCTCGGCGTATGGATCGTCGGCGACCCCCGTACCGTGGTGGTCGGGGCCAGTGGGGTGATTTTCGGTTACTTCGGCCTGCTGTTGGCCCGGGGGATCGTGGAACGCACGTGGTGGAACCTCGGCGTCGTGGTGTTGGTCGGGCTCCTCTACTGGTGGCAACTCTTCGGGATCCTGCCGTCGGACCCCTACGTCTCGTGGCAGGGCCACCTCTTCGGCTTCCTCGGCGGCGCGGTCGCGGCCGTTCTGTTCCGCCGATAGCCACGACACGGCGGCAGTCCTTGCCGGTGCCCCATCGCTGTGCCTACCGTCGATGTCGACATCGGGTCGCCGGAAGGGCAATGGTGGGCCATGCGGGAAATCGACGTCGCGATCATCGGGGCGGGTCCGTCGGGGTTGTTCGCCGCCTACTACGCCGGCTTCCGCGGGCTGTCGGTCGCGCTGATCGACAACCTGCCCGAGCCGGGCGGCCAGGTCACCGCCATGTATCCGGAGAAACAGATCTACGACGTCGGCGGGTTCCCCGCCATCAAGGGCCGCGAACTGGTCGCCAACCTGGTCGAGCAGGCGGCGCCGTTTCGGCCCGAATACATCCTCGACACCAGGGCAGACCAACTGTCGTACGCGGACGGCCAGCCGGTGTTGACCCTGTCGACGGGCGAGCGGTTGCGCTGCGGCGCGGTGCTCATCACCGGGGGCATGGGCAGCTTCAAGCCGCGCCCGCTGCCGGCCGCCGAGACCTTCGCCGGCACCGGCCTGGTCTTCTTCGTGCCGCACCTGGCCGACCTGGCGGGCCAGGACGTGCTCATCGTCGGCGGTGGTGACTCGGCGTTCGACTGGGCGCTGGCCCTGGAGCCGCTGGCCAAGTCGGTCACGCTGGTGCACCGCCGCGACCGGTTCCGCGCCCACGCCGCCACGGTGGCCCGGGTGCAGGACCTGAGCGTCCGGATCGTCGTCAACGCCGAGGTGGCCAAGATCCACGGTGAGGACGCGATCACCCACGCCGACATCGCGGTCAAGGGCGGCGAGACCGAGACGATCCCGGTCGACACGGTGGTGGCGGCCCTGGGCTTCACCGCCGATCTGGGCCCGCTGGCCGACTGGGGCCTCGACCTGGACCGCCGGCACGTCAAGGTCGACAGCACGATGGCGACCAACCTGCCGCGCGTCTTCGCGGCGGGCGACATCACCGAATACCCGGGCAAGGTCCGCCTGATCGCCACGGGCTTCGGCGAGGCCGCCACCGCCGTCAACAACGCCGCTGTCGTGATCGACCCGGCGGCGCACCTCTTCCCGGGTCACTCCTCCGACAACGGCTGAGCTACGGGGTGTCCTGCTCCGCGATCGGGCGGCCGTCGAAGTCGACCGACGAATAGAGGGCCAGCTTCTCCAGCTTGTGATAGGAATCGATGATCCGGATCGTGCCGCTCTTGGAGCGCATCACGATCGACTGCGTGTAGGCGCCGCCCGCCCGGTAGTGCACGCCGCGCAGCAGGTCGCCGCTGGTGACGCCGGTCGCGACGAAGAACGCGTTGTCGCCCGCCACGAGGTCGTCGGTGTGCAGGACCCGGTCGAGGTCGTGGCCGCCGGCCAGCGCCTTCTCCCGCTCCGCGTCGTCGCGCGGCCAGAGCTTCGCCTGCATCGCGCCGCCCATGCACTTCAGCGCGCAGGCCGCGGTGATGCCCTCCGGCGTGCCGCCGATGCCCATCAGCACGTCGACCTCCGACGTGTCGCGGGCCGCGTAGATCGCGCCCGCGATGTCGCCGTCGGAGATGAACCGGATCCGGGCGCCCGCGTGCCGGACCTCCTCGATCAACCGCTCGTGGCGCGGGCGGTCGAGGATGCAGACCGTGACGTCGGCCACACTCGACTTCTTGACCCTGGCGATCCGGCGCAGGTTCTCGGTGGCGCCGGCGTTGATGTCGATCACGTCGGCGCAGTCCGGGCCGACCGCGAGCTTCTCCATGTAGAAGACGGCGCTCGGGTCGAACATCGCACCCCGCTCCGCCACCGCGAGCACGGCCAGGGCGTTGGGCATGCCCTTGCTCATCAGCGTGGTGCCGTCGATCGGGTCGACCGCGACGTCGACCTCCGGCCCGGTGCCGTCGCCGACCGCCTCGCCGTTGTAGAGCATCGGGGCGTTGTCCTTCTCGCCCTCACCGATCACCACGACGCCGCGCATCTGGATCGAGTTGATCAGTTTGCGCATGGCGTCGACGGCGGCACCGTCGCCGCCCTCCTTGTCGCCGAGGCCGACCCAGCGGCCGGCGGCCATCGCCGCCGCCTCGGTGACCCGGACCAGGTCCAGGGCCAGGTTACGGTCAAGATCTTGGGGGATCCGGGCGCTCATCGGGCGGCCTCCTCGCGTCGCGACGCTGCAGCGTGAGTTTCGGTCGTTACCAGTGATCCTGGCACGACCGGCCGCCCGGGAGGCCGTTCGGGTCACGGTTTCGGCCCGGTGTGGCCGCCCGGACGGCCGGTCGGCACAATTACCCTCGTGGAAGAGCAGGGCACCCAGGAGATCGTCGAGTCGGTACGGCGCAGCGAACGCCGCCCGCGCGACATGGTGATCTCCATGCTGGTGCTGCTGGTCCCGATCCTGCTGGCCTTCGGCGCCTACCGGGTGTTCCTGGACGGCGGCGACCCGATCGCGGTCGACACGACGGCGGCGATCGACGACGCCCGCCACGCCAACGCGTTCCCGGTGCTGGTGCCGACCGGCCTGCCGGACGACTGGACGACGGTCAGCGCCCGCTGGCAGAACGTCGAGGGCGGCAAGGCACTGCGGTTCGGGCTGGTCACCCCCGACGGCAAGGGCGTGCAGGTGCTGCAGACCGACGCGGACCCGACCAAGGTCATCCCGACTGAGCTGACCGGTGACGCGCGGCCGCTGGACAAGACCGACATCAAGGGCGCCACCTGGCAGTCGTACTCGACCCGGCCGGGCGAGCGCGCGCTGGTCAAGCTCAACCCGGACCACATGATCATCGTGGTAGGCGGCGCGGGCGCCGCGGACCTGCGTACGCTGGCCGGCTCCCTCAATTGATCTAGGTTAGTACGCTCCCGGGTCACGTCGATCCCAGGAGCTTTCCCGTGCCGCTCGCCACCCGGGCCGCCGCGTTCGCGGCGGCTGTCGCTGTGATCTTGCTTCGCCGCCGACCCGCGGCTTCCGTGGACCGGCAGCCACCGCATTGGCCGACCGGAACGGCGGGAGGCGCCGGCCTGGGCCGACGCAGCGCGCCCGCGCTGCGCGTGCGGCCGGCGTCCGCGCTGGGTGCGGGGCGGGTGTCCCGTGGGTCCGCGGCGTCGGCGCTGGGGATGGGGCGGGCGTCCCGAGCGGCCGCCCCGCCCGCGCCGCGAGGGTGGCGAACGTCCCGAGGGCCCGCGCGGCGGCCTATTCCGCCGGTCCGGCGTGACCGCCGGCGGCGCCGAGGGATGCTGCTGCTCGCCGCCCTGCCGTTCGCCTTGGCCGCCTGCACCGGCGGGTCCGGGGCGTCGGTCGCCGCCCCGACCACGACGCCGCCGGGCCCGACCGCGTCGCCGCCGAGTGCGACCACGACGCAGGCACCGGTCGACCCGCGGACCCAACTGGCCATCGCGGCGCGGGACCTCGCGAAGACCGGCTACCGGATCGACCAGACCGACGGGGACGACCGCAGCGTCTGGCAGGTGCACGGTCCGAGCGGCAGCTTCCGGGTCACCCCGACCGGCGCGCCCGGCGGCACGATCCAGATCGGTCGTGACCGGTGGGTGACCGGTGTCATCGGCGGCAACGTACCCGGCGCCAGGACAAAATGGATCAAGCTGCCGCCGGGGGCAACGCAGCCGATGCCCGACGAGGTCGCCGCCCGTCTGGTCGCCGCTTCCACCGGCCTCACCGAGAGCGCGCCCGGCACGTTCACCGGCGAAGTGCCCGAGCCGGTGTGTCGTGACGTCATGCTCTTCGCCGCCGACGTCGTCCAGGTCGTGCTCGCCGATCCGCCGAAGACCACAGCGTGGGCGGCTACCGGCACGATCACGGTCACGCTCGACGAGCGCGGCCGGTTCGCCGGGCTCGCCGTCGGGGTGCCGTCCGCCGACGGGAAGACGGCCAAGAAGGTGACACAGGTGTACCGCGACTTCGGCACGGTCGGCCGGGTCGGCAAGCCGCCCGCGAAGGACGTTCTGCAGATGCCGGAACTCCCCGGCGAGGAGTGACTCGCGGGGCGGCGGCGCCTCGTGGGTCCCGCTAAGCTACGGCCTTCTTTCGCAGACTTCCTTGGAGTTCCCCTTGCGTACCCCCAAACTGGCTGCCCTTTCGGCCGTCGCCCTGATCGCGCTGGCCGGTTGCGGTCAGGCCACCGAGGCGGGCGGTGGCAGCCCGGCCGCCGCGACCACCTCCGCGCCCGCCGACCCGGCCACGCGGATCGACGCCGCCGCTCGCAAGATGGACCAGAGCAGCTTCAAGTTCACGATCGACGCGGCCGGCATGAAGGCCGAGGGCGTCCAGCACGCGCCGTCGAAGAGCATGCAGCTCAAGATGACCGCGGCCGCCGAGGGTCAGGAGTTCACGGTCGATCTCGTCTCCATCGGCGAGAAGGACATGTACATGAAGATCGACCTGGGCATCGACCCCGGCGACGACCCCGTGATGCAGGGCTTCGCCGAAGGTCTCGGTGGCTGGCAGCACGTCAGCAAGGAGCAGGCCGAGAGCGAGTTCGGCTCCCTGGCCCGGGCGGGCGCCCAGGCGATGGGCGCCAGCATGGTCAAGGGCATGACCGGTCTGAAGGAGACGGCACCCAACACCTTCACCGGTACGGTCGACCTGACCGTCAACAGCGACCTCGACGTCACCGACGAGGAGACGCTCAAGGCCCTCGGCGACAAGGCGAAGTCGATCCCGATCACCGTCACGCTCGACGGCGAGGAGCGGCTCAGCTCGCTGGTCATGGAGATCCCCGCCGCGGGCAAGGCCAAGGCGCAGAAGGCGACGATCACCTTCTCCGACTTCGACAAGGTCGAGCAGCCGAAGGCGCCCCCGGCGGACCAGATCAAGAAGAACTGAACCGGACGGCGACGGCCGGACTTAGCAGGACGACATGAGCTACGCCTCGGCGCCGGCCTGTTGGCGGGCGGCGTCGAGGCGTTCGCGGGCGCCGTCGAGCCAGTGTTGGCAGATGTCGGCCAGGCGTTCGCCGCGCTCCCACAGGGCCAGCGACTCCTCCAGCGAGATGCCGCCCGCCTCGAGCTTCTCGACCACCGACGCCAGCTCGGCGCGGGCCTGCTCGTAGCTCAGGTTCTGCTGCTCGGTCACCGGTTCTCCTCGATGGTCGCCTCGTCCACTGTGGTCGAGAGTTCACCCGCGGCCAGCCGTACGCGCAGCACGTCGCCCTTGGTCACCTCGGTGGCCGAGCGTACGACGTGGCCGGACCGGCCCTGGACGATGGCGTAGCCGCGGTCGAGGGTCGCGGCGGGGGAGAGCGCGCGCAACCGGGCCACCGTGTGCCGCAACTCGTCGCCCGCCGCCCGGATCCGGTGGTCCAGACTGCGGGCCGCCCGGTCGCGCAGGGCCGTGACGTCGACGGCCCGGGCCTCGATCATCACGCCCGGGCGGGCCAGCACCGGGCGCGACCGGATCGCGTCGAGGCGGTGCTGCTCGCGGTCGATCATGCCGAGCACCGCCCGGTCGAGCCGCTGCCGGGCCGTCTGGATGACCCGCACCTCCTCGCCGAGGTCGGGGACGATCCGCTTGGCGGCGTCGGTCGGCGTGGAGGCCCGCACGTCGGCGACGTAGTCGAGCAGCGGCGCGTCGGTCTCGTGGCCGATCGCGCTGACCACCGGCGTGCGGCAGGCGAACACCGCGCGGCAGAGGGTCTCGTCGGAGAACGGCAGCAGGTCCTCCACCCCACCGCCGCCGCGGGCGATCACGATCACGTCGATCGTCTCGTCGGCGTCGAGCACCTTGAGCGCGTCGACGATCTGCGGCACCGCGGTCGGGCCCTGCACGGCGACGTTGACCACCCGGAACTCGACCGCCGGCCAGCGCCGCCGGGCGTTGGTCAGCACGTCGCGCTCGGCGGCCGAGGCGCGCCCGGTGATCAGGCCGATCCGCCTCGGCAGGAACGGCGGGCGGCGCTTGCGCCGGTGGTCGAACAGGCCCTCCGCGGCGAGCAGCTTCTTGAGGCGTTCGAGCCGGGCCAGCAGCTCACCGAGCCCGACCTGGCGGATCTCGTCGGCGCGCAGGCTCAGCGTGCCCCGCGCGGGGAAGAAGTCGGGCTTGGCGTGCAGCGTGACCCGGGCCCCTTCCTCCAGGTTGGGCGCACCCAGGTCGAGCACGTCGCGGTTGGTGGTGACCGTGAGGCTGAGATCGGCCGAGGGGTCACGCAGGGTGAGGAAGACGGTGCTCGCACCCGGCCGGCGGCTGATCTGGGCGACCTGGCCGTCCACCCAGACCCAGCCCAGCTTGGCGATCCAGCCACTGATCTTCTGGCTCACCACCCGCACCGGCCACGGCTCATCCGCGGTGCTCTTCGGGATGCCGTTGGGCTCGGGCGTGGTCACCGCACCACCCTACGGCGGGGGCATGGTCGAGGGGTGGCAGCGGCCGGCATTCTGCCGGCGTCGGGCGCGGCACGTACGATTGGCTGGTGATCGAGGAACCCGCCCGTAAGCGTGTGCTCCTGGCCAACCCGCGTGGCTACTGCGCCGGCGTCGACCGCGCCGTGCTGACCGTGGAGGAGGCGCTCAACCTCTACGGTGCCCCCATCTACGTGCGCAAGCAGATCGTGCACAACAAGCACGTGGTGGCCACGCTCGAGCGCCGCGGCGCGATCTTCGTCGAGGAGAACGAGGAGGTGCCCGAGGGCGCCACCGTGGTCTTCTCGGCCCACGGCGTCGCGCCCGAGGTCCACGAGCAGGCCAAGGCCCGCAACCTCAAGGCGATCGACGCGACCTGCCCGCTGGTGACCAAGGTCCACCAGGAGGCCAAGCGGTTCGCGGCCGACGACTACGACATCCTGCTGATCGGGCACGAGGGCCACGAAGAGGTCATCGGCACCGCCGGCGAGGCGCCCGCGCACATCCAGCTCGTCGACGGCCCCGAGGGTGTCGACAAGGTGACGGTGCGCGACCCCGCCAAGGTCGTCTGGCTGTCGCAGACCACGCTCTCTGTCGACGAGACGCTGGAGACGGTCGACCGGCTCAGGGCGCGACTGCCGCTGCTGCAGTCGCCGCCGAGCGACGACATCTGCTACGCCACCCAAAACAGGCAGCAGGTGGTCAAGCAGATCGCGCCCGACTGCGACGTGGTGATCGTCGTCGGCTCGACCAACTCGTCCAACTCGGTCCGGCTGGTCGAGGTCGCCCTCGACGCCGGTGCGCGGTCGGCCTACCTGGTCGACTACGCCAGCGAGATCGACGACGCCTGGCTCGCCGGTGCCACCACGGTCGGCGTCACCTCGGGCGCCAGCGTGCCGGAGGACCTGGTCGACCAGCTTCTCGACCACCTGGTCGCGCGCGGCTTCGCCGACGTCTCCGAGGTGACCACCGTCGACGAGCGGCTGGCGTTCTCGCTGCCGCAGGAGCTCAAGCGCGACATGAAGGCGGCCGCCGCGGCGAAGGCCTCAACCGACTGACACCAGGTCGGCCCGCGCGACCAGCTCGCGGGGGTCGTCGGCCCAGAAGTGCACCTCGCTGACCGGCCCGCGCTTCAGGCCGACGTCGACCGGGGCGCGCAGCACCACCTCGACGTTGGTCTGCCCCAGCACCACGACCTTGCCGATCAGCCCGCGGTCCGTCTCCTCGAACTGCAGGCCCTTGCTGGACTCCAGCGGCCGGTTGCGGGTGCGGATCTGCGCGACCGCCGACCAGGGTACGAACGCGTCGACGGTGAAGCTGTGCCGCACCCGCAGGCCGTCGGCGGTGACGAGGTGCGGATGCACCCGGACGGCGCCGAGCAGGCCGACCATCCAGAGCAGGCCCCAGACGCTGATCACGAAGACGATGATCCGCACGGTCTGCCAGGGCAGCAGGAAGTGCAGGATCGGGATCTCCACGATCGAGACACCCAGGAACGCCAGGAGTACGGGCATCATCGTCGCGCTGTAGCCGAACGGCGTGCCGGGGCCGGCCGGGTCGGGCCGCCGGAACACCCAGCGGAACAGGCTGACCCAGACTCCCCGCTCGTACGCCATGGCGGTGCGCAGCAGCGTCATGCGCCGAGTTTACATTGCAGTCGTAACGTCAAAGCCGCTGGGCCGAGGTGATCATCGCCGGTGTGCCCTGCATGCAGGTGGTGACCAGGTCGGTGCGCACCTCGAGCGTCGCCTTCACCCGGACGCCCTCGTAGACCAGGCTCGTCGGGGCGTTGACCAGGAGGTAGCCGTCGAGCAGGAGGCAGCCGGGCTCGACGCCCGCGGTGACGGTGCCGGTGACGTTGACCACTCGCGGCGACTTGGCGCCCGACGGGCGCGGGCTGGCCGGCCGGGGCGACGGGACGCGCCCGGTCGGCGGCGGCGGCGCGATCGACAGCGACGGGCTCGGCCCGGCCGGCGGGGCGACGGACGGGGTCGAGACCGGTGCGGAAGGGCTCGCGGGAGAGGGCGCCGGCCCGCCGCCCTCGCGGCTCGCCGAGCAACCGGCGAGCGCGACGACCAGCACTGCGACCAGCGGCACTGTGATCCTGCGCATGACGTCGAAGTGTGTCATTGGGATGGGACGCGCGCCAGCGGTGGCCGGGTTCCCGCTCAGCCGAGCTCCTGCGCCTGCAGCTCGGGCGCCTGGAGCTGGCGCGGCGTGCTCTCGACCTGCGCCGGCGCCACCAGGTCGTCGCCGGAGACGCCGAGGTCGGCCAGCTTGCGGGCGCTGACCAGCACGCGGGCCTCCAGCGACCCGACCGCCCGGTTGTAGGAGGTGACCGCCGTGCCCAGCGCCGAGCCCAGCTTGCCGACGTGGTCGCCGAGCGTGGCCAGCCGTCCGTAGAGCTCGCGGGCCAGCTCGTGCACCGACACCGCGTTGCGGGCCAGCGCCTCCTGCCGCCACGAGTAAGCGATCGTGCGTAGCAGCGCGACCAGCGTCGCCGGGGTGGCCAGCACGATGTTGCGGGCGAACGCGTGCTCGAGCAGCGTGGCGTCGCGCTGCAGGGCCACGTCGAGGAACGGGTCGGCCGGCACGAACAGCACGACGAACTCGGGCGACTGGGCGAAGGCCGACCAGTAGGACTTGGCGGCCAGCCCGTCGACGTGGGCCCGGAGCTGCCGCGCGTGGGCGTCGAGGTGGTGGTCGCGGGTGCGCTCGTCGCGCGCCTCCATGGCGGTGAGGTAGGCGTCGAACGGCGCCTTGGCGTCGACCACCACCGACCGGCCGCCGTGCAGGCGGACCACCAGGTCAGGCCGGACGCCCTGGTGGTCGGTCGCGGCGGTGACCTGCTCCGAGAAGTCGCAGTGCTCCAGCAGGCCGGCCGCCTCGACGATCCGGCGGAGCTGGTGCTCGCCCCAGCGCCCCCGCACCTGCGGCGCGCGCAGCGCGGCCACGAGCTGCTTGGTCTCGGTGCGCAGCTCGCCGGAGACCGTCGACATGGCCCGGACCTGCTCGCGCAGCTCGGCGTAGGCGTCGACCCGCTCGCGCTCGAGCTCGGCGACCCGCAGCTCGTAGCGGCGCAGCGTCTCGTGCAGCGGGGCGACCGCGCGGGCCACCGCCTCCTGCGACTGCACCGTCGCCTCGAAGGACAACGCCCGCATCGACTGCTCCAGGCGCCCCTCGCCCTCGCGGGTGGACTCGATGGTGGCCTCGAGGCGGGCAACTCGGGACGCTGACCGCGAAACCGCCGCAAACCACCCGCCGGCCGCGCCGATGGCCAAGCAGAGGACCACCACGGCCACCGTCGAAAGGTCCATCCGGTAAGACTTGCAGACAGGTACGACATGACAAGGCTGGGTACCGTCGTGTCATGGGTTGGTTGTGGTTGATCGCGCTACTGGTGATCGTCATCGCGCTGGTTTTCTACTACCAGCGGGCGGTGGCCGGCCGCCGCGAGCGAGAGCTGGCGGATGCCCGGGCCGACGCCCAGCGCTGGTACGAGCGGCTCGGCGGGCAGGTGATGAACCTGCACGGCTCCGAGCCGGCGGTGCGACAGGCGTTGGCCGACGCCGGTGAGCGCTACACGGCCTCGGGCAGTCAGCTCGAGCAGGCCCGCTCGACACGGCAGTACGAGCTGGCCCGGGAGACCGCGCTGGAGGGCCTGACCTACATCCGGGCGGCCCGCACGGCGATGGGCATCGACCCCGGCCCGGAGTTGCCGCAGCTCGCCGCGGCCCGGGGTGTCGGCACGCTCACCAAGGAGCGGACCGTCGACGTGCAGGGCGAGCGGTTCACCGCGGGCCCGCAGCCGAGCAACTCGACGCCGTACTACTACCCGGGTGGCCGCTACCAGGGCCGTCCGGTGCCGGCGGGCTGGTACTCCCAGCCGTGGTGGCGGCCGGCGCTGGCCGGCGCCGCCGGTGCGGTCGGTGGCCTGCTGATCGCCGACGCGCTGTTCTCGCCGGCATTCGCCGACCCGGGCTACGGCTACGACGCCGGTTACCAGGAGGGCTTCCAGGACGGCACCGGGTACGACGGCGGTGACGGCGGGGGAGACGGCGGCGACGGTGGCGGCTACGACGGCGGTGGCGACTTCGGTGGCGGCGACTTCGGTGGCGGCGACTTCGGCGGGGGCGACTTCTGATACGCCCGTCCTCCTGACCGGTCGGGTAGGGCTAGCCGGATGGCGTCCGGGGAGTCGGGTCGGCACAGTTGGTGACGTGACCACGACGTACCCGGAGACCTCGTCCTCGACCTCCACCGTGCGGCGGGGCGGCGGCGGAGCCGCTCCCTGGCTGGCCGGCGGCGGCATCGCGTTGCTCGCCTGCGCGCTGGCCAGCATCCTGGCCCAGGCCGCGCACGACTTCCGCTGGTGGTCACTGTTCGTGGTGATCCCCACGTCGTTGATCGCGGCGGCGGGCTTCGTGGCGCTCTACCGCGGCGGCGGGATCCTGGCGTACGCGCTCGGCAACGTCGGCCTGATCGCGTTCACGGTCGGCGTGCTGCTCATGATCGGCGACGTGCCGCGGTTCTGGCCGCTGCTGATCGCACTGCCGGCGGCGGCGATCGCCGGCAGCTACTGGTGGCGTCCGCAGGACCCGCTGGGCCGCTCGTTCCACCGCACCCTGGCGATGCTGGCGACGATCGCGGTCGCCCTGGGCATCACGTTCCAGTTCATCCGCTTCGACGCCTTCGACCCGGAGCCGCGCTGGTGGGCGTGGTTCATGGTGGCGGCCGGCGTGGTCGTGGTGGGCAACGGCGCCGAGCTCATCCGCCACCGGATGGTCTACCGGATCCCGGCCGCCGCGCTGGCCGCCGGCCCGGGCATCATCACGATCCTGCTGGGCATCCGCTTCCTGCGGGGTTGGTGGTTCTAAGGTCTTCCTTGCTCGGGTGCGCGGTGGCCGCGACCGTTGCTCCCGCCAGACACCGCTGCGCTGCCAGGTCCGCGGTGGGCGATGGACGAGGGCCCGTCCTGACGGACGGGCCCTCGGCGATTCAGAAGGCGGACGCGACGACCAGCTCTGTCGTGCGGTCCGGTAGGAGGTCGAGCTTCCCGATGCGGCCCGCGGCCCGCAGATCGTCGGTCGCGAGAGACAACGTCTCCAGCATCGCCGCCGGGCCCAGCACCTCGGCCAGCGGGACCTCGGTGCGCATCGACACCTTGCGCTCCGATTTCGCCCGGCGCACCTGGGAGAGGGCTTCGCCGGTGAGTCTCAGCAGGTCGGGTGTCGCGTCGCCGGACAGCTCGTGCACCGTCGGCCAGGGCGCCCGGTGCACCGAGCCGTAGCGCCACCACGACCAGACCTCTTCGGTCACGAACGGCAGGAACGGCGCGAACAGCCGTAGCTGCACCGCGAGCGCCGTGGCCAGCGCCGCGCGGGCCGAGCCGGACGCGGCCGTCGTGCCGTAAGCCCGCTCCTTGACCAGCTCGATGTAGTCGTCGCAGAAGCGCCAGAAGAACGACTCCGCGACCTGCAGCGCGGTGGTGTGGTCGTAGTCCTCGAACGCGGCGGTGGCCGTCGCGATGACCTCGCGCAGGCCCGCGAGCATCGACCTGTCTAGCGGCTCCGTGATGGTGCCGGTCGTGGCGCCGAGCCCGAGCGCGAACTTCGACGCGTTGAGGATCTTGGTGGCCAGGCGCCGGCCGACGCGGATCTGGGCCGGGTCGAACGCCAGGTCGGTGCCCGGGCGCCCGCTCGCCGCCCAGTAGCGCACCGCGTCGGAGCCGTTGTCGACCAGCAGGTCCATCGGCGTGACCACGTTGCCCTTGGACTTCGACATCTTCTTGCGGTCGGGGTCGAGGATCCAGCCGGACAGGATGGCGTCGCGCCACGGCAGCGTGCCGTGCTCGAAGTGGGCCCGCACGATGGACGCGAACAGCCAGGTGCGGATGATCTCCTGCCCCTGCGGGCGGAGGTCCATCGGGAACACGCGGGCGAACAGGTCGGGGTCGGTCTCCCAGCCGCTGACGATCTGCGGGGTCAGCGACGAGGTGGCCCAGGTGTCGAACACGTCGGGGTCGCCCGCGAAGCCGCCCGGCACGCCGCGCTGCTCCTCGGTGTAGCCCGCCGGCACGTCGATCGTCGGGTCGACCGGCAGCTCGGCCTCGGTCGGCACCAGCGGCCGGTCGTGGTCGGGCCGGCCGTCGGCGTCGAGCGGGTACCAGACAGGGATCGGCACCCCGAAGAAACGCTGGCGGCTGACCAGCCAGTCGCCGGTGAGGCCGCCGACCCAGTGGTCGTAGCGGTGCCGCATGTGCGGCGGCACCCAGCGCAGTTGCCGGCCCCGGTCGAGCAGGTCCGCCTGAAGGTCCGCGTCGCGGCCGCCGTTGCGGATGTACCACTGTCTCGTGGAGACGATCTCCAGCGGGGAGTCGCCGCGCTCGTAGAACTTCACCGGGTGGGTGACCGGGCGCGGCTCGCCGATCAGGTCGTCGGACAGCAGCCCGACGATCTCGCGCCGGGCCTGGTTGACGGTGCGGCCGGCGAGTTTCGCGTAGATCGTCGGGTCGACGCCCTGCGGTGCCTCGGGGAGCAGGCGCCCGTCGCGGCCGATCACCACGCGGGTCGCCAGCCGCAGCTCGCGCCACCAGGTCACGTCGGCGAGGTCGCCGAACGTGCAGACCATCGCGATGCCGGTGCCCTTGTCCTGCTCGGCCAGCGGATGGGCGTGCACCGGCACCTCGACACCGAAGACGGGCGTACGCACGGTCGTGCCGAACAGGTGCGCGTAGCGCTTGTCGTCGGGGTGGGCCACCAGGGCCACGCACGCCGGCAGCAACTCGGGCCGCGTGGTCTCGATCTCGACCGGCTCGTCACCGGGGCCGTGGAAGCGCAGGCGGTGGTAGGCGCCCGGCCGCTCACGGTCCTCCAACTCGGCCTGCGCGACCGCCGTGCCGAAGCCCACGTCCCACAGCGTCGGCGCCTCGGCGGTGTAGGCCTCGCCGCGCCGCAGGTTTCGCAGGAACGCGCGCTGCGAGGTGAGCCGGGCGTGTGCGCCGATGGTCGTGTAGGTCAGCGACCAGTCGACGGAGAGCCCGAGCCGCCGCCAGAGCGCCTCGAACACCCGCTCGTCCTGCACCGTGAGCCGTTCGCACAGCTCGATGAAGTTGCGCCGGGAGATGGCCGTCGGGTTCTTCCGCGCGGCGTCGTCGACGGGCGCGTCCGGTGGCGTCCACGCCGGGTCGTAGGGCAGCGACGCGTCACCGCGCACGCCGTAGACGTTCTGCACGCGGCGTTCGGTGGGCAGGCCGTTGTCGTCCCAGCCCATCGGGTAGAACACCGTGCGGCCGCGCATGCGCTGGAACCGGGCCACGGTGTCGGTGTGGGTGAAGCTGAACACGTGACCCATGTGCAGCTCGCCGGATACGGTCGGCGGAGGCGTGTCGATCGCGTACACGTCGGACCGGGTCTTCGACCGGTCGAACGCGTACGTCCCCTCCTCCTGCCAGCGGCGCGACCAGGTGTCCTCGATGCCGTCCAGGGACGGCTTCTCAGGGATACCGGCGCGCCTGTTGCCTGCCGTATCCGTCATGTGGCCAGGGTACCGCCGGGTTCGAGCCATTTTCGAAGGCCAGCGCGGCGCTCGGCGGGTCGAAACCGCGCTCCGGCTGGCCTGTCACGGCCTGCTTCAGCACCTCGGTGACGGCCCTGATCACATCGACCTGTACGGCGCCGCCGACCCCGTCGCTCGGGTGGGTCGGGTTGGCGGCGATGCCGGCCGCGGCGACCTGTGGCGTGAAGCCGACGAACGACTCGGTGGCGTTGGCCTCGGCGCTGCCGGTCTTGCCGGCCACCGGTCGGCCGCCGAGCATCGTGGACACCTGGGTGGCGGTGCCGCCGTCGCACTGGCCGAACGCGCCGTCCTGGCCGACGGGGCAGCGGGCGGCGTCGGTGGCGGCCCGGGCCACGTCCTGGTCGAGCACGCGGTGGCAGTTCGGCTCGCCGGCCGCGACGGCGGCGCCGGTCGCGTCGGTGATCGTCGTGACGGGCAACGGGGCGCAGTAGGTGCCGTCGGCGGCCAGGGTCGCGTACGCGTTGGCCAGGTCGAGCGGCGTGGTGTCGGCGACGCCCAGCGTGAAGGAGCCCCAGTCCGCGGCGTCGTCCCGGGCCCGCTGCGCGTCGGCCTTGGCGCGGAACTGGATGCCCAGTCGCTGGGCCATCTCGACGGCCTTGTCGGCGCCCACCTGTTCCTCCAGGTGGACGAAGTAGGTGTTGACGGAGCGGCCGAAGCCGGTCCACATGGTGCGGTAGCCGTCCATCCACTCTGGATTATCGTTGGCGGGGCAGTAGAAGCCGCCGCAGGAGGCCGGGCCGCTGTCGCGCCAGTGGGTCGGGAGTCGCGACGGCGCGTCGAACCCGTCGTCCAGGGTGTGGCCGTTCTCCAGGGCGGCCAGCATGGTGAAGAGCTTGAAGGTCGAACCCGCCTGGTAGCCGGTCACCGAGTCGCCGCCGGCCACGAGTTGGTCGACGGTGCTGCCGGGCTTCTTGTCGAGGCTGTAGTGGCGGTTGACGGCGAGGGCGAGCACCCGCCCGGTGCCCGGTTGCACGGCGGCGATCGGCAGGGCGCCGGCCGCGTCGTACCCGTACACCTCGGTCGCCGCCCTGGTCGCCGTGTCCTGGACCTTGGGGTCGAGCGAGAGGGTGATCGCGTAACCGCCGTCGCGCAGGGCGGCGAGCCGTTGCTGCGGGGTGTCGCCGAACGCCTTCTGTCGCTGCCACCAGGAGACGAAGTAGTCGCAGAAGAACCGGGCGTTCTCGGGCTCGGCGGCGGTGCAGCCGTTGGGGACGGTCCCGGGGTGCAGGCCGAGCGGGCTGGTGCGGGCCTGCTCGGCGTCCGCCGGGCTGACGTCGCCGGCCTTGACGAGGGCGTCGAGCACGTAGCCACGACGGGTCTGGGCGGCGGCCTTGTCGCCGTGGATCGGGTCGTACGCGTCGGGCGACTGGACGAGGCCGGCGAGCAGGGCGGCCTGGGGGAGGGTCAGCTTGTCCGGGGTGGTGTCGAAATAGGCCCGGGCCGCGGCGGCGATCCCGTAGGCGCCGGCGCCGAAGTAGACGATGTTGAGGTAGCCGGTGAGGATCTCGTCCTTGCTGAGGGTGTCCTCGACGGCGACGGCGTACCGCATCTCCTGCACCTTGCGCCCGAGGTCGTCGGCGGTGGCGGCTTCCCGCTCGGCCTGGGTGGCGTTCGGGTCGGTCTTCAGCACATTTCGGACATATTGCATGGTCAACGTGGAGGCGCCCTGCGCGGTCTCGCCGCTGCGCCCGTTGGCGACGACGGCCCGCAGGACGCTCCGGAGATCGACGGCGCCGTGCTCGTAGAAGCGGGTGTCCTCGGCGGCGACGATGGCCTGCCGCATGACGGGGGCGATCTGGTCGAGGTCGACATTGGTCCGGTTGAGATCGGCGAAGGTGGTGATCAGCGTGCGGCCGTCGGCTGCGTAGAGGCGGGAGGCTTGGGGGAGACTGGGTTGGGCGAGGGCGGGGGGCAGGTCGGTGGAGGCGAGCGTCGCCTTTGTCGCGATAAATCCGGCTAAAACGCCGCCGGGTACGGCCGCCGCGGCCACCAACAGCCCCGCCACGCCGGCGCCGATCGCCAGCCGCGCCCACTTCGCCATCGATGCCTCCCGAGTGATCCTCACTCAGGATCCGCACTTTCTGCTGTATTGCCCAGCTATCGGACCAAACTCACACCGCCCTGCCAGCGACCGCTCAGCGATCGGTCAGGAGGGTCCACACCCAGTCGCGGACGGGTCCGGCCGGCGCGGTGTGGCAGTACCGCCGGAACAGCGCCCGGCTCTCCTCGCGCCGGATCCCACCCCGCATGGCCGGCGCGGCGAACCACGGCGCGTCGGGGCTGGTCGTCCACTCGCCGGCGATCCGCGCCCCACCGTCGCTGGGCGACTCGAGCGCGTAGGAGACCTCGCGCACCCCGAGCATCATCGCGGCGCCCAGACACATGACGCAGGGTTCCAACGTGACGGCGAGCCGCAGCGGGCCCTCGCGCCTGCGCCACCCGAGCAGCTCGTCGGCGGCGACCATCGCCAGCAGATCGGCGTGCACCAGCCGCCGCCCGAGGGCCTTCTCCTGCGTATAGGCGCGGCTGACGATCTCGTCGCCGACGGCGACCACGGCACCGATGGGTTGCTCCCCGGCGCGCAGCCCGGCCTCGGCCACCTCCAACGCGGCCAGGACAAGGTCGTCAGGAGTCATGCCCGGGTCCGTCAGACGTTGAAGCGGAACTCCACCACGTCGCCGTCCTGCATGATGTAGTCCTTGCCTTCGATGCGGACCTTGCCCGCCGCCTTGGCCGCTGTCATGGTGCCCGCGGCCATCAGGTCGTCGTACGAGACGATCTCGGCCTTGATGAACCCGCGCTGGAAGTCGGAGTGGATCACACCGGCGGCTTCCGGGGCGGTGGCGCCGATCGGGATCGTCCAGCCGCGCGCCTCCTTCGGCCCGGCCGTGAGGTAGGTCTGCAGCCCCAGCGTCCGGAACCCCACCCGGATGAGCTGGTCGAGGCCCGGCTCGGGCTGGCCGATCGACTCGAGCAGCTCGCGCGCCTCGTCCTCGGGCAGGTCGATCAGCTCGGACTCGACCTTGGCATCCATGAACACGGCCTCGGCCGGCGCGACCAGAGTCCGCAGCTCGTCGAGGAACGCGGCGTTGTTGAGCTCCTCCTCGTCGACGTTGAAGACGTAGAGGAACGGCTTGGTCGTCAACAGGTGCAGCTCACGCAGCTCGGCGACGTCGATCCCGGCGGCCTTCGCGCCGGCGTAGAGCGTGACCCCGGTGTCGAGCAGCTCCCCGGCTGCCTTGGCCGCCGCCGCGACGGAAGCGCGCTCCTTACGCAGCTTGGCTTCCTTCTCCAGCCGCGGCAGCGCCTTCTCGATCGTCTGCAGATCCGCGAGAATCAGCTCGGTATTGATCGTCTCGATATCGTCGGCGGGCGACACCTTGCCGTCGACGTGCACGACGTTGGGGTCGGAGAACGCCCGCACCACCTGACAGATAGCCGAGGCGTCACGAATATTGGCGAGGAACGCGTTGCCCCGCCCCTGCCCCTTGGAGGCGCCCCGCACGAGCCCGGCGATATCGACGAACGAAACGGGCGCCGGCACGACCTTCTGCGAGTCGTAGAGCTCGGCAAGCTTGCCGAGACGCGCGTCGGGCAGCCCCACGACACCGACATTCGGCTCGATGGTCGCGAACGGGTAGTTCGCGGCAAGCACGTCGTTCTTCGTCAACGCATTGAACAGCGTGCTCTTGCCGACGTTGGGCAGGCCGACGATCCCGATGGTCAGACTCACGACAGACCAGCTTACGCAGTGGCGGTTGGCTGCTCGCTCTCGGCTTGGGAGGTTCTGCCCGGCGCAGAAGATCAGGTCTATTTCCCGGGTCCGCCGGGGGCACGACCGTCGCTCCCGCCGGACACCGCTCCGCTGCCACGCCCGCGGCGGCCAACGGCCAAAGATCAAAGCGCCCGCTTCCGACCGAGACCTCGACTTGCGGCGGACGACCGCGCCACCAAGACCCCAGATCCAGCCAGCCCGCCGCGGCGAGTGGCGGGCGCGCCGCCAGCCCGGTTGCCGCCCTGCCGTGGTCCGGGCGGCGGCTGCCGCCGCGTCGCGTGGCGCGCGCCTCAGTCCGGTTGCCGCGCAGCCCGGGCCAGCGTCGTCACCATGTGCCCGACCAGCCCGGCCACGTCCCATAGCGGCACGGTGTCGGCCGTGCCCAGTCCGCGGGCCCAGCCCCAGCCCGGTTGCGGCGCTGCCGCGCCCTTGGCGGCGGGCGCGGCGACGCATGGCGGACGCGCCCCAAACCCGGTCGCCGCGCTGCCGCGCCCTAGGCGGCGGCCGCCGCGACGCATCGCGGGCGCCCCAGCCCGGTTGCGGCGCTGCCGCGCCCCAGGCGGCGGCTGCCGCCGCGATGCCCGGTCGCACGCTGTCGCGCCCTGAGCGACGGCGGCCGCCGCGACGCATGGCGGGCGCCGCCGGTCGCGGTGCTGGTGGTCAGGCGATCGCTTGCCACCAGCCGTCGACCGCCGGTGGCGTGTCGACGTCGACACGTTCGCCCGGTCGCGGCACCGCGAGCGTCACCCCTTCCGCCTTGGCCTCCGACCATAGGCGGTCCGCCGGCTCTGACCAGTCGTGGAACGCCAGCACGAACGTGCCCCAGTGCAGCGGGACGAGCAGGCCGCCGCGGACCGCGCGGTGGGCGCGGACCGCGTCCTCCGGGGTCATGTGGATGTCGGGCCAGCCGTCGCCGTAGGCGCCGATCTGCATGAGCGTCGCGTCGAACGGGCCGTGGGTCGCGCCGATCTCCGCATAACCATCGAAGTAGCCCGAGTCGCCCGTGTAGAAGACCTTGCGGCCGTGGCCCGCGACCACCCACGACGCCCAGAGGGTCTCGTCGCGGGCGATGCCTCGGCCCGAGAAGTGGCGGGCCTCCGTGGCCGTCAGGGTCAGGCCGCCGACCGTGATCGACTCGTCCCAGTCGAGCTCGATCACGCGTTCCGGGGGCACCCCCCAGCGGGCGAAGTGGGCGCCCACGCCGAGTGGCACCACGAACGGGGCCGAGGACGCGCGGGTCAGCTCCTCGATGGTGGGCAGGTCCAGGTGGTCGTAGTGGTCGTGCGAGATCACGATCGCCGACAGCGGTGGGATCTCGTGCAGCGGGAGCGGCGGCTCGTGCAGGCGGCGCGGGCCCACCAGGTGGGACGGTGAGCAGCGCTCGCTCCACACCGGGTCGAAGAGCACCCGCTCGCCCTCGATCTCGACCAGCGCCGAGGAGTGCCCGTACCAGGTGATGTGCAGGCCCGACGTCGTCGCGTGCGACGGTGCGGCCAGTGGGATCGGCAGGCGCGGCTTGCGGCGCTCGCGGTCGCGCATGAACGAGCTGAGCATCGAGCCCGCCGGCTGCGTCATCGTGCGGGCCGCGACCCGGTTGTGGAACTTGCCGTCGCGCCACTGCGGCGACGGGCCGACCCGGCGCTCGTCGGGGTGGGCGCCCATCGCCCGCGGCACGTCGCGCGCCGCCCAGGCCAGCGTCGCCGCGGCCGCGCCCAGGATCCCCAACGCCCAAGTCGACTTCTTCGCCATGACCACAAGTGTGCAGCACCACACCGACAAAAACCTGAGCCTCTCCTCAGCCGACGACGACGGCCTACGGCCGCGCTGACGGCGATGTCCGAATCCCGCGAGCCAAGACGCCCGATCCGGGGCAGGATCGATGGCATGGAACTGGAGTTCGAGCGGTGCTACCGGGCGGTCGACAGCCGTGACCAGCGGTTCGACGGCTGGTTCTACACGGCCGTGACGTCGACCGGCATCTACTGCAAGCCCTCCTGCCCCGCCATCACGCCGAAGCGGGCGAACGTCACGTTCTACCCCTCGGCCGCCGCCGCCCAGAAGGCCGGCTTCCGCGCCTGCAAGCGCTGCCGCCCCGACGCCGCCCCCGGCTCGCCCGAGTGGGACGTGCGGGCCGACACGGTCGGTCGCGCGATGCGGCTGATCGGCGACGGCGTGGTCGACCGCGAGGGCGTCCCCGGCCTGGCCGCCCGCCTCGGCTACACCGAGCGCCACCTGCACCGGATGCTCACCGAGGAACTCGGCGCCGGCCCCCTGGCCCTGGCCCGGGCACAGCGCGCCCAGACGGCCCGCATCCTGGTCGAGACGACCGACCTCGGCCTCGCGGAGATCGCGTTCGCGGCGGGTTTCGGCAGCGTGCGGCAGTTCAACGACACGATCAAGGAGGTGTACGGCGGCCCGCCCTCGACCCTCCGTCAGAAACTGCCGAAAGCCAGCGAATCCGGCGTGGTCAACCTGAGGCTCGCCTACCGCCCACCGCTGCACGCCCCGGCCCTGCTCGAGTTCCTGGCCGCCCGCGCGATCCCGGGCATCGAGGACGTCACGGACGGCACCTACCGCCGCACCCTGACGCTCCCGCACGGCCCGGGCGAGGTCGCGCTGACGCCGATCCCGGGCCACGGGTCGTCCGCCCACGTCGCCGCGACGCTCACGCTCAAGGACGTCCGCGACCTGGCCCCCGCCGTGGCCCGCTGCCGCCGCCTGCTCGACCTCGACGCCGACCCGGAGGCCGTCGACGCCACCCTGGGCGCCGACGACAAACTGGCCAGGACCGTCGACAAGGAGCCGGGGGTACGCGTACCCAGAGCCGTCGACGGCTTCGAGACGGCGGTCCGGGCGATCGTCGGCCAGCAGATCTCGGTCTCCGCGACCCGCACGATCCTCGGCAAGATCGCGAAAGCGGCCGCCACGACCGGCTTCCCGGACGCCGCGGCGGTCGCGGACCTGCCCGACGAGGCGTTTCCGATGCCCACCGCCCGGCGGGAGACGATCAAGGGCCTGGCCCGCGCGGTCGCCGCCGGCACCGTCGACCTCGACCTCGGCGCTGACCGCGAGGAACTGGTCGAGAGCCTGGTCGCGCTGCCCGGCATCGGCGCCTGGACGGCCGGTTACGTCGCGATGCGGGCGACCGGCGACCCGGACGTCTTCCTGCCCACCGACCTCGCCGTCCGCCGCGGAGCCCGGGCCCTGGGCCTGCCGGACGACCCCGAGACGCTCGAGGCGCACGCCGCGAACTGGCGGCCGTGGCGCTCGTACGCGCTGATCCGACTCTGGAGGAACGCGTGAACACCACCACCATGGCGACCCCGACCGGCCCGCTGACGATCATCGCGACCGACGAGGGCGTCGTCCGCGCCGCCGGCTTCACCGCCGACGTCGACGAGTTGTTGGCCCTCGTACATCCGGACCTGCGTGGTCAGCCGACACCCAGAGCGGACCTCGGCCCGATCACGGCCGCGACGCTGTCCTATCTGGACGGTGACCTGACCGCGATCGACGCCGTGCCCGTCGAACAGCGCTCCGGCGGCGCGTTCCTTCCGCACGCGTGGCGCGTACTCCGCGATGTCAAGGCCGGCGAACCCGTCACCTACACCGAGTACGCGGCCCGCGCCGGCAACCCGACCGCGATCCGCGCGGCCGCGCAAGCCTGTGCCCGCAACGCCGTCGCCCTGTTCGTGCCCTGCCACCGGGTGCTGCGCACCGACGGCACGTTGGGCGGCTACCGCTACGGCCTCGATGTGAAAAAGTGGCTTCTCGGGCACGAGCTGCGTTAGGCGGGTCGCAGAGATTACCGTCACGGGGTGCGTACCAAACGTGACCATCAGTCCGGGGTACGCAACCTGTGGCGGCTGCGCCGCTACCTCCGGCCGTACCGGCTGCAGTTCGCCCTCCTGGTCCTCGCGGCGCTGGCCGGCACGGCAGTCGGCATCGCGGTGCCGCTGGTCGTCCGCCGCGTCGTCGACGGCCCGATCGCCGACCGCGACCCGCGCGGCCTGCTCGCGCTCGGCGGGCTGGCGCTGCTGTTCGGGATCGCCGAGGCGGTGCTCATCTTCGTCCGGCGCTGGTCGCAGTCGAGCCAGTCGCTCGGCATGGAGGCGACCATCCGCCAGGAGATCTACGCCCACCTGCAGCGGCTCCCGGTCGCGTTCCACGACCGCTGGCAGAGCGGCCAACTGCTCGCCCGGGCCACCGCCGACCTGGGCGTGATCCGGCGCTTCCTCTCCTTCGGGCTGCTGTTCCTGATCGTCAACCTGACGACGTACGCCGTGGTCGTGGCGCTGTTGATCCGTCTGCACTGGCCCCTGGGCCTGCTCGTCGCGGCGAGCGCGGTGCCGCTGGTCGTGGTCAGCCGCCGGTTCACCCGCACCTATCTGCGCACCTCCCGACGGATGCAGGACGAGCAGGGCGACCTGGCCACGCAGGTCGAGGAGACCGCGCGCGGCCTGCGCACCGTCAAGTCGTTCGGCCGGCAGGCGTTCATGAGCGACCAGTTCGGCGCCGGCGCCGACCGGCTGCACGACACCGCCGTCGACAAAGGTCGCCAGCTCGCCGGTACGTCCGCGCACTTCGACCTGATCCCCAACCTGACGCTGGCCGCGGTGCTCGTGCTCGGCTCGGTCGAGGTAGCCGCGGGCCGGCTGACCATCGGCGAGCTCGTCGCGTTCGTCACGCTGCAGCTGATGCTGGTCTGGCCGATCGAGTCGCTGGGCTGGATCATCGGCAACGCGCAGGAGGCGATGACCGCCTCCGACCGGATCTACGAGGTCCTCGACGAGCCACCCTCCATCGTGGACAGGCCGGGCGCGGCCCGGGCCGCCGCCGTCCGGGGCGAGGTGCGCTTCGAGGACGTCCGTTTCAGCTATCCCGGCGTCGCGGCGCCGGTGCTGCGCGGCATCACGCTGACCGTGCGGCCCGGCGAGACGCTCGCCGTCGTCGGCACGACCGGCTGCGGCAAGACCACGCTGGTCTCGCTCGTGCCGCGGCTCTACGACGTCACCGCCGGCCGGATCACCCTCGACGGCCGGGACATCCGCGACCTGCCGCTCGACTCGCTGCGTGAGGTGGTCGGCGTCGCGTTCGAGGAACCCACACTGTTCTCGATGTCGGTGCGGGAGAACCTGGCGCTGGGCCGCACCGACGCGAGCGACGACGAGATCCACGAGGCGCTCGCGCTGGCCCAGGCCGAGTTCGTCGACGACCTGCCGTGGGGCCTCGACACCCGGGTCGGCGAGCAGGGCCTGTCGCTCTCCGGCGGCCAGCGGCAGCGGCTGGCGCTGGCCCGGGCGATCCTGAGCCGGCCGCGGGTGCTGGTGCTCGACGACCCGCTGTCGGCGCTCGACGTGCACACCGAGGCGCTGGTGGAGAAGGCGCTGGCCGGGGTGCTGGCCGACACGACCGCGCTGCTCGTCGTGCACCGGCCGTCGACGATCGCCCTGGCCGACCGGGTCGCGCTGCTCGACGGCGGCGTGATCGCGGCGACCGGCACCCACTCGGAACTGCTGGCCACGGTGCCGGCGTACCGGGCGGTGCTCGCGGAGGCGGCGGCGACCGCGGACGCCGTATGACGGCGCACGCCTGGCGCGGCCGGGCCGCGGATCTCGACGCCGACCGCACCACGGCCGAGGACGCGGATCCGGCGGCGGTCGCGCGGCTGCGGGTCCGCAGCCGGTCACTGCTGGCTTCGCTGGTACGCCCGCACCGGCGCGCGCTGGCCGCCACGGTCGCGCTGCTGCTGCTGCAGAGCGCCGCGGGGATGGCCGGGCCGCTGCTGGTGATGCTCGCGATCGACCGCGGCATCCCGCCGTTGCGGGCCGGCGACCCGGTGCTGCTGATCGAGATCGGCCTGGTGTTCGTGGCGGCGGCGTTGGCCGAGTATTTCGGGAAACGCGGCTTCCTGCGGCTGTCGGCCCGGATCGGCCAGGACGTGCTGCGGGACCTGCGGCAGCGGGTCTACGACCACTTCCAGCGGCTGTCGATCGGCTTCCACGAGCGTTACACGTCGGGCCGGATGGTGGCCCGGCTGACCAGCGACATGGACTCGATCAGCGAACTGGTCGACGGCGGCATCGACGACCTGGTGCTGGCCGGCCTGTCGGTGGTCTCGGTGGCCGGCATCCTGCTCTGGCTCGACCCGCCGCTGGCGCTGGTGACGCTGCTGACGTTCCCGTTCCTGCTGTGGCTGTCGCGCTGGTTCGCGCTGGCGTCCGCGGTCGCGTACCGCCGCACCCGCGAGGCGGTCGCCCTGGTGATCGTCCACTTCGTCGAGTCGCTGGGCGGCATCCGGGCGGTGCAGGCGTTCCGCCGCGAACCGCGCAACCAGCAGATCTTCGACGCGCTCAACGACGACTACCGGAGAGCGTCCCTGCGCGCGTTCCGGCTCATCGCCGTGTACTCGCCCAGCCTCAAGCTGATCGGCAACGTGGCGATCGCCGGCGTGCTGACGTTCGGCGGCTGGCAGGTGCTGCACGGCCGCACGGCGATCGGGGTGCTCGCGGCCTTCCTGCTCTATCTGCGGCGGTTCTTCGAGCCGATGCAGGAGCTGAGCCAGTTCTACAACGCGCTGCAGTCGGCGACGGCGGCGCTGGAGAAGCTGGCGGGGGTGCTCGACGAGCGGCCCGCGGTGCCGGAGCCGGCGTCACCGGTGCCGCTGCCCGCTTCCGCCGCCGGCCGGTCGATCTCCTTCCGGGACGTCACGTTCGCCTATTCCAACGGGCCGGCGGTGCTCTCCGACCTGAGCATCGAGATCCCGGCCGGGCAGATCGTGGCCCTCGTCGGTGCGACCGGGGCCGGCAAGTCGACCGTGGCGAAGCTCGTGGCGCGGTTCTACGACCCCGTCTCGGGCGTGGTGCGGCTCGACGGGGTCGACCTCCGCGAGGTGGGCGACACCGACCTGCGCCGGGCGGTCGTCATGGTGACGCAGGAGAACCACCTGTTCGCGGGTACGGTCGCCGACAACCTGCGGTTCGGGCGTCCCGACGCCACCGACGCGGATCTGGTGCGGGCCGCCCGCGCGATCGGCGCCCACGAGTTCATCGCGGCCCTGCCGGCCGGGTACGACACGGACGTGCACCGCCGCGGTGGTCGGCTGTCGGCGGGCCAACGCCAGTTGGTGGCGTTCGCCCGGGCGTTCCTGGCCGACCCGGGCGTGCTGATCCTGGACGAGGCGACGTCGTCGCTGGACGTGCCGACGGAACGGCTGGTGCAGCGGGCGCTGCGGACGATCCTGCGGGACCGGACGGCGTTGGTCATCGCCCACCGCCTCTCCACGGTCGAGATCGCCGACCGCGTGCTGGTCGTCGACGACGGCCGCGTGGTCGAGGACGGCCCACCGTCACGCTTGGTAACCGGTGGCGGTCACTATGCGATGCTGCACTCGCAGTGGCGGAATTCGCTTATCTGACCTCGATGGGCGGCGGAGGTTACCAGAGGAGGTCGGCGGCAACGGGTATTTCCGCGTGCCAATCCGATGCGGTTTTCTGATGGTGCGAACAGTCGCCGCTGGAAGATCAAAGGGTCGTTCCGAGCCGCGAGAACACGCTCTCCGCGTCGGATTCCGGCATTCGATCATGCCGCAGCCCGTCGAGAGTGTCCCGAAGGGGTGAAGATCCGCACCACGCGGGCGGCGTGAAACGCGTGAAGATCTCGTTTTCGCTGGATGGGCGCACATTCTGTGCGACCTCCCTCGGGCCGTTATTCGTTATGGTTCCACCGAGAATCCGCTTATCCGATCTCTGTCTCCGAAGATTCTCCATTCGTCGGCGATCTTATTCCGTTGGTCGCCGAAGATTCGATGACGCCCGCCTCCGGCACCGTTCCGGGTGCCCTCACTCGCACGGGTGGAGGCGGTGCGCACCAACGCGGTTCGACGCCTGTCGCACGGTGGAGCGCGGCGCGTTGACGCGTTGCGAAGCACCCTTGATCAACTAAACGCACAGTCATCGGGTGCGCCGAATCCGCACACTCTCCGTCATAAACGATCACCGATCGGGATGGGAGGATGCGGCCTATATCGGGCATTTCGTCCGACGGAATTCGTGGCTTGACCCTGTCGCACTTCGTTGCACCTGTTGCAAGGACTGTTCTGGGTGGCCGCATTGGCCCAACCTGGAACACACATCCTCGTTCATCGAGGGAATGGCTCGCTGATCCACGATCGGCTCGGCCACCGAGTTGCTGTCTGCTGGTCCAGACGGACGTTCGGGAAAACGAAACGAGGACCGCCCGTTGCAGCCGGGCGGTCCTCTTCTTTTTCGGATAGGGCCCGCGGCCACGGACCGGCGCCGCGAACAATTCCTCGGTGGACCACTCGGTACCGTCGAATGATCTTTCGGCGGCGTGTCGCGAAGCGGTCGTTGCAACCTGGTTCACGGGCGTGACGGCCCCTCGGGGATCCAGCATGATGGACACGCACCGTTACGGCTGAACCTGCTCGCTGCAAGAGCGACGACGCCGGCGCGGTGCCCGTTCCACGATCGAGCGGATCTCCACGCACGTCCCGCCACCAGCAGGACAACTCTGGACCAGCAAAGGGTGGCGGAGGAACCGACCCCTCCGCCCCCGCACCGCCGCGCGGCCCCAACCCGCCACAGCGCGTACACAGACAACTCAGGAAAGGTCAGTAGAGCCTTGGTCACCGTAGATCAACTCTTGGAGCCACCCGAGCCGGACGTCCGGGCCGCGGCGCCCGGCCCGCGCCGCGCGTCGTGGTGGCCGATCGTGGTCCCCGCCCTCCTCGTCCTCGCCACGACGACTGTGGTGCTGCTCGCGGGACACCCGCTGCAGGACGCCCTCGTCTGCGCCGCCGGCTTCGCGCTGATCGGCAACCAGGTGGCGCGGCGGCTGGTCGGCGACGCGAGCCCCCTCCCCACCGTGATCGTCGGGTCGGCGGTGACGGCCTTCGGTGCCGTCCTCGTCCTGATGGGATACGACCTGTTCGACGCGGCCCTGGGCGCCGGCCTCGCGGGCGTGGTCGCCGGCGAGGTCGCGGGCCGACTATCCGCGAGCGGCCCCATCCGCCGGACGGAGGTGTAGCGGACGCGTTCCGCGGACATCATGGCCGAATCCGTCGACAAGGACCTGAACGAGTTGCTCACCCTGCTCCGGGCGACCTACCGCCGCGCGCAGGAGCCCTCGTTGCGGGAGATCTCGCGACTGTGCCAGCGGCGCATCTCGCCGTCCACGATCAGCCGCATCTTCAACGCCAGCAAGCCGCCGAAGTGGCGCAACCTGGAGACCCTGCTGGACGCCCTCGGCGTCGACCCGGACGATCTCGAGCAGATCTGGTACCCGCTCTGGGCCAAGGCGCAGAACAAGGTCAACCCGATCGAGCCCGGTGACCGGCCGGTCGGGCGCCTGCACCCGCGGCAGGCAGACAAGATCTGCGAGGAGTGCGGCGCGCTGATCGGCGACGCCGGGAAACACCGGGCCTATCACGCCTCGAACCGGCCGACCGGGCACGTCGAGCGCGGCCTGCGGGCCATCGTGCAGCCGGGCCGGCGTACGCAACCCCGGGTGCCCGCCCGGACGCGCTAGTTCAAGTCCACCGGCCCGGGAGCGGCACGATCCCGGACGCTCCCGGGCCGGTCTCCACCTGGAGTTGATAGACGTGACGACCATCCTCATGGACCTGCGACCCGCCACCGTCCCCGCTCCGGCCGAGGTCTGGCGGAGCATCTGGGACATCACGGTGACCTGGCGCGCCGGCTGCGACTCACGGCTCGTCGTCGACGACCCGGCGAAGCTGGCGACGGTGGTGCTGCGCTGCTCGACCGACCCGCGCGTGGTCGGCTACCGCTACGACCGGCACGACCTGCTCGACATGGCCGCGAGCCCGGCGACCTGCTTCGGCTGCGGAGAGCCGTACGCCCTGGCCCGCCCCCGCCACTGGTGGCGCCCCTGCGACTGCGGCGGCCACCACGTCTACGAGTGCGCGGCCTGCGCACACCGGCAGACGTACCCGGAGGTCGTGCCGACCTGCGGGATCTAGGATGTGCTCATGTTCCTGCTCGAGCTCTCCTTCGACGGCAACCCGGAGCGCCTGGACCACCGGCCCGCACACCGGGAGCTGGTGGCCGGGCTCAACGAGCGAGGGCTGGTCGCGATGGCCGGTCCCTACGCCGACGAGTCGGGCGCGCTGCTCATCTTCGACGTCGCCACCGAGGCGGAGTTCGAGGAACTGATCGCCGCCGACCCCTACTACCGCGCCCCGGGCGTCACGATCGCCGCCAAGCGGAAGTGGAACCTGGTCGTCCGTTGACCCGATCAGGGTGACCAGCGGTACCGCTCACGGTACTCGCGTCGCTACCATGCGCCGATGGCCGTCGTATTCGTCAGCCACCGTGTGGCCGACGCCGCCCTCGCCGAGAAGCTGGCCGACGACATCCGCGCCGCCGGGCACGACGTCCGGCTGGACGAGACCGACCTGGCGGTCGGTGACTCCATCGTGGAGTGGATGAACGCGGGCCTGAGCGCCGCGGACTACGTCGTGCTCTGCTACTCCACCCACGGCGTCGAGTCGCCCTGGATCACCCGGGAGTGGGCGTCCGCGCTGGCGCGGCAGCTCCAGGGCGCGGGGGTCAGGTTGCTGCCGGTGGTGCTCACCGGCGGTGACGCGCCCGCGATCCTGGCCGACCTCAAGACCGCCGACCTCACCCGCGACCGGGCGGCCGGCGTGGCGCGGTTGCTGCGAGCCATCCGGTGAGCGTCACCGTCCTGATCGCGCACGCCCACGGTGAGGAGGACCTGGCCGAGGAGCTCGCCGGCCCGATCCGGGCGGCCGGCTACGAGGTGCACCACGGCGGCACCGTCCTGGTCGGCGACTCCCTCGTGGAGGAGGCGCAGCAGCTCCTCAACGCGGGCGCGCCGGTGGTGCTGTGCGGCACGATCAAAGCCGTCGGCACGTCCTGGGCGCGCCGCGTGGTCAACGCCGCCCGCGCGGCGAGCCGGCAGAACCGCGTCTTCGTCGTCCAGATGGAGGAGGACGCGGACACCGACTCGATCAGCCTCGACGGCCGGGTCGCCGCCTGGTGGCGCAACCAGGCGCGGGCGGGGGCCGAGCTCGTCGTCGCGCTGGCCCGTTATTTCCCGCTCGACCAGCGGGCCGCCGATCGCGGCGTGGCCGCCACCGCGGAGGACCGCTACCGCGCCCTGGCGCTCGAGGCGTGTGACCTCGTCGACCTCGCCAACCTGCCGGAGACCGACCGGCACATCGCGCTGCGGCAGCTCGAGCTGCGGCGGCTGTACGTGGCGCTGCGGGTGCGCCCGCTTCCGGCGAAGTCGCTCGGCGACACCCTCGAGCAGCTCGAACCGGCCGGTGCGCGGGAGCCGGGCGACGGTGCGCGCATGCCCGTCGGCCGGCAGCTCGGCGACGCGCGGCGGGTGGTCGTGCTCGGCGACCCGGGTTCGGGCAAGAGCACGCTGCTGCGCTGGATCGCCACCGCCTACCTGTTGCGCCTCGCCGAGGATCCGGACTGGCGTGCGCTGCCCGACGTCGGCACGCTGCCGGACGTCGATCTGCTCCCGGTGCTGATCCGGTGCCGGGACCTGCGCCCGGAGTCCGTCGGAGGCGCCTTCGACGACATCCTCGACGTCGTCCTGCGGCAGCAGGAGATGGCCGAGACGGAGCGGGTCGCGCTCCGTGGGCTGGTCCGTGAACGGCTGACGGAGGGCACCGCGCTCCTGCTCGTCGACGGGCTCGACGAGATCACCGACCCGGGTCTGCGCATCCGGTTGTGCCGACAGATCGAGCGGGTCGCGGCCGCGTACCCGCGCGCGTCGATCGTCGCGACCTGCCGGATCGTCGGCTACCGCGAGATGGACTACCGCATCGGCCGCGGGTTCGCGCACGTGTTGGTGGACGCGTTGGAGCCGGCCGACAAGGACGACTTCGCCGCCCGCTGGTGCGCGCTGGTCGAGCCGCCCGACCGCCGGGCCACCGCGACCGCCGAGTTGATCCGCGACGTGCACAGCACCCCGCAGATCGAGGCGCTGACGGCGAACCCGATGCTGCTCACCACCATGGCGCTGGTGAAGCGCAAGATCGGCAAGTTGCCCAGCCGCCGGGCCGACCTCTACTGGGAGGCCGTGCAGGTGTTGCTCAACTGGCGCCGGGAGGTCGATCTGCCGCTGGACCCGCGGGAGGCGATGCCTCAGCTCGAGTACCTCGCCCACGCGATGTGCGCGGCCGGCGTCCAACGGCTGCGGGAGGACGAGGTGCTCGACCTCCTCACCGCGATGCGGGCGGAGTTCCCGCAGGTGCACTCCGCGCGCAACCACGAGCCGAAGAAGTTCCTCGAGCTGGTCGAGGCGCGCACCGGCCTGCTGGTCGAGTCCGGCGAGGTGCGACACAAGGGCAGGCCGGTCCCGGTGTTCGAGTTCCGCCACCTGACGTTCCAGGAATACCTGGCGGCCCGGGCCCTGGTCGAGGGCCACCACCACGGCCATGACCCGACGTCGTCGCTGGCCGACGCGGTGGTGCCCCTCGTGGTCTCCGACGGCCCCGAGTCGACGGGCGCCAGTTGGCACGAGCCTGTCCAGCTCTGCGTCGCGAGCTGCAACGACGCGGACGCCGAGGAGATCCTGCGTGAGTTGCTCTCCCACGGCGGCGACCGCCTGGTCGGGCTGACCCTGCGGTGCCTGGCCGACGAGCCGAACGTGAGCGGGCGGATCCTCGACCAGGCACTCGAGGCGTGGCGGGAGAGCAGCAGCTACTTCGGCGACGAGACGGCCGACCTGCTGCGGAGCCGTTGGCGGGGCGACGCGGTGCGGTTCGTCGTCGAACGGTGCGACGGGAGCGTCCGAAGCGACTCCAGGCTCGTCTGGAAGCTGCTCGGCCCTCGGACGCAGTCCCCGAGGTCGTCCGGGACCGACGCCGCGGGCCTGCGACGCAGGCTGCGTTCGACCGACCTGAGCGACGCGTTGACGGCCGCCTTCGAGATCATGCAACGCGGTGCCAACGACGACATGCAGGACCTCGCGGAGGACTTCGGCGGTCTGACGGAGGACCTGGTGGCCCTCACGCACGAGCGGCGGCCGTTGCCGATGACGGCGGTCTGGGCGCTGGCCTGGATCCACCGCAAGGACGGGCCACACCGCGTGCCGACGGTCGTGGCCCGCCGTTGCGCCGACCTGTTGCGGACGGACCCGATCGACCCGGAGGTGGCCCGCTTCGTGCTCTGGCTGGCCCGTGGTGAATGTGGCTTCGGGGATCCCGCGGACCTGGATGCCGTCCAGGCGGCCATGCTCGACTGGCTGAGCCGCGCGGAACCAGCCATGGCCGTCTACGCGCTGACCGAGTCCGACTGGCGCCGGCTTCCGGTGCGGACGAAGATCACCGAGATCGCCGCCCGGTCCACCGACCCTGGTGTCCGCGCGGCGGGCGCGCGCATCGTCGAGGTACGGGAGTTCGACGAGTTGACCGACCTGGCGGCCTGGCTCGGTCGCGAGTCGGACCCGGACGTCTGGGCCACCGCGATCGCTTCCCTGGCGAGAGTCGAATGGTCCGCCGCGGGCTTCGCCGGGCATCGCGACGTCATCCGCCCGGTCCTGGCTGACTTCGTGCCGCGCACGGAGGAGCACGGCATCCATGCCGATCTTATTTCGGCGGAACTCGGAGACCCGCGCGCACACGAGCGGCTCCGAGACCGCCTGCGAAACCAGGGCATCGACGCGGCCGGGCGGCGGCGGGTGCTGTCCGTGATCGCGGACTGCCGCTTCGACAAGATCGACCGACGCCTGGTCGGCGATCAATGGTCACAGGTCGCCCACGATCCGGCCGCGGTGATCGCGACAACCGATGTCGCCGAGCACGCGAAGCGCCTGGAACTCACGGAAGACGAGGTGCGCGGCCGGTACGCCCGCCTCGCGCAGCGGTGGGGTCTGCGGTTGGAGTGGGCTCAGGAGATGTAGTGCAGCACCACGTTGTGGACGTGGTGGGCCTTGTCGGAGCCGCGGAACTCCACCTCGTAGGTGTGTGTGCCCACGTGGATCGCGATCGAGCCCGTCGAGAAGAACGAGCCGCCCCAGGACTTGTTGCTGACCACGCTGACGCTGGTGATCTTCGCGTACGGGATGCTCGTGATCGCGACCTTCTTGCCCACGAAGCTCTTGTCCTGCACGATCACCCGGCGGTTCGTGACGCCGATGAAGCCCGTGCCCGTGCCGATCGCGTCGTAGACCGCGATCACCTCCTCGCCCTGCAGCAGTCCACTCTCGATCTGGCGAAGCTGCTCTTTGCGGTCGTACTTGGCGTTCGTGGCGGTCATGAATCTCACGTTAAGGACCACCGTCAAGGCTGGCATGCTGTCGCCATGAGTCTGCGTGGCGTGGTGGCGTTGGTGACGGGCGGTTCGCGGGGCATCGGGCGGGCGGCGGCGCGCCAGTTGGCGGCGGGCGGGGCCACGGTCGTCGTGCACTACGTCAGCGACAAGGCCGCCGCGCAGGACACAGTGGACAGTCTCGGGCCCGGCGGGCACGAGTCGCGGCAGGCCGACCTCAAGGATCCCGCGCAGGCCAGGGATCTGGTCGACCAGGTCGTGGCCGCGCACGGCGGCATCGGGGTGCTGGTCAACAACGCCGGGATGTACGCGCGGCACGCGGTCACCGAAACCTCGTACGAGCAGTGGCAGGACGTCTGGCGGCGGACGCTGGACACCAACCTCCTCGGGCCCGCCAACCTCATCCACGCCGTGGTGCCGCACATGATCGCGGCCGGCGGCGGTCGCATCGTCAACGTGACGTCGCGCGGCGCGTTCCGCGGCGAGCCCGCCCATCCGGCCTACGGGGCCAGCAAGGCCGGGCTCAACAGCCTGAGCCAGTCGATGGCCAAGGCGCTCGGCCCGCACAACATCTTCGTCACCGCGATCGCGCCCGGGTTCGTCGACACCGACATGGCGGCGCCCTACGTCAACGGGCCGCGCGGCGAGGAGATCCGCAACGAGACCGCCATCGGGCGGATCGCGGACGCCGACGAGGTCGGCCGGCTCGTCGCGTTCCTGGCGACCCCGGGCACCGAGTCGATGACCGGCGCGATCATCGACATCAACGGCGCTTCCTACCTGCGTACGTGACGAGCACGGCGGCCACCAACGCGCAGAGGCAGCCGCAGAGCAGCGAGGTGCCCACGGCGGAGTCGTTGGCTTCGTAACCGTCGGTGAGCAGGTAGGGCCAGAGCGCGCCGGAAACGCAACCGAGGGCAGTGGCGGCGAACACCCACAGCAGCGAACGGCGGTGGGTCACCGGGCGGCTACTCCTCGTTGAGGACGAGGCGGTAGGCGTCTTCGATGCGGGCCGCGAGGGTCACTTCGCGCTCCGTGATCGACACGCCGTCGGCGGCCGCGAGCTTGACCTGTGTGTAACCATCTAGGCGACGGATCTCAGCCCGGAGGTGGAGGGCGTCGGCGCAGACCTTCACTCGTTCGGTGAGGTCGCTGTGCTGCGAGTTGTCGAGCAGAAACAACCGTTTGAGCTGCTTGTCCTCGCGGGTCCAGCCGGCCAGCAGGGCGAGCGCGTCGGAGAGGTAGTCGCCTCGACTCCGCCCGTTCCACAGGGCTCGCATCCACACCTCCCAGGCGTCGTTGCCGGCTTGTGGCCAAATCGTCGCCATCTCGTCATGGTTCGGTGCCCTCAGTCTTTCGCTGACCGGCCCCCGTGTCCACGCCCACATTTCCCCCTTGTGGTGACCTAGGGGACGGCTCCGACACCCGAAACGGCAATTCGTCTGGCACGCTGGTTGGTCGTGCACGCCGAACGTCCGAGCCTGTCCGACGGCCGGGGGACTCATGCCCTCCGCGTCATCGTCGGTGCCGCCATCGTTGCTGAGCGTAAAGTTCTGGCCTGTGCTCGGGCACATCCTCCCGAATTAGCCGGCATGTGGGAGTTCCCCGGCGGAAAGGTCGAGCCGGGCGAGTCCGAGACCGGGGCACTCGTGCGGGAATGCCTGGAAGAACTGGGTGTGCGAATCGCGGTCGGTGATCGCATCGGCGACGATATCCCGCTGGGCCACCGCCGTACCGTATTGAAGATTTTCGCCGCACGACTGGTTGACGCGCAGCCGCGGGCGTTGGAGCATGCCGCCCTGCGCTGGCTGGCCGCCGACGAGCTCGACGACGTGCCCTGGCTGCCGGCCGACGCCCCGATCGTGGCAGCGCTCCGCGCCGGCCCCTGGCTCCGCTGACGCCGGAACAACGGAAAGGCCCCCGGCCGAAGCCGGGGGCCTTCACGAGAAGACCAGATCAGTCCTGGTCGGGGTGCGCGTAGTTCAGGTTGCGCGGCGGCATCGGGAACTCCACGTCGTCGCCGAACGGCGACGCGGCACCCGAGCGGTCGAAGGCGGCCTCGCTGACCCCCAGGCGGCCGTTGGCCCCTACCGCGGGCAGCTGCGCCGGCGCCAGCTGCCGGTGCCAGTTGACGCCTCGCTCCACTTCCTGCTCCTCCGTGCGCTCGTGTGCGTCCGGCAAGTCCTCACCCCTCATGACAGGTCCCGCCGGGTTGACCAGCGAGTGCCGCTCGCCGGCCTGGGACAGTTCGTCGTCACCCGGGTGCCGCCGGAAGATCTTGCTGCCCAGCCACACCAGCGGATCGTACTTACGGTCCACCACGCGCTCCTTCATGGGAATGATCGCGTTGTCGGTGATCTTGATGTGCTCAGGGCACACCTCGGTGCAGCACTTGGTGATGTTGCAGTATCCGAGACCCTGATGCTGCTGAGCGTACGTCTTCCGGTCGTCCTGCGCGTCGAGTGGATGCATATCCAGCTCCGCGGCGCGGATGAAGTAGCGCGGACCCGAGAACGCCTTCTTGTTCTCGTCGTGGTCGCGGACCACGTGGCAGGTGTTCTGGCACAGGAAGCACTCGATGCACTTCCGGAACTCCTGTGAGCGCTCGACGTCGACCTGCTGCATCCGGTAGTCGCCGGGCGCGACACCGACCGGCGGCGCGAACGCCGGGGTCTCACGGGCCTTCTCGTAGTTGAACGAGACGTCCGTGACCAGGTCCCGGATCACCGGGAACGTCCGCAGCGGCGTGACCGTGATCGTCTCGTCCTCGGTGAAGGTCGACATCCGGGTCATGCAGCCCAGCCGCGGCATGCCGTTGATCTCCATAGAGCACGAGCCGCACTTGCCGGCCTTGCAGTTCCACCGGCAGGCGAGGTCGGGCGCCTCGGTGGCCTGCAGGCGGTGGATGATGTCGAGGACGACCTCGCCCTCGTTCACCTCGACCTGGTAGTCCTGCAGGTCGCCGCCGGTCTCGTCACCCCGCCAGACCTTGAATTGGCGCTTCGTTCCCATTACTTACCCGCTCCCTCGGCCAGCGCGTCGAAGTCCGCCAGCTCTTCCTCGGTCAGGTACTTCGCCAGCTCGGCCCGGTCGAAGAGCTGGACCAGCTCCGCCCGGATCTTCGGCAGCGGCTTGTGCTCCAGCCGCACCTTGTCGCCGTCGAGCGAGCACACGAGGTTGACCGTCCGCCACTTCGGGGACATCGCGGGGAAGTCCTCGCGGGTGTGGCCACCCCGCGACTCCGCCCGCTCCAGCGCCGCCTTCGCGGTGCACTCCGAGACCACCAGCATGTTGCGCAGGTCGAGCGCCAGGTGCCAGCCCGGGTTGTAGCGGCGACCGCCGGCCGCGCTCACCTTCGCCACCCGCTCGCGCAGCTCGGCGAGCTTGCTGATGGCGTCCTCGAGCTCACCCTGGCGCCGGATGATGCCGACCAGGTCGCCCATCACGGCCTGCAGATCCTGCTGCAACGTGTACGGGTTCTCGCCGGTGTCCCGGGACAGCGGGGCGAGCGCCGTGTCGACGGCCGCCTCCACCGCGCCGGCCGGCACCGCGGGTCGCTTCTCCATGCCGTCGACGTAGCGGGCCGCGAACTCACCCGCGCGCTTGCCGAACACCAGCAGGTCGGAGAGCGAGTTGCCGCCGAGCCGGTTGGAGCCGTGCATGCCGCCGGACACCTCGCCGGCCGCGAACAGGCCCTGCACGTGGCCCATCGCCGCGCCGGAGTCGGGGTCGACCTCGACGCCGCCCATCACGTAGTGGCAGGT
This sequence comes from Asanoa siamensis, assembly GCF_016862555.1. Lineage (GTDB taxonomy): Bacteria > Actinomycetota > Actinomycetes > Mycobacteriales > Micromonosporaceae > Asanoa > Asanoa siamensis. The sequence continues at coordinate 37,316 of NZ_BONE01000023.1, read as the reverse complement.
CGGGCCGATCTCCATCGGCTCCTTGGTGATGTCGACGTCGGCCAGCTCCTTGAACTGGTGGTACATCGACGGGAGGCGCTTGGTGATGTAATCCGCGGAGCGGCGCGACGCGATGTCGAGGTAGATGCCGCCGGCCGGGGTGCCGCGACCCTCCTTGACCTCGTTGTTGATCGCGCGGGCGACCTCGTCACGGGGCAGCAGCTCCGGCGGGCGCCGGTTGTTGTCCGGGTCGGTGTACCAGCGGTCCGCCTCCTCCTCGGTCTCCGCGTACTGCTTGCGGAAGACGTCGGGGACGTACTCGAACATGAACCGCTTGCCCTCGGAGTTCTTGAGGACGCCGCCGTCGCCGCGGACCGACTCGGTGACCAGGATGCCCTTGACCGAGGGCGGCCAGACCATGCCGGTCGGGTGGAACTGCAGGAACTCCATGTTGATCAGCGTCGCGCCGGCCCGCAGGGCGAGCGCGTGGCCGTCACCGGTGTATTCCCAGGAGTTCGAGGTGACCTTGTAGGAGCGGCCGACGCCGCCCGTCGCCAGCACCACCGCGGGTGCCTGCAGCAGCAGGAACTCGCCCGACTCGCGGTAGTAGCCGAACGCGCCGGCCACCTTGTCGCCGTCGAGCAGCAACTCGGTGATCGTGGTCTCGGCGAACACCCGGATCCGGGCGTCGTAGTCGCCGAACTCCTTCTTGTCCTCCTGCTGCAGCGAGACGATCTTCTGCTGCAGCGTGCGGATCAGCTCGAGACCGGTGCGGTCGCCGACGTGCGCGAGGCGCGGGTATTCATGCCCGCCGAAGTTGCGCTGCGAGATCTTGCCGTCCGGCGTGCGGTCGAACAGCGCGCCGTAGGTCTCCAGCTCCCAGATTCGCTGCGGCGCCTCCTTGGCGTGCAGCTCGGCCATCCGGAAGTTGTTGAGGAACTTCCCGCCGCGCATGGTGTCGCGGAAGTGGACCTGCCAGTTGTCGCGCGCGTTCGCGTTGCCCATCGCCGCGGCGGCGCCGCCCTCGGCCATCACCGTGTGGGCCTTGCCGAACAGCGACTTGGAGATGATGGCGACCCGCTTGCCGGCCAGCCGTGCCTCGATCGCCGCCCGCAGGCCGGCGCCGCCGGCGCCGATCACGACGACGTCGTAGTGGTGTCGTTCGATTCGCTCAGTCATGTCAGTCGCCTCAGTTGATGAACCGCACGTCGCCGAACCAGTCCGCCGAGACCGCCATGATGTAGAAGTCCGTGATGGCGAGCGTCGCGAGAGTGATCCAGGCCAGCTGCATGTGCCGGGTGTTCAGCTTGGACACGAACGTCCAGAAGCGGTAACGCACCGGGTGCTTGGAGAAGTGCTTCAGCCGCCCGCCGGCGATGTGCCGGCACGAGTGGCAGGAGAGCGTATAGGCCCAGAGCATGACCACATTCGCGATAAGAATGAGGTTGCCGAGCCCGAAGCCGAATCCCTCGGGGCTGTGGAACGCCTTGATGGCATCCCACGTGTTGATGACCGAGATGATGCCGGCGGCGTAGAACGCGTACCGGTGGGCGTTCTGGAAAATCAGCGGGAAGCGCGTCTCGCCGGAGTAGGTCTTGTGCCCGTCGGGCACCGCGCAGGCCGGCGGGGAAAGCCAGAACGAGCGGTAGTACGCCTTGCGGTAGTAGTAGCACGTCAGCCGGAAGAGCAGCAGGAACGGCAGCGTGAGGGCTGCCTCCGGGATGATCCACCAACTCGGCAGGAAGGTGCCGAACTCCGCCGCTTCGCCGCACCTGTCGGTCAGACACGGTGAATAGAACGGCGTCAGGTAGTGGTATTCCTCCACGAAGAACCACTTGTGCATGTAGACCCGGACGGTCGCGTAGGCGATCCAGGCGCTCAGCCCGATCACGGTGATGAGGGGCGCGAGCCACCATCGGTCCGTACGCAACGTCCGAGCCGAAATCGAGGCGCGCGCCTGCGCCCCGACCGGCCTCGTCGCCGTTGTCGTCATGAAGTCTCCCGCAAGGTTCTTTAGGCCGCTGGCGGCGCGTGACGGTGCACACGTTACGCCGATGGAAACAAGCGACTCGCAGAGGTGCCAGCGGGTGTGATCAATCCGGTGTACGGCGCTACAGATCCGGTGCCGCGAGTCGACGGACTGCTGCGGCGCACTGGTCGTGCCGACCGCTCAACCGTTGCGCGACCGCGTCGCCGCGCTCGTCGACCGGTGCGACGAAGAAGGCCGGCGCGCCGCTCGCGACCTGCCGGTCGAGTGCGTCCGCGTAGGCCGTGCGGGCCGTGACGAGTTGGGTCCAGCGGCGGGCGAGGCGCTCGTCGCCGGCCCGGCCGAGGTCGTCGAGGAACGGCACGAGGGCCGCGTTCTCGTCGCGGATCGCGCGGGCGCGTTCGCGCGGGTTGGCCGCGGCGCCGGGCGGCGCCAACCGGTTGAGCCGCACCTCGAGCGCCGCGCAGGAGTCGCTGACGCGCACCCTGTCGCGACCGTCGTCGTCGGCCGCGTCGGCGACCTGGACGACGCCGGCCACCGCGAAACCGCAGGCCGCGACCAGGACCACGGCCCCGGCAACGATCCCGGCCACGACAAATCGGCGCTTACGCCGTTTGTCCACATTATCCGTTTCTGTCGGGCTGGAGGATTCGGTCTCCGGATCAACGGCGGGCGCATCGTTCCAGCCGGTCGCGACCGGCTGGGTCGCCGGCTCGTCGTCGTCGGGCGACCTCGGGTACGGCGGGGGTGGCGGGGTCGTCATACAGACGAATCTATCCCGAGGCGCCGCCGGTGAAGTTCCACGAGGCGAGCCGCAGCGACGGGCCGGTGAAGCCGAAGATGTCCCAACTGTCGGCCGGCGTGATCGCGTTGCCGCCGATGCCGAGCACCGCGCCCGGCCCCAGCGCCAGCGGGTAGGACTGGGTGAACCGGAAGTTGCGTACCGGCCGGGTGATCTCGCCGTCCTCCACGAGCCAGACCCCGTTGCGGGTCAGCCCGGTGACCACCAGCGTCTTGGGGTCGAGCACCCGGGTGTACCAGAAGTCGCTGACCAGCAGGCCACGCTCCATCGTGGACACCAGCGCCGCCGTGTGCCCGTCGGCCACCGGCCCGGCGACCGCCGCACTCGGCGCGCTCTCGTCGGGCAGCAACCGCAGGTTGGCCGCCAGCGGGCCGAAGGAACTGCCGCCCGGCCAGGCGTGCCCGGTCGACGCGGCGCCCGCCTCGGCCGCCGAGCGCCGGTCGTGCGCGACCGCCGTCGTGATGCCGTCGCCGACGAAGGTGACGGCGCGCTTGGGCGTGCCCTCGCCGTCGAACGGCACGCCGAAGCCGGCCGTCGCGGTCACGTCGTCGACGATCGTCACGGCCGGGTCGAACTGGGCGGCGCCGATCTCGGCGAACGACTGGCGCTCGTTGTGCAGCTTGCCGTTGAAGCCGTAGAACGCGAAGTTGGCCAGCAGGTCGGCCACCGCGGTCGGCTCGAGCACGACCTCGTAGCGGCCCGGCGGCAACTCGACCGCGTCGGCGCCGGCCCGCGCCTTGAGCGCGGCCCGCCCGCCCAGCACGGCGCCGTCGATGTCGGCGAGCCGGCGCGAGCCGAGTCGCGCGACGCCGTCGGCGCCGGGCACGCGGGCGATGCCGTCCATCGCCGCCTCCGCCGCGCGGCCGGCGACGGCCTGCCCCGCGCTGTTGGCGAACGCGCCCGACCAGTGCACGGTGCGGCAGTAGCCCGCCGTCTCCAGGCCCGCGGCCGCGTCGACGAACGCCCGGACGCGCAGAGCACGCTCGTCGGGGCCGGCCTGCGCGGTGGCCTCGTCCCAGGCATCGTCGCCGCTCAGCGCCGCCGGCGGCGCGAGCCCGGGCCAGCCGGGGTCGGCGGGCGTCAGCGCGGCCGCGGCGATGGTCCGCTCGACCAGCGCGGTCAGCCCGGCCTCGTCGACCACGGTGGTCGAGCCGCCCGCGGTGCGGCCGTCGACGTGCACGCGCAGCCGGACGCCGGTCGTGGCGTCGGCGACGTTCTGGTGGATCCCGGAGTTGGCGAACCGGGTGAGGGCCAGGGCGGTGTGGTCCACCAGCACCTCGGCCTGGGCGGCGCTGCCCGCCAGGCGGCGGACCAGGTCGACGACCCGGCCCGCGAGGTCGAGCTCCGCCGACATCAGCCCGTCACCCCCACCCGTACGCCGGTGAACCGCGCGGCGGCCGCCGGATGGCCCGTGTGGCCGGTCTGACCAGGTTGGCCCTTGCCGCAGTTCGGAATGCCCCAGTCGGTCACCTCCGACGAGAGCATGTCCATCGACTGCCAGAACGTCGGGCCGATCCCGGTGTAGGTCGGGTTGCGCAGCATCCGGCCGCGCTTGCCGTTCTTGACCTCCCAGCCGATCTCACAGCCGAACTGGAAGTTGAGCCGCCGGTCGTCGATCGACCAGGAACGGTTGGTCTCCATCAGGATCCCGTCGTCGGTCGCGGCGATGATCTCGTCGAGCGTGTGCGGGCCCGGGGTCAGCCCGACGTTGGTCATCCGCACCATCGGCAGCCGGGCCCAGCCGTCGGAGCGGACGCTGCCCGCGTAGTCGAGCCCGGCCACGGACGCCGAGTCGCGCCCGGCGAGCACGCCGACCCAGACGCCCTCGCGGACGGCGTAGCGCATGGCGGCCGGCGTGCCCTCGTCGTCGAAGCCGAAGCTGCCGAGCGCGCCGGGGATCGTCGGGTCGATGGTGATGTTCATCAGCGGCGAGCCGTACCGCATGTTGCCGAGCTTGCGCACGTCGAGCCAGGAGGTGCCGGCGTAGGCCGCCTCCCAGCCGAGGATCCGGTCGAGCTCGATCGCGTGCCCCACCGACTCGTGGATCTGCAACGCCATCTGCTCGCTGCCCAGGATCAGCGTGGTCTCGCCGGCCGGGCAGGGTGGCGCGGTCAGCAGCTCGCGCGACTCGGTCGCCACCCGGGCCGCGTTGCCCGGCAGGTCGAGCCCGGTGACGAGCTCCCAGCCGCGGGTGCCGTACTGGTTGCCGTAGGAGCGCCGCTGCGACTCGCCCTCGCCGATCGACGTGGCGGTGATGCCGCCCCCGCACTCGCGGAACCGTTGGTCGACGCGGTGGCCCTCGCTGGAGACGAACCACTTGGCGGTGTCCCAGACGCGGTAGTGGCTCTCGGCGACGTCGGCGCCGTGCTCGCGCATCGTGGTGGTGAGACCGACGAGCAGCGCGGCCTTCTCCGACAGCGGCACGCCCAACGGGTCGACCTCGCACGGCGACGACCACGAGCCCGACGCGGGTGGCAACGGGATGAGGCCGGTCGCCGGGCCGGGCACGGTGGCGCTGGCCGCGGCGATCTTCGCGGCCCGGGTGCCGGCCGCGCGGGCGGCGGCGTCGGAGATGTCCGGAACGGCGTAGAAGCCCCAACCGGAACCGACCAGGGCGCGTACGCCGACGCCGGCGTCCTCGTCCTGGTTGAGCTCTTCGATCTCGCCGTTGCGGGCCGACATGGACTCGGTGCGGCGATGCATCACCCGAGCGTCCGCGTAGCGCGCCCCGGCGTCGAGAGCGGCCTGGACCGCTGCTGCGGCCGCGTCGAAATGGGTCACCCGGATGACCTTAACCGCGCGGTCCCCGCTCGTCATGCGCCTGCGCCGCTCCCAGCGACAGGTCACGATTCCGTCGCGAGCGCGAACCCAGGGCGGCGCATAAGGCGTCCTCGATGCAGAGTCGTTACCGCCGACCCGGCTGACAGTTCGCAAGCTGTAGCTTACTTTCAGCGCCAACGGTCGGATGCAACTTCCTTTCGCGTTCGAAGCGTTCACTGCACAGTGCACGACCCCGAAGGGAGGTGACCGCCATGACCGATGGCGCCACCGGGCCGGTCGGTCTCGCGGTCGCGACGCCCGAGGAACCCGGCGGTGACCGGCCCGCGGCCACCGCCAAGGACTTCGTCGGCCGGTCGCCCGGGCAGCTCGCCTGGCTGCGGCTCAAGCGTGACCGCACCGCCTGGGCCAGCGGCATCGCGCTGGCGGTCTTCGCGCTGACGGCCCTCGGCGCGCCGCTGATCGAACGGCTCTACGGCAAGGGCCCCCTCGACCGCTTCACCGACAAGCTCGACCGCAACGGCAACCCGCTCGGCTATCTCGGCGGCATCAGCGCCGAGCACTGGCTCGGCGTGCAGCCCCGGCTCGGCCGCGACGTCTTCATCCAGATCGTCTACGGCATGCGCACGTCGCTGATCGTGGCGCTCTCCGCCGCGCTGCTGACCATCGTGCTCGGCGTGGTCATCGGCATCGTCGCGGGCTATCTCGGCGGCAAGGTCGACGCGGTGCTGAGCTGGCTGACCGACCTGACGCTGGCGTTCCCGTTCTACATCTTCTGCTTCGCGTTCGTGCCGATCGCGGTCGCCCAACGCTACGGCCCCACCGACCAGGAGGCGTCCTGGTTCCGGCCGGTCCTCCTGATCATCGTGTTCGTGCTGTTCAACTGGACCTACAGCGCCCGGTTGGTCCGCGGCCAGGTGCTCACCCTGCGCGAGCGGGAGTTCGTCGAGGCGGCCCGCGCGTCCGGCGCCCGTACCCCGCACGTGCTGTTCAAGCAGTTGCTGCCCAACCTCTGGGCGCCGATCCTGGTGACCTTCTCGCTCAACGTGCCGGCGCTGATCACCGCCGAGGCGGCCCTGTCGTTCCTGGGCATCGGCATCCTCGAGCCCACGCCCGACCTGGGCCGGCTCATCTCGGACAGCGTCAACTACATCCGCGACGACCCGGCCTTCACGCTGACCGGCGGCATCACGCTGTTCGCCCTGGTCCTGGCGTTCAACCTGTTCGGCGACTCGCTGCGCGACGCCCTCGACCCCAAGTCCGACCGGTAGGAGGCGTCGATGCTGCGGTTCTTCCTCAAGAAGGCGCTCCTCGCGGTCGCCACGCTGTTCACGGTCAGCGTGCTGACGTTCGGGCTGTTCTTCGCGGTGCCCAACAACCCGGCCGAGTTGATGTGCGGCAACCGCAAGACCTGCTCGGCCGAGCAGCAGGCCAGCATCGAACGGCGGATGGGCCTCGACACACCGGTCGTCCAGCAGTACGCCGACTTCATGGCCGGCATCGTCAAGGGGCGCACCTTCGGCGAGGGTGACGCGGCCCGGCACTGCCCGGCGCCGTGCCTGGGCTACTCGTTCCGCAACGACGAGCCCGTCACCGACATCATCGGCCGCACGCTGCCGGTGACACTGTCCATCGTGTTCGGTGCCGCGGTGGTCTGGCTGCTGATCGGCGTATCGGTCGGCATGGTCTCCGCCCTGCGCAAGGGCACGATCTTCGACCGGGGCGCGGTCGGTTTCTCGCTGACCGGCGCCTCGATGCCGATCCTGCTGTTCGGCCCGCTCTTGTTGATCATCTTCGTGTACGAGACGGGCCTGCTCGGCTATCCGAGCTACGTGCCCATCACCGAGAACCCCGTCAAGTGGGCGGCGGCGATGCTGCTGCCCTGGCTGGCCCTCGGCTTCATCAACTCGGCGAGCTACGCGCGGCTGGCCCGCGCGCAGATGTTGGAAACCCTGTCCGAGGACTTCGTGCGCACCGCACGGGCCAAGGGCATGACCAAAATGCGGGTGTACGGGCGACACGCGTTGCGCGCGGCGATCACGCCGATCGTCACCATCGCGGGCCTCGACCTGGGCACCTATCTCGGCGGCACGGTGGTGACCGAGACCATCTTCGGCTTCACCGGGCTGGGCAAGGCATCGCTCAACGCGGCCATCAACCTCGATATGCCGCTGGTGATGGCGACGGTGCTGCTCGCCGCGTTGTTCATCGTGGCGGCCAACCTCGTCGTCGACGTCCTCTACTCGTTCATCGACCCGAGAGTTCGTCTCGCGTAAGCCCACGGGCGCGTGTCGGTGTGGGCCGTGCCGACACGCGCCCGTGACCTGAAAGAAATGTTCGTTCTACAGGCTCATGTCGGAGGATTTCTGCAAGTCCTCCGTGGGATTAGGGAGGAGTGACCGATGCGCTCACCACGGGCGTTGCGGCGCGCGACCGCCGCCACCGGCGCCGCGCTGCTGTTGGCGGCGTCGCTGGCCGCCTGTTCCAAGAACACCGGCGAATCCGCGGAGGAGGGCGGTGAGGTCGTCTCGCGAACCGGAGCGATCTCGACCGACCCCAAGGAGTCGCAGGGGCCCGCGCCCGAGGTGCAGGGCGCGACCCGCGGCGGCACGCTGAAGATCATCCAGCAGTCCGACTTCGAGCACACCGACCCGCAGCGGACCTACACCGTCAACGCGATGGCGATCCAGCACCTGCTGGTCCGCAACCTCACCCAGTTCCGTGAGGACGGCAAGGGCAAGCTCACGCTGGTCGGCGACCTGGCCGAGGACCCGGGCAAGGACGTCAACGGCGACTGCAAGACCTGGGAGTACACGCTCAAGAAGGGCGTGAAGTACGAGGACGGCAGCGAGGTCAAGGCCGCCGACGTGGCCTACGGCATCGCCCGGTCGTACGAGGAGTCGATCGACGGCGGCCCGACCTACGTGCAGGAGTGGCTCGCCGACAACCCGGAATACAACGCCACCTACAAGGGCCCCTACACCTCGGGCAGCACCACGGTGCCGGGCCTGACCGTCAACGGTGACTACGGGCTCAAGTTCGAGTTCAAGAACCCGCACTGCGACCTGCCGTTCGCGCTGAGCATGGGCACGTCGGCGCCGCTGCCGCAGGCCAAGGACACGAAGCTCGAGTACGACCGGCGGATCTTCTCGTCCGGCCCGTACAAGATCAAGGAATACACCAAGGACAGCAAGATGGTGTTGGAGCGGAACCCGAACTGGGACCCCAACACCGACCCGATCCGGCACAACTACCTCGACGGCGTCGAGGTCGAGATCGGCCCGGACGACGCCGCGCAGACCGAGCGCGCCATCGCGGGCGGTGCCGACGCCAACGCGATCGCCTACGACAACGTGCCGCAGTCGCTGGTCAGCAAGGTGCAGGGCGACCCCGCCCTGAAGGAGCGGACGATCGACACGCCGAGCCTGTTCGTCTACTACCTGGCGATCAACAACCAGAAGATCACGGACATGAACGTCCGGAAGGCGATCGGCTGTGCGCTCGACAAGCAGGGCATCCTGCTGACCCAGGGTGGCGACGCGGCCGGCCGGCTGACCAACAACCTGCAGGCCGACACCACGATCGGCTACCAGGAGATCGCCGACCCGACCGGCTGCGGCCCGACCGGCAACCCGGAGAAGGCCAAGGAGATGCTGGGCGGCAAGAAGATCAAGCTCGCCTTCATGTCCCGTGACAGCGCGTTCGGCCAGCAGACGGCGCCGGTCGTCAAGGACAGCCTGGAGAAGGCCGGCTTCGAGGTCGTCGTCTCCTACATCGCGGCCGCGAACCACAACCCGACCGCGCGGACCAAGGCCAACCCGTACGACATCTACATCAGCAACTGGGGTGCGGACTGGCCGAGCGGCGCGTCCACGATCCCGGTGCTGTACGACGGTCGCAAGATCGGCCCGCTGGGCAACTCCAACGTGTCGTACTTCAACGGTGACGACGTCAACGCCGAGATCGACAAGGCCTCCGCGCTGCCGGCCGGCGAGGCGGGCGACGACTGGTCCAACATCGAGAAGACGATCGTGGAGAAGTACTACCCGGTGGTCCCGATCTACCAGAACAAGACCTTCCTGGTCATGGGCGACAAGGTCGGCGGGGTCTTCCACTCCGACTCGATCGGCACGACGGTCTACTACAACGCCTACATCAAGCAGTAGCCGCGGGTGAGTGACGAGGGGCTCCCGATCCCCGGGGGCCCCTCGTTCACCGTCTCTGGTCGACCGGGCAGAACCAGGTGGTGCGGCCGCCGTAGACGCCGTGCTCGCTGGGCGAGCCGTCCCGCGGGCAGCGGCCGTCCGGGCCACGCAGCTTCAGGCTGCCCAGCGTGTGCACGCCGCCGTCCCGCACCGAGGTGCGGATCGCGTACCGGGTCGCCCGCAGCAGCGCGCTCACGTCGTCCGTGGTCAACTCGTCGACCGGCCGACCCGGGTGCACCTTCGCCCGCCAGAGGATGTCGTCGGCGAGCAGGTTGCCGATGCCGGCGACCGCGTGCTGGTCGAGCAGGCGGGCCTTGACCGGCGCCGTGCCGCGGCCGAGCATCGCGCGGAACTGCTCCGGCGTGATCGCCGTGGCGTCCGGCCCCAACTCCTCGATCGGCGGGTCCAGCCGGATCCGGCCGAGCCGGCGCGGGTCGACCAGCATCAGCCGGCCGCCGTCCGCGAAGGTGAGCGCGAACCGGGCGTACCGGTAGTCGCCCGCCGCCCGCCCCCGCTCCCAGTAGTCGCCGCCGTCGACCTCGGTGCCGTCGGCGTCCGCGACGACGATCTTGCCGGACATGCCGAGGTGGATGCCGAGGACCGGCCCGTCCTCGGACGTCTCGCACCACATGCTCTTGCCGCGCCGGTGCGCGACGGTCAGCTCGCGGTCGACCAGCGCGGCGCGGATCTGCCCCGGCGGATGCGGCCGGCACACCCACGTGTCGTGGTCGTCCACGTCCACGATCCGCCGGTGCAACCCGGCCCGCGCGATCACCGTGCGGGCGTTCTCGACTTCGGGTAGCTCGGGCACCCCTCAGACGCTACGGCGCAGGAAGTCGCGTTCGGCCGGGAGGCGGCGGGCCGGGTCGGCCTCGTGGAGCAGTTCGTGCGGGCGGTCGGTGCGGGTCAGCACCGTCGAGAGCCGGGCCACCTCGGCCGCCTCCACCGGGTCGGCGGGGTCGGCGACGATCAGCAGCGGGCTGACCGGGGACCTGCCCGGCGGCTCGGCGGCCGCCTCCAGCAGCGAGTGGTGCGCGTAGATCTCCGGGCCGTCGACCGGCTGCCCGAGGTAGCGCTCGGCGTAGGCCGTGCCGCACTGGGCCCAGTCGACGATCGGGCCCTCGGCGACCGCGCACCGGAACACCTCGGGGCGGCGCAGCACCGCCAGCGCGGCGAGCCACCCGCCGAACCGCCGGCCGCGCACCGCGACCCGGGTGAGGTCCAGGTCGGGGTGCTTGCCGCTGAGCGCCCCGAGGGCGTCGGCCTGGTCGGTGAGCATCACGTCGGCGAGCCGGCGGTGCACCACCTTCTCGAACGACGGGGCGACGCCGGGCGTGCCCCGGTTGTCGACGGTCACCACCGCGAAGCCGTTGTCGGCCCACCACTGCCGCTCGATCCAGGCGGCCCGCTCGGCGCGCACCTCCTGGTGCCCCGGCCCGCCGTCGATGTCGAGCAGCACCGGCAGCCGGCGACCGTCGACGTGCCCGGTCGGATAGACCACCGCTGCCGGCAGCCGCCGGTCGGTGACCCGCTCCAGCGCGGGCCGCGGCGCCGCCGCCGGCTCGGCCGAGAGCATCTCGAGCTTGGCCACCTGGGCGTCGCCCTGCCAGACCGTCCAGCGGGTGCCCGTGTGCTCCAGCGACCGGGCGCCGATGACCAGCACGTCGCCGCCGACGGCTCCCGTGTGCCACCCGGGCGCGGTGGTCAGCCGGCGCGACTCGACGCCGCCACCGCCGATCGCCGTGCGTACCCGGAAGAGGTGTTGCTCGCTCGGCTCGCCGTCACTGGCCTCGACCAGCAGGTCGGGGGAGCCGCCCGGACCGGGCATCCGGCCGACCACCCGGCGCAGATAGAGCGAGGGCGGGGTGAGCAGCGTCCCGTCGGCGAACAGGCAGCGCGCGTCGTAGCCGTCGTGGGCCAGTTCCCCGCCGACCAGCACCCGGCCGTCGGGCAGGTGGCAGGGCGTGCCGGCGACCGGCTCGACCCAGCGCGGGTCGGCCAGCTCGGCGTGCACCTGGGTCTCCCCGGTCCGCGGGTCGACCGCCAGCACCAGGCCGTGTTGCTGCATCCGGCGCAGCACGGTGATCAGCGGGCCGCCCTCGACCCAGTCGACGGCGACCAGGTAGGGATAGGTCTCCCGGTCCCAGTGCACGTCGACCCAGCCACCGTCGAGATCCAGCAGGTGCAGGCTGACCTCCGCGTTGACGCCGCCTGCCCGGGGCGTGCGGACATCCTCGCCGGGGGTCACGCGGGCGTCGTCGACGCGGGTCGCGAGCAGGGTCTGGCCGTCGGGTGACCACCAGTAGCCGCGGCGGCGGTCGAAGTCCCGCCGGGCCACCTCCTCAGCCCGGCCCCAGCTCACGTGGGTGCCCTCGCCGGCCAGCAGCACGTCGGCGCCGTCCGGCTCGATCACCCGCAGCTCGCCGGCCGGGCTCAGGTAGGCGATCCGGGTGCCCGTCGGGTCCGGCCGCGCGTCGGCGACCGGGCCGTTCGCGGCGACGTCGCTGACCGCGCCGGTGCGCAGGTCGACCCGGCGCAGCCGGCCGTCCGTGACCAGCGCCGCGACCCGGGCCTGCGGGTCTGCCGCGTACGCGTCGATCGGCCCCTCGGCGACCAGCCGCTCGACCGCCTCGCCGCCACCCGCACGGGGTAGGTCGAGCGTCCAGAGCGAGTCGGTGGGATCCTCCGGGCCGGCGGAGCGCAGGAACAGCACCCGTGCGCCGTCGGCTGCCACGGTGACCTGGTGCGGCGCGCCGCGGGTGAACAGCGAAGTCCGCGCGGCCAGCTCGGGAAACTCCACATCCGGATCGTATGGGGTCGAAGAGGCTGGTGAGAGTCGTTCCGGGAGGCCGCCGTCGACGCGCGTAGAGTGGCCCGGTGGCTCGACGACTACTGCTGGTGCACGCCCATCCGGACGACGAGTCCATCAGCACCGGCGCGACCATGGCGCAATATGCCGCGCAGGGCGCCGAGGTCACGCTGGTGACCTGCACGCTGGGCGAGGAGGGCGAGATCTACGTCCCCGAGCTGGCGCTGCTGGCCGCGGCGGAGGCCGACCAGCTCGGCGGCTACCGCATCGCGGAGCTGCGGGCCGCCTGTGCGGCGCTCGGCGTCGGCAACGTCCGCTTCCTCGGTGGGGCGGGCCGCTACCGCGACTCCGGGATGATGGGCATGCCCACCAACGACAACCCGCGCGCGTTCTGGCAGGCCGATCTCGACGAGGCCGCCGGCTACCTGGTCGAGGTGATGCGGGAGACCCGGCCCCAGGTCATGATCACGTACGACGCGCACGGCTTCTACGGTCACCCTGACCACATCCAGGCCCACCGGGTCGCGATGCGGGCGGCCGAGCTGGCCCGGGCCGAGGGTGTCGGGCCCGAGAAAATCTACTGGACCGCGCTGCCCAAGAGCGTGCTCGAGGCGGGCCTGCACGCCTTCGCCGACACCGTCGGCAACCCGTTCGAGGGCGTGGAGAGCGTCGACGACTTCCCGTTCGGCACGCCCGACGCGGAGATCGCCGCCCGGATCGACGCCACCGACCTGCACGACGCGAAGGTCGCCGCGCTCAAGGCGCACGCCACCCAGATCCCCGAGGCGTCCTGGCTGTACGCGCTGGCGGGCGACTTCGGCAACGAGTTCATGGGCGTCGAGTACTTCACGCTCGCGGCCGGCGAGCGCGGCCCGGGCGACGGGCCCAACGGCTGGGAAGCCGACCTGTTCGCCGGCCTCGCGGTCGACGAGCCCGCGCCGGCGGAGGCCGGTTCGAGGTGAGCGCCGTGCCGAGCCCGACCGACCAGCTTCCGCCGCCGCCCGAGCCGCCCGCGGAGCCGCCCGCCGAACAGGCTCCCGAGCCTCGCCCGAGCCGCGACCGCGGTGTCGTGGCCGTGCTGCTGACCACCGCCGGCGTGCTGTTCACGGTGCTGCTGTCGGTGCTCTCCGCCGTCCTCGAGCTGCTGTTGATCAGCGTGCGGATCGGCGGGACCCTGATCGGCGTCTCGGCCGTGCTGGCGCTGGCCGGCAACCTGTTCATCGGCTGGTTCGCCTACCGGTCCACCAAGCGCCGGCTGACCGTCCTGCCGGCGGCCCTGATCTGGCTCGCGATCACCCTCCTGGCCGCCGGTCGGACTACAGAGGGTGACTATCTGATCGCAGCGGATAACTGGGTCGGCTGGGCGATGATCGGCGCCGGATCGCTGGGCTGGACCATCGTCGGCATCCGCCTTGTCTCTTCTCCACCTGCGAAAACGCTGTACTGAGGCGGCTGCCCACCGGGCAACCGGGTAGGTGAGCGGCGCCACGCACGGGTGTCAGTTCCGAGATCTCTTCGTTACAGTCGGTGCGGTCCGAACAAATCCGGCTTTAAGGTATTTGATGCAGACCGCCCCCCGGAGCACGAAGCGTCGCCGGCTCGCCATCGGTGGCTCCCTCCTCGCCCTGCTGCTGATCCTCATCGGTGCCCTGGCCGGGTTCGCGTACAAGGGTGACGTCCCCCGCGGCACCTCCGTGCTCGGCATCGACATCGGTGGCCTGGACCGTGCGTCCGCCGTCAGTCGCCTGCACTCCGGCCTCGACGGCCGGCCCGGGCTGGACAAGCCGATCACCGTCCACATCACCGGCGACTCCGCCCGCACAGCCGACGCGCAGGTCACCCCCTCCCAGGTCGGCCTGGCCGTGGACGTCGACGCGACGGTGGCCTCGGTCGCCGGCGGCGGCCCGCACCTGTGGGGCGGCGACGCGGTGAAGCCCACGGTCACGGTCGACGCCACCAAGCTCGACGCCGCGCTCCGGCCGACGGTCGAGCGGGTCACCGGCGACGCCGCCACCCCCGCCTCGATCACCTTCGACGGCGTCACCCCCCACGTCACCTACCCGTCGCCCGGCAAGGGTGTCGACCTGCCCAAGGCGGTCGACGCGGTCAAGACCGGCTGGGTCGACGCGATCTCCGCGGCCGGCGTCACCGCCGGCGGGACCATGCCGGGCCCGGGCCAGCCGGGTGCCGCGACCGCGTCGGTGCCGCTGGTCCAGGTCGACAACGCCAAGGCCCGCGCGGCGGTCGACCAGCTCATGGACTCGCTGGTGAAGCCGGCCGTGGCCGCCCCCGTCACGGTGCACTCCGCCAAGGGCGACGTGACCATCACCCCCGACATGATCGCCAAGAGCCTGAAGATCGACGCCGCGGCGGACGGCACCGTCACGCCGTCGGTGGACCCGGGCGCGCTGCGCACGGCGCTGGGTCCCGCGATCTCGAAGATCGAGTCCTCCCCGCCGTCCGCGGTCAAGGGCGAGGGCGCGACCCAGCAGGTGCTGGTCAGCCAGGCCGGCGGCGAGTACGTCGACGGCGGCAAGCTGGCCACCGACGTGCTCGGCGTGCTGCCCAACGGCGGCCCGCGCACGGTCGACGCCGTGCTGACCCCGGCCCCGGCCGCGGTCGCCGACGCCAACCTGCAGAAGCTGGGCGTCAAGGAGAAGGTCTCGACCTTCACCACCAAGTTCACCGGCGGGCTCACCGAGCCGCGGGTGAAGAACATCGTGACCGTGGCCAAGAAGGTCGACGGCGCGGTGGTCAAGCCCGGCGAGACCTTCTCGCTCAACGGCTTCACCGGGTGGCGCGGCTACGAGCAGGGCTACGTCGACGCCCCGGTGATCGAGAACAACAAGCTCGTCCCGGCCGTGGGCGGCGGCATCTCGCAGTTCACCACGACGCTGTTCAACGCCAGCTACTACGCGGGCCTGAAGGACGTCGAGCACAAGCCGCACTCGTTCTACATCTCCCGCTACCCGTCGGTGATCGAGTCGACGATCTACTGGCCGAACCTGGACCTGAAGTTCCAGAACACGACGCCGTACGGGATGCTCATCGACACGTCGTACACCAAGGACTCCATCACGGTCTCGATGTGGAGCACGAAGGTCTACGACAGCGTCAAGACCGAGTGGCAGCCCAAGCACGACGTGACCAAGCCGGAGACCAAGACGCTCCCGGCCGGCCCGGACTGCATCGCCACGACCGGCACCGACGGCTTCACGCAGGACGCCTACCGCGTCATCACCAAGGACGGCAAAGAGGTGCAGCGCGAGAAGTTCAGCTGGCGTTACGATGCTGAACCGCGTTACCTCTGCGAGAAGCCCGACCCCGCCGACGAGGCCAAGAGCGACCAGGCCGCGACCGACCAGGCTCAGCCTGACCAGGACGCGCCCTCGGCGCCCGACAGCCAGCCGGAGCTCCCGTCGACCGACGTGCCCGTCGCGCCGGTGACGCCGCCGTCGAACAACAACGGTGGCGGCGGCTGGGGCGGCCGCTGACCCGCCGACGTGACGCTGCTGGCTCGGCGTCAAGGAGGCGTGGATGAGAAACCGCTGGCTGCGGATCGGCGCACTGGCCGGCGCGCTGTTCGCGATCAACCTGGTTGCCCGGGGGGTCGCGAACATCGCGTACGGCGACGACACCGACATGCAGGACCGCGTCTCGCTGGCGTTCTTCGGCGCCGTCGCGCTGGTGCTCGCGGTCGTCGCGTTCCGCTGGGGGCGTGACCGGCCGGTCGGCGTGCTGCTGGCCGACATGGCGGGCGCCGCGGTGGTCGCCTGCCTGGCCACGGTGCTGCTCGGCCCGGCCGTGTTCGGCGCCAACCCGTTCGGCGGCGGCGCGGGGGAGTTCTTCGCCCAGGTCTGGCTCTACGCGGCGTTCTTCGCGGGCGGCTTCCTGGTCGGCTACCTGCTGCTCGTCGTGCTCGGCCGCGACTACCGGTCCCGCCAGCTCGCCGCCTACTCCAAGGCCAAGCTCAGCAAGCCGCGTCGCGTGGTGCGCCGCTGAGCGGCTGCTCCCGCGTCAGATAGCTGTGGTGCGTGCTGAAGCCCAGCCCGCCGTAGAGCGCGATCGCGGCCGTGTTGCGCTCCTCGACCTGCAGGAACGCGTGGGTCGCGCCGAGCTCGGCGGCCCAGCCGGCCAGCGCCGCGGTGACCTGGCGGGCGAGCCCACGCCGCCGGTACGCCGGGAGCACCTCGATCGATCCCAGGTGCAGCCACCGCCGTTCCTCGCCGACGACCGCGCCCCGGCCGGCGGCGATCAGCGTGTCGCCGTCGTACACGTGCGCGAACCGCACCTCGGGTGGCGCGGTCAGCACCTGTCGTGCCGCGGGCGGGAGGCTCTTCTTGCGCGCCTCGTAGATCGACAGCCAGTCGTCGCCGGGTGCTTTGGCGAGCGACACGCCCGAGACGTCGCCGTCGATCACCAATGGTGGCAGCGGTGCGGTCTGCACCAGGGTGAGCGGCCGGGCGGTCCAGCCGCGGTCGTCCAGCGCCGCGCCGACCGGCGCCGCGAGGGGCAGCGGTGTGTTGACCAGGGCCGGCTGGCCGCGCTCCGCGTACCAGGCCTCGATCGCGTCGATCGCCGCCTCCAGCGGCCGGTCGGGGTCGCCGATCGGCAGCGCCGAGTTGGCCCGGCCCGTCCAGCCATCGGCGCTGCGCAGCAGCCAGTCGCCCAGCTGGGCGCGGATCGGCGCAGGCCAGGCGGCGTCCGCGGCGAGCTCCAGCGCGATCACGTCGGCGGCGGTCGGCCGGCGCTGCGGCGGCACCCGCTTGGCCCGGTGCACCTCCGACAGGGGTACGACGATCGTCCCGTTCGCGGTGGCCACAGTGAGGTTGGTCTCGTCGACCGCGACCAGCTCGCCGAGCGCGTCCGAGTAGAGCGGACGACCGTTGCGAACACCGACAATCCGCCGGATCACCACACGGTGTCCTACATCCTGCCGTCGGAGCACGATCGACCCCCCTCCACGCGAGATACTAGGCTCTTGACCGCCGCGTGCGATCGCGGCGTGGCTACGGAGGAGAGAAACCCGTGACCTACATCATCGCGGAGCCGTGCGTCGATGTGCTCGACAAGGCGTGCATCGAGGAATGCCCCGTCGACTGCATCTACGAGGGCAACCGGATGCTCTACATCCACCCCGATGAGTGCGTTGACTGCGGGGCCTGTGAACCGGTCTGCCCGGTCGAGGCGATCTTCTACGAGGACGACGTGCCGGAGCAGTGGAAGGACTACACCACTGCCAACTACGAGTTCTTCGAGGACCTCGGCTCTCCGGGCGGTGCGTCCAAGGTTGGCAAGATCGAGAAGGACCACGCAGTCGTGGCCGCCCAGCCCCCGCGCGAAGGCGAGCACTGACCGGCGTGCGGGTCTCGGCCACTCTGCCGGATTTCCCGTGGGATCTGCTCGAGTCCGCTAAGGCGGTCGCCGCGGGGCACCCCGACGGCATCGTCGACCTGTCGATCGGCACGCCGGTCGACGCGGTGCCGGCGGCGATCCGCGACGCGCTGACGGCCGCGGCCGACGCGCCGGGCTACCCGCTCACCGCCGGCACGCCCGAGTTGCGCTCGGCGATCCGGCGGTGGGTGGCCCGCGCCTGCGGTGCCACGTTCGAGGACGTCGGCGTGCTGCCCACGATCGGCTCCAAGGAGCTGGTCGCGGGCCTGCCGGCGCAGCTCGGGCTGGGCGCCGGCGACGTCGTGGTGATCCCGCCGGTCTGCTACCCGACCTACGAGGTCGGTGCCCGGCTGGCCGGCGCCAAGGTGATGCGGGCCGACTCGCTGCTCTCGCTCGGCCCGGCCACCGACGTCAAGCTGATCTGGGTCAACTCGCCGGCCAACCCGACCGGCCGCGTGCTGCCGCCGGCCCACCTGCGCAAGGTGGTCGACTGGGCGCGCGAGCGGGGTGCGGTCGTGGCCAGCGACGAGTGCTACCTGACCCTCGGCTGGGAGGTCGAGCCCACCTCGATCCTGTCGCCGTCGGTCAACGGCGGCTCACTCGAGGGCCTGCTCGCGGTGCACTCGCTGTCGAAGCGGTCCAACCTCGCGGGCTACCGGGCCGGCTTCGTGGCCGGCGACCCGGCGCTGGTCGGCGAGCTGCTCAAGGTGCGCAAGCACGCCGGGCTGATCGTCCCCGACCCGGTGCAGGCCGCGATGGTCGCCGCCCTCGACGACGAGGCCTCGGCGACCGAACAGCGCACCCGGTACGCCGCCCGGCGCGGCGTGCTGCGGGAGGCGCTGGAGAAAGCCGGCTTCGCGGTCTCGCACTCGGAGGCAGGCCTCTACCTGTGGGCGTCCCGCGACGAGGACTGCTGGTCGACAGTGGACCGGCTGGCCGCGCTCGGCATCCTGGTCGCGCCCGGCGCCTTCTACGGCCCGACCGGCGAGCGGCACGTCCGGGTGGCGCTGACCGCGACCGACGAGCGCGTCGCGGCCGCCGCCGCGCGGCTATCCTCAGCGGATGGCTGACCCGATCGTCGCGGTCCGCGGCGAGGCGACCCGCGAGGTGCCGCCCGAGCTCGCCCGGTTCTCGGTCGTGGTGGAGGCGCGCGACAAGGACCGCGAGGCCACCCTGCGGCGGCTGGCCGAGCGGGCCGAGCAGGTCCGGGCCCTGATCGACGGCTACGGCGCGGCCGTGGAGCGGCGTGAGACGGGCGGCCTCCAGGTCTTCCCGGAGCGCCGGCGGTCGAGCGAGAAGGTCGCGAGCTACCACGGCACCGTGAGCACCACCGTGACCGTGGTCGACTTCGAGGTGCTCGGCGAGCTGATGCTGCGGCTCGCCGACCACGACCAGACCTCGGTCGCGGGTCCGTGGTGGGAGCTGCGGCCCGACAGCCCGGCCCAGCGTGCGGTGCGCCGGGCGGCGATCGACGACGCGATCGCCGTGGCCCGCGACTACGCGGCCGCGCTGGGTGCCCGGATCGCCGCGCTGGTCGAGGTGGCCGACGCGGGGATGCGGCCGCAGCCGATGTTCGCCCGCGCCGCCATGGCCGACACCGCGATGGAACGCGGTGGCGCCCCGACGATCGACCTCGATCCGCGGGTGCAGACCGTGCACGCCGCGATCGAGGCCCGGTTCACCATCAGCGAGCCGACCGCCCTGCGCGACTAACGCAGGTCGGCCGAGGTGCCGCCGGGCTCGAAAGCGGCCGCGGCCCAGCAGTAGCGGGCCACCACCGTGCGGTAGGGCCGGAACCGCTCGCCCTCCGGCTCCAGTTGCTTCGCCGTCGGCACCGTGTCGCGCGGCCAGATGTGCGTCAAGCCCTGCCGCACCCCGAGATCGTCGACCGGCCACACGTCCAGCCGGCGCAGCTCGAAGATCAGGAACATCTCGGCTGTCCAGGGGCCGATGCCGCGTACCGTGACCAGCCGTTCGATGATCTCGTCGTCCGACATCCGGGCGCCCGCCCGCAGCACCACGGTGCCGTCGGCGACCTTGGCCGCCAGGTCCCGCAGAGCGGCGGTCTTGTTGCCGGAGAGCCCGGCCGCACGGAGTCGCTCGGTCGAGAGCGCCAGCAGCGCCTCCGGCGTCAACGGCCCGTCCACCAGCGCCCGCAGCCGGCCGTGGATCGCGATCGCGGACCGCCCCGAGAGCTGCTGGAACGTGATCGCCCGGACCAGGGCGCCGAACGGCCCGTCGGGGTCGCGCTTGCGGTGCCGCAGCGGCCCCGCCCGGCGGACCACCCTGGCCAGGGCCGGGTCGACCGCGGCCACCCGCCCGGTCGCCTCCGCCAGGGCGACCGTCAAGAGTCCCGGACCTCCACCGCGACGTCGACACCCGGGTAGAACCGGTTCACGTCGTTGGCGCCGTACTTGCTGCTGAACTCCTCGAACACGTGGGCGACCCGGCCCTGGTCGGTGATGAGCTGGGCCTTGCCCGAGGCCGAGCCGAGCTTGATCGTCGGGTTCTTCCGCAGGTTCCGGAACCACTGGCTGCCGCGCCCGCCGACGGGCAGCAGGAAGGTGGACTTGCCCTCCCGGATGAACCACACCGGGATCGAATGACCCTGCCCGGTCCGCCGGCCGATGGTGGTGATCTCGATCTCCGTCGCTTCCGCTGCCATGGCACACCCCCTGCTCACCACGGTAGGTCGGTCAACTCCGGCGCGCGCCGATACGCGGTAACGGCCGTGCGATAGTTCCACGCGTGACGTCGTACCCCCTCGATGTGCTCACGGCCCGGGCGGCCGCGCTGGCGGACCTCGGCCCGCGCCGGCTGCTGGGCATCGTCGGCCCGCCCGGCGCCGGCAAGTCGACCCTGGCAGCCCGGATCGTCGACGCGGTCGGGCCCACGGCGGCGCTCGTCCCGATGGACGGCTACCACCTGGCCGAGGCGGAGTTGCACCGGCTCGGCCGGCACGACCGCAAGGGCGCGATCGACACGTTCGACGCGGCCGGCTACGTCTCGATGCTCGGCCGGCTGGCGGCCGCCGGCCCGGAGACCGTCTACGCCCCGGCGTTCCACCGCGAGATCGAGGAGCCCGTGGCCGGGTCGATCCCGGTGCCGCCGGAGGTGCGGCTCGTCGTCACCGAGGGCAACTACCTGCTGGTGCCGGACGAGCCGTGGTCAGGGGTGCGGCTGCTGCTCGACGAGGTCTGGTACGTGGACCTGGACGAGGAGGAGCGGCTGCGCCGGCTGGTCGCCCGGCACATGGCGTACGGGCGCAGCCAGGTCGAGGCGAAGGCCCGCTCGTACGGCAGCGACCAGGTCAACGCGGAGCTGATCGCCACGACCCGGTTACGCGCCGATCTGGTCGTCCGGCTGGTCGACGGCTGATCATCTGGCGTACGGCGCCGGGGTGTGGCTGATCCGCCGGTACTCCATCTGCCAGCCCTCACCCAGCACGTTGATGGTGTCTAGGCGAGCTTGTTGTCGACGGTGCGGTAGGTGCTCCGCAGCGTCCCGGTGTGGGTGACCCGGTAGGTGTTGCCGCCCGCCTTCCCGCCGGTGGTGACGCCCGTGCGGCTGTCGTTCCAGGACGTGCCGTCGGCCAGGAAGTTGACGATCTGGCCCTTGCCGACGAGGACGAGGTCGACGTCAGCGCCGAAGAGCCCGACGTCGTACTCGTCCCAGGTCACGACCTGCCACTGCCCGACCAGGCAGGGGTCGACGCCCGGCACGACCCTGAGTGTCGGTGTGGGCGACCCGGTCGGCGACGGCGGCGGGGTCGACGACGCCGCGACGAGACCCGCGGGAGTGCGCGCGTCCGGGGCGAGCACCAGCGCCATCGCGGCGGAGACCGCGACCACGCCGATCCCGGCGGCCAGCACGGTGATCCGGCGGGACACCCGCCGCCGGCGCTCCGGTCGCACCTCTGGTGTCGCCGCCTCCACGGCCGGCCCGGCCGCGAGCCGCACCGCGCCCTCCGCCACGGTCAGCTCGGGCTGCTCGACCCTCACCGGAGTGCTGCCCAGGGCCTGGTGGAGCACCGTGGCCACGAGGGGATAGCGGCTCGCGCCCCCGACCAGGTAGGTGCCCGCGAGGTCGCCGGCCCGGACCCCCGCGGCGGCCAGGGCGGCCCGGCACGCGGTGACGGTCCGGTCGACCAGCGGCCGGGCGAGCGCGTCGAGCTGTTCGCGGCCGAGCAGCGCGTCGTCCTGGCCCGGCAGCGGGATGCGGGCCGACGTGCGGCGCGACAATGACTCCTTGGCGGCGCGCACGTCGTCCCAGAGCTGACGGTTGACCCGCCGCTCCTGGTCGGTCGCGGGCTCCACCACCCGGGCCCAGCGCGCGTCGCCGCCGTGCACCGCGGTCAGGTAGGCCACGATCGCGGCGTCGATGTCGAGCCCGCCGGCGCCGACCAGCCCCTCGGTGGCCAGCACGGTGAAACCGCCGGCGTCGCGCCGCACCACCGAGGCGTCGAAGGTGCCGGCGCCGAGGTCGTAGACCAGCGCGTATCCGCCGTCGGGCAGCGTCCCGACCGCGAACGCCGCCGCGACCGGTCAGCACCAGCCGCTCGACCGGCTCTCCGGCGGCCCGGACCTGGCGGCGGTGTTGGAGGTGCCGAAGTCGATGCCCAGCACGGCCGCACGCATAGACACCACCGTATCCGGTGGGCCGTGCTAGTCGTTGGCGTGCAGCGCCGCGTTGAGCTCGATGCCCTTGCCCGCGCGGGGCTTGGCCTCCAGGGAGCCGGTCACCGAGTTGCGCCAGAACAGCAGGTTGTCGAGGCCGGCCAGCTCGCGGGCCTTGACCACCCGGCCGTCCGGCAGCGTGATCTTCGAGCCGGCGGTGATGTAGCAGCCGGCCTCGACAACGCAGTCGTCGCCGAGCGAGATGCCGATGCCGGCGTTCGCGCCGAGCAGGCAGCGCTCACCGATCCGCAGCTTGTCCTTGCCGCCGCCGGACAGGGTGCCCAGGATCGAGGCGCCGCCGCCGATGTCGGAGCCGTCGCCGACCACCACGCCCGCCACGATCCGGCCCTCGACCATCGAGGTGCCCAGCGTGCCGGCGTTGAAGTTGACGAAGCCCTCGTGCATCACGGTCGTGCCGCTGGCCAGGTGGGCACCGAGGCGCACCCGGTCGGCGTCGGCGATCCGCACGCCGGCGGGCACCACGTAGTCGATCATGCGCGGGAACTTGTCGACGCCGTACACGGTGAGCTGTCGACCGGCCAGCCGCTCGCTCACCCGCAGCTCGTCGACGCGGTCCGGCGGGCACGGCCCGGCCGACGTCCAGGCGACGTTGGCCAGCATGCCGAAGATCCCGTCGAGGTTGGGCTCGTTGGGCCGCACGATGCGGTGGGAGAGCAGGTGCAGCCGCAGGTACGCGTCGGCGGCGTCCTTGATCGGGTCGGCCAGCGAGCCGATCTCCACGACCACGATCTCGGTGCGCAGGCCCGGGAGTGCGCGCTCGCCGACGGCACCGGCCGCGGCGCCGAGCAGGGCGGCGGGGTCACCGGTCGGGAGGGGGCCGAGCCCCAGGTTGGCCGCGGGGAACCAGGCGTCCAGCACCTGACCTTCCGCGGTGCTGGTCGACAGGCCGATTCCCCAGGCAGGCTGCTCGCTCGTCACGTCTCAAACGGTAGCGTGCGAGCTATGACCAACCCGCTTACCCCCGCTGTGTTGTCGGACCCGGTCGAGCTGACCCGTGTGCTCGTCGACATCGAGTCGGTGTCGCTGCACGAGAAGGACATCGCGGACTGTGTCGAGCAGGTCCTGCGGGCGGTGCCGCACCTGCGGGTGGAGCGGCTGGGCAACACGGTCATGGCCCGTACGGACCTCGGCCGGGCGCAGCGGGTGGTGCTCGCGGGGCACCTCGACACGGTGCCGATCGCGGACAACCTGCCGGCCCGGATCGACGGCGAGATCATGTACGGCTGCGGCACGTCCGACATGAAGTCCGGCGTGGCGCTGGCGCTGCAGCTCGCGGTGGCGCTGCCGGAGCCGCGGTACGACCTGACCTACTTCTTCTACGAGGCCGAGGAGATCGACTCCGCGTACAACGGGCTCACGCTCGTCGGCAAGAGCCACCCCGAGTGGCTGGCCGCCGACTTCGCCGTGCTGCTGGAACCGACCCACGGCGTGGTCGAGGCGGGTTGCCAGGGCACGATGCGGGTGCACGTCTCGACCACCGGCAAGCGGGCCCACTCGGCCCGGTCCTGGCGCGGGGTCAACGCCATCCACGCCGCGTCCGGGGTGCTCGACCGGCTGGCCGACTACGACGCCCGGCGGGTGACCATCGACGGCTGCGCCTACCGCGAGGGGCTCAACGCCGTGCGGATCAACGGCGGCATCGCCGGCAACGTGATCCCGGACCGCTGCGAGATCGAGATCAACTACAGGTTCGCCCCGGACCGGACGGTCGAGGAGGCGGAGGCCCACCTGCGCTCGCTGTTCGAGGGGTACGAGGTGACGCTGATCGACGCAGCCCCGGGTGCGCTGCCCGGGTTGACCGCCGCGCCGGCGCAGGAGTTCCTCGCCGCGGTCGGCAGCGACCCGATCGGCAAGCTGGGGTGGACGGACGTGTCACGGTTCGCGGCGATGGGCATCCCGGCGCTCAACTTCGGCCCGGGCGACCCGAACGTGGCGCACGCGGTCGACGAGCGGGTCGAGATCCCGTTGATCCGGGAGGGCGCGGCGACCCTGCACCGCTGGCTCGCGACGGGGTAGCCCGAAATGGCGCGACCGCCTCCTAGGAGGCGGTCGGCATCGCGTCGTCGATGGGCCGTATCTCTATGGTCGGCTCGTCATCGTCGTCGGTGATCGGCGCGATGCGGTCCATCCGGCGCTCGGCCACGACCGCCCGGATACGGCGGTGCATTTCACGGCGCTGGCGGATCTGGTCGAAGCGGGTCATCGTGGCTCTCCCTCCCCCGTCGGTCACGACGTGCCCGGCGATACCGGGCGGGCCTGCATACCCAGTATTTGAAAATAAGACGCCCAGCAAGCGAATTCGGTTGCGGCCGCATCCGGGTTAATTTCTTGTTCCGCCACATTGCTGGCCGGATGGCCTAATCGTCCGGTGGGAATCTTCGCGCGGGCCGCAACCCGATGGCGCGTGGCGACTTGGCTACCGTGGTGACCATGACCCACGGAAACGGCCGGAACCCCGACAGGCTGCGCGGCCCGGAGCGCCACCGCGGTGCGGTCACGCTGCGCCGGGACGCGATCCCGTTCAGCACCGCCGACCAGCGCCTGCTGGACTCGCGTACGCGGGCCGACTGGAAGACCAAGGACGCCTGGCGCGCGTTGCGCATCCTCTCCGAGTTCGTCGAGGGCTTCGACACGCTCGCCGACCTGCCGCCGGCCGTCAGCGTGTTCGGCTCGGCCCGGAGCAAGCCGCAGAGCCCCGAATGCGTGCTGGCCGAGCAGGTCGGCGCCGGGCTGGCCCGGGCCGGCTACGCGGTCATCACCGGCGGCGGCCCCGGCGTCATGGAGGCGGCCAACCGCGGCGCGACCGAAGCCGGCGGCCTCTCCGTCGGGCTCGGCATCGAACTGCCCTTCGAGCAGGGCATCAACGACTGGGTCGACATGGGCATCGACTTCCGCTACTTCTTCGCGCGCAAGACCATGTTCGTCAAGTACGCGCAGGCGTTCGTCGTGCTGCCCGGCGGCTTCGGCACCATGGACGAGCTGTTCGAGGCGCTGACCCTGGTGCAGACCGGCAAGGTCACCCGGTTCCCGGTCGTGCTGATGGGCGAGTCCTACTGGCGCGGCCTGCTCGACTGGATGCGCGAGACGCTGCTCGCCGACGGCAAGATCGGCGAGGCCGACCTCGAGCTGATCTGCGTGACCGACGACGTCGACGCCGCGGTCCGCTACATCGTCGACGCCGACGCGGCGCTGGCGGCCGAGCAGGAGGCTCTCCAGGAGGCGGCGGCCGCCCGGCGCGGCGCCGACGCCTGAGCCGATGGCGGCCGTCTGCGTCTTCTGCGCCTCGTCGCGCCTGCTGGACCAGCGCTGGCTCGACCTCGCCACCGAGGTCGGCGACGCGCTGGCCCGCCACGGGCACGTGCTGGTCTCCGGCGGCGGCCGGGCGGGCCTGATGGGCGCGGTGGCCGAGGGCGCCCGTGGCGCCGGTGGCCACACGATCGGCGTGATCCCGCAGTCGCTGGTCGACCGCGAGATCGCCGACACGAAGGCCGGCGAGCTCGTCGTCACCGACGGGCTGGCGAGCCGGAAGAACCTGATGATCGAGAAGTCGGACGCCTTCCTCACCCTGCCGGGCGGCATCGGCACGCTGGACGAGCTGTTCGAGGTGTGGACCACGTCCTCCCTGCACGTCCACGACAAGCCGGTGGTCGTGCTGAACACGGACGGCTTCTACACGGGCCTGCTGACCTGGCTGGACTCCCTCGCCCCGACGGGCTTCGTCCGCCGCGAGGCGCTGGACCGCCTCGTGGTGGTCGACACGATCGAGGAGGCCCTGGCCGCCCTGCCCCGCTGACGTCGCCCGTCGGGGTGGGTGGGGTCGGTGTGGCTTGTCGGACCCGCGTGGTTCGATGGGCGGATGCAGGCGTACCGGCTGGTTCGCCGGGCGCCCGCGCCGGAGGAGCCTCGGGCTGACCGGCTCGACCCTCTCCAGGCCACTGTGGTCGCGCACACCGACGGGCCGCTGCTCGTGCTCGGTGGGCCCGGCACCGGCAAGACCAGCACGCTCGTCGAGGCCGTCGCCGCCCGGGTGGCTGCCGGCGTCGATCCCGAGCGGGTGCTGGTGCTCACGTTCAGCCGGCGCGGCGCCACCGCGCTGCGCGAGCGGATCGAGGCCCGGGTGGCCGCCGGTGACGGCCGGGTCGTGCACGAGCCGCTGGTGCGCACCTTCGCCGCCTACGCGTTCGGCATCCTGCGCCGGGCCGCGGCCCTGCGCGGCGAGCCGTCGCCGCGGCTGCTCACCGGGCCCGAGCAGGACCTGGTGATCCGCGAGCTGCTCGACGTGGTCGGGCCCGACGGCGAGGCCGACGACCCGATCGGCTGGCCCGAGCACCTGCGTCCCGCCCTGCGCACCCGGGCGTTCGCCGAGCAGCTCCGCGACCTGCTGATGCGCGCCGCCGAGCGGGGCATCGGGCCGGTCGAGCTGGCCCGGCTCGGCGAGCGGCTGCGGCGCGACGACTGGCCGGCGGCGGCCCGGTTCCTGCGCGAATACGTGGCGGTGCTGGCCCTGCGCGACGTGACCACCCGCGGGTCCGTGGCCTACGACGCCGCCGAGCTCGTGCGGGCCGCCACCGGGTTGCTCGACGACGACCCGGAGCTGCTGGCCACCGAGCGCGGGCGGCTCGACGTCGTCTACGTCGACGAGCTCGCCGACACCGACCCGGCGCAGCTCGACCTGCTGCACCGCGTGGCCGGCGGCGGCACTCCGCTGATCGCGTTCGCCGACCCCGACTCGTCGACCTTCGCGTTCCGGGGCGCCGACCCGGCCGGGGTGACCACGTTCGCGCACCGGTTCCGCACCGCGTCCGGCGCGGTGGCCCGGTCGATCACCCTGCGCACCGACTACCGCTCGGCCGGGCCGCTCTTCGAGGCGACCGGGCGGGTCGCCCGCCGGCTGCGCGGGCCGGTCGGCCACCGGCGCGCGCTGACCGCCCCCGACACCGTGCCTGGCACCGTCGAGGTCCGCACGTTCCGCTCGCGCACCAGCGAGGCCGCTTTCCTCGCCCACGCGCTGCGCGAGGCGCACCTGCTCGACGGCGTGCCCTGGTCGCGGATGGCGGTCGTGCTGCGGTCGACCACGCTGCAGCTCCCGGCGTTGCAGCGGGCGCTGCACTCGTCGGGCGTGCCGACCGTCGTCCACGCCGAAGACCTGCCCCTCCACCAGCAGCCGGCGATCGCGCCGCTGCTCCTGCTGCTGCGCTGCGCGCTCGAGCCGGCCTGGCTCGACGAGGAGGCGGCGGTCGCGCTGCTGCACTCGCCGCTCGGTGGCGCCGACCCGCTCGCCGAGCGGCGGCTGCGGCAGGGGCTGCGCACGCTCGCGCTGGCCGCCGGCGACCGGCGCCCCTCCGGCGAGCTGCTGGTCGAGGCCCTGCGCGACCCGGCCGAGCTGGCCGCGGTCGAGCGGCGCTGGGCCGCGCCGGCCAAGTCGGTCGCCCGGCTGCTGGCCACCGCCCGGGAGGCCGCGGCCGAGCCGGCCAGCACCGCCGAGGACGTGCTCTGGGCCCTCTGGCGGGCAACGGGGCTGGGCGACCGGTGGTACGGCGCGATCGTCCGCGCCGGCCGCGCCACCGGCGAGCCCGACAACGGCCCCCGCTGGCGGGCCGCGGCGGCCGACCGCGACCTGGACGCGGTCGTGGTGCTCTTCGACGCGGCGGCCCGGTTCGTCGACCGGCTGCCGGGCGCCCGCACCGAGGTGTTCCTCGACCACGTGCTGGGCCAGCAGCTACCGGCCGACTCGATCGCCCCCAGCGCCGACCGCGGCGAGGCGGTCCGGCTGCTGACCGCCCACGCGGCCAAGGGTCTCGAGTGGGACCTGGTGGCGGTGGCCGGCGTGCAGGAGGGCATCTGGCCCGACCTGCGGCTGCGCGGCACGCTGCTGGGCTCCGAACGGCTCGTCGACGTGGTCTCGGGGCGCGACGACGGCACGGGCGTGGCGGCCTCGCTGGTCGGCCAGGCGTCGGCGCTGCTCGACGAGGAACGGCGGCTGTTCTACGTCGCGGCCACCCGGGCCCGGCGACGGCTGCTGGTCTCGGCGGTCAACTCGTCGGCGGTCGGCGGGGCCGACCACGAGGAGCAGCCGAGCCGGTTCCTGCACGAGCTGCTGGGGCCGGGCGGCGACCAGCAGGACCGGGACGACTCCGGTCCCGACGGGCCCGACCCCGGTGACGACGACCTGCCGCCCGATCCCGACGACCTGCCGCCCGACGATCTTCCGCCCGACCCGTCCGACGCCGAGCAGCTCCTGCCGGATCCCGACGACCTGCCGGTCGACGCCGACGGCCGGGTGATCTGGCCCGACGACGAGTGGCCCGAGGTCGCCCCGCCCGGTGGTGCCGCACCGGTCTCCGCCGTGCCCGCACCGCGCGACGACACCGACGACCTCCCGCTGGCTCGGCCGCCCCGGGCGATGACGCTGCCCGCGCTGGTCGCCGAGCTGCGTACCGCCGCCACCGACCCGGCCGCGACACCCACCCGACGGCACGCGGCGGCGCGCGAGCTGGCGCGGCTGGCCGCCGCCGGCGTGCCGGGCGCCCATCCCGACGACTGGTGGGGCCTGCGCCCGCTCTCCGACGACCGCCCGCTGGCCGAGCCCGGCGAGACCGTCCGGGTCACGCCGTCCACGATGGAGAGCGCGCTGCGGTGCAGCCTGCGCTGGTTGCTCGAACGCCACGGCGGCGGCGCGCCGCCCACGGCCGCCCAGGGCATCGGCAACCTGGTGCACAACGCCGCGATGCTCGCCGAGGACGCCGCCGTCGACCGCGAGCGGCTCATCGAATACGTGTCGGCCCGGTTCGACGCCATCGACCTGGCCGCCCGCTGGCTGGCCGGCCCCGAGCGCGAGCGGGCCGAGGCGATGGTCGACAAGCTGCTGGTCTGGCTGGCCGCCAACCCGCGCCGACTGCTCGCGATCGAGCAGGAGTTCGCGGTGCGGCTCGAGGACCCGGCCCACGACATCGAGCTGCGCGGCCGGGTCGACCGGCTCGAGGTCGACGCCGACGGCCGGCTGGTCGTGGTCGACCTCAAGACCGGCCGCACCACCTCCACCGCCGAGGACCTGGCCGAGCACCCGCAGCTCGCGGCCTACCAGGCGGCGGTGCAGGCGGGCGCGTTCGATCCGCACGGCGCCGAGCCCGGCGGCGCCGCCCTGGTCCAGCTCGGCACCAGCGCCAAGGCCGCCAAGGAGCAGGTGCAGTCGTCGCTGGCGGAGCACGACGAGCCGGGCTGGGCGCAGGCCCTGGTGCGCCGGACGGCCGAGACCATGGCCGCGTCGACGTTCCACGCCGTCGCCAACAGCCGGTGCCGGGTCTGCCCGGTCCAGACGAGCTGCCCGATCTCGGGCAAGGGGCGCCAGGTGGTCGAGCCGTGACCCAACCGTCGCTGTTCACCACGGCCCCGGCGCCGCGGCGCGCCGCGTCCGCCGGCCCGCGCTACACGCCCGTGGAGCTGGCCCGGCTGCTCGGCATGCGCTACGCCCCGACACCCGAGCAGTCCGCGATCATCGCCGCGCCGGTCGAGCCGCTGCTCGTCGTCGCCGGCGCCGGCTCGGGCAAGACCGAGACGATGGCCGCTCGCGTGGTCTGGCTGGTCGCCAACGGCTACGCGACGCCCGACCAGATCCTCGGCCTCACCTTCACCCGCAAGGCGGCCGGCGAGCTGGCCCACCGGGTCCGGATGCGGCTGGGCCAACTCGTCCGCCGCCTCGGCCGGGCCGGCGACCTGTCCGGCGAGGCCACCATCTCGACCTACCACTCGTACGCCGCCCGGGTCGTCACCGAACACGGCCTGCGCTCGGGCTACGAGCCGGCCAGCCGGCTGCTGACCGAGGCGTCCCGCTGGCAGATCGTCGACCTGATCGTGCGCAACTACGACGGCGACATGTCTGATGTGGACCGAGCGGCCAGCACGGTGACCGACGCCGTCCTCTCGCTCGCGTCGGAGCTGGCCGAGCACCTCGTCACCCCCGACGAGCTGGCCGGCTGGACGGGCCGGTTCTTCGCCGAGGTGCAGGGCCGGCCGGGCCGGGTCTACGCCGACGTCCGCAAGGCGCTGGCCACCCAGCAGGCCCGGCTCGCGCTGCTGCCGATGGTGCGCGCGTTCGAGAAGCGCAAGCTCGACTACGAGGCGATGGACTTCGGCGACCAGATGGCCCGGGCGGCCCGGGTCGCCCGGGATCACCCCGACGTCGGCGCGGTCGAACGCGCCCGCTACCCGCTCGTGCTGCTCGACGAGTTCCAGGACACCAGCCACGCCCAGGTGGTGCTGCTGCGGTCCCTCTACGGCGGCGGCCACCCGGTCACCGCGGTCGGTGACCCGTGTCAGTCCATCTACGGGTGGCGCGGCGCCAGCGCCGGCACCCTCGAACGGTTCCCGCACGAGTTCGCCCGCGCCGACGGCCGGCCGGCCCGCTCGCTCACCCTGACCACGAGCTGGCGCAACCGGCCCGAGATCCTCGGCATCGCCAACCAGCTCTCCGCCCCGCTGCGGGCGGCCGGCGCCCAGGTCGCCGAGCTGGCCCCGGCGTTCAGCGTCGACGAGCCGATCCGCGGCCGCGCCACCGTCCACTGCGCACTGCTGCACACGGTCGGCGACGAGGCCGGCTGGATCGCCGACAGCGTGCTCGCGGCCTGGCGCGGCGCGGCCCGGATGCCCGACGCGCTGCCCGAGCACATCCCGCTGGAGAAGCGGCCCACGACGGCCGTGCTGGTCCGGGTGCGCAGCCAGATCCCGGCGATCGAGACCGCGCTGCGCGCCCGCGGGCTGCCGGTCGAGGTGGTCGGCCTGGGCGGGCTGCTCGACACCCCCGAGGTTCGCGACGTGGTCTGCACGCTGCGGGTGCTCGCCGACCCGACCGACGGCGGCTCGCTGCTGCGCCTGCTGACCGGGGCGCGCTGGCGGATCGGCCCGCGCGACCTGGTCGCGCTGCACCGCCGGGCCCGGTCGATCGCGGCGGCCCGGCGCGACCTGACGGGTGTCGACGGCGACGCCGACCTCGTGCCCGACGCGCTCGACGAGGCGACCCTGGTCGAGGCGCTGGCCGACCTCGGGCCGGCGCAGCTCTACTCCGCCGAGGGCTACGCCCGGCTGCGGGCCTACGGCAACGAGCTGGCCCTGCTCCGCTACCGGATCGACCAGCCGCTGCCAGACCTGATCGCCGACGTCGAGCGGACCATCGGGCTCGACGTCGAGGTCGCGGTCCGGGCCGGCACGGGCGGCCGGGGCGGCGACGCCGGCCTGTCCCGCGGTCACCTCGACGCGCTCGGCGACGTGGCCGCCCGGTTCGCCTCCGACAGCGACGGCGGTGCGCTGCCCGGGTTCCTCGCCTACCTCGCCGCGGCGGAGGACGAGGAGCGCGGCCTCGAGCCGGGCGAGGTCGAGGTGGTCGAGGGCGCCGTCCAGGTGCTCACCGCGCACGCCGCCAAGGGCCTCGAGTGGGACGTCGTCTCGGTCGCCGGCCTCACCCGGGGCGGCTGGCCCGGCCCGGCCCGCGGCTCCGACCACTACCTGCAGGGCATGGGTGTGCTGCCGTTCCCGCTGCGCGGCGACGCCGGGGGGCTGCCGCGCTTCCCGGTCGACGACGCAGGCGACCAGCGCGAGGTGATGGCCGCGCTGACCGAGTTCAACGACGAGTGGAAGGCGCACGACGAGCGCGAGGAACGCCGCCTGGCCTATGTGGCGGTGACCCGCCCGCGCCGGCTGCTGCTCTGCTCCGGCTACTGGTGGGGCGAGGGCGTCAAGCGCCCCCGCGGACCGTCCCGGTTCCTGGTCGAGGTGCACGACGCCTGCGTCGCGGGCGGCGGCCAGGTCGACGAGTGGGCCCCGGAGCCGGCGGGTGAGGCCAACCCGACGGTGGAGGAGACCCCGCGCGCCGAGTGGCCGGGCGACCCGCTGGGCGCGCGCCGACCGGCGATGACCGAGGCGGCGGCGCTGGTGCACCGCCTGATGACCGAGCCCGACGCGGAGGCGCTGCTCGACCCCGAGGCGGCCGACGACGCCGACCGCTGGCGGCGCGAGGTCGACCTGCTGCTGGCCGAACGCGACCGGCTGGTCCGCGGCCCCGGCCCGCTCGAGGTCGTGCTGCCCGGCCACCTGACGGTCTCGCAGCTCGTGCTGCTGCGGCGCGACCCGCAGGCACTGGCCCGCTCCCTGCGCCGGCCGATGCCGGCACGCCCCGACCCGTACGCCCGCCGGGGCACCGCCTTCCACACCTGGCTCGAGCAGCGCTTCGGCGCGGTGCGCCTGCTCGACGTCGACGAGCTGCCCGGCGCCGCCGACGAGGACGCGGCGCCCGACGACGCCCTGGCGGAGCTGCAGGAGCTGTTCCTGGCCAGCGAATGGGCCGACCGCACCCCGATCGAGGTCGAGGTGCCCTTCGCCACCGCGGTCGGCGGCGTGGTGCTGCGCGGCCGGATGGACGCCGTGTTCGCCGACCCGGGCGGCCGCTACGACGTGGTCGACTGGAAGACGGGCCGCCGCCCGACGGGCGCCGACGAACGCGCGGCCGCGATCCAGCTCGCGGCCTACCGCCTGGCCTGGGCCAACCTGGCCGACGTCCCGGTCGACCGGGTCCGCGCGGCCTTCCACTACGTCCGCGACGGCGAAACGGTCCGCCCGGCGGACCTCCTCGACGCGGCGGGCCTGGCAGCCCTGGTCACGGCGCTACCGGCGCAGGCGGCGGAAGGCTAGCTCGGCCAGCAGGGCGCTGCCGTCGGGGACCACCGCGTCGTCGAAGAGGGCGTCCGCCGAGTGGTTGCTCGGGGCCGTGGCCGGGTCGCGGTCCGGGGGGCAGGCGCCCAGGTTGAGGTAGGCGCCCGGCACCTTCTCCAGCACGAAGGACATGTCCTCGGAGCCCGTCTTCGGGTTGAGCAGCCACTGGTAGCGCTGCTCGCCGAAGATCTCCGCCGCCGTCGCCGCCGCGAAGTCGGCCTCCGTGTCGTCGTTGACGACCGCCGGGTAGCCCCGTTCGAAGTCGACGTCGACCTCCAGGTCGTGCGCCGCGGCGATGCCGCGGACCACCTCGGCGGTACGGCGGACCAGCTTCTCCCGGGCCGGCGCGGAGAACGAGCGCAGCGAGGCCGCGAACTCGGCGGTGTCCGGGATGACGTTGTCGACCGTGCCCGCGTGGAACTGGCCGATGGTCAGCACCACCGGGTCGAACACGTCGAAGCCGCGGGTCACCATCGTCTGCAGCGCGAGCACCATCTCGCACGCCGCGGGGATCGGGTCGCGGGCGCGGAACGGCGTCGACCCGTGCCCGCCCCGGCCCCGGACCCGCACCTTGCAGGTGTCGTGGGCCGCCCCGAACACGCCGCGCCGGCCGAAGAACAGGCCGCGCGGGAAGACGGCCGCGACGTGCAGGCAGTACGCCGCGATCGGCGGGTCGCCGGCCGCCGAGAGCACACCCTCGGCGAGCATCGGTTCGGCGCCGCCGGGGCCCTCCTCGCCCGGCTGGAACATGAAGATCACGTCACCGGCGAGCTGGTCGCGGACCGCGGAGAGCAGCCGGGCCGCCCCGACCAGGATCGCCGTGTGCAGGTCGTGCCCGCAGGCGTGCATCGTGCCCGGGACCGTCGACGCGTACGGCAGGCCGGTGCGCTCGGTCACGGGCAGCGCGTCCATGTCGCCGCGCAGCAGCACCGACCGTCCCGAGCTCGCGCCCCGCAGCACCGCGACCACCGAGCTGAGCGCCCGCCCCGTGCTCACCTCCAGCGGCAGCCCGTCGAGGGCGGCCAGCACCGCCGCCTGCGTCTCGGGCAGGTGCAGCCCGACCTCGGGCCGCTGGTGCAGCCGGCGGCGGAACGCGATCAGCTCGTCGCCGATCCGCGCCGCGGACTCCCGGAACTCCATCAGTCGACTCCCAACCGGATCAGGTCGAGCAGTGCCGCGCCGTACGCCTCCTCCGCGGTGCCCGCCTCGAACGTAAGCCGCCGGTCGCCGACGGACAGCTCCACGCGATATCCCGTGCCGGCGCGTTCCAGCATGTGGAAGGTGCCGCCGAGCAGCTCGCGGAGCTGGTCCTCGCGGGGCAGCCAGATCGCCTCGCTCTGCTCGAGGTCGTCCATCGCCCACTCGGTCGTGCCGTTGAAGCCGATCACCGGGCCGTCGGGCAGCTCGTGGACGGCGATCACCATGTTGCTGAGGACGAACACCTCGTCGTCGAGGTCACGGTCGGGGATGGCGAAGCGGTCGCCAGGCGCGGGTTTCCAGCGCAGGCCGGCGTCGCGCAGGCGGAGGGCGAGTGGCACGGACAGCACGCCCTCCATGGTGCCCCGGATGTTTCACTAGTCGTATGGCGAACGCCGAAGGGTTTCCCGCGGGTGCGGTGACCCGGCTCGGCCCGCCGCCGCCCGACCTGCCCCCGCCGGCTCCGCCCGAGGGCCCGCGGCGGCCGCGTCGCCTGCTCTGGTGGTTCGCGGGCGCGGCCACGCTGATCATGCTGGTCGGGCTGTTCGCGGTGGTCGTCACGCGCCCCGGCGGCGGCCTGTTTCCGGACCACCTCGACGCACCGGTCGACGCGCGCCCGCCGCTGGCCCGCGCCTGTCCGCCGCCGCCCGACGTGCCGGGCGGCACACCGGCACCGAGCCCGTCCGCGCCGCTGCCCGCCCCGAGCGGCGGCGCGCGCACCGTCGACGAGCGGACC
This sequence comes from Asanoa siamensis, assembly GCF_016862555.1. Taxonomy (GTDB): domain Bacteria; phylum Actinomycetota; class Actinomycetes; order Mycobacteriales; family Micromonosporaceae; genus Asanoa; species Asanoa siamensis. The sequence continues at coordinate 2,031 of NZ_BONE01000023.1, read as the reverse complement.
GGGATCTCCTACCCGGCGTACGGGCCGCCGTGGGAGACCTGGCACACGGTGTGGAACGCCGGCGAGCTGGAGGTGCCCTACCGGGTCGGGCAGCATTTCGTCACCGAGCGGGCGTACGACGGCGCCAGCGACTATCACGCGTCGGTGCTCTCCGGCGCGGTGCCGGCCGCCACCAACGACGCGTTCACGTTCGACCTGGAGTGCGTCGGCCGGCGGGTGGCCACCGACGCCCGCACCAACTACTACCCGCAACCCAACGAACAGGAGCTGATCCGCGACGAGCGCACCGTCCTGAGTGGACGTCCGGCCTGGGTGACGGTGTTCCGGCTGCACTTCAGCGCGCCCGGCCTGCGGGCCCGCAGCGAGCTGGTCGCGCTGGCCTGTATCGATGTCGGCCGGCCGACGGCGGCGGTGCTCTACGTCTCGGTGCCCGAGACGCACCGCGAGTGGGACTGGGTGATCGACGACGCGTTGGCCGGAATGCGCCCGGTCTGACGGTCGCGTTCGCGGGTGAGCGCGCTAACCTCGGCCGTGTGGCCCGCAAAATGAAGATCCCGGCGACCAAATATCCGGTCGAGCGGTTCACGCTCGACAACGGCCTGCGGGTGGTGTTGGCGCCTGATCGCAGCGCTCCCGTGGTCGGCGTCGCTGTGGTCTACGACGTCGGCATCCGCAGCGAGCCCGAGGGGCGCACCGGTTTCGCGCACCTCTTCGAGCACCTGATGTTCCAGGGTTCGGAGAATCTCGAGAAGCTCGCCCACTTCCGGCACGTCCAGGGTGCCGGCGGCACCTTCAACGGGTCGACCCACCTCGACTACACCGACTACTTCGAGACGCTGCCCTCCGGCGCGCTCGAGCGGGCGCTCTTCCTCGAGGCCGACCGCATGCGCGGGCCGCGACTGACCGAGGAAAATCTGCGCAACCAGGTCGACGTGGTCAAGGAGGAGATCCGGGTCAACGTCCTCAACCGGCCGTACGGCGGCTTCCCCTGGCTGAAGCTGCCCCCGGTCATGTTCGACACGTTCCCGAACGCGCACGACGGGTACGGCTCGTTCGAGGACCTGGAGAGCGCCACGGTCCCCGACGCGGCCGAGTTCTTCGCGCGCTACTACGCCGCCGGCAACGCGGTCCTCTCGGTCGCCGGTGACCTCGACGTCGCCGCGGCCACCGAGATGATCGAGCGGCACTTCGGCGACGTGCCGGCCCGGCCGGCGCCGGCCCGCCCCGACTTCGACGAGCCCGACCTGACCAGCGAGCGGCGCGAGTCGTACGCCGACAAGCTGGCCCCGCTGCCCGCGGTGGCCGCCGCCTGGCGGGTGCCGGACCCGATCAACGACTTCGCGGCCTACCTGCCCTACGTGGTGCTGGCCGAGGTGCTCACCGACGGCGACGCGTCCCGGCTGGTCGAGCGGATGGTGCTGCGCGACCGCACGGTCACCAGCCTGGGCGGCTACCTGGGCTTCATGGGCGAGCCGTTCGAGGTGCGCGACCCGACCGCCGCGCTGCTGCAGTTCCACCTGCCGCCGGGCGGCGACGTCGACAAGGTGCTGCGCACCGCCGACGAGGAGCTCGAGCGCCTGGCCACCGAGGGTCTCGACGCCGCCGAGCTCGGCCGCGTCCAGGCGCGGATGGCCACCCACCTGCTGCGCGACACCGACGCGGTGCTGGGCCGGGCGCTGCGGATCGCCGTCCTCGAGGAGCAGCGCGGCGAGCCCGAGCTGATCAACGAGCTCCCGCGGCTGATCGGCGAGGTCACCCGGGCCCAGATCCAAGAGGCCGCGGCCACCCTGACCCCGCAGCGCCGGGCGTCCATCGAGGTCATCCCCGGAGGCGGACAGTGAGCGAGACCAAGCGGGCGTTGCCCGCCCTGCTCCCGGCGGCGGCGATCGCGCTGCCGACCCAGTCGGAGCGCCGGCTGACCAACGGGCTCACGGTGATCGCGATCCGCCGCCCGGCAGTGCCGCTGGTCGAGGTGCGGCTGCGGGTGCCGTTCGCCCGGGCCAACCTGGCGCGCGGCGCGATGCTGTCGCA
>NZ_BONE01000022.1 GCF_016862555.1 Asanoa siamensis | reverse complement strand
CACCGTCGTCGTCGGCCCGGGTCAACCGCTGCTGCGGCGCGTCGCCCTCGGGCGTGTAGCGGCCCCAGAACGCGTACCGTTGCGGCAGTTCGACCTCCGCGTGCTCGGCGAGCCAGACGCGCAGTTCGGCTGCGTCGGTGAGCGCGTGCCGCACCTGCTTGATCGGAGCGTTGACGCGGGCCTTGGCGATCACGGTCATTTCTCGTCTCCCTTGGGGTAGCAGGCCACGGCGAGCTTGAAGGCGTCGCCTTCGGCTCCGCCGTAGCGGGTGAACAGCTCCTGCAACGTCGACTGGAGGTCGGCGAGGAACTCGGGGCGTTGCTCCGGTCGGATGTGGATCTCACCGGAGAGGCCGATCGACGGCAGCTCCGGAGCAGTGCGGTCCAGGGCACCGATGTCGGCCTGGACCTCTTCCATCAGGTCGAGCAGGTAGCCGAGGCTCAGCTCGTCCTGTGCCCGGCGCAGGCCGCCGATGCGACCGACCAGGCGCGGTGACAACCAGTAGGACCGGGCACCCGCCTGGTAGATCCCCTCGCTGATGCCGCGCACCTTGCGCTCCGACACCTGCGTGACCAGCCCGGCCTCGACCAGGCGCTTGACGTGGTAGTAGACGCGCTGCGGGCTCTGACCGAGCTGCGCACCGACCTCGGTGCAGGTGCGGGGCTCGGCCAGCTGCCGCAGCACCTCGATGCGCTGCGGTTTGAGCAGGGCTTCGGCCTGCTCGATCTGCTCCAGGTACAGGACATCTCTCATGGCGAAAACAAGTCTTTACGTACAACCAGATTTTGTCAATGCCCCTGTTTCCCCTGCTGACCTGGGTTTTTTTGGCGATTAGTCGGCTTGGTGATGTGAGAGGTTCTTATGGTGATTTCGCAGCTTCCACCATCGTGACGCCCGTGCAGGGCGTGGTTCGTGAGGAGTAGCCCCATGTACAGACGCGTCACCTTCGCGGCCATCGTGGCGGTCGCCGCCGCGCTGGGGATCGGAGCCGCGCCCGCTGTGGCGGCGGATTCCTCGGCCCCGACCACCGTCACCTTCGCGGTCACCGCGGGCGGCCTGACCATCACCGCACCGGCCACCGCCGCGCTCGGCAGCGGCGTCACGGGCGGGACGATCACCGGAAACCTCGGCATGGTGCGGGTCACCGACCAGCGCGGCCTGCTGGCCTTCTCGTGGACGGCGAGCGTCGCCTCCACCACCTACGTCACGGGCGCGGGCGGCGCCGGCCAGGTCATCCAGCCCTCCGCCGTCACCTACACGTCGCCGGCGCTCCCGACCATCGTCTCCGGCGTACCCGTTCCGGTGAAGAACCTGCTCCTGACCACGCTGACCACCGCACCGCAGACGGTCTACACGGCGACCGGTCTCGGCTCCAACGCGGTGGAGTGGAACCCGAGCCTCACCGTGGCGGTCCCGGCGGGCGCTGTCGCCGGCAACTACACCGGGACGGTGACCCATTCGGTCGCGTGACCGGCTGCACCTCGTGGTGGCGATCGCGGCCCTCGTGGCCGCGGTCGTCATTCCGTCGTCCCCGGCCGCGGCGGGGGCTGACGAACAGGTGGGCGTCCGGCTACTCGAAGCGCCCGTGGCACGACGGGCGGACCCGCGCGCGCATATGTACATCGTGGACCATCTCAGCCCGGGTACGACGATCCGCCGGAGCTTCGAGGTGGCGAACCAGTCCAACGAGAGGCGTGAGTTCGAGATCTACCCCGGCGCGGCGAGCATCGTGGGCAACGAGTTCGCGTTCGGTACGGACCACGAGGGCAACGAACTGACGTCGTGGACGAAGGTGTCGGTGTCGAAGGCCGTCCTCGACCCGGGGGAGACGCTCGACGTCGAGGCGACGATCGCGGTGCCGGCGCGGGCGTCGCGCGGCGAGCGGTACGCGGTGCTCTGGGCCGAGACGCGCGCGGCCCCCGACAAGGGCGGCAACATCGGCGCGATCCGCCGGGCAGGGATCCGGGTCTACCTGAGCGTCGGCCCCGGCGGCGAGCCGATCTCCAGCTTCGACATCGGCGAGGTCACCGCCGCCCGGGGCGAGGACGGCGTACCGCGGATCTCGACACTGGTGAAGAACACCGGCGAGCGCGCACTGGACATCAACGGGACGCTGAACCTGTCGGGCGGGCCAGGCAGCATGCGAGCGGGCCCGTACCGCCTGGCGACGGCGGCCACACTGGCACCGGGCGCGAGCGGCATCGTGGTCGCGGCCCTGGACGCCAAGCTCCCCGACGGCGCCTGGCACCTGGACCTGGAACTGGCGAGCGGCACGGTCAAACGCAAGCGCGAGTTCGCGGTCACGATCGCGGCGCCGGGCTTGAGCATGGTGGCCAAGGTGGTCGAGAACTGGTGGGTCTGGGTCGGCCCGATCATCGGCGCACTGCTGGTGCTGACCTTCGCGATCCTGGTCGCGGTACGCCGCCGGCGCTACTCGGCGCGCGCCGCGGACGGGACCCGCTACCGGCCGCGGCACCACTGACGCGAGACCCACGGAGGGGCCACCGCTTCGCGGCCGGCCCCTCCCGTCGTTCGGGGCCGCTGCGCGGGGGCAATGTTTCGTGGCGCGACGCGGCAGTCGTGCGAGTTGAGAGGGCACAATGCGCCGCGTGGCCTTCGGGGAGGCCACCGCTACGCGGTCGGGTCTTCCTTTCCCCGGTGTGTCATGAGGATCTCGTCTGGGTCGTCCGGGTTGGGTCCTACGTGGATGAAGCCGGCGCGTTCGTAGAGTCGGATGGCCTGGGTGTTGGTCGGGCGCACCGAGAGGCGTGCCCCGGCCGAGCGTTCCTCCGCCGCCCAGGCGACGAGCGTGCCGATCAGCGCGTCGCCCACGCCGCGACCTCGGCCCGCCGGGCTTACCCAGACCGAGATGATCTCGATCGTGGCCGGGCCCGCCGGCACGCCGCTCGCCATTCCGACCGGCGAGTCGTCGACGTAGGCCACCAGGTCCCGGGCGCCCGGGATGCGCAGGCGGTCGCGCCACTGGTCCTCGCCCGCGTGCTGCCAGTCGGCGAGCGTCGATCCGAAGGCATAGGGCGCCTCGGCCAACGCCGCCAGTCGTAGGTCGCGCCACAACCGCCAGTCGTCGTCGGACACCACCCGGAGATCCGTCATGGCCAGCAGGATGCCTCACCTCCTGGAGCCGGCCACCTCATTGACCGCACATACTCTTCATCGGAACGAGCAGCCCATCCGGTTCACCCCCGGGAAACCTTGACCTCCTCCGCGGCCGGAAACAAAGCAGGGGCGCGGAGACGGCGGACGCCCGGGGCGGTCAGGGCGCCCGCCGTCGCCAGCAGGATCAGCGCCGCGCAACCCCAGAGCGCCGCCGGCGTCCCCGTCGCCGTCGCGATCGGTCCCGCGACCAGCAGGCCCAGCGGCGCGAACGAGAGCGACCCGAGCAGATCCCAGGAGCTCACCCGGGACAGCGCGTCCGACGGCACCTCCCGCTGCATCGTCGTCGACCAGAGGACGCCGAACACATCACCCGCCACGCCAGCCAAAAACGCGGCGACAGCAACCGCGAACAACGGAGCGCCGGCCGCCAGCAGCGCCATCGGTAGCGCCGCGGTCGCCGTGACCAGCGCCGCCACGAACACCGGCCGCCGGGGCCGCACCCGGACCGCGATGCCCACCCCCAGAAAAGTCCCGGCCGCCTGCGCCGCGGTGAGAGCCGACCACGCCGGCGCGCCGCCGAGGCGTTCGGTGGCCAGCAGCGGGCCGAACACGCCCAGATAGGCGTTCAGGGCCGCGACCACGAACGCGTACTGCGCCACCACCGCCCACAGCCACTGCCGCGACGAGAACTCCCGCCACCCCCGCCGCAGGTCCGACAAGGCGGAAGCCAAAGCGCGGCGCGCATCCCCGGCGGGCAAACGGATGCCGGCGAGCAGAACCGCCGACACGAAGAACGACGCGGCGTTCAACCCCACCGCCCACCCAGCACCGACCACCGCCACCGTGGCGCCCGCCAGCGCCAGGCCCAGAATCAGCCCGAGGTTGAACCCGAGACGGAGCAGCCCGTTCGCCACCTGCCGGCGTTCGGGGGCGACCAGGTCGGGGATCACCCCGTCGTACGCCGGCAGGAAGACCGCGCTCGCCACCCCGGCCAGGGCGGCGAACACGCTGACCAGCGCGAGCGGCGCGTACCCGGTCAGGAACATCACCGTCAGGCCGGTCCAGGCGACCCCGGCGAAGAGCTCGGCGGCGAGCAGCACCCGCCGGCGCGGGAAGCGGTCGCCGATCACCCCGCCGGCCAGAATGAGCACGAGTTGCGGCAGGGCCTGGCAGGCCAGCACGACGGAGAGCGTCGTCGGCGACGAGCCGGGCAGCGCCAGCACCGCGAAGGCGAGCGCCACCCGGCCGAAGCCGGTGCCCAGCACCGAGATGGTGCGGGCGGCGAACAACAGGGCGAAGGGCCGATCGGCCAGCAGGGCACGCATCGGCCCCGGACCCTAGCCGACCGCGTACCGGTGGTGGGTCACGCCCGAGGCGAACACGTCGACCGACGACAGCTTCAGCCGCACCCGCGGGCCGTCGTCGGCGAAGAGCCGGGTGCCGCTGCCCACCACGATCGGGTGCACCAGCAGGCTCAGGCAGTCGATCAGGCCCGCGACCAGCAGGGCGCGGACCAGGGTGATGCTGCCGATCACCGAGATCGGCCCGCCGGGGCCGGCCTTCAGCTCGGCGACCCGCTCCGCCACGTCGCCGGCCGGCAGCAGGCGGGAGTTGCGCCAGTCGAGGGCGCCCAGCGACGCGGACACCACGACCTTCTCCGGGCGGTGCATCGGGCCGGCGACCGGGTCGTCGTCCGGCAGGTGGGCGAAGGCCCCCGCGAAGGTCTCGTAGGTCACCCGCCCCAGCAGCATCGTGTCGGCCGGCTCGGACCAGATGGCGGACATCATCTCGGCGTCCACGTACGGCATGTGCCAGGTTTCCGGCGACGAGACGACGCCGTCCAGTGAGACGAACTGGCCGACCGTGAGCGTGCGCATATCGAAGCCTCCTGAGGCAGTGGGGAACCGTCACCCATGCCGCGAACGGGCCGCCCGGATTTCGACAGACCCCTCGGCTAGATTTCTCGGGTGCGCTTCCTGATGACGCTGAACGCCCCGGTCCGCCCGCCCGACCAGGAGCTCTACGCCGAGATGGGGCGGTTCGTCGAAGAGCTGTCCCGGGCCGGTGTGCTGATCGCCACCGGCGGGCTGGCGCTCGACGGCACCCACGTCAGCTCCAAGGCCGGCAAGGTGACGGTCGTCGACGGGCCCTATCCGGAGACCAAGGAGACGATCATCAGCTTCGCGCTGGTCGACGTCGCCGACAAGGCCGCGGCGGTCGAGCTCGGCCGGCGGTTCTTCGCGATCCAGGGTGACGGCGAGGGCGACCTACGCCAGGTGTACGGGCCGGAGTAGCCCGTGGAAACCGTCGCGGCCGTCTGGAAGGCCGAGTCGGCGCGGATCGTCGCCGCCCTGACCCGGCTGGTCCGTGACGTCGGCCTGGCGGAGGACCTCGCCCAGGACGCTCTGCTCGCCGCCCTGGAGGAATGGCCCGTCAAGGGCGTCCCGGCCAATCCCGGCGGCTGGCTGATGCTGACCGCCAAGCACCGGGCGATCGACCGCCTGCGCCGCGACGACCGGCTGCGCGCCAACCTCGCCGAGCTCGCCCGGCGGCGGAGCAGGAGCAGGCGCAGGCGCAGGAGCGACAGGCCGGCGAGTACGACGACGGCACCGGCATCGACGACGACGTGCTCCGCCTGATCTTCATCGCCTGCCACCCGGTGCTCTCCCGCGAGGCGAGCGTCGCCCTCACGCTGCGGATGATCGGCGGCCTGACCACCGCCGAGATCGCCCGCGCTTTCCTGGTGCCGGAGCCGACGATCGGCCAGCGGATCTCCCGCGCCAAGCGCACCCTCGGCGAGCGGCGGATCCCGTTCGAGGTGCCACCGCCGGAGGACCGCGCGGCCCGGCTCGACGCCGTCCTCGAAACGATCTATCTGATCTTCAACGAGGGGTACGCCGCGACGGCGGGCGGCGACTGGATGCGGCCCGCCCTGGCCACGGAGGCCGTCCGGCTCGGCCGGATGCTGGCCGGGCTGGCGCCCGCCGAGGCCGAGGTCCACGGCCTGGTCGCGCTGATGGAGCTGCACGCCTCGCGGATGGCCGCCCGGCTGGGCCCGGCCGGCGAGCCGGTGCCGCTTCTCGAACAGGACCGCACCCGCTGGGACCAGGATCTCGTCCGTGACGGGTTCGCCGCGCTCCTGCGGGCACAGCGGGACACCACCGAGCCGGGCCCGTACGTCCTGCAGGCCGCCATCGCGGCCACCCACGCCCAGGCCCGCCGGGCCGAGGACACCGACTGGCGGCGCATCGCGGGCCTCTACGAGATCCTGGTGCGCCGCACCCCGACGCCCGTGGTCGAGCTGAACCGCGCGGTCGCCGTGGCGATGGCCTTCGGCCCGGCCCGCGGCCTGGCGATCGTCGACCAACTGCGGGCCCCGCTGCGCGACTATCACCTCCTCCCCGCCGTCCGCGGCGACCTGCTGCGCCGGCTCGGCCGCGAGGACGAGGCCCGGGCCGAGTTCGCCCGCGCGGCCGCGCTCGCCCGCAACACCCGGGAGCGTGACGTGCTGCTCGCACGCGCCGCGATGTAGCCGGAGTTTCCCATCAATCCATCTACACGTATCGACATGTTGTGCGGCATCCGGTCAACTGGTCCTCGTGAGCGGACACCACCACACCCACGCAGATGACCACGGCAGCAGCCTCACCCGGCGCGGCCTCCTCGCCGGAGCCGCCGCGACCGGCGGGCTGATCGTCCTCGGCGCGACGCCGGGCACCGCGCAGGCCGCCAAGGTCCAGGTCGCCCCCGGCCTGGCCGCCGGCGCCGACCGGGCCTCCCGGATCACCACGGGCACGACCCTGGTGCACGGCGACATGCACAACCACTCCCTGATGTCGGACGGCGACGGCAACCCCGACCTCGTCTTCGGCTCGATGCGCGATGCCGGCCTCGACGTCGCCGCCCTCACCGACCACGCGACGCTCTTCGCCATCGAGGGCATCAGCAGGTCGGAGTGGAACCGGGCCGGCGCGCTCGCCGACGCGGCCAACGTGCCGGGCACCTACACCGCGCTGCGCGGCTTCGAGTGGAGCCACCCGCTGCTCGGCCACGCCAACGTCTGGTTCACCAACAACTATGTCGACCTGGGCGGCGCGAGCAGCATGGGCCGGTTCTTCACCTGGCTCACCGGCAACGGCGGCGTCGCCGGCTTCAACCACCCGGGCCGGGAGATCCTGCGCTTCGACAACTTCACCTTCAACAGCGGCGCCCGCGAGCAGATGGTCTCCATGGAGATCTTCAACCGCGGCGACGACTACCTGTTCGACGGTTGGTCCGACACCGGCTCCTCGCCGCTGGTCGCCTGCCTCAACGCGGGCTGGCGGACCGGCCTCATCGGCGTCACCGACGAGCACGGCACCAACTGGGGCTTCCAGGAGGGCCTCGGCCGGGCCGGGCTCTGGGTCACGGGCAACACCCGCAACGAGGTGCTCAACGCGATGCGGGCCCGGCGGTTCTTCGCCACCCGGGTGAGCGGCTTCCGGCTCGACGCCACCGCCGGCGGCGTGCGGATGGGCGGCGTGCTCGGCATCACCGCAGGCGCCGTGCAGTTCCAGGTCGACCTCGACCGTGGCGCCGAGTGGGTCGGCAAGCCGCTGCACATCCAGGTGCTGCGCCCCGACACCCGGGCGCCGCGCGTGGTCGACGTGATCGAGACGACCGCCGGCTCGGTCGCGACGTTCACCGTGCCGCTGAACGTGGCCGACGGCAACTGGGTCGTCCTGCGGGTCTCGGACCCGAGCCGGCCCAACCCGTCGCCGGGCCCGGCCGGCCACCCCTGCAACGACTTCGGCGTGGCCTACTCGAGCCCGTGGTGGCTGCAGCCCTGACGGTCCCACCACTTCGGAGCGCCCGCCTGATCGAGGCGGGCGCTCCGTCGTGTTCACCTGCGCGCCGTCTGGCGCGCGCCTTCGCTATCGCCCGCTGTCGTCGGCGCTGACTAGACCGACGGGTGTGAACCGACACCTTCGCCGCATCGCGTCCGCCGTGGCGGCCGCCGGCGCACTCGCCGTCCCCGCCCTCGTCCTGCCCGCGCCCGCGGCAGCCGCACCGCTCGGTCAGGTCCGGCTGTCGCAGAGCTCCGGCTCGGTCGACGACAACCCGATCTTCGCCACGGCCGAGGCGAGCGGGCCCTGCCCGACCGGGTTCGGGGCCGACACGATGATCCGGATCGGCCCCGTCGGTGGCCCGTACGCGAACGTGGTCAAGCCGTTGACCGCCGGCGGCTACGACCGGAAAGCGCCGTCCGGCAAGCCGAACCGCTCGTTCAGCATGGCCCTCGGCAACGTCAAGCCGGCCGACGGCGAGTGGCAGGTCGTGGTGGAGTGCTACAGCATCACCGACGGCATGCATCCCGAGCGGTTCGTCACCCCCGTCACGGTCTCCGGAACCGTTGGCGCACGGTGCGCGGCGTCGTCGCCGCCGGACGTCAGCGGGCCCGACCAGGCCGAGATCGACGCGCGGCTCGCGGCGAACAATCGGACCGGAAGGCCTCCTTCGGCAACGCGTGGTCGATCGCCGGACTCGTTGTTGTTCTTCGCGGGTTCGGGGTGGTTTCCGTTGACCCGCCGAAGCCTCGGCAAACCCCGCTGAGTTTCCAGCGCGTGCTTCGCGGTCTGTGTCGCCGCCGTGGCGTTCGGCATATACACCCTTGTGTAGCTGAACACCTAGCGAACCGGCGGGTGGTGCGAGCTTGCCGGCACGGATACCGTGAAGGCGCCGAAAAAGCGGGCCGACCCGGAGGTATCCCCGTGGGTACGGTGCTCGTAACGGAGCGCGACAAGCTGGGCGTCGTCGTCATCGAGGTGCGCGGCGACGTGGATCCGACCGGCGCGGCCGAGCTGCGCACGGCGCTGATCCGTGCCCTCCGGCACCTCGACCCGACGCGGGTGGTCGTCGACCTGTCCCGCGCGGGCCACATCGAGTCCGAGGGCATCGGGGCGGTGGTCGCCGGCGCCGACGTGGCCACCGACAGCGGCATCTCGATGTCCGTCCGCGACGCCGCGCCCCTGGTGGCCGAGGAACTGCTCTTCGCCGGCCTGCCCGAGGCCCAGGTCAGCACGGCTGCCGCCCCTGTCTGACCCGCATACCCGCGCCGCCACGGGGTAGGTGTGGGTTATGCGTACGGTCGTGGAACGCGAGCGCAAGTTCGAGAGCCATGGGGATTTCCGGGTGCCGGACCTGGTCGGCGACAGCGTCGCCGCGCTGGGCGAGCCCGACGTGGTCACGCTCGACGCCACCTACTACGACACGCCCGAGCTCTGGCTGACCCGCGGCGCCCTGGCGCTGCGTCGCCGTACCGGCGGGGCCGACGAGGGTTGGCACCTCAAGGTCGGGTCCGCGGGCGGCGCCCGCACCGAGCACCAGCGGCCCCTGACCGCGGCGACCAAGCCCCCGCCCGACCTGATGCGCCTCGTCCGGGCGGCGGCCCGCGGCGGGTCCGTGGAGCCGGTCGCCCGGGTCGAGACCCGGCGCCGCGAGTGGCAGCTGCGGGCCGCGGACGGTGCGGTGCTGGCCACGCTCGCCGACGACGCGGTGGTCGCGCACGACCTGGTCGAGGGGCGCCGGATCGCCTGGCACGAGATCGAGGTGGAGCTCGTCGACGGCGACGAGGAGCTGCTCGACAGCGTCGAGGCGCGGTTGCGCGAGGCCGGCGCGCGGCCCGGCTCACCGGCCAAGATCCGCCGGGTGCTCGACGAGCGGCTCCGCGACCTCACGGCGATCGACGCCGGTGCCGCCACGCCCGTGCTGGCCTACGCCGCCGCGGTGCGGGACAGTCTCGTCGCGCACGACCCGGCCGCGCGCGAGGGCGACGTCGACGGCGTGCACGACATGCGGGTGGCGGTGCGCCGGCTGCGCAGCACGTTCCGTACCTTTCGCGGGCTGTGGGACCGCGAACAGATCGATGGCGTACGGGCGGAGCTCAAGTGGCTCGGCGAGCAGCTCGGCGGAGTCCGCGACGCGCAGGTGATGGGACCGCGGCTGGCGAAGGCCGTGCGCCACCAGCCCGGCGAGCTGGTGCTCGGCCCGGTGGCCGCCGACCTGGCCGAGCGGTTCGCCGCCGACGAGGCCGCCGCGCTCACCCGGCTGCGGCGGGCGTTGAGCTCGCCGCGCTACGTCAAGCTTCTGTCCACACTGGATGAACTGATCGCGGCGCCGCCGGTCACCGAGGTCGGCAAGCGCTGGGTCGACAGCCGGATCCACAAGGCGGTCCGACGGGCCGACGGTCTGCTCGACACCGCGCTCGACCGGCAGGGCGAGGCCGGTGCCAGCGACGACGACCCGGCGCTGCACGAGGCGCGCAAGGCCTACAAGCGCGGCCGGTACGCCGTCGAGGTGCGCAAGGAGGCCGGCGACAAGAACGCCCGGCGGCTCGTCCGCGGCCTCAAGGGTCTGCAGGATTTGCTCGGGGACCACCAGGACTCGGTGATCACCCGGCAGGTGCTGCGCGATCTCGGTGTGCGGGCGTACGGGCGCAAGGCGAACACGTTCACCTACGGCCTGCTCTACGCCGAGCAGGTGGGCCACGGCCGTGCCCTGGTCGACAGGCTGCCGAAGGCGCAGGCCAAGGCCCGCCGCCGAAAGCTGCGCCGCTGGCTGCGGTGACGCCCGTCCCTGGCGTGTCGCCGGCCGAGGGTGGCCGCTGGACCGTCTACGGCTCGCCTCGCCGCCCACGGCCCATGGGCCACCCGGAACTGTCCCGTTGAGGGCGCCGGTCTCGATCGGGCCGGTTGCTGGTCGCGGTCGGCCGGGCATTGGATCCTGGTCTCGGGATCGGGATCGGGATCGGGTGTGGGGCGCGGGAACGTGGGGGCCGACCCCGCGTCAGGTTGTGGTTCTCGTGGCGAGCGCGAGGAAGCGGTGGTCCGCGTCGTCGTAGTGGTCCAGGTGCCAGCCCGCCGCCGCGGTCGTGGCGGTGAGTGGGGCACGGGACAGCGGCTCGTCCGGGCGGACCGGGCGGCCGTGCCGGGCCGCTAGCGCGCGCCGGCCGGACGGGTGGAAGATCACCAGGCGGCCGCCGGGGCGGGTGACGCGGGCCAGTTCGCGGAGGCCCGCGACCGGGTCCGGGAGGTGGGCGACCAGGCCCGCGGCGAAGACCGCGTCGGTCGTGGCGTTCGGCAGCGGCAGGTGGCGGGCGTCGGCGAGCAGCAGCAGGGCGTGCGGCGGCGCCGCGCGTTCCGCGGCCACCGCGAGCATCTCCGGCGTGATGTCGACGCCCAGCACCCGGCCGGTCGGGCCGACGGCGGCGCGGAGCGCGGGCAGCGCCCGGCCCGTGCCGCAGCCCACGTCGACCGCGGTGCCACCGACGGGCAGGTCGGCCTCGGCGACCGCGGCGGCGTACGCCGGCAGGTCGTCGCCGAACTTGGCGTCCCAGGTCGCCGCGCGGACCGCGAAGAAGGCGCGGCTCTCCGACAGGTACCACCGGGTGCGGTCGGCCAGCCGCGGGTCGACGTGCCGGATCACCGGCCACTCGGGATCGTGCAGGTCGATCACCACGTCGGCATGGTGCTCCGGGCTGTCGGGCGTGACCGGCGGCGTACGCAGCCAGACGAGCACGTCCGGGCGCGCGTCGCGCCACCCCGGGCCGGCCGCTACGGAGAACCGCGGGTCCGCCGCCAACCTGTCGGCCACCAGCGCGTTGCGCTCACCGGCCCCGTCGACCGCCACCCGGGCAGGCGCCGCCGGAAGCAGATCGACGAGATTTTCGATCATCTCTTGCCACCTGGTCACCGTTCCATCCTGCGGTTGCCGCGCGGTTCTGACCAGCCTGCGATGAGGCCCGTTGGGTCAGGGGCGTCCCGGCCGCTGCCACCGCGGTCGGTCTGACCGGTTGCCGCAGCGACAGGGCCCACACCGCCAACACCGGCCACGGACCAGACGATCGAACCCGGCGGCGCACCGACCGGCGGCAGACAGGCGCACGCCTATCCCGGCTGGACCGGTAGGTCTCGACTGTGGCGGAGCGGTCCGAACAGGACGATCCAACCCGCCGCGACCACGGCGGCCATCGTGAGCCAAATGGTCGCGCGGAGGCCCACCGTGGCACCGAGCGCACCCCCGATCAACGCACCCAACGGGATCGTGCCGTAGTTGAGCAGTTGCATGCTCACGGTGACGCGGCCCAGCAACCCGTGCGGCACGTACGCCTGTCGGAAGCTGCCCTTCACCACGTTGCCGGCGCTGAGACCGGCCACCAGCACCGCCAGGCCCGCTATGCCGAGGGCGAGCCGCCAGCCGGGCTCCGCCAGCGGCAGCAGCAGGCCGAACGGCGGCGTCAGCAGCGCCGCGGCGAGCAACGTCCGGGCCGTGCCCAGCCGCCGGCCGAGCGCGCTGCCCGTCGCCGCGCCCAGCACGCCGCCCAGGCTCGTCGCCGCGACCAGGCCGCCCACGAGACCCGGTGTCACGCCGACCTCGCGGACGAGGAAGACCACGAGCACCGCTTGGTAGCCCATCAGCGCCAGGTTGCTCGTCGCGCCGTAGACGGTCAGCACCCGCAGGTACGGGTCGCGGACCACGAACCGCAATCCCTCCACCACCTCGGCCCGCAGCGGCCGGCGCGCTCCACGATGGACCGATTCGCGGGTGCGGATGCCGAGCAGGCAGAGCGCGGAGACCAGGAAGCTGGCCGCGTCGACCAGCAGGCCCATGACCGCCCCGAAGACCTGGGTCACGACACCCGCCACGCCGGGCCCCGCCACCTGTGCCGCCGACTCGGTGCTCTGCAGGCGCGCGTTGCCGGCGGGCAACTCGGGTCGGGCCAGCAGGGTGGGCACGAACACCTGGTACGCGGTCTCCAGGAAGACGCCGGCCGTGCCGGTGAGCAGCGCCGCGGTGAACAGGTGCGTCAGCGTGAGCGTGCCGAGCCACCAGGCCACCGGGATGCTGACGAAGACCGCGAGACAGAGCAGGTCGCAGACGATCATCAGGGGTCGGCGGGGGAGGCGGTCGACCCAGGCGCCCGCCGGCAGGCCGATCAGCAGCCAGGGCAGCCACGAGAACGCGGCCAGCAGGGCCACCTGGAACGTGCTCGCGTCCAATGTGGCCACCGCGACCAGCGGCAGGGCCACGGCACTGACGCTGCTGCCGAGCTTGGAGGTCGTCTGGCCGAGCCAGAAGAGCCGGAAGTCGCGCCCTTTCGTGGTGCCGGCCCGCGTCGGTGGGCCGTCGGCGACCGTCGCGGTCGTGCGGTGCGTGACGGTCATGCCGCGGCCGCCCGCCGACCGGAGGAGCGGCGCGCGCTCACGGCTGGGCCGGCACGCCGTGGGCGAACACGAAGACCGGGCGGCGGGCCGGGTCGTCGGGCGTCTCCCGAGCGGACCACCGGTCGAAGACCGCGACCAGGTCGCGGCTCAACTCGACCAACTCCGTGGGGGTGAGGTGCAGCCAGCGGTCGGCGGCGAACGCGGCCTCACCCCAGACGGCCTGCTCGTCGTCGCCCGCCCCGTACCACTCCCGGACCAGACCCACCTGGCGGTCGAGGTTGAGTGACTCGGCCGCCTGCAGGACCGCCGCCTCGCCGGGGTCGTCGGCGAAGTCCTTGCCGGACCAGCGCAGCCCGGCGGAGACCGGGCGCCACCACCGTTCGCGGCGGTCGCGCGCCCGCTCGGGCGCCTCCTCGACCAGGCCGCAGTCGCGGAGCACCTTCATGTGGTGGCTGATGTTGGCCGGCGCCTGGCCGGTGCGCTCGGCCAGCGCGCCGACCGGCTGCGCACCGTAGACCGCCAGCACGTCGAGCAGCCGGCGGCGCAGGGGGTGCGACATCGCCGCGAGCACCCGGGAGTCGGTGACCTGTCGAACCTGACGTTCTGCCATGCGGACAGCGTCGCATGGCAAGAGATGTTGCGCAACAGCTCTTGCGGAATGGTTCTTTCAGAAGTCGGTCGAGCGCGACAGGCCGGCCCAGGCCTCGGTCTCCTCGGCGAGGTCGGCGTTGTGCCGCTGCGCCAGGCCCAGGGCGTCCGAGCCGAGCAGCAGCCGCTGCGGCGGGTCGTCGAGGCCGACGACGTCGACCAGCACCTGGCCGGCCTTGGCCGGGTCGCCCGCGGCCTGCCCGTCGTGCTCCTGCCGGTAGCGCACCATCGCACCCACCGTGTCGGCGTAGTCCGGCCCGCCGTCGTCCATCCGCATCGACGAGCCGGCCCAGTCCGTACGGAAGCTGCCCGGCTCGACGATCGTCATCTTGACGCCGTACGGCGCGAGCTCGCTGGCCAGCACCAGGGAGAAACCCTCCACACCGAACTTCGAGGCCTGGTACGGGGCGATGCCCGGCGTCCCGCCCACCCGGCCGCCGATCGACGAGAACTGGAGGTAGTGGCCGGAGCGTCGAGCCTTGAAATGCGGCAGCGCCGCCTTCGACACGTAGATGACCCCCATCAGGTTGACCTCGATCTGGTCGCGGAACTCGTCGAGCGAGGTGTGCTCGATCGGTGCGGTGTTCGCGTTGCCGGCGTTGTTGACCACCACGTCGTGCCGGCCGAACGCGTCGATCGCCGTCTCCACCGCGTGCTGCGCCGCGGCCGGGTCGCTGACGTCCAACGCGACCGCGCGTACCCGATCGGGGTCCTGCTCCACCAGATCGTCCAGATCGGCCGGCCGGCGGGCGGTGGCCACGACGTTGTCGCCGTTGTCCAGCGCCGCCGTGCAGATCGCCCGCCCGATCCCGCGCGAGCTTCCGGTGACGAGCCAGGTCTTCGTCATGTCGACACCCCCTCGCCCCACCGTAGGCGCGCTACCGTCGGCGCATGTTGTCGACGATGCGGCTGCGACGGCTGCGCGACGTGCTGACCGGATATGTGGAACGGGGCGATGTGCCGGGGGTGGTCGCCCTGGTCAGCCGGCGCGGGCAGGCACACGTCGAGGCGATCGGCACGACGGCGTACGGCGGCGGTCGCCCGATGAGCGCCGACACCGTCTTCCGGGTCAGCTCGATGAGCAAGCCGGTCACCGCGGCCGCGGTCATGATGCTGGTCGAGGAGTGCCGGCTGCGGCTGGACGACCCGGTCGACGCGTTGCTGCCCGAGTTGGCTGACCGCCGGGTGTTGCGCAGCCTGGGCGCGGCGCTGCACGACACCGTGCCCGCCTTCCGCCCGATCACGGTGCGCGACCTGCTGACGTTCACGTGGGGTTTCGGCCAGGTGCTCGCGCCGCCCGACGCGTACCCGGTGCTGAAGGCGGCCGTCGACCTCGGGATCGGCATGGGCGAGCCCCGGCCGCGGGAGATGCCCGACCAGGACGAGTGGCTCAAGCGGCTCGGGTCGCTGCCGCTGATGGCGCAGCCGGGCGAGAGGTGGCTCTACAACACCGGTTCCGACGTGCTCGGGGTGCTGGTCGCCCGGGCGAGCGGACTGTCCTTCTCGGACTTCCTGCAAGAGCGCATGTTTACCGCCCTCGAGATGCGCGACACCGGGTTCTCCGTGCCCGTCGGGTCGATCGACCGGCTTGCCCACGGCTACTGGGGTGACCCGCCCGAGCCGCTGGACACCCAGGAGGAGTGGCTGACCGCGCCGCCGTTCTTCTCGGGCGGCGGTGGACTGGTCTCCACTATGGACGACTTCTTCGCGTTCGGCCGGATGCTGTTGCGGGCGGGCGAGCAGCGGTTGCTCTCGCGGCCGGCGCTGGAGTTGATGATGGCCGACCACCTGACCTCGGGGCAGAAGGTGTTGCCGCACTGGGTGCCCGACGAGTTCGAGGCATCCGGGTGGGGCTTCGGTGGGAAGGTGACCACGCGGCGGCACACGATCGCCGACACACCCGGCCGGTACGGGTGGGACGGCGGCCTGGGCACCTCGTGGCGGGTCGATCCCGCGGAAGAGATGATCACCATTTTGATGACCCAGCGCGCGTGGCTGTCACCGTCGCCGCCGCCGATCCTTCGCGACTTCTGGACTTTGGCCTACCAGGCGATCGACGACTAGCCGACGCGCCGGCCGCGCAGCACGACCGCGCGGGGGTGGTCGAGTTGGCCGAGGTCCGTGCGGGGGTCCGCCGCGTAGACCACCGCGTCCGCGGGGGCGCCGGGTTCGAGGCCGGGCAGGCCGAGGTACGCACGGGCGGTCCACGAGCCCGCCGCCAGTGCCTCGTGCGCGGGCACGCCGGCCGCCGCCAGGGCGCGGATCTCGTCGGCGACCCGGCCGGTCGGGCGCGAGTCGGTGCCGGCGAGCAGCGTCACGCCGGCCTCGGCCGCCGCGGCCACCAGCCCTGGGTGGGCGCTCGCCCCTCCGACGTACCAGCGGCTGCCCGGGGTTTCCGGCTTGGCGCGGATGCGGTCGAGCGACGCGGTCAGGCCCGCCAGCGTCGGCGTCAGCGCCGTGCCCTGGCTCGCCATCTTGTGCAGCAGCAACGGATCCAGCCACATGCCGTGCTCGACCGAGTCGACCCCGGCCGCCACGGCCACCGCGCAGCCGTCCGGGTGCTGGGCGTGCACCGCCACCCGGCCGCCGACCGCGTGAACGGCGTCGACGACGGCCCGGACGACCGACTCGGGGAACGGCGGGTCGCCGGGTCGCCAGTCGCCGATCAGCTTGACCCAGCCGGTCGACGCCGCCTGGGCCGCGGCGAGCATGGGCAGGTCGGTATGGCTCGGGCGGCGGCCCCAACCGTCGAAGAACTGGCCCTGCTGGGCGAACCAGGGGCCGGCGTGCACGGCCCGGGGCAGGTCCGGGTCGGTGCCGAACCAGGCCGGCGGGTGGTCGGCGAGGCCGGGGGAGCGGATCAGCGCCACGCCGCTCTCCGCGTGCCGGCGGAGGTCGGCGCGGAGCAGGTCCTCGTCCAGCGGCCGGCCCGGCTCGTCGGCGCCGGGATGGGTGTGCGCGTCGACCAGGCCGGGCAGCAGCCAGCCCTCGGCGACCAGGTCGGCGCCGGCGACCGGGTCGGTCGTCCACATGTCACCGTCGGCATAGAGGTCGACGGGTTCGCCGTCGGGTAGTGCCCGGCCGCGGATCCGCAGAACGCCCATAGTCGTGGACGCTACTCGATGGACAGAAATTGTCGGAGGGGCGCGCTAGCGTCCTGCCATGCGAAACGACTTCGACTTCTTCGTGGGCTCCTGGACGTCGCACCACCGGCGGTTGCGCGAGATTCTCGCGGGCAGTGACGAGTGGTACGAGTTCGAGGGTGTCAGCCGCAGCTGGAGCGTCTTCGACGGGGCGGGCAACATCGACGAGATCACGTTCCCCACGGAGGGCTGGGGCGGGGTGACGATGCGGCTCTACGACGAGGCCCGCGACGAGTGGTCGCTCTACTGGGCCAGCAGCCGCACCGGCCTGGCCCTGCCGCCGGTGGTCGGCCGCTTCGAGAACGGCGTCGGCACCTTCACGGGCGACGAGGAGTTCGCGGGCCAGCCGATCACCGTGCGCTTCACCTGGTCCGACATCACGGCCGACTCGTGCCGGTGGGAGCAGGCGTTCTCGCCCGACAAGGGCGCGACCTGGGAGACCAACTGGGTCATGGAGTTCACCCGGACCGCGCCCTGATCGACGCCCGATCGGGTCGCGGGCTTCGCGTCCGACGCCTTGCCGTTGCATCGATCACCAACGATGATTTCTCGGATGGGAGACAACCGTGAAAGCCAGGAGCGACCCACGGCCACCCGCCGCGCGTTCCTGTCCACGTCCGCGGTCACGGCCGCGGTCACCGCCGCCGCGACCGTTCCGCTGGTCGGCGCGACACCCGCGCTGGCCGACAGCCGGTGGAGCGACCCGCCGGTCGGTGGGCCGGGCCGCCGGATCGGCCCGCAACGGCCCGGCGCGGCGTTGCGCCGCGCGCTGCGCGAGGTCGACGCCGACCGCATCGAGGCCGACGTGCGCCGGCTGGCCGCGTTCGGCACCCGGCACACGCTGTCGACGCAGACCGACCCGGTGCGGGGCATCGGCGCGGCCCGCGACTGGCTCTTCGACGCGTTCTCGCGGATCGCCGCGGCGTCCGGCGGTCGGATGACCGTCGAGAAGCAGTCCTTCACCCAACCGGTCTCACCCCGCGTCCCCACCCCGACCGTGATCACCAACGTGATCGCCACCCTGCGCGGCACCGTCACGCCCGACCGCGTCTACGTGCTGACCGGGCACTACGACTCGCGCATCACCGACGTCATGAACTTCACCGACGACTCGCCGGGCGCCGACGACGACGCGTCGGGCGTCGCGATCCTGCTGGAACTGGCCAGGGTGCTGGTCGGGCGGCCCCTCGCGTCGACGCTCGTGCTGGGCGCCGTGGCCGGCGAGGAGCAGGGCCTCTACGGCTCGATTCACATGGCCCAGCAGATGAAGGACGCCAACACCGACATCCAGGGCATGTTCTCCAACGACATCGTCGGCGCCAGCCGGGCCGACGACGGCACCCGCGAGCCGCGGGTGATCCGGCTCTTCGCCGAAGGCGTACCCACCGCGGAGACCCCGGCCCAGGGCAACACCCGGCGCGCGGTCGGCGGCGAGAACGACTCGGCGAGCCGACAGCTCGCCCGGTTCGTCGACGCGGTGGCCGACAACGACGAGACCGGCATGCACGTGCGGGTCATCTGGCGGCGCGACCGCTACCTGCGCGGCAGCGACCACATCTCGTTCCTCGAACGCGGCTACCCGGCGGGCCGGTTCACGGAGCCCAACGAGGACTTCGCGCACCAGCACCAGGACGTCCGGGTCGACGAGAACGGCAAGCAGTTCGGCGATCTGCCCGAGTTCTGCGATTTCGACTTCATCGCCCGGGTCGGCCGGGTCAACCTGGCGACGGTCTGGTCGCTCTCGGAGGCGCCCGGCACGCCCAAGGGCGTCGTCATCGTCACCACCAACCTGACCAACGACACCCAGCTCCGCTGGCAGGCCAACACCGAGCCCGACCTGGCCGGCTACGAGATCGTGTGGCGGGAGACCCGGGAGGACGACTGGACCCACGTCATCGACGCGGGCAACGTCACCGAGGCGGTGGTCGACCTCTCCAAGGACAACGTCTTCTTCGGTGTGCGGGCGTACGACCGCGACGGCAACCGCAGCCCGGTCGCCTTCCCGGTGCCCGGCAGCTGACCTCGAGCGTGCCCACCTCGCGCGTGCCGGCCGGGTCCCCGCGACACCGTCGGTGTCGCGGGGCACGGAGCGTGATCATTTTCGCGTTCGGCGGAGGCTAATTGCGTTGAGGGATCGGCGTTTCCGGCGCAGGCTGGAGGTTCGCCAACCCCGGGGGACGCACACCGATGCCTCTGCTTCGCGACCTCTGGTCGACCGCACCGCGACGCGTCGCCGTCGTGGCGGTTCTCGTGATCATCCAGGCCGTCGGCACGGCGGTCGCGGCGGCCCTGTCCGGCGCCGTGCTCGTCGACCGTTCGATGGCGGCGTTCCTGGTGCTGGCCGGCGCCCTGGTCGCCGCGGTGTTCAGCGACACCGCGGTCGGCCTGCTGATGGCGCGGGTCAGCGCCGACTGGACGGCCGACGTCCGGCGGCGGTTGTGCCGGGTGGCGCTCGGTCAGGACATCCCGCGCCTGGAGTCCACGCCGGTCGGCGAGCTGCTCGACCGGATCGACGGCGACGTCTACCAGATCGGCGGTGACCTGCGGGGCAGTGGCATCCGGGTCGTCCAGTCGCTGGCCATAGGCCTCGTCTCGGTGATCACCGCGCTGTTCGTCTGGTGGCCGGCCGGGATCGGCATGGTCGTGCTCGCCACCGTCCTGGTGCTCTGGCTGGCCAAGCCGACCCGCCGCATCGCGCCCGCCCGGATGGCCGAGGAAGAGGCCTGGTCCGACCTCGCCGCCGTGATGGAGGAGTCGATCCACGGCCAGGACGACGTGCGCACCTCGCTGGCCCGGCCCTACGTGCTGCGGCTCTTCGCCACCCAGTCGCGCGAGCTGCTCCGGCGCGCCCGCATCGTCTGGAAGCTCTCGGCCAACGTCACCACCATGGCCGTCGGCGTCATGCGCGTCGGTGTCGCGCTGGCCGTGGTCGGCGGCGTCTGGGCGCTGACCAGCGGGCGCATCGACGGTGCCCGGCTCACCGCGATCTGGCTGCTGGTCATCGGCTTCGCGGGCCTGGTCGAGCACATGAGCCGGATGGTCCCCGAGCTGCAGAACGCGCTCGGCGCGTGGGGCCGCGTGCTGCTGCTGAAGGCCTCGCCGCAGGAGCCGGTCGGCGGCACCCCGCCGCCCGACGCCGACATCGCGGTGCGCGGGCTGACGTTCCGCTACCCGGCGGCCGAGGGCGCGGGCCGGCCGGCCGCGCTGCGCGACGTCGACCTCTCCTTCGTACGCGGCCGCTCCTATGCCGTGGTCGGCCGCACCGGCTCGGGCAAGTCGACGCTGGCCAAGGTGCTGACGCGCTCGGTCGACGTGCCGCGCGGCACGGTCCGGTTCGGCGACACCGACCTGGTCGACATCGACCTCGACGGCCTGCGCCGGTGGGTGGCGATCGTCCCGCAACGCACCGAGATCCTGGCCGGCACGCTCGCCGAGAACGTCGCGCTCTTCGACCCCGACCTGATCGACCGGGCCGGGGCCGCGCTCGACGAGCTGGGCCTGTCGACGTGGGTGGCCGAGCTGCCCGAGGGCCTGGAGACCAGGCTCGGCGAGGGCGGCAACGTCCTGTCGGCCGGCCAGGAGCAGCTCGTCGCGTTCGCCCGGATCCTGGTACGCGACCCACACGTGGTGATCCTCGACGAGGCGACGGCCCGGCTCGACCCGGTCACCGAGGCCCGCGTGCAGCAGGCCACCCAACGCCTCCTCCGCGACCGCATCGGCATCGTGATCGCCCACCGCCTGTCTTCCGTGCGCCGCTGCGACGAGGTGATCGTGCTCGCCGACGGCGCGGTCCTCGAGGCCGGCCCGCTCCGCGAGTCGGAACGCTTCGCGGCCCTGATGGCCCGCAGCCGCGCCACGACCCCGGCGACCGCGGGCGGCGTCGCCCTGGCCGACCGCCCGGGCGACGCCGACGACTGGGACCTCGCCGACGACGACGCCCCGGACCCGACCGCGCAGCCGACCAACCCCACGTCCGCGCCCGCGTCCGCGGCGCGGACGGCGGCTCCGGCCGGCCTCGCGCTCGCCGCCACGGCTGCCGCCCACGCTCCGACCGATTCCGTGTCCGCGGCGGTGGCCGAGGGTGGTGCCGGGTCCGTGCCCGGGACGCGGGCCGGGGATGTGGCCGCGGGCCAGGCCGGGACCGCGACCGCGGTCACCGTCACCGTGCCGCCCAAGGCCGATCCGCCGCCCGTCGTCGAGGCCGCGCGGCCCGGCACACTGCGCGAGATCCTGCGGTTGATGACCAACGATCCGCGGTACGGGATCACGGGCCTCGTCATCTTCTGCTTCATGACCCTGCTCGGCCTCGACGGCTCGGTGCTGCCCTTCCTCTGGGCCGACCTCGTCGACGGCAGCGGCGACCTCCTCTGGCCGACCATCGGCATCATCGCGGGCCTGCTGGTCTACCTGCCGATGCCGTACGTCACCTCGATCTGGTACCCGGAGTGGTGGGTCCGGCAGATGCTGCGGATCAGCCTGCGGCTGCTGCACGGCCAGACCGGCCCCCGCCGGGTCTCCAAGCACACCCCGGCCGAGGTGGTCGCCCAGGCCGGCGACACCGAGCGGGTCGTGCTGCTCGCCGACCACCTCGTCGACCAGACGATCTGCGTGTTCATGCTGGTCTCGATGACGCTGGTCTCCCAGTCGCTGGTGCCGGCCGGCTTCTTCCTCGCCACGATCCTGGTCTCCGGCCTCGTCGCGACCGCGTTCGGTGGCAAGCTCGAGCGGCTCGCCCGCAGCACGGTAGCCGCCCGCGCCGCGTTCGCCACCGCGTTGGTCTCCTCGCTCTCCGCCGCCCGCACCGTCAAGCTCGCCGGTGCCAGCGAGCCCGTGCTCGCCCACCTCGCCCGGCTCGACCTGGTCCGCAGCGACAAGCAGCGGCGCGAGATCGCCACCCAGGTGCTGGCCCGGTCGACACCGTCGATGGTCAGCGGCCTGCTGCCGATCGGCGCCTGGGCGCTCTACCTCGGCGGCGGCCTGTCCGGCGGCGCCGCCCTGGTCACGGTCGCCACGCTCGGCGCGGCCCGCTGGTTCGCCTGGACCACGGCCTCGCTGGTCGCCCAGCTTCCGTCGGCCCGCGTGTGGACCCGGCGCACCGCCGCGATGGCCGGCCGACCCGACTACTCGGTGGAGGTGCCCGGCGTCGACATCTCGCTCGGCATCGCGCCCGCGCCGGTCGCGCCGCCCCGCACGCCGCTGCGCGAGTTGCGACTACGCGGCTTCACCGCGGTGCACGAGGACGGCACGCTCGGCGTCCGCGATGTCGACCTGACGATCGCGCGCGGCCAGCTCGTGCTGGTCGTCGGTCCCGTCGGCGCCGGCAAGTCGTCGCTGCTGCGGGCCATGGCCGGCATCGTGCACCACACCGGCGCGCTGCGCTGGAACGACGAGCTGGTCACCGAGCCGGAGCTGTTCCTGCGGCCCAACCAGGTCGGCTACGTCGGCCAGCTGCCGCGGGTGCTGTCGGGCACCGTCGCCGACAACATCCAGCTCGGCCACCAGGTCGACGCCGAGAACGCGGTGGCCGTCGCCCAGCTCTCGCACGACCTGTCGGCGGCCGGTGGCGGGCTCGGCCTGCTGATCGGGCACAAGGGCACCCGGCTCTCCGGCGGCCAGCTCCAGCGGCTGGCGTTGGCCCGGGCGCTGGCGCCACGCACCGAGTTGCTGATCGCCGACGACGTCTCGTCCGCACTCGACGTGACGACCGAGCTCGACCTGTGGCGCGCCCTGCGGGCCACCGGGGTCACGGTGATCGGGTCGACCTCGAAACAGGCTGCCCTGGCCCAGGCCGACCACGTGATCGTCCTGGTCGAGGGCACGGTCGCGGCGACCGGCTCGTGGCCCGAGCTGGCACCACGGTGGGGTCACCTCGCCGGCTGATGCCCTCGTGTGAACGACGTGGGTTATCTTCATGGCCGGCGGGTTGAACCCGCCGGTCACACGGGGGTCCAGATGGCACAGCTGACGGCCGGCGGCCGCGCCACGCGCGTCGTCGCGACGATCGTCGGCGTCGTGCTGCTGCTCGCCGGCACGCTCTGGGGCTACGACGACAAGTTCCCGTTCGGACCGTTCAGCATGTACGCGGGCGTCAACGGCCCCAACGAGCCCGCGCCCGACACCCGGGTCGAGGGCACCGACCGCACGGGCCGCACGATCGTGCTCAACGAGCGCAACGCGGGCGTGCGGCGGGCCGAGATCGAGGGCCAGGAGGGCGCGTACGTGGCCGACCCGGCGCGGCTGGCCCGGATCGCCGACGGATACCAGGGCCTCAACCCCGGCGCCGCGCCGCTCGACGAGGTCGCGCTGATCGTCCGGCTGCACGAGATCCACAACAGCAGTGCGACCGGCCGGTGGCACGACGACGTCCGCGCGGTCTGGCGACGCGCCTCGTGAGGGCCTGGCTGTTCGAGGCGGCGCCCCGCGGCCGGGTGGCCGCGCTGCGTACCCTCACCTATCTCTTCGTGGTCTTCGACCTGCTGGTCTACAGCTCCTGGGTGCGCACCCGGGGCGACGTGCCGACCGAGCTCTACCAGCCACTGTGGATCGGCCGGACCCTGCACCTGCCCGAGCCGACCACGGCGCTCGTCGCGGTGGTGTTCTGGGCGCTGCTCGTGCTCGCCCCGCTCGCCGCGACCGGCCGGTTCCCGCGGCTGCTCGGCTGGTTGGTCTTCGGGCTCTACTTCGAGTGGCTGATCATCGCGATGAGCTACGGGAAGGTCGACCACGACCGGTTCGCCTTCCTGATCGCGCTGGCCGTGCTGCCCACCGTCGGCCGGGCCCGGCACGGCGACCGCACGCCGAGCGAGGCCGCCGGGTGGGCGCTCCGGATGATCCAGATCGCCGTCGTGGCCACCTACTTCCTGGCGGCCTGGGCGAAGATCCGGTTCGGCGGGCTCGGCTGGATGACCGGCTCGGTCCTGGCCCGCGCGTTCATCCGCCGGGGCTCGGAGTTCGCGGACCTGATCGCGAGCGTGCCCTACCTGATGATCGCGGCCCAGATCGGCATGGTCACCTTCGAGGCGCTGAGCCCGCTGGTCTTCGCGCTCAAGGGCCGCTACCGCTACGCGACCATCGCCTTTTTCTACTCGTTCCACCTGCTCTCGTTCGCCACCATCTCGATCTCGTTCGCGCCGCACCTGATCGCGATGACCTCGTTCCTCCCCCTGGAGCGCGTGCGCCCGATCGAGTGGCTGCGCCGGGCGGTCACCCGCCGTCGCACCGCGGATAGTCTTGATCCGGTACCCGCGGAGATAGGCGGAGGCTGATGACCGAAACCTTTGTGTACGACGGCGACTGCGCGTTCTGCACCATGTGCGCGCGGTTCCTCGAACGCTGGATCCCGACCACCGCGACGGTCGTCCCGTGGCAGTGGGCCGACCTGACCGCGCTGCGCCTGACCCGCGCGCAGTGCGTCGAGGCGGTGCAGTGGGTCCCGGCCGACGGCGGCCCCGCCACCGCGGGCCCGGCGGCCATCGCCGACCTGCTGCGCTCCAGCCGGCAGCCGTGGCGCCTCGCGGGCGCGGTGCTCGGCCTGCGCCCGGTGACGGCCCTGGCCTGGCCGGCCTACCGCTGGGTCGCCCGCAACCGCCACCGCCTCCCCGGCGGCACCGCGGCCTGCGCGATCCCCACCGACTCCCCGGCCAACCGCCAGCCGTCGAGCTGACACACCGCCGCGCCGGACGACCTAGACGGCCGCGACGGCCTCGATCTCGATGAGGAAGTCCGGGTGCACCAGGCCCGCCACCCGCACCAGCGAACTCGTCGGCGGGCGTGCGGTGTCGACGAACTCGTCGCGGACCGCGCGTACGGTCGGCAGTTCCGCGGTGTCCGTGACGTAGATCGTCAGCTTGAAGACGTCGCCCCAGGTCGCGCCGCCGGCGGCCAGCGCCGCGCCGACGTTGCGCAGGACCTGCCGGGTCTGCGCCGCCCAGTCACCCACCGCCACCGTGCCGTCGGTGTCGACGGGCACCTGGCCGCTGGTCCAGACCAGCCGGCGGCCCGGCGGCACAGAGGCGACCTGGCTGTATCCGTTCGGAGTGGGCAAGGCGAGATCGGTCACGCCGAAATCCTCGCACCTGGCTGTCGATCCGGGCCGGGTGCCTTCGTGTAGCTGTTGAATGGCCCGATACGGAGAGGATCCGAGACCATGAGGCACTACCTGTTGGCGGTCCAGCAGCCCGGCGACGGCAGCCGCCTGCCACCGGCGGAACTCGAGCCGATCATCAAGGAGGTCGAGGCGGTCAACGAGGAGTTGCGGGCCTCCGGGGCCTGGGTGTTCGCGGGAGGGCTGCACCCGGTGAGCGCGACCACGGTCGTCCGGCACGACGGCACCGACTTCGTGCTCACCGACGGCCCGTACATCGAGGGCAAGGAGCATCTCGGCGGCCTGACCGTGCTCGCCGCCGACGACCTCGACGAGGCCCTGCGTTGGGCCCGGAAGTTCGCCAAGGCGACCCGGCTGCCCATCGAGGTGCGCCCGTTCCACGGCGATCCCGCCACACACCTTCCCTGACCGCGGAGCACAATGCGGGTCGTGTCCACGGCGGAGGTCGAGCAGGTCTTCCGCGCGGAGTACGGCCGCGCTGTCGCTGTCCTGGTCCGCGTCTTCGGCGACATCGACACCGCCGAGGACGCGGTCCAGGACGCGTTCGCGACCGCGGTGCTGCGCTGGCCCGAGACCGGCCTGCCGCCCAGCCCCGCCGGCTGGATCATCACGACCGCCCGCAATCGCGCGATCGACAAGGCCCGGCGCGAGTCGACGCGGGACGCCCGCCAGGCCGAGGCCACCCTGCTGTACGGCGCGGGCCAGGAGCCGGCGACGCCCGACGCGATCGGCGACGACCGGCTGCGGCTGATCTTCACGTGCTGCCACCCGGCGCTGGCGAAGCCCGCGCGGATCGCGCTGACGCTGCGCCTCCTCGGCGGGCTGAGCACCGCGGAGATCGCGCGGGCCTTCCTCGTGCCCGAGGCGACGATGGCGCAGCGGCTGGTCCGGGCCAAGGGCAAGATCCGGGACGCGGGCATCCCGTACCGGGTGCCGAGCGCGGCCGACCTCCCGGAGCGGCTGCGGGCGGTGCTCGCGGTCGTCTATCTGATCTTCAACGAGGGCTACACCGCGACGTCCGGGGACGCGCTGACCCGCGAGCCGCTGACCAGCGAGGCGATCCGGCTGGGCCGGCTGCTCGCCGGCCTGCTCCCGGACGAGCCCGAGGTGGCCGGCCTGCTCGCGCTGATGTTGCTCACCGACGCCCGCCGGGCCGCGCGCACCGACGCCGACGGTGATCTCGTGCTGCTCAGGGACCAGGACCGCAGCCGCTGGGACGGCCGCCAGATCGCCGAGGGCCGGGCCGTCGTGCGTGCCTGCCTGGCGGGCGGCCGGCCGGGTCCCTACCAGATCCAGGCCGCGATCAGCGCGGTGCACACCGACCCCGGCGGCACCGACTGGCGCCAGGTCGTCGCGTTGTACGACCAGCTGATGGCGATCGCCCCGAGCCCGGTCGCGGCACTGCACCGCGCGGTCGCGGTGGCCGAGGTCGACGGCCCGGCGGCGGCGCTGGACCTGGTGGCCGGGCTCGACCTGGACCGCTACCACCTGTACCACTCGGTGCGGGCCGACCTGCTCCGCCGGCTCGGCCGTGACCCGGAAGCCGCCCGCGCCTACGACGCGGCGATCGCCCGCACCGACAACGCCGCCGAGTTGCGCTTCCTCACGCGTCGCCGGGCGCAGGTGGTCAGCGGGGCAGCAGGCCGCTCACGTCGATCGGGGGGTACGCCTTGACCATCGACGAACGGTCGCCGAACACCTCGACCGACGGGTAGCTGCGGGCGAGCTGGTTCTCCCACTTGCGCGGCGAGCCCAGGTAGAGCACGAGCTCCACGGTCTTCACCACGCGGCCGTCGGGCAGCTCTGTGCGCCGGCGCTCGTCGAAGATGTAGCGCGACTCACCCAACGCCCGGACCAGGTTGGCCTGCGTCGGCATCGCGTACTCCAGCGCGACGATCTTGCTGTGCTGCGCGCGGAAGCCGCGCTCGCCGACCTCGACCCGGCCCCAGGCCTCGACCACGCCGGTCACGACGGCGCCGGGGTGGAGCACCGAGTCGGCCGCGAGCTGGTCGTCGTCGGGGCGGTGGCAGGCGTAGATGCCGCAGGCGCAGTCGGCATGGGGGGCGGTGTGGTCCGTCTGGGGATGACGGCAGATCGCGCGCATGGGGGAGTGCCAGATGTGGTTCTGGGTCACCGCCTTGAGCCTCATGTCGAGGGTGACCTCCCACTGGCGGTAACCACGTAGGGTTCCGGCCACGAAGGTCGACGGTCTGTCCGCGCTGAACTGGTCCTGGAAGGGCGACCGGGTCACGTGGTTGCAGGCTCCTTCACCGGTGCCGGTTCGACCGGGGCGGGGGTGACGGCGGGTTCGACGACAGGTGCGAACGGGTCGCTGTGCAGGGGAGCGAACTCGTACTCGTGCGTCTCCTTGCCAATGTCCATGACGGGCAGACTACAAGGCCCTGAGCTGCGTATTCGCTGCCGGGAGCCGGACTTCCGGAGCAGGCACAGACCGCCCGAGTCGGAAATATCCGAACTGTTACCAGGGACGGCGCAGCAGGTCGCGCAACGACCGGCCCGCGACGGGCTCCGCCGGCCGGGCCGCGAGCTCCGTCGGGCCGACCGCCCGGAAGCCCGCCAGCATCGCGATCAGCAGGAAGATGAGCCCGAAGATGTGCGCCACCGTCGGCTCCGCGATCGTCAGCAGCACGACCCCCGTGATCAGGAAGCCGATCGCCGTCTGCGCCGCGTGCTTGCGCCGCTCCCGCGACACGGTCCCGCCGGGCACCGCCGGCGGACCCTGCGTGGTCGGGTCGAAGCTCCCGGTCAGGGTGAGCCGGAACAGCAGCGCCAGGCTCGGGAACAGCACGACCGCGCCGACGGCCAGCGAGACGATCAGGGCGATCAGCGTGGTGTCGTTGGCCGCCGCGTCCTCGATGGTGACCGTCGTCGGCAGCAGGTAGGGGCGCTGGGCGACCGCCCACCCGACGATCACCGCGGCCACCGCCAGCGCCGCCGCGATCCGCGCCGCGGTGAACCGGCGCACCACCACGAGGCCCATCGCGACCAGCCCGGCGACCCCGCTGACCACCACGGGCACGAGACCCCAGCCCGAGGTCAGCCCGTCGAAGAGCCGCGGCGAGTCGGCCCGCACCACGAACAGGCCGCCGACGGCGAGCCCGCCGGCCACCAGGCCCGCGAGCAGCGCCCGCGACCGGAACGACTCGACCAGGTCGGGCTCCCGCAGCCGGTGCGCGTCGGCCGCGAGGAAGACCGCGGCCAGGAACGCGCCCGTCACCACCGCGAGGAAGCCCGCCAGGATCGACGTGCCGCCGGTCCAGCTCGCCACCTCGGCGCCGAGCGCGTTGCCCGGCGGGACGTGGCCGCTCGCGATGGCGCCGATCACGCTGCCGAGCATGTACGGCGTCATGATCGAGGCGGCCGCGAACGACACGTCGATGTACCGCCGCTGCCGGGCGTTCGCCGCGTTCTGCAGGGCGTACGACATGCCCCGCAGGATGATGCCCAGCGCCGCGAGGAAGATCGGGATCGCCAGCGTCGAGAAGACGGCCCCGAAAACGGTCGGGTACGCCGTCCAGAGCACCGTGATCACCAGGATCAGCCAGACGTGGTTGGCCTCCCAGACCGGCGCGTTCGCGTGGTGGCAGTGGTCCCGGATCCGCCGGCCGTGCGCACCGCCACCGGCGGAGAGCTGCCACACCCCGGCGCCGAAGTCCGCTCCGGCCAGCAGCGTGTAGAGGATCAGGCCGATGACGACGACGGCCGCGGGCAGGGTCTGCAGCACCATGGCGTCAGCGCGCTTGGCTGAGCGGGTGCACGGCGTCGATCTGGTCGTCGGGCGGCTCGGCCATGGGCACCCGGGCCAGCCGGACGAGCACCCAGCCGACCGCGATCACCAGCGCCAGGTAGACGGCCGCCAGCACGCCGTAGCCGACGGGGATGCCGGAGGCGCCCGTGACGGCCTCCTCGGTGCGCATCACCTCGTACACGACCCAGGGTTGCCGACCGACCTCGGTGGTGATCCAGCCGGCGAGCAGCGCGATCACCGAGAGCGGGCCGCAGAGCACGACCGCCCGGTAGAACCACGGGCTCACCGGCAGCCCGCCGCGCCGCCAGCGCAGATAGAGGAAGAGCACCGCCACCAGGGCCATGAACGAGCCGGCGAAGACCATGCTCTGGAAGGCGTAGCGGACCACGTTGACCGGCGGCTGGTCCTCCAGCGGCACGACGTCGAGGCCCTGCACGGTGGAGTTGATGTCGTGGAAGGCCAGCAGCGAGAGCAGCTTGGGGATGCCGAGGCCCCAGATCACGTCGCCGTTCTGGTACCAGCCGAAGATGTGCAGCGCCGCGCCCTTGGTGGTCTGGCCTAGCCCTTCCATCGCCGCCAGCTTCACCGGCTGGTTCTTGGCCACCTCCCGGGCCACCCAGTCGCCGACCAGCAACTGCACCGGCGACGCGACCGCGGCCGCGGTCATCGGCACGGCGAACGCGGTGCGCTCGTAGCGCCCCCACCGGCCGCGCAGGGCATAGGTGGCGTACGCGGCGGCGACCAGGAACCCGGTGACGATGAAGCCGGCGACGTACATGTGCACGAACTCATGCCAGAAGTACGAGTTGGCGAACAGCGCCTTGGCCGCGTTGGACTCCACCACCTGCCCGTTCTCGTACGTGAAGCCCTTCGGGTGGTTCATCCAGCCGTTGACCGCGATCACCATGAACGAGCCGACCACGCCGGCGACCACGATGGGCAGCCCGGCGTAGAAGTGGGTGCGCGGGGCGAGCCGGTCCCACCCGTACACGTAGATCCCGATGAAGATGGCCTCGAGGAAGAACGAGAAGCCCTCGATCGCGAAACCGAGTCCGAAGACCTCGCCGAACGTCGCGGTGAAGTTCGGCCACAGCAGCCCGAGCTCGAAGCTGAGGATCGTGCCGGTGACCACGCCCGCGGCGAACAGCGCCACCATGACCTTCGACCAGCGGCGGGCCAGGGTCCGGTACATCTCGTCGCCGGTGCGCAGGTAGCGCCACTCGACGAAGAGCACCAGCGCGGGAAAGGCGATCCCGAAGCAGACCAGCGGGATGTGCACCACGAACGACAGCGCCTGCATCTGGCGGGCTTCGAGCAGGTAGTCCTGCGCCAGCAACTCAGTCATCGACACGTCACGCTACGCGTTGGTAACTGGCCGGGGTGGCCAAACGCACAACGTGAGCGGCGGTCACCTCGACGCCAAATGCGATAGTTGTGCCATGTCACGGGTGCTGCTGATCGAAGACCATCACACCGTACGGGAAGGTCTGCGAATCGCGCTCACCCGGCAGGGCCACGCCGTGGACGCCGTCGACAGCGGCGAGCGGGCCCTGGAGATCCTGGCCGCCGCGCCCGCCGACGTCGTGGTGCTCGACCTGATGCTGCCCGGCATGGACGGTTTCGAGGTCTGCCGGCGCATCCGCGCCGACCAGGACCTGCCGATCATCATGCTGACCGCCCGCGACGACGACATGGACGTGGTGGCCGGCCTGGAGGCCGGCGCCGACGACTACGTGGTCAAGCCCGTGCAGGCCCGGGTGCTGGAGGCGCGGATCCGGGCGGTGCTGCGGCGCACCAACGGGCGGTCGCCGTCGCCGTCGCCCGGGGCGGCGGCGACGGAGAAGCACGGCGACCTGACCATCGACCGGGCCGCGCTGGTGGTCCGCAAGGCCGGCGAGCCGGTCGGTCTCGCGCCCACCGAGCTGCG
The DNA here is from genome assembly GCF_016862555.1 of Asanoa siamensis. GTDB lineage: Bacteria > Actinomycetota > Actinomycetes > Mycobacteriales > Micromonosporaceae > Asanoa > Asanoa siamensis. The sequence goes on along the minus strand of NZ_BONE01000022.1, from coordinate 86,164 downwards.
GCTGCTGCTGGAGCTGTCCGCGACGCCGGGCCGGGTGCACAGCCGCCAGCAGCTCCTCGAGGCCGTCTGGGACCAGGGCTACCTGGGCGACTCGCGGCTGGTCGACGCGTGCGTCCAGCGGCTCCGGGCCAAGATCGAGGACGACACCACGGCACCGGCGTACGTGCAGACGGTCCGCGGGTTCGGATATCGGTTCGGGCCCCTGTGACGGGATTCGCCCTCGGCCTGCGCGGTCGCCTGCTGCTCGCGTTCGCGGTGCTCGGGCTGACCACGACCGCGCTGGTCGCGGGCGTCAGCTACGGGCAGGCCCGCACGGTGATCCTGCAGAAGGCCCAGGACGCGGCGGTGCTCTCGCTGGTCGACGAGGTCAAGCGGCTCCCGCCGGTACGCGAGCTGCCGCCGAGCCAGGACCAGCTCGACGCGATCGCGCGGGTGGTCAGCGCCGGACCCGATCCGTCCGTGGTGGCCTACCGCGGCGCCGGCGCCTCGTCGATCGGGATCACGCTCGGCGACATCCCCGCCGACCTGCGCTCCGCCGTGCCGGGCGGCCGGGTGGTCTGGCAGCGGGTGTCCGACGGTGGCACGCCCGTGCTGGCCATCGGCACGCAGCTGCTGGCCGAACGGCCGGACGGCGGCACCGAGCCCACCGGGATCGAGGTCTACCGGCTCCACCCGCTCGGCGAGGAACAGCACAGCATCGACCAGCTCGCCGCGCTGGCCTGGTCGACCGGCGCCGCGTCGCTGGTGCTGGCCGTGCTGCTCGCCCTGCTCGCCGCGCGCGGCGTGCTGCGCCCGGTGCGCGAGCTGGGTCGCGCCGCCCGCCGGCTCGGCGAGGGTCACCTGACGACCCGGGCGACGGTGCGGGGCAGCGACGAGCTGGCCGGCGTGGCGCAGATCTTCAACCAGACCGCCGAGCGGCTCGAGCACCAGGTAGGCGAGCTGCGCCGGATGGAGGCCGACGCCCGGCGCTTCGTGGCCGACGTGTCGCACGAGCTGCGTACGCCGCTCGCCGCGATGACCGCGGTGACCGACGTGCTCGACGAGGAGGCGGCGCGGCTGCCCGGCGACGCGGGCAAGGCCGCGCGGCTGGTCAGCCAGGAGACGCAGAACCTGGCGCACCTCGTCGAGGACCTCATCGAGATCAGCCGGTTCGACGCCGGGACCGCCGCGCTCTCCCTCGACGAGATCGACGTCGGCGCCGCGATCCGGGCGACGCTGCGCGCCCGCGGCTGGGCGGAGCAGGTCGACACCGAGCTGCCCGCCGGCATCGTCGCGCGGCTCGACCCGCGCCGGCTCGACGTCGTCGTCGCCAACCTGGTCGGCAACGCGCTGCGGCACGGCGCGACCCCGGTCTCGGTGCGGCTGCGGGCGGCCCCGGGCTGGGTCGAGGTGACCGTCGCCGACCACGGGCCGGGCCTGCCCCCCGAGGTGCTGGCGCGCGCCTTCGACCGCTTCTACAAGGCCGACAGCGCCCGGTCGCGCTCCGACGGCGCCGGGCTGGGCCTCGCCATCGCACTCGAGAACGCCCGGCTGCACGGCGGCACGCTCGTCGCCGGCAACGGGTCACCGCGGGGGGCCGTCTTCACCCTGCGCCTGCCGTCCGGAGGTGAGGCATGAGGCGCGCGGCCGCCGCCGGCCTGCTGCTGGTGTTCCTGCTCGCCGGGTGCGGCGTACGGCCGAGCGACGTGATCATCGGTGGCCCGGCGCCGGTCGGCACGGTCGGCGGCGCGCGGATCTACCTGCTCGTCGGCGACGAACCCAGCGTGGTGCTGCGCGGCCCGCGCACCGCCCTGCCGGCCGACGTGCTGACCGAGCTCGCCGACGGGCCGACCCCGGCCGAACGGCAGCAGGGCTTCAACACCGAGGTGCCGCCGGAGATCGCACCGGCGAAGCTCGGCTTCTCGGGCGACGGCACGGTCGTCTCGCTGTCGGCGGACGTCGACGCGCTCTCGGTGCTCGGGGTGGTGCAGATCGTCTGCACCGTGCAGGCGGTGACCTCCGCCGCGCCGGTGACGCTGGTCAGAGGTGAGCAGCGTCGCGGACCGCTGACCTGCCCGAAGGATCTTTGACCGCACCGGCGATCAGGATGTCCAGCAGCTCCGGGTAGCTGATGCCGGCCCGCTGCCAGATCTGCGGGTACTGCGACGCGCTGGTGAAGCCGGGGAACGTGTTGACCTCGTTGACCACCGGCTCCCCGTCGACCTCGGGGAGGAAGAAGTCGACGCGGATCAGCCCGCGGCAGCCGAGCGCGTGGAACGCCCGGATCGCCCGGTCCCGCAGGATCGCGGTGGTCGCCGGGGGCAGGTCGGCCGGGATCTGGAAGCGCGCCCCGCCCGCGTACTTGGCGTCGTAGTCGAAGAAGCCCGCGCCGGTCACGGTGATCTCCAGCGGCGGGCCGGCCTCGACCCGGCCGTCCGGGTGCTCCAGCACGGCCACGTCGACCTCGCGGCCGATCACGGCCGGCTCGACCAGCACCTTGTCGTCGAACATCCGGGCCAGGGCGAGGGCCTTGGGCAGCTGCCACCATTCGGTCACGCGGGAGACGCCTAGGCTCGAACCGGCCCGGGCCGGCTTGACGAACACCGGCAGGTTCAGCCGCTCCTGGTTGTTCGGCTCGAGGTGGGCGCCGGCACGCAACGTTACACCACCGGCGACGCGCAGCCCGTCGGCGGCGAGCAGCGTCTTGGTGACCGCCTTGTCCATGCCGGCCGCGCTGGCCAGCACCCCGTTGCCGACGTACGGGACGTTGAGCCACTCCAGCACGGCCTGGACCGTGCCGTCCTCGCCGTACGGGCCGTGCAGGGCGGGAAAGACCACGTCCTGCGCGGCGAGCACGTCGAGGGCGGCGCCGAACGAGACCGGCACCTGGTCGACGTGCCACTGCCCGTCACGACCGATCAACACCTCGGTCACCGTGTACGCGTCGCCCAGGTTGGCGATGATGCTGGCCGCCGAGTTGCGGGAGACCTCGTGCTCCCCGCTCCGGCCGCCGAACAGCACAGCGATCTTCATGCCGTAACCCCTGTGTACCGCCGGGCCACCCGGGCACCGATGCCGGTCAGAATGTCGTTCGGATTGGTGCCCGCCCAGCGCGCCCAGTCGGCCGCGGTGGGCTCGCCCGCCGTCCCGGGCCCGAAGAGCGTGACGGTGTCGCCGAGCCGCACCGGGCGGTCGCCGACGTCGACCACGACCTGATCCATGGTGATCCGGCCGACGACCGGGCAGCGCCCGCCGCCGACCAGCACCTCGGCCCGCCCCTCGGCGGAGCGGGGCAAACCGTCGGCGAAGCCGACCGGCACGAGCGCCAGCGTGGTCGGCGCACCCGTGACGTGGTCGGGGCCGTACGAGACGCCGGTGCCGGCGGGCACCCGCTTGAGGTTGACGACGCTGGACCGCAGCGTCATCGCGGGCCGCAGCCCGAAGTTGGCGTGGCCCACCGGCTCGACGCCGTAGACCGCCAGCCCGACCCGGCAGATGTCGAACCGGGTCGCCGGCGCGGTGAGCGCGGCGGCGGAGTTGGCGAGATGCAGCAGCACGGGATCGAGCCCGGCGGCGCGGGCGACCCGCACAGCGGCCCGGAACGCGCTGACCTGCCGGCGGACCAGCGGCGAGCCGGGCTGGTCGGCGTCCTGGAGGTGCGACCAGACGCCCCGGACCCGGACGCTCCCCGCCGTCTCGTAGGCGCGGGCCAGGGCGACCAGGTCGCCCCACTCGTCCGCGCGGGCCCCGTTGCGGGACAGGCCGGTGTCGACCTTGAGCTGCACCATCGCGGTCTGCCCGCAACGGGCGGCGGCCGCGGCGACCGATCGCAGGTGCGGCACGGTCGAGACACTGACGTCGACGCCGGCCGCGAGCAGGGGCCCGAAATCCTCGTCGGGGCGGTGCAGCCAGCTCAGGATGGGGGCGGTGATGCCGCCGGCGCGCAACGCGAGCGCCTCGGCGGACGAGGTGACGCCGAGCCAGGTGGCACCGCCGTCGAGCGCGGCGCGGGCGGCCGCGGCGGCGCCGTGCCCGAACCCGTCGGCCTTCACGACGGCCATCACGTCGGTCCGGGTGACCGCCCCGATGGTGCGGACGTTGGCGGCGATCGCACCGAGATCGATCACGGCCTCGGCGAGCGCGGCCGACGTACCGGCGACGGGCGAGGTGGTCGCGTGGCTGATCACCCGGGAGACGGTGCCAGCACGATGTCCGGGCGCCATCCCCGGAATGTCACGAACGAGTAATAACCAAGGTCACGGCCGTGACCGCGGCTACGTGGCCACCTGCGGCGTGGGGCGGCGGCGGGTCGGGGCGATCGCGCGGTAGAGCAGCACGATGCCGACGATCTGGGCCAGGTGGTAGAGCGAGTCGCCGTCCAGGGGCGAGAGGTCCGCGGAGATCACCTTCGTCCCGGCGGCCGCGCCGCTGGCCACGATGGCGATCAGCACCGGCAGCGCCAGCGGGTGGCGGTGCCGGGCCGCCCAGGCCCACAGGCCGACGATGCAGGCGAACGTGATCGACTCGCAGAGGATCAGGGCGCCGACGCCGGCCCCGGTCGTGATCGCCAGGCCGAGGTAGGCGCCGAGCCCGGCCGCCCGCAGGGCCCAGAAGACCCGCCGGTGGCCCGGGCCGAGCACCTCCTCCACCGTGGCGGCGAGCAGGTAGGAGACGCCGAGCACGATCATGACGCTGATCAGCGTCCAGCTCACCGTCGCCACCGCCGGCCACCGGACGAGGAAGCCGTGATGGACGAAACCGCCCAGCGCGGACAGGGCGATCCAGCCGAGGGCGATCTCCCAGTACCGGTGCCGCGGCGCGACCCGGTGCCGGAGGAGGGCGACCACCAGCGCGCACACGACCAGGCCGAGGAGCAGGTCGGTGAGGGACTGCGCCGGTTGCGCCAACATCACTCCACGCTACGCGCCGTGCCGGACCAGCCACGGATCGGACACCCCTGGCCCACGCCGTGTTCATCTTCCCGTTGGGTGGCGTCGATAGCTTCCGCCGCATGTCGGCGATCCCGGAAGTCAGCGTCGTGATCCCCACGCGCTCCCGTCCGGCCCTGGTCACCCGCGCGGTGCGCGGCGTGCTGGGGCAGACCTTCGACAACCTCGAGGTGATCGTGGTGGTCGACGGCCCGGACGAGGAGACGGTGGCGGCGCTCGCCGCGATCCCGGACCCCCGGCTACGGACGGTCGTGCTGCCCAGCAGCGGCGGGGCGCCCAACGCCCGCAACGCCGGCGTCGCGGCGGCCCAGGGCTCCTTCGTCGCCATGCTCGACGACGACGACGAGTGGATGCCCGAGAAGCTGGCGGTGCAACTCGACGAGGCGAAGTCGGCGAACGTACCCCTGCCGATCGTGACCTGCCGCCTGATCAACCGCACGCCCCGGGCCGACTTCGTCATGCCGCGGCGGCTGCCGGAGTTCGGCGAGAACCGCAGCGAGTACCTGACGGTCCGGCGCGGGCTGTTCCACGGCGACGGCTTCGTGCAGACCTCGATGATCCTGGCGCCGGCCGAGCTGTTCCGCCGGGTGCCGTTCACCGTGGGCCTGCCCCGCCTGCAGGAGCTCGACTGGACCCTGCGCGCGCTGGCCGTCGACGGGGTCGACCTGTTCGTCGCGCCCGAGCCGCTGGTCGTCTGGCACACCGACGAGGACCGCCCGCGGCTCAGCCTCGCCTCGCCGTGGGAGCGGATGTTCGCCTGGTCCAAGGCCAACCGGTCGCTGTTCACCCCGCGGGCGTACGCGGCGGTGACGCTGAGCGTGATCAGCTCGATGGCGGTGGCCAGCGGCAGCTTCCGGGTGTTCCGCGAGGTGCTCGGCGAGGCGGTCCGGCATGGCCGCCCGGGTCTCCTCGACTACGTCACGTTCCTGCAGGTCTGGCTGCTGCCGCCGAAGCTGCGGGCCAAGCTGCGCGACGTGGTGCTGCGCCGCCGGCGACCGGCGGGCGAGCCGCTCAACGTCGCCGGATCAACCTCACCCTGAGCTGACGGGCGGTCAGCCGCCCGACCACCATCGTCGCCCTCGCCAGCGAGCGCACCCCACCGACCTCGACGGTGGACGGCAACGGCCGCTTCCGCCGGCCCGCCGCCACGGGCGCGCCCTCGTCGTCGGGGGTGATCCCGACCGCGGCGGGCGTCTCGTCGCGGCTGCCCCAGACGGCGGTCACCACGTCCCGCAGCGCCTCGCCGGGGGCGCGCACCTGCTCGGCCCGGCGCACGGCGGCGGTGCGCCAGAGCGCTACCTCGCCGGCCCGGACCAGCCCGACCTGGTGGTGGTCGGCCAGCTCGACCAGGTGGCGCAGGGTGTCCGGCGCGAGCCGGTGCGCCGGCGGCAGATCGAGCAGGAACGGCGCGGGGAAGGCGTCGACCGGTTCGGTGACCAGGCGGACGCGCGGCTCGCCGCGGTAGGTCGCGGCGATCAACCGCAGGTCGAGGTGCGGGTCCGCGATCGGCGACACGCGCCCGTCCTCGAGCTTGTCCCACGGGCCCAGCAGGTTGACCCGCACGTCGAGGTCGGTGCCGTGGAGCACGGCGTCGGTCGCGGCCCGGACCCGCTCCAGCGGCTCGTCGCCGACCGGAACGACCACCTCGGCCAGGGGCACGGTCCAGACCGTCCCGCCGGACGTGCGGGTATGCCGGGGGTACGGGATGCGGTCGGCGAAGAACGCCTGGTTGTAGCGGGCCACCTGGGCGCGGGCCTTCATCACCTGGGTGCGGCCGAGGTGCCAGGCGCGGGCGGCCGGCTCCGGCACGAACACCGCACCCGCCTGGGCGAGCCGGTAGCCGAACTCGGTGTCCTCGCCGAGCCGCAGGCCGGTGTCGAATCCGGCGGCCGCCTCGTAGAGGTCGCGGGTCAGCGCGGCGGTGGCACCGACGTGGATCCGGAACGCCAGGTGGTCGGCGGTGCGGAGCTGGTCTGTCTGGGTGATGTAGCGCTCGACGTAGCTGTGCGGCTCGCCGGCCGCGCCCCCGAACAGGCCCTCGGGCACGCCCCGCCGCCACGCGTCGTCGACCACCTCGGGCGCGGGCCACGGGCCGTGCTCGGCCGCGTCGACGAAGCGCTTGTAGCCCAGGGTCACCGCGTACGGCAGCACGTGCTGCCAGCGGACCTGCGCCGCCACGTGGTCGGGGTAGACCACCATGTCGGCGTCCAGCCAGTGCAGGATCTCGCCGGTGCTGTGCCGGACGCCCCAGGCGAGCGCGTTGGCCCGTCCCCAGCCCTGTTCGACGCGGACCAGCGTCGTGCGGGCCGGGCGGAGGGGCGGCAGCCGCAGCGCGGGCTCCGACCCGTCGTCGGCGACGACCACCTCGAGCAGCTCGGCCGGGTACGTCTGCCGGCTCAGCGAGGCCAGCGTCAGGTCGAGGGTCTCCTGGCACCGGTAGGCCGGGATGATCACGCTGACCGTGCGCGTCGGTCGCCAGCCGGCCAGGTCGGGCACGGTGACGGTGGACCAGTCGTTGCGGACGACCCGCGGGACGGCGTTCATATGGCCCGGGAGGATAGCCGGTCCGCGTTACGGGCCGGTGGACGCGAGGTGGCGGCCAGTTTGAGCCAGGCGCCAACGGGTACGGGCGTGCATGATCCCCCCTGTCCGCATCATGTTGTCGCGAACAAGGAGGAGTCACGTGTTGCTGCTGCGAGATCTCGCCCACCAGGCGCCGCTGCGGCTGGCCGCCGGAGCCTTCGTGCTCAACTCGGGCCTGGAGAAGCGGGGAGCCGACGAGGTGACCGCGAAGGCGTATCACGGTCAGGCGTCCACGGCGTACCCGTTCCTGGGCGAGATGGAGCCGAAGCAGTTCCTCCGGCTGCTCTCCACGGCCGAGATCGCGATCGGCTCGGTGCTGCTGTTCCCGCTGGTGCCGGAGGGAGTCGCCGGGCTGGCGTTGACCGGCTTCGCGGCGGGGCTCGTGGGCTTCTACCTCCGCACACCCGGCCTACGCCGCGACGGCAGCCTGCGGCCGACGGAGGCGGGCGTGCCGCTGGCCAAGGACACCTGGCTGCTGGGCATCGGCCTGTCCCTGCTCGCGGACGACGTGGTCCGCGGCTTCCTCCGCATGCGCAGGTGACGCCCGGCCGGCTTCGCGCGCGCCTACGGGCGACCTGGGCCGACCGGTGGGTGGTGCTGCAGATCGGTGTCGCGGCGGGGCTGGCCTGGTTCCTCGCGGAGATGGCGCTCGGCGCGACCAACGCGTTTCTTCGCGCCGGCGGCCGCGGTCCTCGTCGTCGGCGGCTCGATCGGCCGGCAGGTACGGCAGACCGTCGAGCTGATCCTCGGCGTGACGGTCGGGCTGATCCTGGCCGACGGCCTGGTCCACCTGATCGGCCGCGGCCCGCTGCAGCTCGCCGTGGTGGTGGTGCTGGCCGCCGGGCTCGCGCTGCTGGTCAGCGGCGGCAAGATGCTGCTCAACCAGGCGACGACCACGGCCGTGCTGATCGTGGCCCTCTATCCGTCGGCCGGCGCCGGGATCTACTACGAGCGCTGGATCGACGCGCTGATCGGGGCCGGGGTGGCGCTCGGCGTACGGGCCGTGATCGTGCCCCTGGCGCCGCTGTTCACGCTGCGCCGGTCGACGGCCGAGGTGCGGTCCTGGCTCGCCGACGCGTTCGAGGAGGGGCGCGACGGGCTCCGTGCCGCCGATCGGGTGGCGACCCGCGACGCGGCGGAGCGGATCGACTCGGCCCGGCACCTGCTGCGTGAGCTGGTCGCCGAGGCCGAGCGGGTGGGCCGGCTGGTCTCGGTAGCCCTGCTGCACCGCGACACCCGGAGGCTCCTGCGGCGCTTCCCGGTCGCGGTCCCGCACGTGGGCGGGGCGCTGGGGCACGCGCACCGCGCGCTGCGCACCGAGGCCGACGCGCTCGCCGCGCCCGCCCCGCCGGACCTGGTCGCCGCCGTGGCCGCGCTGGGCCGGGCCGGCGACGAGCTGTTGCACGCGCTGGTGCACCCCACCGCCGGGCGGCCGGGGGCGGCGTCGGCGCAGCGGGCGGTGGCTTGGGCGAGTCGTCCGGTGGGCGTGTCGCCGACCGTCGCGCGGCACGTGCGAGCCTCGGCGAACGAGTTGCTGGAAGCGTCCCGGAGTGGCTCCTGAGGTTCGCCAATCCGGCCCGGCCCCCGGGCCGCGCTGGCTGTAATTGCTAGGGGGTGTCGATGCGCACGGACCGGGGCAGTCGATTGATCAGCGTTGGTGCGTACCGCCCCGCGCGGGTGGTGTCCAACGCCGAGATCTGCACGCGGATCGACTCGACCGACGAGTGGATCCGGCGGCGGTCCGGCATCGTGAGCCGGCGCTTCGGCGGCCCCGACGAGACGGTGATCAGCATGGCGGCGGCGGCCGGCCGGCAGGCGGTCTGCCGCGCGGGCCTGGACCCGTCCGCGGTCGACACCGTGCTGGTGGCATCCATGTCCTTCACGCACCAGTCGCCGCCGGCGGCACCGCAGGTGGCCGATCTGGTCGGTGCGACCGGGGCCGCCGCCATCGACCTCGGGGTGGCCTGCGCCGGGTTCTCGCACGCGGTCGCGGTCGCGGACGCGCTGGTTCGGGCCGGCAGCGCGCGGCACGTGCTGGTGATCGGCTCCGAGAAGATGACCGACATCGTCGACCCGACGGACCGGTCGCTCGCGTTCCTGTTCGCCGACGGCGCCGGGGCCGTCGTCGTCGGGCCGGCGCCGGAGCCGGGGATCGGGCCGGTGGTCTGGGGCGCAGACGGGTCGCGGTTCAAGCTGATCGGGCACGAGGTGCCGTGGACCAACCTGCGCGAGCACCCGGACGTCTGGCCGACGATGTCGATGTCGGGGCCCGAGGTGTTCCGGTGGGCGGTCGGCGAGGTCATCGGGACGGCCCGCGACGCGGTGAAGGCGGCCGGCCTCGAACCGGAGAACCTGGCGGCGTTCGTACCCCATCAGGCGAACGCCCGGATCACCGACAAGATGGCCGCGGCCCTGGGGCTGCCGGACTCCTGCGTGATCGCCCGCGACATCGAGACGGCCGGCAACACGTCGGCGGCCTCGATCCCGCTCGCCCTGGACGCGCTGCTCGCGGCCCCCGACGCCCCGCGCGGCCCGGCCCTGCTCGTGGGCTTCGGCGCGGGGCTGTCCTACTCCGCGGTCGTGGTCGACCTCCCTTAGGCGGCCGCGCCCCGGTGTTCGAAGGCCGTCAGGCCGAAGTCGCTCGGGTGCACGTGGTCGAGGTCGAGGTTCGGGTAGAGCACGTGCTGCGCGAGCAACGCGTGCACCCGCTTGCCGGCCTCGTCGACCGCGTCCGGTGTCGTCGTGAACTTGGCCTTGCTCGCCGGCTTGCCGCCCTCGCCGGCGGCCGGCGTGGTGGCCGCCAGCACGCGGGCGATGATGTCGGCGATCTCGTCCATCTCCCCGGTGCCCATGCCGAGCGTGGTCAGGGCCGGCGTGCCCAGGCGCAGGCCGCTCGTGTACCAGGCGCCGTTGGGGTCGCCCGGCAGGCTGTTGCGGTTGAGCGTCATGCCGCAGTCGCGCAGGGCCTGCTCCGCCTGGCGGCCCGTCAGGCCGAAGCCCTCCTCGACGTCGACCAGCAGCAGGTGGTTGTCGGTGCCGCCGGTGAGCACCGGGACGCCCCGCTTCAGCAGGCCCTCCGCCAGCGCCTGCGAGTTGGCGACGATCCGGGCGGCGTAGTCGGCGAACTCGGGCTGCGACGCCTCGCGCAGCGCGACCGCCTTCGCGGCCATCACGTGCGAGAGCGGGCCGCCGAGGATCGCGGGGCAGCCCTTGTCGAGGGCCTCCGCGTATTCACCCGTCGACAGCACCATGCCGCCGCGCGGGCCGCGCAGCGTCTTGTGCGTGGTCGTGGTGACGACGTGCGCGTGGGCCACCGGGTCGAAGTCGCCGGTGAACACCTTGCCCGCCACCAGGCCGGCGAAGTGCGCCATGTCGACCATCAGGGTCGCGCCGACCTCGTCGGCGATCTCCCGGAGCTTCGCGAAATTGATCTTCCGGGAGTACGCGGAGTAGCCGGCGAGCAGGATCAGCGGCCGGACCTCCTTGGCCTTGGCCCGCACGGCCGCGAGGTCCAGCAGCTTGGTCTCCGGATCCACGGAGTACGAGTGCGCGTCGAACATGCGGCTCGAGATGTTGAACCGGTATCCGTGCGTCAGGTGCCCGCCGGAGTAGTAGTCCATCGCCAGCAGCCGCTGGTCGTTGACCTCGCGCCGGAGCTGCGCGAACTGCTCGACGGTCAGCTGCGGCAGCCGGGCCGGGGCGTCGGCGGTGCCGAACCGGGTCAGCACGTCGGCCTCGACCCGGGTGGCCAGGATCGCCAGGAACGCGACGAGGTTGGCGTCGGCGCCGGAGTGCGGCTGCACGTACGCGTGGTCGGCGCCGAACAGGTCGGTGGCCAGCTTGGCCGCCCGCGCCTCGATCGTGTCCACGTTGTCGCAGCCGGCGTAGAACCGGTGACCCGGGAAACCCTCCGCGTATTTGTCGGTGAGCAGGGAGCCCTGCGCCGCCTGCGTCGCCAGCGAGCTGAAGTTCTCGGACGCGATCAGCTTGAGGTGTGACCGCTGGTCGAGCAACTCCTGCACGGTAGCGGCGGCGATGCCCGGCTCGACGGCCCGCACCGCGTCGAGCATCGCGTAGAACCCGATGGCGGACGGGTCCACCTGGGTCGGGCCCACCGCGCCGAGATACCTGCCGACGATCGTCTCCATGTGGCTCATTCTGGTCCAGCCGCCGTGGCGCCGGGGCAGCGGGTGTCCGAATGGCGGCGTACCGTCGAGATCATGAGTGACCTGCCCAGCGACGTGGTCCGGCTGCTCGACACGCCGTGCACGGCACACCTCGCGACCCTGCTCCCTGACGGCGCGCCGCACAGCGTGCCGGTCTGGGTGAGCCGCGAGGGGCCGCACGTGGCGTTCCTGACCTCGCCCGGGTCGCGCAAGGCCCGCAACATCGCACGCGACCCGCGGGTGGCGATCTCGCTGACCGGGCGGGACGCCCCCAACGAGATGGCCCACCTGCGCGGCCGGGTGGTCGAGGTGGTCGACGGCGACCGGGGCTGGGAGATCATCGACCGGCTGGCGCAGAAATACCTGGGTGGCCCGTACCCGTTGCGCACCGACCGGGTGGCCTTCCTCGTCGAGGTCGACCATGCCGGTGCGATGAGCTTCTAGGGCACCGCGCTAGCGTCGTGCGCATGGCGACGCGGCTCGTACACATCACGATGAAGGCCCGGGACGAGGCTCTGCTGGGCCGTTTCTGGGCGGCGGCGCTCGGTTGGGAGGTCTCGGTCGAGGCACCCGGCGTGCTCAACATCGAGCCCGCGGGCTTCGACTATCCCGACCCTACCGCCGTCTCCATCGACCTCGTCGCCTCCCCGGACCCGAAGACCGTGAAGAACCGCGTGCACGTCGACCTCGCCACGACCTCCGCGGCCCATCAGGCGGAACTCGTCGCGCGCCTGACGGCCCTCGGTGCGACGCGCGCCGACGTGGGCCAGGGCGAGGCCGAGGACTGGGTGGTGCTGGCCGATCCGGAGGGCAACGAGTTCTGCGTCCTGGCCCCCGGCCCGCTGATCCGCGACACCGGCCCGATCGCCTCGGTGGTGGTCGACTGCGCGGATCCGGCGGCGATGGCCCGCTTCTGGGGCGCGGCGACGGACTGGACGCTCGTCCGGACGACCGACCACAACGCGGTCTTCCGCTCGGCGACGGGCGTCGGCCCGTACCTGCAGTTCCTGCGCACACCCGACGCGAAGACGGTGTGGAACAGGGTGCACCTCGACATCCGCCCGTACCCGAACGACGACGCGGCGACCGAGGTGGCCAGACTGCGCACCCTCGGCGCCACGCCGATCGACCTGGACGTCCCGTGGACGGTCATGACGGACCCGGAGGGCAACGAGTTCTGCCTGCTCTCTCCGCGCTGACGCCCGCGGGATCAGGGCTCCATGTACCAGATCTGCTCGGGGTTGGCGGCGCTGCCGCAGTCCCAGGTGACCAGCCAGGTGCCGTTGGCGGTCTGGCCTCCGGGGATCGCCAGGCAGCGGCCGGTCGCGACGTTCTTCAGCAGGACACCGCCGGGGAGCGGGCTGCCACCCGGCACCGCCACCTCCTGCCACCTCGCGGCCGTCCGGCCGACCCCGCATTCCTCCTGTGTGACCTGTGACCCCCTGGCCCAGCCTTGGAGGCAGAGCCCACTCCCGGCGTTCATCAGTCCGAAGTGCCCGCCGGCGGGGGTCGACCGGTAGAAGTACTGGTTGGTTCGGACGGGGTCGTGGCACGACCAGGTCTGGATCTTCTTTCCGACCACTGTGGACGAAGCGCCGCGAAGAGCCGCACGAGTACGCGCTTCGTCGGTTCTCCGTTCGGGAAAAGGCGGCGGGCCGGCGCCCGCCGCTCATGTCCCGACCATCGCAGCCGTCTAGACGGTCCTCAACGCAATGGGCTGTTCGAGGTCGTTCGGGTCCGTTCGGAGCGCGGTCGTCGTCCGCGGGGCGGACGGCCGGAGCAGAGTGAGAGCGACGACGAAGGCCACCGCGACCAGCCCCGCGCCGACCGCGAAGGCCAGCCGGTAACCACCGGTCAACGCGTCCGCGGCCGGCCTGCCCGCGGCGAGCAGCCCGTCGGTGCGGGCGGCGGCCAATGTGGACAGCACCGCCACGCCCAGGGCCATGCCGATCTGCTGTGTCGTGTTGAACACCCCCGACACCAGGCCCGCGTCGTCAGGCCGGGCGCCGGACATCGCCAGGGTCGCCAGTGCCGGGAGCACCAGGCCGAAGCCGGAGGCCAGCAGCATCACCGGGAGCACGTCGACGACGTAGTTCGCGTGCACCGGCAGGCGGACCAGCAGGGCGAGCGTGCCGAACAGCAGCACCAGGCCGACCAGCAGCATCCGGCGCTCGCCGAAGCGGGCGTTGAGGCGCGCCGCCAGCCCTAGCGAGACGGCGCCGATCGCCACCGCCGCCGGCAGCATCGCGAGTCCGGTGTGGAGCGCGTCGTAACCCAGCACGTTCTGCAGGTAGAGCGTCACCAGCACCTGGAACGCGAAGCAGGCCGCCAGCGTGAGGATCTGCACCAGGTTGGCCACCGCGACACCCGGTGCGCGCAGCACCCGCGGCGGCACCAGCGGGGTGCGGGCCGTGGCCTGCCGCACCGCGAAGCCCGCCAGCAAAGCCGCGGCGACCGCGAGCAGGCCGAGCATCCGCGCCACGCCGCCCGACGAGGCCACCGCGTAGATCGCCACCACCAGGCCCGCGGTGACGAGCAGGGCCCCTGCGACATCCGCGCCGGAGCGCAACCCGAGGCCGCGGTCCGCCGGCAGCGTCCGGCGGCCCAGCAGCACCGTCGCGAGGCCGATCGGCAGGTTGATGAGGAAGATCCAGTGCCAGTTCAGCGCGTCGGTGAGCACGCCGCCGAGCACCTGGCCGACGGCCGCGCCCGCGGCGCCCGTGAAGCTGAAGACGGCGATCGCCGTGGCCCGCTCGGCGGGGCGGGTGAAGAGCGTGACCAGGATGCCGAGGCTGACCGCCACGGCCATCGCGCTGCCCGCGCCCTGCAGGAACCGCGCCGCGATCAGCATCGCCGGTGTGGTCGCCGCACCGGCCAGCAGCGACGCCGCCGTGAACACCGCCGTCCCGGCCAGGAACATCCACGTGCGACCGAGCAGGTCACCGAGCCGGCCCGCGAGCAGCAGCAGGCTGCCGAAGGCGATCAGGTAGGCGTTGACGACCCAGCTCAGGGCCGGCGGCGCGAAGCCGAGGTCGGTCGCGATGGCGGGCATCGCGACGGTGACGATGCTGCCGTCGAGGACGGTCATCAGGGAGCCGGTCGCGAGCACGCCGAGGGCGGTCCACCGGGCGGAGATAGCCATACCCAAGGACCGTAGCGGATAGTTCCGTTACAGACAATCTTTCAAGGGACTACTTCAGCCGCGCTCCCGGGCGCGGCGGACCGGGCGGGGTGCTTCGACCGGCGCGGCGAGGTGGTCGCCGACCAGCCGCTCGAGGGCGTGCAGGAACGCCTTGCGCTCGGTCGCGGGCAGCGCGCCCAGCGCGTCGGCGTGCACCCGGTCGACGATCTCCTGGCTCCGGTGGGCCACCTCAGCCCCCGACGGCGTCACCGCGACGATCCGGGCCCGGCGGTCGGTGCTCGACGGCCGCCGCTCGGCCAGGCCGGCCGACTCCAGCGCGTCGACGGTGACCACCATCGTCGTCTTGTCCATGTCGCCGATCTCGGCGAGTTGGATCTGCGTGCGCTCCGCCCCCAGCGCGTGCACGAGCACGCAGTGCATCCGCGGCGTCAGGCCGATCTCGGCCAGCGCCGCGGTCATCCGCGAGCGCAGCGCGTGGCTGGTGTGGTCGAGCAGGAACGACAGGTCGGGGCTGTCGCGCCGGGGTGCCATGGCGGTCATGAAACCCAGCTTACGACCCGTAACGGATAATCCGTCGAAGTCCTAACTCCCGAGCTGGGCGAGCACCTCGTGCATGGTCTCCCGGCTGTCCTTCTCGAGGTCCTCGCTGCCCCATTTCTCCTGGAGCGCGATGGTCGTCCCGTCGTGCAGGGTCAGCGTCGCCCGGATCGGCGTCCGCTTCTCGACCCGCGCCGAAGCGACCTCCTCGTAGGGCAGGAACCGGTGGGTACGCGCCAGCTCCTCGGCCGGTCCGGACCCCGCCAGCGCGCGCAGCCGCGTGCGGCCCTTGTCGACGTCGCCCGGGTCGGCCACGAAGACGAACCCGTTGTTGAGCAGCAGGATGTCGTGCCCGACGCCGTCGACCTTGACGTTGGCCATCCCGGCGATGATGTGCGCACCCCGCGCGGTGGCCCGTTCCTCCACGATCGCGGCGGCGGCCGGGTCGATGCCCAGGTCGGCCAGGCGCTTGCGGGCCTCGTCGAGCGTCGCCGGCGCCACGGCCAGCTCGGCGATCTCCCGCAGCGGCAGGGCCCGCCCGTCGACGCCCGCGAACTCCGCCGGCTCGGACCACGAGTGCACCCACCGCCCGGCGCCGGAGCGCACGGCCGCCACCCGCAGCAGCAGCGTCATGGGCCCGGCGAACCGGGCCGCCGCCTCGCGCCGGGTCGCGTTCTCGAAGAACGGCGCCGCGAACTCGCCCAGCTTGTCGTCGGCGACGAGCCCGAACACGGTCTCCAGGCTGACCACCTGCGCGCCGGTGGCGCGGGCCGCCGCGCGCAGCACGGAGTCGGCGCCGTGCTGGTCGCCGGAGGCGATCGCGGCGGCGGTGAACTCCGGCCACGGCAGCACCTGCCGGTCACCGACGTCGATCAGCACCTGCTGCATCCGCCGGCCCGTCGCCGCCAGGTAGGGCAGCAGCGCGCCGGCCGGGCGGTCGTCCGCCACGCGGTCGACCTCGGGGGCACCCGCCATCGCGGCCACGCGTACGCCGAGAGCGGGGTGGGTGTCCCAGGCCGACGACGTCGCCTCGGGCTCGCGCTCGCGCAGCTTCGCCAACTCGTCCGTGCGCGCCGCGAGCAGCGCGCCGAAGCCGCCGAACAGGTCGTCGGGCGCGAACCGGGCCGTCCAGCCCAGCTCCACGTACCGGGAGAAGAAGAAGTCCCACGCCGCGTCCAGGCCGGGCAGCTCGCGCAGCGCGGAGATGGCGGCCGTCCGGCCCGCGACGCGCACGGCGGCGCGGTCGGCCTCGAGCTCCTGCCGCCGCGACACCACGTTGTCGACCAGCCGGTAGAGGCGCCCGTAACCGCGGAAGACCCAACCCGTCGGGTTGTACGGCGGCAGCGCGCCGACCGTGCCGGCGATGGAGAGCCGGCCGCGGTAGGCGATCCCGGCGAGCCGGGTATGCAGGCCCGAGTAGTGGCCGAGCTCGTGCGCCAGCACCGCCCGGAGCTGGTCGACGGTCATCGCCTGGAGCAGCGGGAGTCCGATGTAGAGGTAGCGCCGGCCGCCGACCAGGCCGAGCAGGCGGGCGTCCTCGCTGACCCCGGCGTTGACGTCGGGCATGAGCCGGATCTCGTCGGGCATCCTGGTGCGTACCTCGGCGGCCAGCTCGCGGACCGTCGCCCAGAGCGCGGGCGCCTCGGCCTCCGTGACCGGCACGCCCACCGCCGGGTCGGGCCGGTGCCTGATCGCCCGCCACATCGACACCGCCAGCGCGCCGATCGCGGCGATCAGCACCGGCACCACGATCTTGACCGCGACCAGCCCGGTGGTCCAGTCCGCGATCAGGAAGCCGACGGCGACCAGCGCGACGAGTTGCAGCAGCGCCACGACGTAGAAGCCGGCCAGCATGACGACCGAGACGAGTGCGCGCACGGCGCCGATCATGTGTTGCCTCCCCATGGCTGCCCGTCGCCGCGCGACGTGGCGGAGGGCAACCTATGCGGTCGGCGGCTGGAGATCAAGACCCTCAGGATCAGATCGATTCACGTCCATCCAGGGGATTCCCGGAGATCAATATCATCCGTAGATTCCTCTCCGACGGCAACGCAGCCGTCCGGAGAGGAGGGGCCGTGCAAAGACGACTTCTTGGCCGGCGAGGGTCCACCGTCCTGCTGACCGCAGCGGTGCTGGTTCTCGCGTCCGGTGCGGCCGGCGGCGCCGCGGGCTCGGCACCACAGCAGCAGCGTGGGCCGGCCGGCGGCAGTGTGGTGCAGGGCGACCACGCCGGTTCGGGCGACAAGGACAACCGCCGGGGCGCCATCGCGCCGACCGGCGCGCAGCGCGACCGGGCGAGCCGGGCGCAGGCGCGGGTGAGCTACAACAACCTCGGCACCGTCGCCACGGTGGCGCCGACCGGCCGCGCGCTGGCCACCGGGCTGTCCGCCGACCCGGCGACGGCGGCCCGCGAATACGTGACCGCCAACCGCGAGCTGCTGGGGCTGTCCGAGTCCGGCGTCGCCGCGCTCGAGCTGCTCACGGTGCGGCCGCTGGGCGAAGGCGCCGCCGTCATCATGCGGCAGCGGTTCGGCGACCTGCCCGCCGGGCAGGACGGCATCCTCAGCGTGGGCGTACGCGGCGGCGCGGTCTGGCACGTCAGCTCCTCGCTGGCCCGCGACGGCGGCGCGCCGGAGCCGGCGACGCTCTCGGCGGCCGAGGCGGAACGCGTCGCGATCGCCGACGCCGCGGCCTCGGGTGCCCGGGTCCTGCGCACCGACCTCGTCGCGGTGCCCACCGCCGACCGGGGCGCCCGCGCGGCGTACCAGGTGGTGCTCGTCGCCGACGGGGACGTCGGTTACTCCACCTATGTGGACGCTCGCGACGGCGGCGTGCTGCTCCGCGAGGACCTGGTGGACCATCACGACTCCGACAACCCACAATGGAACGTCTTCCCGCACAGCCCGCGGGTCGACTACAGCTCGCGGGACACCCGCGTCGACTGGTGCTGGACCAGCGCGCGCGGCTGCGAAGAGGTCGTCGGCACGCCGGCCTCACCGAACGCCTGGGACGTCGACCCGGCGACCGGCCTGTCCACCAACACGACCCGCGGCAACAACGCGATCGCCGTGCACAACTGGAACAGCGCCGACCCGTTCACCGTCGGCACGGAGACCGCGACCCCGCGGCCGGACCGCGACTACCACTACCCCTGGACCAACCAGTGGTACGAGCGGGGCTGCGACCCGACGGTGTTCACCTCCCCGGAGCGCAACGACATCGACGCCGCCCGGGCCAACCTGTTCGCGATGCACAACCGGATGCACGACTGGACCTACCACCTCGGGTTCACCGAGCAGGCCTGGAACATGCAGGGCGACAACTACGGCAAGGGCGGGCTCGGGCTCGACTACGAGCAGGGCAACGCGCAGGCCGGTGGCATCGCCGGCGGGTTCCCCACCTTCGCCGCCCGCGACAACGCCAACCAGATCACGCCGCCGGAAGGCACCGCGCCGATCACCAACATGTACCTGTGGCAGGCGATCCCCGGCAGCTTCTACGCACCGTGCGTCGACGGCGACTACGACATGTCGGTGATCGCCCACGAGTACGGGCACGCCGTCACCAACCGCATGATCGCCGGGCCGAACGCCGGCCTGAGCAGCCCGCAGGGCATGAGCGAGAGCTGGTCCGACCAGCTCGCGATCGAGTACGCGTACGAGCACGGCTACGCGCCCCCGGGGATCCGCGGCACGACGATCGGCCAGTACGTGACGTCGGACCCGATCGCCGGCATCCGCAACTACAACATGGCCGACAGCCCGCTCAACTACAGCTCCGTCGACTACGACTTCGTCGGGCTCCAGGTGCACGCCTCGGGCGAGGTCTGGACGGCGGCCAACTACGACATCCGGGCCGCGATGATGAAGCGGTACGGGTCCGGCAACGCCGCGATCCAGAAGGCGTGCGCCAACGGTTCGCGGCCCGTCACCGCGTGCCCGGGCAACCGCCGCTGGATCCAACTCGTCTTCGACTCGTACCTGCTGCTGGGTGTGAGCGGGATCAGCATGGTCGACTCCCGCGACGCGCTGCTGGCGGCCGACCAGATCCGGTTCGGCGGTGCCAACCAGGACCTGCTCTGGAACGCGTTCGCCAAGCGCGGTCTGGGCGAGGGTGCCAGCAGCGCCGGGCCGGCCGACGTCGACCCGGTGCCGAGCTTCGCGTCACCGCACGCCAACGAGGCACGGGTGCTGTTCAAGCCCGTCGCGCTCGGCGGCGGCACCGGCGCGCTGGCCGGCGCCAAGCTCTACGTGGGTCGCTACCAGGCCCGCGCGGTGCCGGTCGCCGACACCGACGCGGCGACGCCGCTGGGCAGCGAGGTGGCCCTGGTGCCGGGCACCTACGAGTTCCTGGTGCAGGCACCGGGCCGAGGCATGGTCCGGGTCGGCCCGGTCACCGTCAAGGCCGGCCAGACCGTGCCGCTGCCGGTGATCATGCTGCAGAACGTCGCCTCGGCCGCGGCCGGCGCCACCGCCACCGGCGACGGCGTCAACCAGGCCAGGCTGATCGACGACGACGAGGCCACCAACTGGGCGTCGCTGAACAGCCCGGTCGCCGGCAAGCAGGTCACGGTCGACCTGGCCGGCGGCGCGCAGCTCGTCAGCCGGGTGCAGGTGAGCGCCATGCTGCGGCCGGCGATCACGGGTGACCCCGATGCGGGCGGGCAGAACAGGTTCACCGCGCTGCGGCAGTTCAAGGTGTCCGCGTGTGTCGCGCGGGGCGCGGTGACGTGCGCGAACCCGGCCGACTTCCGGGCCGTCTACACGAGCCCGGCCGACGCGTTCCCGTCGGTCGCGCCGCGGCCGAGGGCTCCGGAGCTGCTGCTGGAGGGCTTCCGGATCAAGCCGACGCTGGCGACCCACCTGCGCTTCGAGGTCGTCACCAACCAGTGCACCGGCGCGCCCGACTACGCCGGTGAGCAGGACCAGGACCCGCAGTACACGACCGACTGCGCGGCGGGCAGCGTCCAGGACGACTTCGTCCGGGCCGCCGAGTTCCAGGCCTTCCTGGCCTGAGTTCCGCGTGAGGAGGGAGCCCGTTACCGCGGGCTCCCTCCGTCCGCCGCCGCTCTGGCGGCCTGCTCGATCGTCGCGCGGCGGGCGGACCAGTCGCGCCGCTCGGGTGCGTACTCGGCGGTCGTCCCGGTGGACCCGTCGAGCTGCTCACGCAGGATGTCGGCGTGCCCGGCGTGCCGGCTGGTCTCGTTGACCAGGTGGGCGAGGATGTTGAACAGCATGACGTCGGGCCGCGGCCACCAGGGCACGTGACCGGGTGCGTCGATCTGGAGCGCGTTGATCGTCGCGTCGGCGTGGGCCCAGACCCGCTGGTAGCGGTCGACGACGTCCGCGCGCGTCTCGTCGGCGGTCGCCCACATGTCGGTGCCCCGGGCGTCGAGGTCGTCCCAGGCGGGCATGGCCTCGGGGAAGGGCCGGCCGAAGACCAGCCCGAAGTAGCGGGCCTCGGTCAGGGCCAGGTGCTTGACCAGACCGAGCAGGTTGGTGCCGGTCGTGGTGAGCGGGCGGCGGATGTCGTACTCGGACAGCCCGTCGAGCTTCCACAGCATCGTCTCGCGGTTGTGGCGAAGCTGCCGGTGCAGGTAGTCCTTCGCGAACTCATCGATCATGACGAGCGATCCTGCCAGGCGGCAGCAACCCCGGTGCCGGCTCGCGGGTGGTCAGCCAGTGCAGGAGGACGCGGCGGAACAGGTGTGGGTCCTCGGCGGTCCAGACGTGGTGCATCCGCGGCACCAGCCGGGCGGTCGCGTGCGGTGCGCGCGACGTGATCTCGGTCAGCGCGCGGTGCACCGTCTTCGGCTCGCGGGCGCCCGCCAGCGCCAGCATCGGCGTGCCGACCCGGCGCAACAGGTCGAGGGTCGCGGCCGGCACGCCCGCGTAGACCTGGGTCATCATCCGGTGGGCCGACGGGCGGTCGATGGCCAGGCCCGTCGCGACGAACTCGGCGACCGCGTCGGCGGGCAACCGGTAGCCGCCGGCCAGCAGGCGCCAGTACGCCCGCGAACCCAGCACCGGAGTTGCACCAGACCCGCCGCGCGGGTCGCGCGGCCCACGCCACGCAGCGGCGCTCCGGTGAGCAGCGCGCTGGCGGCCACGTCGGGGTGGCGGGCGAGGAGGACGGTGCCCACCACGGCGCCGAGCGACAGGCCGACGACATGTGCGCGTCCGTCGTGTGCGCGGGCACGGACGATCTCCGCCACCGCGTCCGCCACCGCTTCGAGGGTCGTCCAGGGTCGCGTGCGGGACGCGCCGAAGCCGGGCAGGTCGGGGATCAGGCAGTGGTGGTCCGGCAGCGTGGCCGCCAGGTCGCGCCACATCCAGCCCGCCACGTTGCCGCCGTGCAGGAACAGGACGGTCTCGTCGGCGTGTGGGTGGTGCTCGGCGACGAACATCAGAGTGCCGCCTCGACCTCGTCGAGCCAGCGCAGTTCCGTTTCGAGGTGCAGGATGCCGGCGCGCAGGGTCAGCGCCCGCAACCGTCCCGCGAAGGTGTCCGTGTGAGCGGTCAACGCCCGCAGCTCGTCGAGCCGCTCGTGGGCCAGCGCGCGCCGCTCGCCCGCCAGCGTGCGCACGACCTCGGGATCGTCGGCCTGACCGGCGAAGAAGATCCTGGCCAGGAACGCCTCGCGCGACGGCTCCACGGGGGCGGGGGAGCGCAGCCAGCGCTGGAGCTCGGCGCGGCCGTCGTCGGTCAGCCGGTATTCGTGCCTGTCGGGGCGGGAGCGTTGGGCGATCACGCGCTCCTCGAGCAAACCGTCGGCGTGCAGGCCGGCGAGGGTGCGGTAGATCTGCGACCGGTCCGCCGCCCAGAAGTGCCGGGCCGTGTCGTCGAAGGCCTTCTTGAGGTCGTAGCCCGTCCTGGGCCGGAGGTCCAGCAGACCGAGGATGGCGTGCTTGAGGGACATGTCCCATAGTCTACAGCGCACATATCAAATGGCGCTGGTGCGCTGCCGGTTGACGGCCGGGTTGAGCCGCCGTTGGCCGAACGGCTGACGGGGGGTGCCGACCGGGCAGGGGCCCTCGACCGCTGCGGCGACCGCATTGGGATGAAACCGACGATTCGGACACCGAGACACGTATTGCCTGATGACAGGGCGCCGGATGTCCTGTTTTATCTAGACATCCCTGTTGGAACAGTGATTCACCGGAGGAAATCGTGCGAAAGCTTCTTGGCCTCACCTGCGCCGCCGCCATCGCGTTCGGGGCCGTTCTCGCCGGCGCCGCGTCCGCTTCGGCAGACCCGGGCGACCGTGGCCGTGGCCCCGGCCGGGCCCCGCAGGCGAACGTCCAGATCTCGGGCATCCAGTACGACGCACCGGGCCGCGACAGCCGCGCCAACTCGAGCCTGAACGGCGAGTGGATCTCGATCGTCAACAACGGCCGGCGGGCCGTGAACCTCCGGGGTTACACGATCAAGGACCGGGCCAACCACGTGTTCCGCTTCAACAACAACACCTGGCTCGGCGGCGGGGAGCGGATCCGGGTGCACACCGGGTTCGGTCGGGCCAACGACAACCAGGCCTTCTGGGGCAGCCGTACCCACATCTGGAACAACGAGGGCGACGTGGCCACGCTGAGCGGCCCGCGCGGCGCGCGGCTCGACACCTGCGCGTACCGCGGGAGCGTGCGCGGCAACGGCTTCGTCCGCTGCTGACCCATCGCACCGAGCCGCGAGGGCTCCCGCCGGCACCACGCCGGTCGGGAGCCCTCGCGGCGTTGTCGCTAGGAAGCGAACGCGGCCACCGTGGCGGTGAACGCCGCGAGGTGTCCGGCGAACTCCGGCCGCGGCGGCTCCGGGCAGCCGGGCAACTCCCGCGCTCCCGGCACGAGCCGCAGCAGGGCGTCGACCGTACGCCGCTGGTGCGTCGGGTTGTCCGGCACCGACGGCAGCACGCCGACCGGAAGCGTCAGCCCGGCCAACTCCTCGTCGTCGACGCCGCGCAGCGTGCCGCCCGCGAGCAGTGCGTCCACCGTCGACGGCGGCGCGCCCGACCCGGCAAGGCCCGACCGGGTGCGCCCGTCGACCTCGGCGTCACCGGCGGTGGCCGGCCAGGCGAGCAGCAGCCGCGCCACCCGGCCGGGCCGGGACAGCACCAGCCGCACCGCGGCGGAGCAGCCGTTGGAACCGGCCACCACCGTGACGGGCCCGTCGGGCAACGCGCGCGCGAGGTGTGCGGCCTCGTCGGCCCACCTCCGCGCGCGGGCCAGGCGCTCCGCGACGATCACCTCGAAGCCGTGTCCGCGCAACGACGGGGCCACACCTGGCCGTTCCCAGAAGAGCGCGCCGTCCATCCCGTCCCAGAACCCGCCGGGGACGAGCAGCAGGGGCCGCACGGGAGCGTCAGGGCTTGCGGGCGATGCCCGCCCAGTAATAGGCCGCGTTCGGGTCCTCGGGCGGCGGGCCGTCGGGGCGCCACGACAGGACCGGGACCACGCCCGGGTCGACCGGCTCCGCGCCGTCGAGGAAGCGGGTCACCGCGGCGCGGTCGCGCGGCACGAGGGTCAGCCCGCCCTGCGTCGCGGCCGCGACGACCGCCGCCATCGCCGCCGGGTCGAAATCCTGGCCGGGGTGGGTGATCGCGACGTAACTGCCGGAGGGCAGGGCGTCGAAGAGCGTGCGGACCACGGCGTACGGGTCGTCCTCGTCGGACAGCAGCATCAGCACCGCGATCAGCAGCAGCCCGACCGGCTGGTCGAGGTCGAGCGTCCCGCGCAACTCCGGGTGGGCCAGGATCTTGTCGGGCTCGCGCAGGTCGGCGTCGATGTAGGCGGTGCGCCCGTGCTCGCCGCTGACCTGCAACGCGCGCGCGTGGGCCAGCACGATCGGGTCGTTGTCCACGTAGACCACCCGGGTCGGCGCGCCGGTCTCCTCGGCGATCTGGTGGACGTTGGGCTGCGTCGGGATGCCCGTGCCGATGTCGAGGAACTGCCGCACCCCGGCCGCGGCCAGGTGACGGACCGCGCGGTGCATGAACGCCCGGTTGGCCCGCGCCATCGTGCGGATGCTCGGGATCGCCTCCGCGAACGCCGCGCCCATCGCCCGGTCGGCGGCGAAGTTGTCCTTACCGCCGATCCACCAGTCGTACATGCGGGCGGAGTGCGGGACCGTCACGTCGATCCCCGGTGGTGCCCACTCCGCGGGCTCCTGCGACATGACCACGCCTCCCCTTCTCGGCAACGACGCCCACCAATCTAGTCATTCGCGACGGGACGCCGCACATCTGGCGTACCGGCTGAACGTGAACTGGATTTGTGCTGTGAACCCCGCGCGCCCTAGCCTGCGCGCGCACGCACCATCCAGAGACGTTCGAGACGTGGTCCCGAACGGGGGTAGAAGGGCACAGGCTCTGATGAGGACCGTTCCGATCAAATGGGTGATTCCGGTCGCTGTGGCGGCCGCGCTGCTCGCGGGCTGTGGCGCCAAGGACGACGGCGGGGCCACCCCGGCGGCGGCCGCGACCTCCGCGTCGCCGACCGCGGCCGCGGGCATCGCCGACAAGCCGGCCGACGAGATCCTGGCGGACTCGCGCGCGGCGATCAAGGAAGCGAAGTCGTACCGGCTCAAGGGCAGCCTCGTCGAAGAGGGCGAGACCATCACGATGGACCTCAAGCTCAACGGCAACGAGGTGATGGGCAAGGTCTCGGTGGGCAAGGACCAGGGCACGGTCGAGATCCTCGCCGTCGACGGCCTGCAGTTCATCCGCCCCGACGCGAAGTTCTGGACCGTGAACGCGGGCGGTGAGGCCGGTAAGACGCTCGTCCAGATGATGGGCAAGAAGTGGGCCAAGATCTCCGCCAAGGACCAGGACCTGTCGGACCTGTTCGCGCTGGCCAACCTCGACGAACTGCTCGACGCCGGCGGCACCGTGACCAAGGGTGAGACCAAGCAGGTCAACGGCGTCGAGGCGATCGCCCTGCTGGACGGCGGCAGCACCAAGGACAAGCTCTGGATCGCGACGACGGGCGAGCCGTACCCGGTGCTCCTGGAGAGCGAGACCGAGGGCGGCTCGCTGGCGTTCAGCGACTTCGGCAAGGACCAGGGCATCAAGGCCCCGGCCGCGAAGGACGTCGTCGACTTCGACAAGCTGACCGGCAACTGACGCACCAGCACACGGCCGCCGGGCACCCTGCCCCGGCGGCCGTCGCGTATCCGGGGCGCGTGATCTGATGCGGGCCTTCCGGTCAGTCTAGGCCGGTTTCGGCAATCAAATGTGTTTTGTCGGATCTTCCCGCGGACTCCGGTAGAGCTGTTCTTAACTCTGCTTGGCGGCGAAAACTCGTCCGCCAGCAGGAGCAACAGCTTCGAAGGGATCCTGTCAGGTGAAGGTCCAGCGGCACGGCACCGTCGCCTGTGTCGCGCTGACGGCGGCTCTCGCCCTCAGCGCGTGCGGAGTGGACAGCAACGACACCGGCGCGACCGTGGCGGCGGTCTGGAAGATCAACTGTGCGACCGGCACGCTCAACGCCCAGGGTTCCTCCGCGCAGAAGAACGCCATGGACGAGTGGCGCAAGAACTACCAGCAGCAATGCAGCGGCGCGACCATCAACTACGAGCCGTCCGGCTCCGGCGCGGGCGTGCAGGCGTTCATCTCCGGCACGGCCGACTTCGCCGGCTCGGACACGGCGCTGACCTCCGCGCAGCAGCCCCAGGCGAACGCCCGGTGCGGTGGCAACCCCGCGATCAACCTGCCCATGGTGGTCGGCCCGATCGCCGTCGCGTACAACCTCTCGGGTGTCGACAATCTGCAGCTCAAGCCGCAGACGCTGGCCGGGATCTTCGGTGGCTCCATCACGCAGTGGGACGACGACGCCATCAAGGCCGACAACCCCGGCGCCTCGTTGCCGTCCGAGACGATCCAGACCGTGCACCGCTCCGACGAGTCGGGTACGACCGGCAACTTCACCAACTACCTGACCGCCGCCGCCGGGTCGAGTTGGACCTTCGGTGCGGGCCAGGCGTGGAAGGCGCCCGGTGGCACCGGCTCGAAGGGCTCCGACGGCGTCGCGCAGTCGGTGAGCTCCACCGACGGGTCCATCGGCTACATGGAACTGTCGTTCGCCGAGAACGCCGGCCTCAACATGGCGAAGATCCAGAACGGTGCCGGACAGTTCCAGGAGCTGACCCCGGAGGCCGCGAGCAAGACCATCGAGGGCGCCCAGGTCACCGGCTCGGGCAACAACCTCCCGCTCACGATCAACTACACGACCAACACCGCGGGTGCGTACCCGATCGTGCTGGTCACCTACGAGATCGCCTGCAGCGCGGGCGGCCCGGCGGGGAAGACCCCGCTGATCAAGGGCTTCCTGGACTACACGGCGAGCGGTGAGGGCCAGGGCGTGCTCAACGGCCTCGGCTACGCGCCGCTGCCGGGCAGCCTGCAGCCGCGGGTCCAGGCCGCCGCCAACAGCATCTCCTGACCCCGGGCCGGCACCCAGATGTCCGACCCGGGCGTGGACACGCCCGCCCCGTCCGGCGGTGGGCAACTGCCGCGGCGCAAGGGTTTCGGTGCGGAGACCGTCTTCCGCACCGGAACCCTCGCCGCGGGCACGCTGGTGCTCGTGATCATCGTCGCGATCACGGCCTTCCTGATCAACGAAGCGGTGCCGGCGCTGCGGGCCGACACCGCCAACTTCATCACCGAGACCGAATGGTTCCCGAACCAGACCCCGCCGGTCTTCGGCATCGCCGCGATCGCCTGGGGCACCCTGGTCACCTCGGTGATCGCGCTGGTCGTCGCGGTGCCGATCGCGCTCGGGATCGCGCTCTACCTGTCGCACTACGCCCACCGCCGCGTCGCCACGACGTTCGGGTTCCTGATCGACCTGCTGGCGGCCGTGCCGAGCGTGGTCTTCGGGCTGTGGGGGTTCACCGTCTTCATCCGGCCGGTCCGGACCTTCTCGATCTGGCTCAACGACTACTTCAGTTGGCTGCCGTTCTTCGGCGGCGACGGGCCGTTCGGCCGGTCGTTCCTGCTCGGCGGCCTCGTGCTGGCCATCATGGTCCTGCCGATCATCACGTCGCTGTCGCGCGAGGTCTTCCTGCAGACCCCGGTTCCCGACCAGGAGGCGGCGCTCTCGCTCGGCGCGACGCGGTGGGAGATGATCCGGACCTCGGTGCTGCCGTACGGGCGGGCCGGCGTGATCGCCTCGATCATGCTGGGCCTGGGCCGCGCGCTGGGCGAGACGATCGCGCTCGCGCTGACGCTCGGCTTCATCAACGAGATCACCTTCAACATCATCGAGAACGGCGGCAACTCGATCGCCGCCAACATCGCCAACGGCTTCGGTGAGGCGGGCGAGATCGGCCGCGGCGCGTTGATCGCGTCGGGCCTGGTGCTGTTCGCCATCACGCTCGTGGTCAACATGGCGGCCCGCGTGATCATCTATCGGCGCCGCGAGTTCACCGAGTCGGCGGCATGAGCACGGTGACGTCGCCGTCGTTCGCGCCGGGTCAGGACCCCATGCTGCGCCGGCGGCGTACGCCCCTCGTCGCGCTCGTCGGCGTCGCCGCTGTCGCGCTCGGGGTGGCGGCCGCCGTCTGCTACGGCGCCGGCATCGGCGGCTGGGTCCTGATGCTGGTCATGGCCGCGTTCCTCTACCTCGTCGGGGCCTTCGCGGTGGTCAACCGGATCGAGGGGCGCCGGGCGGCCCGGGACCGCACCTGGAGCACGCTGATCGCATCGGCGTTCATCCTCGCCCTGGTGCCGCTGGTCTCGGTCGTCTGGACCCTGATCTCCAAGGGCGCCGAGCGGTTCGACGCGAACTTCTTCTCCACCTCGCTCAACAACATCGGTGCCCGGGACCCGGACGGCGGCGCCGTGCACGCGATCATCGGCACGCTGGAGCAGGTGGCCATCGCCGCGGCGATCACCATCCCGCTCGGTGTGGCGGCGGCCATCTATATCGTCGAGTACGGCCGCGGCAAGTTCACGACCCTGATCCGGTTCTTCGTCGACGTCATGACCGGCATCCCGTCGATCGTCGCCGGCCTGTTCATCCTGTCGTTCTGGGTCCTGCTGGTCTCGCCGATCTACAACAACGGCCAGCCGCAGTTCTCCGGCTTCGCGGCGGCGCTCGCGCTAAGCGTGCTGATGCTGCCGACGATCGTGCGGTCGACCGAGGAGATGCTCCGGCTGGTGCCCGCGCCGCTGCGGGAGGGCGCCTACGCGCTGGGCGTACCCAAATGGAAGACGATCCTGCGGGTGGTGATCCCCACCGCCCTACCCGGCATCATCACGGGCATCATGTTGTCCATAGCACGTGCCGCGGGTGAGACGGCACCGGTACTTTTGGTGGCAGGCGGCACCGCTGCCGTCAACATCAATCCTTTCAACAACAACCAGTCGTCGCTCTCCCTGTTCGTTTTCCAGCAGGCGAGCGACGCCTCCAGATTCGCACCACCCCGTGCCTGGACAGCGGCGCTCACTCTGGTGGCACTCGTGCTCATCCTCACCGTCGTCGCCAAGCTTTTCGCCAGGCGCAACCGCATCTCTCGTTGACATCCGCCACGGAAATGGTTGAGAGCAATGGCCAAGCGTGTCGAGGCGACCGGGGTCACCGCCTATTACGGGTCATTCAAGGCGATCGACGACATCAACCTGAACGTGGAGCCCAAGTCGGTGACCGCGCTGATCGGTCCGTCGGGGTGCGGCAAGTCGACGTTTTTGCGCACGATCAACCGGATGCACGAGGTGCTCCCGGGCGCCCGGGTGGAGGGCAGGCTGACGGTCGACGACGAGGACATCTACGCCAAGGACGTCGACGTCACCGCCGTACGCCGGATGATCGGCATGGTGTTCCAGCGGCCGAACCCCTTTCCGACGATGTCGATCTTCGACAACGTGGTCGCCGGTCTCCGGTTGAACGGGGTGCGCCGCAAGTCGGTGCTGCAGGAGGCCGCCGAGAAGGCCCTGGTCTCCGCGAACCTGTGGGACGAGGTCAAGGACCGCCTCGGCAAGCCCGGCGCGGGCCTGTCGGGCGGCCAGCAGCAGCGGCTCTGCATCGCGCGGACGATCGCGGTCGAGCCCCAGGTCGTGCTCATGGACGAGCCGTGCTCGGCGCTCGACCCGATCTCGACGCTGGCGATCGAGGACCTGATGTTCAAGCTGAAGGACAGCTACACGATCATCATCGTCACCCACAACATGCAGCAGGCCGCCCGCGTCAGCGACCGCACCGCGTTCTTCACGATCGACCGCACCGGTGACCCGGGCCGGCTCGTCGAGTACGACACGACGCAGAAGATGTTCAGCAGCCCGTCCGAGAAGAAGACCGAGGACTACATCACCGGCCGCTTCGGCTGACCGCGGCGTGGGCGCCGCCCGGCCGGGCCGGCAGCCCGTCGAGGATCTCGTCGAGCCGCTTGATCATCGGATCGTCCGCGTCGGCGGTGTAGTCGGCCGGGCTGGTCGCGTCCCGGCCCCGCGGCACCCGCAACAGGCGCAGCAACAGGGTCAGCACCGTCACCACGAGCAGGTTGACCGCCAGCGCCACGAGCCCGACGTAGACGGTCGCACCGGTGTCGCCGAGCGGCATGCTGGAGCCGCCGAAGTGCGCCTTGACGACGCGGCCGCCGGCGCCGACCTGCTGGACGTCCCAGAGCAGGGCGACGCCCACCGCGAGGCCGGTCCCCAGGCCGGCGATCAGGGCCCGCCGGTCGAACCAGGCCGTGAGCAGGCCGAGGAAGACCGCCGGGATCGTCTGCAGGATCACCACCCCGCCGATGAGTTGCAGGTCGACGGCGTACGACGGTCGCAGCAGCACGATGAACGCCACCGCGCCGAACTTGACCACGAGCGAAGTCCACCGGCTCACCCGGGCCTCCTCCGCCGGCGGCGCGTCCGGCCGCAGGTAGGTGCGGTAGATGGAGCGGGTGAACGCGTTGGCGGCCGAGATGGACATGACAGCCGCGGGGATGAGCGCCGCGACCGCCAGGGCCGCGTACGCGATGCCCGCCGACCACGCCGGGAAGAGCTGCTGGAACATCCGCGGCATCACGGTGTTGAGGTCGCCGTCGATCGGCCGGATGCCCTCGGCCAGGGCGAAGAAGCCCAGCAGCCCCATCAGCCCGAGCACCAGGCAGTAGACGGGCGCGGCGGCGATGTTACGGCGTACCGTCGCGCGGTCCTTCGCCGCGAGCATCCCGGTCACGGCGTGCGGGTATGCGAAGACCGAGAGCACCGAGCCGATCACCAGGGTGACGAAGCCGAGTTGGCCCGCGTCGGGGAGCAGCAGGCCGTCGCCCGGCGAGGGAGTGGTCGCGAACCAGCCCTCGGCCCGGCGGAAGATGGCGTCCCAGCCGCTCGACATCGTCACCACCAGCAGGGCCGAGACGACGACCCAGGCGAGCAGCACGTCCTTGGCGATGGAGAGCAGCGCGGGCGCGCGCAGGCCGGAGCGGAAGGTGCTCAGCGACACGACGCCGACGGCGGCGAGCAGCGGCCATTCGCCGGTGACGCCCACGGTACGCAGGACCGCCTGCAACGCCAGCAACTGGACCGCGACGTAGGGCATGGTGGCGACGATGCCGGTCAGCGCCACGAGGGCGCCCAGTCCCGGCGAGCCGAACCGGGCTCCCGCGAACTCCCCCGGCGTCAGGAAGCCGTGCCGGTGCGCCACCGACCAGATCCGCGCCGTGAAGACGAAGGCCAGCGGGGTGGTGATGATGGCGAACGGCACCGCGAACCAGCCGACCGCGCCCACGCCGTAGGTCAGCGCCGGGACGGCGACGAACGTGTAGGCGGTGTACATGGTGCCGCCGAGCAGGAACCACGTGACCCAGTTGCCGAAGGCCCGCCCGCCGACGCCCCACTCCTCGAGGGTGTGGATGCTTTCCGGGCGCCGCCAGCGGGCCGCCGCGAAACCGAGCAGCAGCATCGCGCCGAGCAGTGACGCGAAGACCGTCACCGCCATCCGGGCCGCCGGTCTCGCGTCGCTAGGTGCACGATCATGATGAGGACGATCGCGAGGACCGCGCACATCAGTTGGTACCAGTAGAAGAACGGCAGGCCCCAGAGCGTCGGCTCGATCCGGTTGTAGAGCGGCGTCAGCAGCGGAGCGACCGTCGGCGGCACCAACAGCAGGTGCCAGGCCCGGGAGGGCCGAGCGCGCCGGGTCATGATCTCCTCCTCGGTGTCCGGTCGATCACAAACGGTGGGCACCGAGAAAGCAAAGACGAAACGTCACTGTCCCCATAGGTGGGTGGTGCGCGGTGGACCTATCGGCGCCGGCGGCGCGCCATGTGGTGGAGGAGGAGGCTCGCCGTGCCCGGCCGAGGGCCGGCGCGGAACAGCAGACCGTAGGTGACGTCGATCGGCGGGTCGAGCCGGCGGACCACGGCCCCCTGCCGGGCGGCCTCGTCCGCGTACGGTCCCGAGACGAATGCCGCGCCCGCGCCCGCCAGCACCAGCGGGACGATCGCCTCGCGGTGCGCGCTGCGGACGGCCGGGCGCATGACCACGTCGTGCGCGGCGAGCGCCGCGCGGATGGTCGTGCGGGCGGCGCTGGATACCCGCAGTGTGTCGACGACCGCCATGCCAGCGAGGTCCCGCAGCGGCACCGGGTCGGGCCTGTCGTGCTCCGCCGGCGGCAGGATCAGGGCCACGCTCCGCGCGCCGAGCGGGTGACCGCGCAACTCCGGGTGCCGCACCGGCAGGTAGGTCAGGCCGGCCGCGCACTGCCCGTCGGCCAGCAGGCGGACGATCTCGTCCTCGTTCCTGGGTGCGACGAGCCGCACGGACAGGTCCGGGTGGGCCGTCCGGAGGCCGGCCAGCACGTCGCCGAGATCCATCGCGAGCATGTCGTGCACGGCCAGGGTGAGCACGTCCTTGTCGCGCACGGCGGCCCGGGCGGTGGCGAGGTCGTCGAGCACCCGGCGGGCGGGGTCGAGGAGGGCCTTGCCGTCGGGCGTGAGCGCGAGGCCGCGGTGCCGCCGGTCGAAGAGCGTCACGCCGAGGTCGCGTTCGAGCGCGCGGATCGACTGCGAGAGCGAGGGTTGCGCGACGTGCAGTGCCGCCGCCGCACCGCTGACGCTGCCGTGCTCGGCGACGGCGACGAAGTAGGCCAGTCGCTGGAAGTCCACGGTCAGCCCGCCACGTGGTGCAGGAAGGCCTCGGCGATGGCGGTGAGGGCGATCGGCCGGTGCACGAGGCCGTAGGCCAGGTGCAGGGGCGGGTCGACGGCCCGGACCACGGCGCCACGGGCGGTCAGGGCGGCCGCGGCCACGTCGGGCACGAACGCCGCCCCGACCCCGTTGAGCACGAGCGCGGCGGACAGGTCGCGCTGTCCATTCTCGACAATCAGGCGGGGATGGACGTCGGCGGCGCGCAGGGCCGCCTCGACGAGCCGGCGTTGGCTCGACCCGTGCGGCACACCGATGAGTGGGCGGTCGTCGAGGATCCGCAGCGGCACCCGGTCGCCCGTACCGGGCAGCCTGGTCCCGGGCGGGAAGGCGAGCACGAAGGTGTGCCGGCCGAGCTCGACGGTGCGCAGGTCGTCGACCGTCGACAGGTACGTCAGCCCGAGCTCGCCGGCGCCGTCGCGGACGCGGGTCAGCACGGCGCCGCGGTCGAGGTGCACCAGCACGTCGGGATGGGCGGCGACGAACGAACCCACGAGCGCCGCACCGGGGTGGGCGGCCAGGGGCGCGGCGGCGACCAGCTCCAGCACGGGCCGCTGATGGCCGCCGACGGACGCGTCGAGCCGGGCGACGTCGTGCATGAGCTGGCGGGCGGGCCCGAGAAACCGGCGCCCGGCACCGGAGGGCACGACCCCGTGGGCGACGCGGCGGAACAGCGCGACGCCCAGCTCGCGCTCCAGCGCCTTGACCGACTGGGACAGGGTCGGCTGCGCGAGCCCGAGCGCCGCGGCCGCCCGGCCGAACCCGCCGTGCTCGACGACGGCGAGGAAGTTGCGCACCTGACGCGGATCCATCCCGATCAGTCTTACGCCGCGCGGCGGGTCACCGAAACCCCCACCTTCGCCCGGATCGCCTTCCTACGATGGGCGGATGGACTATCCGCGGATGGCGGCCGACACCGACCGCGTCGAGCCGGCCCCGCGCCGGGTCAGCGGGACCCTCGGCGATGTCCAGGTCTTCGACACCACGGCGGCGCGGTACGTGTGGGAATGGCCGTACTACCCGCAGTACTACATCCCCGTCGGCGACGTGGACGCCGCGGTGCTCGTGGACGAGCGGCACGAGCAGCGGCTGAAACGCGGCACGGCCCGGCGGCACGGGCTGCGGGCGGGCGGTGTCGAGCGGCCGGCCTGCGTGCGGGTGTTCGACGACGGCGCGCTCGCCGGTTACGCGCGCTTCGACTGGGACGCCCTGGACGCGTGGTACGAGGAGGACGAGCGGATCTTCGTGCACCCCCGGAACCCGTACGTGCGGGTCGACGCGCTGCGGTCCCGCCGGCACGTCCGGGTCTCGCTGGACGGCGTGCTGCTGGCCGAGACGCGTACGCCGGTGCTGTTGTTCGAGACCGGCCTGCCCACCCGCTACTACCTGCCGCGGCGGGACGTCGACTTCACCCGCCTGACCGCGTCGGCGACCGAGACGGCCTGTCCCTACAAGGGCGTCACCAGCGACTACTGGTCGGCCACGGGTGTCGAGGACGTCGCGTGGTCCTACACCTTTCCCACGGCGGCTGTCGCGGCGGTCGCGGACCTGGTCGCCTTCTACAACGAGAAGGTCGACATCGCGCTGGACGGCGTGCCGCTGGAGCGGCCCGTGACCCACTTCGTGCGCTGATGGCCTTCGTCAGTGCGGGAAGCGAGGCCGGGCAGGTCGAAGGTGAAATACATGGCCATCAGCGGGTTGACGAACAGCGGCGAGTTGGCCGTGCGGGTGGTGAACCGGACGTCGCTGCTTACCCTCGAGCGCCGCCGCGATGTGGCCGTTGACGATGCTCGGCCGCATCGGGGTCGCCGCCTGCGCGTGGGCGACCGCGGCGCGGTAGAGGCCGGCCTCGCGGGAACGGCTCGACACGGAGAAGGCGCCCAGATAGGCACCGGCGGCGTCGAGGTCGGCGATGTTCTCCAGCACCTGCACGTGGTTGACGCCGTGGTAGGCGTCGATGCCGAAGCCGATGCAGGCCACCAACCGCACGGGTACGCTGTCGAGCCCGGCGACCGCGGCGAGGCTGGTCATGTCCTCCGCGGGGGTGCCCAGGGCGGCCTCGTCGCCGCGCATCAGGATGTCGGTGCCGCCGTCGACCAGCACGACGGCGTCGACGTCGAGGCGGTCGACCAGGGTGCGGTAGGCGGCGCGCAACGGCTGCACGCCGACCTGCGGGAACGCGTACACGGTGGCCGGGAATCCGTTGGTTTCCAGCCACACCGCGAGTGTCCGCTCGGGAAAGTAGTCGTCCGGCCCGGGTTGCGCGGCGGTGATCGCGGCGACGTTCGGCTCGAGCCACGCGTCGGTGCCGAGGAGGTGCAGCTCGGTGAACGACATGTTGGCCAGGTGGACCCGTTTGCCCTCGGCCATCAGCGCGAGCGCGAGCGGCAGGCCGGCGTAGATGTCGAACCCACCGCCGGCACCGGCGATCAGGATGCCGCGCGAGTCGTCCAGGGCTTCGAAGAAGGCGTTGGTCCGCACCGTCACCCGGTCG
The DNA here is from genome assembly GCF_016862555.1 of Asanoa siamensis. Taxonomy (GTDB): domain Bacteria; phylum Actinomycetota; class Actinomycetes; order Mycobacteriales; family Micromonosporaceae; genus Asanoa; species Asanoa siamensis. Next base: position 51,182 of record NZ_BONE01000022.1, on the reverse strand, counting down.
TCAGCACGATCTTGCCGCGCAGACCGCCCGCCTCGGCCAGGCGGTGGGCCTCCGCCGCCTCGGTGAGCGGCATCGTGGTCGCGACCCGGGTGCGCAGGTCGCCGGCGGCGAGCTGGCTGACGAGGTCGGCCAGCAGGTCGCGGTCGAGGTGGATGAGCTGGAGGTGCTGGCGGATCCCGCGGGCCGTGTCGAGGGGCGGCGTCGGCCGCGTGGTGACCACGGCGCCGCCGTCGGCGACAGCCGCGGCCGCCGCGTCGCCGAGCGGGATCGCGTCGACGACCGCGCGCACCGTGTGCTTCGCCAGGTCGGCCGCGCGGGGGAGGACCTCGGCCGCGCCGAGGCCGCCGACCCACGCCTCGTCGCCGGTGGTGGCCTGCGCCAGCACCTGGTGACCGCGGCGGGTCGCGAGCTGGGTGGCGAACCCGCCGACGCCGCCGCTGGCACCGGTGACGAGCACGGGCTCGCCGCGCTCGAGCGAGAGCATCGCCAGCGCCTGGTGCGCGGTGAGCCCGTTGAGCGGCAGGGTGGCCGCGGCCGCGAGGTCGAGACCGTCGGGCAGCGGGACGAGCCACTGGGCGTCGGCGGCGACGAGCTCGGCGTAGCCGCCGGGTGTGCCGCGCGTCAGGTACCACGGGATCATCCCGACGACCCGGTCGCCGACCTGGAGGTCGGTGACCTCGGGACCGACCGAGGCGACCTCGCCCGCGACGTCCCAGCCGCACAGGAACGGCGGTGGCACCGGGCCGCCGGGAATCATCCCGACCCGGGCCGCGATGTCGGCCGGCTGCACGCAGACGGCCCGGACCCGGACCACGACCTGCCCGGCCTCGGCCACCGGATCGGGCAACTCGGTCACCCGCAGCCCATCGGGTCCGCCAAGCTCCGCAACGACTACGCCATACATCGGTCCAGTATGGAGAGCACCGCACGACTTCGCGACCCCGCGCGACGTACCGGCGCGCACGTGCTCTGATCGTGCGATGACCTCGGACGCACCCGGCTGGGATGCCATCGACGCCCGGCTGGGGGAGCTCTACCCCGGTGTCGCGCCGAAGCACTACGGCACGTTGCACACGTTCGCCCTCGGTGGTCCGGACCCACTGGACGGCGTCAGCTTCTACGCGCGGGTCGAGCCGGTGCCGCACTGGCACCTCGTGGGCTACGGCCTGAGCGAACTGTACACAAAGGAGACTGACGACCCCGCGGAGTCGGGCTGGGGCTTCGAGCTCACCTTCCGCGTCGCCCGGGCGGCCGCCGACGACGAACCGCCGTTGTGGGCGGCCAGCCTGTTGCAGAACCTGGCCCGCTACGTGTTCTCGACGAACAACTGGTTCGAGCCGGGCCACCACATGAACGCGGGCGGACCGATCCAGCACGGGTACGCGACGTCGATGACCGCGCTGGCCTTCGTCGAGGACCCCGAGCTGGGCGCCATCGACACCCCACACGGGCGGCTGCGGTTCCTGCAGGTGGTGGGGTTGACCGGCGACGAGTACGCGGCGGTCCGGCAGTGGGACACCGACGGCGTGCTGGGCTTGCTGGCCCGGCGGCATCCGCTGCTGGTCACCGATCCGGACCGGCCGTCGATCACGGACGACCCGGCCGTGCGGGCCGAGATCGAGGCCGGGCGCGCCCGCGACGGCTCGTCGACGGGTCTGCTCCTGGTCGGCGGCTTCGGCTGGGCCGCCGAGGGCGACACCGTCCGCCTGTCTTTCAAGGAGGTCACCACCGCCTCGGTGGCGCAGGCGGTCCGCGACCGGCTGCCGTTCGGCCGGAACCTGGTGCTCGAGGGCGACGGGACCCGCGTCGTCCTGCGCAGCGCCACGACCTTCGGAAGCCGGCGATCGGGCGACGACCTGCTGGAACTGGATCTTCCCGCGCCGGTCGTCGCCGGCCTCGTCGACGTCCTGGTGCCGGGAACGCATGCGGTGCCCGGCACCGGTCACCTCGTTGTCGACGTAGAGGGCTAGGCCGGCAGCGGCGCCTGAGCTCAGCGGTGCCGCTGATCGCCATCCGCCCGGGCGTGGCTCGGTCGGGTGCCTACTCCTCGGAGCCCTGGGCCGCCGCGTGTCGGATCTCTACGCCCGCCTTCGCCAGCGCTTTGATGATCTGCGCGGATTCGCCGAAGCCGATCAGCAGTACGCCGTCCGGGCCGGTGGTCTTGATCTGGTTCGCGCCGGCCGTGAAGTCGATGTCGGGCGCGCCCGGCGTCGGTGGCTCGTACACGTGCGTCTGGATGTTGTCCTTCGGGAAGCCGGCCCGCTCCAGTTCGGTGATCACGTTGTCCTGGAGGCCCGTGCCGTAGGAGTCGTCGCGCGCGACGATCGCGATCTTCTGCGGGCCGTCGCGGAGGATCACGTCGGCGAGCGCGCGGCCCTGCAGGATGTCGGACGGCGACGTGCGGAAGAACAGGCCCTTGTCGTCGATCGTGGTCAGCCCGGCGTCGGTGTTGCACGGCGAGAACAGCACCAGACCGGCCTTGACCACGTCCGGCAGCACGTCGCGGGAGATGCTCGACGCGCCGGCGCCGATGATGACGCTGACCTTGTCGGCGATGTGCTTGTGTACCGTCAGCTTCGCGACCTCGCTGCTGGTGCCGTCGTCGCCGGGCACCCAGACCACGTCCTTGTCGAAGACGCCGCCGGCCGCGTTGAGCTCCTTGATGGCGAGCGCGGCGCCGGCCTCCATCGGCGGGTTCGCCAGCGCCAGGTCGCCGGTCTCGGGCAGCAGGCCGCCGATCTTCAGGGCGTCCTTCGCCGTGCCGGAGCCCTTCCCCGGGCTGGCCTTCGTCGTGGTGGTCGACTCGTCGCCCGCGCCCACGTACTCCGTCTTGCTGTCGTCGAGGCGATCCCCGACTCCGAAGTGGAGGGTCGCGTAGCTGGCCGTGGACGGCTCGCCGGCGTCGGTGAACCCGCCGCGGGTCAGCGAGATGCCGCGGTAGTTCAGGTTCGTGCCCGCGCGGGCGAGCGCCAGGCAGTCGGCCACGGTCGTGCAGTCGGTGCCGCCGGCGGTGACCGAGTTGATCTGCTTGGCGATCGCGCCCGGGTCGTTGCTGCCCGCCTGCGCCGCGGCGAGCGCGCTGATCACGACGGCGTCGTAGGTCTCGCCCGCGAACAGGTAGTCGGACAGGTCGGGGTGCACCTCGTCGAGGCGCCGCTTGAAGTCCGCCGTCAGCGGGGTGAGGGGCGTCGTCCCCTTCATCCCGGACAGCATGCCCGCCTCGCCCTTGAACTCGTCCGCGAACGAGTTGATCATGTTGCCGTCGGTGCCGTAGAGCCTGGCCGGCGTGCCGGTGGTGGCCTCGCCGTCCGTCGTACGCGGCGGGGCGTCGTCGCCGCACGCGGCGACGGTCAGCACGAGCGCGGCGGACATGGCGGTCGCCAGGAGACGCGCGCTGCGGGAGACGAACATGGGTGCGTCCTTCCTTCCCCCGTGGTCCCGGGGCCGCACCAGGGTGTCACATCCAATATTTTGCATGTCGTCGGCTCGCTCGCCTTCGCCCGGCCGCCAGCCCGGTCGAGAGCGCTCCCGCCGCGTACGCATTTCCGCCGCGGTCGGTTCAACCCCGATAGCGGTGTGCCTCGTCACCGTTTTCGGTGTTCGCGGGGAACGGGCGGGCCACTATCGTGATCTCCGGCCGGCCGCCATTCCGACGTTTCTATTCGCTGATAGGGGAGCCCTGTGAGTTTCTCGTTGATGGGGACCGATTCGCGGCCGGCTACCGCCGGTCTTCATGTCCCGGCCGGCCAGGGTCCGACGAAATGGTTTTCCGGTGACGTCTACACGGTGGGCCTGCGCGCCGCGCAGACCGGTGGCGCGATCGGCATCGTGGAGGCCAGCGTGCCGCCCGGTGGCGGGCCGATCCCGCACACCCACGCCACGGAGGAGGAGACCTTCTACGTGCTCGGCGGCGAGTTGGAGTTCCTCAACGGCGACCAGACGTTCATCGCGGGTACGGGCGACCTCGTGCACATCCCGCGCGGCGTGCGGCACCGTTTCCTCAATGTCGGATTCCACACGGCCAAGCTGCTTTTCATCTACACCCCGGGCGGCGCCGAGGGCCTTTTCCTCGAAGGCGGCGACGAACCGCGGCCGGGCGTACAGGTCGAGAATTGGGGTCCGGAGCGATTCGACGATCGTATTCTCGGCCTTTTCGACAAATACGGGGTGGCCGCCGCTCCCGACCCGGAATGAACGCTTGCGGTTCTGCCGCGTAGGGTGACCGCCGAGCCGTAAGGGGCACCGGGCACGGATCACAGGTTGACGGCCATTCGCGTGCAGTGTGGAATATGTTGCATGCCGATTCCCGAGCGTGGTGGACTGATCGCCCGTTCCCTGCTGCGCGACGACGCGTTCCGCTCGATCCGGAGCGCGATCGTGGACGGCACCCTGGCTCCCGGCGAGCGCATCAACGACGGCGACCTGGCCCAGTGGCTGGGCGTCAGCCGCACGCCGGTCCGGGAGGCGCTGGCCCGGCTGGAGGAGGCGGGGCTGGTGCAGACCAAGCCCGGCCGCTACACGATGGTCAGCCCGCTGGACCCGCGCGCGGTGCGGGCGGCGCAGTCGGTCGTCGCCGCGATGCACGAGTTGGCCGTGCGCGAGGCCGTCCCCACCATGTCGCCGGCCGAGATCGAGGCCATGCGGGCGGCGAACGCGCGGTTCGCGGCGGCGCTACGGGCCGACGACGTCGAAGCCGCGATCGCGGCCGACGACGAGTTCCACGAGGTGGCCGTGACCGCCTCGGGCAACCCCGCGCTCGCGGCGGTGCTCGACCAGTTCACCCCGGTGCTGCGGCGGCTCGAGCGGTTGCGCTTCTCGTCGCTGCGCGGCCGGGAGTCGGTCGACCTGCATGACCGCATCATCGCGCTGTGCGAGCGCCGCGACAGCGAGGGCGCGGGAGCGGTCGCGCGGGCCAACTGGCAGGCGCTGGACCCGCTGGTCCAGGCGGCGCTGGGGGACGTGGCGCAACCGGCCTGACGGGGTTCTTTTGCGGCTGATGCCGGCGGGGCAACGGATTCCGGGCCTGTCGGCTAGTTTCGGGCCGTGGACGACTGTCGATGGCAGGCATCGGTCGCGTCGACCCGCGCGCGTTCGTGACCGCCCGGCGCGTCCTCGCGGCGCTGCTGATCGTCGGTCCCGCCCTGCTCGCCGGCGTCGCGACGGCTCCGCGGGCCGCTCAGCCCGCGCCGCCCGTGGTCGGTGTGTCGGACTCGGTGGTGCGGCTCACGGGGTGGCCCACGACCCGGGCGCCCGTCTGGGTGCCCCGGACGTTTACGGTGGCGGCCAGCGGGGACGTGCTGCTCCACTCTGGACTGTGGCGCGGCGCCGCGCGCGGGCGCGGATACGACTTCGGGCCCATGTTCGCGGACGTCGCGCCGGTGATCGAGGCCGCCGACCTGGCGATCTGCCACCTGGAGACGCCGGTCGGGCGCCCTGGACCGCGCGGGTCTCGCCCACACGGGCACCGCCCGGTCCGCGGCGGAGGCGGCCCGCCCGACCGTCTACGCCGTCGCCGGCGTGCGGGTCGGCCACGTGTCGCAGACGTTCAGCTTCAACGGTCTGCCCGAGCCCGCGGGCAAACCGTGGCTGGCGAACGAGTTGAACGTGGCGGCCCTGCGCCGCGAGGCCCGCGCCACCCGCGCGGCGGGCGCCGAGTTCGTGATCGCGTCGATCCACTGGGGCACGGAGTACGCCCACGCCCCGGACGCCCTGCAGCGACGGGTGGCGAGGGAACTGCTCCGCTCACCGGACATCGACCTGATCATCGGCCACCACGCGCACGTGGTGCAGCCGTTCGACCGCGTGGGCGGAAAGTGGGTGGCGTACGGCCTGGGCAACCACGTCTCGTTCCAGGACTTCTCGCTCGACACCCGCGACGGGGTGATCGCCCGGTTCACGATTACGGAGACGGCACCCGGCATCTTCGCGGTCACGCGGGCGGAGGCGATCCCGACGTGGATGCGCCTGGGCGGCGGCCCGCCGCGGGTCCTGAACGCGGCCCGCTGCGCGGCCCGAACCTCCACCGCTCTACGCCGGGACTGCCAGGTGTCCTGGCGCCGCACCGCGCGACGCGTCTCGGCCCCGGGCCTGGTCGTGGTGGCCCGGTGACCGACGGCGTCCTGTGACCTAGGTCATGGCGTGGCACATCCGCAGCGGCCGCGCCGTCCCGGGTGGAACAGACACCAAGGAGGGCCTGTGTTCGCAGCCTACGTCACGGTCAACGTCATCGCCTCGGTCCTCACGGCCGCGGCCGCTGTCACGTACTTCATCGGTCATGATTTCCCGAAGGCCCAGATGCGGATGAAGCGCCTGCCGTTGTCCTGGATGCCGATGCTGGGCACGTTCCTCGCCGCCGGCTCCCTGGGCCTGCTGGCGGGCTTCGCCGTGCCGGCACTCGGCATCGCAGCGGCGATCGGCCTCGTGCTGTACTTCGTCGGCGCACTCATCGCCCACCTACGGGTGGGCTCCCGCGACCTGGTGGGTTGGGCGGTCTTCTTCGTCACGGCGACGTCCACTTTGGTGCTGCACCTGGCCCACCATGCCTGACGCGACGCCCGCTCGACCACAACGAAAGTAGCGTCGACCGTCGGAGAAGCTGATGTGAAGACGGCAACCGTTATGCTGTTGCCGCAACGGCGACATCGCGAGCAAGAAGAGTATTGGTCGCGCCAGCTCCGGGCGGATCCATGCCGATCTTCCAGGTCGAAGAAGCGGAGAGACATGGGGCGCAGAGAACTCTTCACTGCTGGAGATGTCGTGCTTGCCCGGCTCTCCATGTTCGCGAAGGACGCGCTGCCGCGACCCATGGACTCGTTTGAGCAGCCTACACCGCAGTCACGTCGAGAGATCACCCGATTCCTCGCAGACGTAACATCCGATCCTCTGTTGTCCGAGGCGATCGCCCTCGCCAGCCCTTCGCTCAGCGCTGAACTCGACCAGGCCAGGAATGGCCTGGTGGAATGGGCAGCCCTTAAGCGGATCGCACTGGGAGTCTCGCGTTATGTCGCTCGCATCCGGTCACGAGCCACGCCATTCGGCCTCATGGCGGGAGTTGCGCTCGCGCATGTCGCGGACCGGACACACCTTCGATACGGCAACGATCATCGCAAGGTGGTTCGGCCTGACGGAGAATGGGTGGCCAGCACCATCCGTGCCTGGGAGAAGAATGCGGCAGACATCCCCCAGGTCCGCGTCTGGCTTCATCCCTCCTGCCATCAACGCGGTGAACGCCTTGTCCTGCCGACCATCGAGGATTATTACGGCCCTTCGAGCCGCGTCACCGGAGGGCATCAGGAGGCCTCGGTCCGCCTGACGGCTCCAATCGTATTCTTGGTTGACCTCTGTTGCACCGCGACGCCGATCGGGCAAGTTGTCAGCGAAACACGCTCGGCATTCCCCAAGACATCCGAAGCTGACGTGTGGTCAGCTGTGCAACACCTTCTCGACTACGGATTCCTGGTGAGCGAGCTCTGGACCGCGCTACAAGTGGCTGACCCGATCGCCCGACTGCTGTCATTGAACCCAAGCGCCACGGCGCCGTCCGCCGCGCACCTCCGGGCCGTACGGTCCGCTGTGACGGCATACGAGACCTCGAAGCTCGGCGCCGGAGGGGCCCAGCTGGCAGAAGTCGCTGCTCTCACGCGTGGCGGTGGAGACCACATGGGGATCAACTCGGTGCAGGTCGATCTGACGATGGACATCGACTTTCGCCTCCCACGGCACGTCCTGCGCCATGTGGAAAGCGCTGTTTCGGCGCTCGGGCGGGTCAGCCCCGCCCGTTCCCGCGTCACGAGCCTCGTCGACTATCACCGAGACTTTGTGGAGCAATTCGGGCTGATGAACCCTGTGCCCGTGATGCAGGTCATTGACCCGAACCGAGGCATCGGCGTTCCCGCGGAGTTTGTCCGTCCTCCGAGTAGCCGGTCGTTGCGACCCCCGTCCGCCCATCCCGTCGAGGGGCTGACCCGGCTTGCCGATGCGGCGAACTCAGCGCTGTCGTCCGAGAGCAACGAGCTAGAACTTGGCGAACGGCTCATCGATCACCTGAACGACGAGCCTGATGCGCCTGTCTGGCCCTCGGCCGACGTGACGATCCAGATCCACGCGTCGGGCGTTGAAGCAATCGATCATGGCGAGTATATGTTATCGGTGTTGCCGCACGGCGCCGCGTTGCAGGCCGGACGGACGTTCGGCCGGTTCCTTGACGGGATCGGCGTGACCGAAACAATGTCCGCGATGATCGCCCAGCATGACCGAGAGGACGGGCCGGAGCGGGTTCAACTTCAGTTTCGACCATCGGTTGCCCGTCACTTCAATGTGGCCCGTGCGCCGGCGCAGACTCGCCGTTGCCTATGGCTCGACGGCCCTATACGTTCGGACATCTGGCCCTCTGGGCCGGACCCGAAAGCCACGTATCTGAGTGCCGACAAGCTTGGTCTCTATGCCAGCAACGAAGGGCTCCACGTGGTCGACCTGGTCGACGGCCACGAAATAAGCGTGACGTCGCCCCATATGCTGGCAGCGGACCTTGCGCCGAACCTGGTTCGCCTCCTGGATCGGATCGAGGAACTGAACTCCCGGCCGTTCAGAACGTGGAGCTGGCGGACATTGGACGCTTGGCCGCGCTTGCCGCGGGTTCGATACGGGCGGTCGGTCCTCTACCCCGCACGCTGGCATCCGCTCGAACTGCGTGATGGCGTGCGCGCTCGCGAGGCGGAGTGGACCACGACGGTCGCGTCCTGGCAGCGCCGGCTGAGAGTGCCGGATGACATCGTCGTTAGCCACGACGGCACCCGCACGTCGCTCAATCTCTCGACTCCTGGCGATCGGTCAATGCTGCGAAGACAGCTGGAGCGGACGCCATCGACTCTGATTTTCGAGGATCTCAGCAAGACGCTCGGAGCCACCGACTGGCTGGCCGGGCGAGAGCACGAGTTGACGGTGCCTTTGTTCGCCACACCTGAGGCGCGGCGGCCGGCCCGTCCCCGAATCGCGGTCAAGGGCCGAGATTGCTGGGCCGGTGCGACGGAACGCCGCACGGCGGTTCATTTTCCAGGCGAAGGCTGGGCATACTTTCGACTGTATGTTTCCAGCGGTAGCACGGACGCCTTCCTGACCGAGTCGCTGGCACAACTGGTGTCCAGTCTGCTGGATGTGCCCACTCAATGGTTCTTCGTCAGATACAACGTCCCATCCGAACACATTCGACTGCGGATACAGTCGGATCCACTGATTCTCACCAAGGTGGCCGAGTGGGGACGAAGGCAATGGGCCCGCGGAGGCCTGCGCGATTTTGACCTAGCCACATACGTGCCTGAGACATGGCGTTATGGGCCGGGGTCGGTCATGCGATCCGCAGAGGCTCTGTTCTGGCGGGACAGTCAGGCAACGTTAGCTCAACTGGGCGGACGGATCGCTAAGCGGCTCGGTGTCACAACACCCGAACTGGCGGCGATCAATTACCTCAACATCATGATGTCCCTCGGGCTGCCGTCGTGGCGGGAGATGATCTGCGATGGCATACCTCAGGGCCGGCCAGACGGAATATCTCGAGAACAGCGCCGAAGGTTAGCCGCTCTGGCAGGTGGAGCGGACGCTTGGGCTAGGCTGGCGATGCACGCCGCTGGTCGGGATCTCATGGCTAGTTGGCGCCAAAGATCGGTATCTGCTGCCAACTATGGTAAACAACTGCGAAGTCGGGCGCAGGGTCGGTCGGACGTTACGGTGGAGGCGGTGATGTCACTCCTTCACATGCATTTCAACCGGTCCTCGGCAACCTCCGATTTGGCTGAACGGCAGTCACTGTCACTTCTCCGCGAACTCGTCCACTCCCAGCTCGCGACGGAAACAAGTCGCTGATGTCGCAGGATGGAGACCTTCGTCGCAAGGCCCGCGACGTCGCAACGGCAGTCGCCTTCGACCTGTGGCGCCGAATGTCGACGGACTTTCCGCCGGGACGCATATACCTGTCACTTTCCGACCCTATTCCTTCGACGGCACTGCTGTTCGCCGAACTCGCAGCTTACGATCGCGAATGGGAGCCGCGCCTGCACTCCGTGCTGACCTCTGCGGCCTCCCAGTTGCGTTCAGCGCCTGGCGCCGGACTGTTCGCGGGGCCAATGTCCCTCGGGTTCGCCCTCCATATGGCCAGCATCGTCACTGGCGGATATCGTTCGGCCATCTCTCGCCTGGATGCGGAGATGAGCGGGCGTGTGCTGGACAGGCTGGATAGGGGAGAAATAGCGAGACGGCTCACGACGGGCAGGCTCGACCTCCCCGACTATGACGTGGTCTCCGGCTTGACCGGTATATTGCGGTACTTTCTGCTGGATCCGATCCGGCACGCGGACGCGATCGCCCGCCTGTCTGCGGCGCTCGTGGACATCGTCTGCGCTGGGCGGCCTGACCGGCCCGGTTGGACCGCGGTGAATCCACCGGTTGTGGGGACTGACCCGACAAAATTCCCCCGGGGACACATCAATGTCGGAATGGCGCACGGCGCGGCCGGTATTCTAGCCGGCTTGTCACTGGCCGCGGAGAAGGGCGTCGAGGTGCCAGGACATGAAAAGGCAATCAGCACGTTGGCTGACTGGCTCGTGGCAGCGAAGACAGATGACGTTCGCGGAACAGCCTGGCCGGCATATTTCGCCGTCCATCAGAAAACTGGAAAGGCGGCTACCCATGTCGCCGGATGGTGCTATGGAACGCCTGGGATAGCTCGGGCCCTGCAGCTCGCCAATTTGACTATTGGTGGCGCGGCGCGGTCGTCATCGGCCGATGACGCCATGCGGGCCATCATCGCGAGGAGGAATCCTGCGCGGTCACCGTTTGAATACGGCCTTTGTCACGGATTGGCCGGCACATTGCATGCGGTGTGGAGATACGCAGCTGATTCTCCGGGCTTACTGCCCCATGGTCGGCTTAACGCCATTTCTAGTGAGATCATCGCTCGTTTTGACGGGAATCCAGAGGCAGGGTATCGCGCCTGGTCACGGCCCGATGAGACCACTCGAACAGACGACTATGGTTTTATCGAGGGCGCTGTTGGAGTATGTCTTTCACTGCATCGGTTCGGGAGCGGTAAACCCCCTGCCACGCCGTGGGACGCTGCACTCCTTCTGGCATAGGGAAAAGTGCAGTTGCCGGCAGGCCCCGGCTTCAGCGAAAGAAAGTAAAGTTTGGCGGCAGGCGAGCCCACCGCCAAACAATTACGATGCTTGCCTGCAGCTGTTACGGGCAGCCCGGAATCGGTCGGGTGCTGGCGTAGCGGTCGTGGTCGCTATCCGTGGGCTCCGCGAGCGTTACGATCTCGAGATCGAGGTCAATGAGCTCACTCGCGCTGTCCTGGTCGAACGAGATTGGAAGCACAGTACCGCCTTTCGTAGGATGACCTTCGCCGATCGCGATCTGGCTACTGGCCACGCTACCAAGGGGAATCTTCATTCTCGTTTCATCGTTCCTCGGCACCTCTCCTAGTCGCGGTCTTGGCGTTGCCATGACGCAACGAGGGAGGCGACCTCGGCGGCCGTGGTGCCAGTTATCTCCACCCCAAGTGAGGCGAGTGTGCTCCGTACCGCTGCGACCCGCGCGGCCGAACCCAGCGGAAGTCGGGACTGCGGCAGTTGCCGTCGGCCCATCAGCCGCGCCCACGCTGCGACGACATCGCTCACCGCCGGCGGCTGCACCGAGATCGTCAGGTGGAGCGACCCCTCACTTCCCGCCTGCGCGCGGTGCCCGAGACCGGGCGGGAGGTAGAGACCGTCACCAGGCTCCAACTCGAGTTGCTCGGAGACCGGGGTGCTCCCGGGGATGATGCCGCGTTCCCAATCGTCGTCGTCCGGGATGTCGTAGAGCGTCCAGCGCTTGTTGCCTTCGATCTGGACGACGAATACGTGCGCGGTGTCCCGATGCGGTTGACTGCCGAACTGGTCCGGGGCGGTGAGGTACCCGTATGTCTCGACCGCAGCACCCGTCGCGTCGCCCAGTCTGGTGCAGAACAGCCCCAGCGGCTCGTGCCAATGCTCGACATTGATCAGCACCATGGTCGCTCCCTCGGCCAACTGCGCCTCGATCTTGGGCGGATCGGCGCAACCGACCAGTTGGCGGTCACCCAGCCGGCGGGTCCACGTGAACGAGGTGGGCGGAGCAGCGTGCCCAGCGAAATTGAGACTGATCTGGGGATATCGCAGATTTCCGTAGGCTACCCAGTGCTCGATCGCCTGACGGCTGATCATGGCCCGGATCCGGTCGCCGGCGACGAACCTCGTAGGCCGAGAGAACCAACCGAGATCGTGGACCTGCTCCTGCTTGGCGAACAGATCCGCCCACACCGAGTCTGACAGGTACTGGTCGTGCGTCATTCTTCTCCTAGGTCAACGAGCCAGTAATGCGGCGTCCCACCCACTTGCGGGCCGCCCGCCATGCACATAGGACGCCAGAGCCAAAGCCACGCCGGCGGCGCCTTCCAGGAAGCCCGCCAGGTCGACTGTTTCGAGAGCCGGCGGATTGGTCGCTCGGAATCCGAATGGCGCGTTATCGTCGTAGCGACCTACCACGCTGGCGGCTAGCCCCGTTGCGGCCCCGCTGATCGCCGCGTCGTCAGCGTCGATCCCGATCAGCCGAACCAGGTGCAGCAGTCCCGCCCATCCGTGGCACAACCCCGGATCTTCGATGCCGAAGAAACCGTTCGGTCGGTTCAACATGTCCCGGATCGACGCGACCGCTGCCGAAGTCCAGCTCGACTCGCCCAAAGCCTGCCCGGCCAGCTGCAGAGCGCGCGCCACACCCGGCACCCCGTAGCACCAGCTGCTGCGGGACATACACAACTGGTCAGGTGGGCCGGCGAGGTCACCTGGTTCGACCGTCGCCGGCCACCCGACGCCGGCCGAGTCCGTGATGCGCCAATCCAAAAGCCAGCCCACTATGCGGGCGATCGCCGCGTCCTGGTCCGGTACCCGTATCCCCGCCTGCCAAGCCAGTGCCAGCAGGGCTAAGGGGCCGGGGATTCCATGAGCCAAACCAAGGTTCAGATGTCCGCCATGCTCGACGTCGCTGTCGGGTGCATGGGTGACCCACCAGCCTGGCAGATCATCAGCGAAAGGTTTGGTCAAGGCACAGAGATAGGTCAGAATCTCGGTTAGTGCAGGCCGAGTTTCGGGTCCTCGGTTGAGGAGATAACGGCCGACCCCGGTCATCCCGCCGATCACGTCGTATGACGCGAACGTCGTTCCCGGCAGTCCTGCCTCGATTCGCACGCGTTCGACCCCAACTCGCGCCGGTACCCATGCCGCGAGGCTACGGTCCAGCGGCTCAAGAATTCCGGCGTAGTCAGTCGGCCGCTGAGCGGCGCAGGACGCCGCGAAAGCGAGCGCGACGGATCCCGCGTAGAGGCCGCCCGGCGGCGCCTCCGTCAACCGGGTCGCCGCTTGCTCGAGGTACGCGTGTGCCACGCGTCGGTACCCAGGATCCAGATGCCCGAGTTCGGCGTACAGCAACGCGAGTGCTGGATAGCCATCCGCAAGAGATAGGTCCGACCAGAAGACGGGCGCCGAACCGTCGACCAACTTTCTCGCGTTGTCCTGGGCGGTCATGACCGTCGCCACGGCTTCGTGGTCAGCCAGGCGCGCGGCGAGATCCGAGACGATGGCGGCCGCTGCTAATTCGGTATGGTGTGGGAAGGACGTGGTCACGAGCGAGCCTTCGCGCGGTCGAGATGCGCCCGGACCGCCCCCCGGGCGATTGCCATCGAGCGAGCCTCGGCGCTCCGGTCAGCGCCGGCAAGGCGATTGTGGTGCATGTGCAGCAGCGAAGCCATTATGGAGTCCGCGATATCCAGGTGGCGTACGGCCGCCCCGTACTCGGCGATCGCCGGCCTGCGCCGACGCCAGGCGTCGAGCACCTGCTTTCCCTTGTCCGATGACGATAGGTGTTGCCAGTTGTCGAACGGGTCGATAAGTCGGAGAGCCTGCCGACGGACCTTCTGGAAAGCCTGATGGTGCTCGTCGCGCGGATCGCCGAGCAGCCAATCGCACCAGTCCGCCCTCCCGAAACTACTTAGCAGGTCGACATAGTTGGCCGCGGCGAGAAGATCGGTTGGCCAGTCGTCGTCATCTAGCCGAAGCTGGGTGAGAACCGCCTCGCTGTCGGCGGCGAATGCCCTTTCGGCCGCTGCGATCGCAGCCGGGCCGCCGTACCGCTCTACCTCTGGATCGTAGGCATCCAGGATCATCCGGCTGGCCAAGCCCGCATCGCACAGCGTCGCTGCCCAATCGTGCAGTCGAGGTAACAACTGCTCGTGAAGAACAGTCGAGGGCCCGTGGAACCGCAGCCGCAGGTGGGGATCGGGGTCGGCGTAACGGACGAAATGCCAGCGGTCCACCGCGGATGGTCTCTGCCCGGCCAGAAGGCTGACATAGTCGGCCAGGAGCTCGTCGTGGCGGGCCGACGAGCTGTAGAGCTTGGCGTACAGCCATTCGCCACCGGGCAGGTGCGGCCGCCGCGAGGCGCACGGGCGTCGGCGAACCTTCGCGCTCGCGACGCGGCCATCGATGCGGGTCAAAGGAACAACGACCTCGTTCGCATACCCGTTGAGCCAACCGTTGTCCGCGTAGGTCGCGATCGCCTCCTGTACGAACGTCTCAGGTCGACGGCCCAGCTCCTCGCGCAGGAGCTGCTGGTGCAGTGGCACGGTGAGGTTCAGCTCCAGACGATTGTCCATGACCGTGGCGTGTACGCGGTCGGGAACCTGCCATCGGTCACGCCACGCGGCCAGTTCGGTGCGCCACTCGGGCCAGGGCTTCTCCCGATCTCGCAGCGCGCCACCGACGCGCCACGTCGCAGGCTCTAGAATCGTCGATCGATAACGGACTCGAGGAAGCCGCGGCAGCGCGCGGATGTCACCCCACGACCAAGTGAAATTGTTTCGGTAGCGGCTCATGCCGATCTCACGGATCAAGCGGACCGCGTTCCCGGTCGAGGAGTCGACGTTGAGCATGTGCGGGGAAACGGGCACTACCTCACGGCCGTCCCTGCGGGACACCAGAATCAGCCGGTGCGCGTCCGCTCCGACGGCGAGATCGGTGATCCCCAGCACTGACGGATCGGCCCTCTCGGCGAATGTCCCGACGGCGAGGATGTGGTCGCAGACTCGTGGCACCCGCAGCACGTTCGCGGAGCGAGGATGCCGCGGGCTGAACAGAAGCTGCGCCGTCAACGCGTCGCGGTCGGGTGACGCGACTGCGGGTCCGATCGCGTACCCGGCGTCAGCGAACAGATAAGCGAACCGTCCGAAGACGGAGCCCGCGAACGTCGAGCTTGCACTCGGTGCGACGACCAGGCGAAAGTCGTCTCTGTCCAGCGCCGCTTGCGACTGAGCCAGAACCTGCACGGCGAGTTCCATTGTGTCCGGCGATGGCGGGAGAGACGGAGCGCCAGCGGTCAGCATGTCCACTAGCTCGTCATCGAGGACGACCTCATTGGCGCCGTCCAGCAGCGCGCGCTCCGCCAGCGCCGCGAGGCCGTCTTCCCATGGTCGCCGTTCGGCCCGCTCGTCCGGATCTGATCGGCGATCGCCCGGTGGTGCGTTGTATCCGCTCGGCACCCCGAGGCCCCGCTCGGGGTCGAGCAGCTCGAGCACCGGGACCAGCCGGTCCGTTCCGTACCGCTCGATAAACGCAGCATGGTACTGGCGGAGATGAGGTGGCGCCGGCTGCGTCGACGAGAGCCGCCATAGCACCTCGGCTGCCCTCGCGGTCTCGACGGCGACGGCTTGAGGAAGGGTGACGTCCGCGTCGAACCGCAGGTCCACCTGAATCGGGGGCTTGTCGGAAGGGTGTACGGCACGCATGGCGTCGACAGCCGCGTGCCAGGCGGCGGAGCCTTCACCGAGCGGCTGTGCGGCGTAGTGCGCCAACCTGTCGGCCGTCTGGCGCATAATCTCCAGCTGCGGCAGGTCGGTTCCGCGCAGGCGATCGATCAGGTATCCCAACGGGTCAGTCGTGGTCAACGGTGGACGCAGATCGGTCAGAAGGATCTCCCGCTCCACGAGCTGCCCGGTCATTGCCTCTATCGCCTGCTCGGTCGCGTTCGGAAACTCCTCGCCCAGTTTCCGTACCAGATCACGGTAGGCCAGCGGGGTCGCAGCCAGGTCGAGAACCAGTCGGACCGGCGGAATCAACCTGATCGACAATTCTCGATATGTGTGTGCGGGTTCATCGCTCGATGTGCCCGACAGGTAGGGCAGGACAACCCGGTCGGCGCGGATGAAGCAGAGGTCGTTGGTCACCACACGCAGATGGCGACGAACCGCTGGTTCCCGCTCCATGCCGGCCAACCATCCGGTGAGCCATTGAGCGTCGGGGCGTACCCCCTTCCTGTGCTGTGAACCTAACTGAACTTTTGCCGCGCTACCGAAGGCCGCTACCGCGACTCCCGCCAGTAAGCCGAACGGCGTAGGTCGACTGCCAATTCTCATCCCATAGCGCGCGGCTGTGTGCGCCGCTCGGCGCAACTTGGCCAAGCCAACCGTCTCGCCAGCCTCTACCCGGCCCAAGGCTCTGTGTAACGGCTCGCTGGATACCAGAGCCGCTTCTCGGAGGTACGCGTCAGCCAACAATGACCGGATGAGGCCGCCAAGGCGCTCAGGGTAGCCGTCCTGATCTGGTTTGAGATCGACCGTGGTACCGGCGAGCGATGCGAATGGCCGCATCGGCAAGCGCAGCAGCGCTCCGCCGGCCGCTGCGTACCTTGGCGGGTCGGCCATCTGGTCTCTCCTTACGTCCTGAAACGCAGTGCACGGTAACGAGGCGTCGCGTGCCAACGCCAACGCCTGCTCCACCATGAAGTTCAAATGAAGCAGCGACGCGGCATCCTGGTCCGGTCGCCGGCTCGCCGGTGAATCATGCTGTTCCAGATAGAGGAGAACTCAGCAGTGTCCGCTACGACGATCCCCCAGATGACCGCCGAAGATCTGATGTTCGATCTGGACCTGCACGTCGTGCCCCTCCACCCGTCGGACGTCACCGCGCCGGAGGCGGCGGTGCACCCTAGTTACCACACCGAGACGTGCCCGACGAGGGCTCGCACGTGCAAGTACGGCTGCAGCTACACCTGTCGGCGGGCGGCGCACGAGCAGAACATGTGCATCTAGGGGCCAACCCGTTGGGTCTGCTCAATCCAGCGAAGTCCGCTCGCGCGGCGGCGCTCGGCATGGACGTGGCGGCGTCCGTGGTGTCCCCGGAACGGCTCGAGGCGGGCGTCGCCGCGCTCCATGCTCAGACAGTTTTCTCGGTCGCGCGCTGGCATCCGGCCTCACTTGCGCTTGGCGACGCCGGCGCCGCGGCCGTCTGCGCAGTGCTCGACCAACGATCACCCGCCGCTGGGTGGGACCGCGTCGGCCACCAGTTCCTCAGCAACGCCGTAGCGAGCCTGTCCGATCCCCAGGTTCTGTTGTCGTTGTTCAGCGGCATCTGTGGCGCTGCTTCGGCGGTGTGGATGCTCAGCCGCGGCGGCAGGCGCTACCGCGGCTTGCGGGCACGCCTCGATTCCCGTGTGCTCCCACTGATTCACGAATCCGAGTTCGAGTTCGACGCCATCCACGGCATGTCAGGCTGGGTCGCCTACCTCACGTTCAGGGACGCCGAGCCGGAGTGCGCCGCGGCTCTGCGAACGGCAGCCACGGCACTAGCCACCCAAACCAGGGATAGCAGCGCCGACGCGGGGCTCGCTCATGGCCTAGCCGGTCCACTGGCGGCACTTGCCTTGGCACGATCAAGGTCGGATGTGGAGCTGCCGGTCGTGGACGCGGCAATTCACCGCATCGCGGACCGGTTGAGCGCCACAGCGCGCGTCGACGACGTCAGCCTCGCATGGTGCAGCGGGGCGCCAGGAGTCGCCCGGGCGCTCTGGCTAGCCGGCGAAGCCCTTGACGATGACCGTTACCGAGGGAAGGGCATCGATTTGGCGATCGCAAGCCTGCGCCCACCCATCGACGACTCGACCTATCCGACCCCCACCTTCTGTCACGGGATCGCCGGGCACCTGCTGGCCACCTCCCTGTTCTGGTGGGACACAGCTCATCCGGCGTTCCGTGATGGGGCACAGCACCTCTGCGACCTTCTCCTGGCGCGACACGCGCCGGACACGCTGTTCGGCTATCAAGACTGGGAGCAGGGCGGGAGCCCGGTTGACAACCCGGGCCTGCTGTGTGGGGCTGCCGGCGTCGCGCTGGTCCTACTCGCGTTGGCGGCCGACCGTCCGCCTGCCTGGAGCAGGTTGTTTCTGCTGGCCTGAATGCCGTGACCCTCTATCACACTGCGACCTACCGCCACCGTGGCCGCCACCGATACTCGGCGGATGCGGGGCCACCGACCACCGATCCCTTGTTCGGTGCCGGCGTCCGAGCGGCGAGCGGCTGGGTGCAGCACGACGGCGCCCGCGTCGACCTCGGCTTCTGGACCGTGGCCCTGCGGCTGCCTCGCCTGGTCGGAGGTACGTTCAAGCTCGCGTGGGACGCTGGTCGTTGGGTGTTGCCGTTCGCCCTCGCCGCGAATGTTCTCGCCGGCGCGACTGCCGCGGTCTTGCTGCTGGCCGCGAACCAGGCATTGACAGAGCTGCTTTCCGGACCCCCGACCCGCACACAGCTGATCGCTGCGCTGCCCGAGCTTCTAACCGTGGCGGCTGCGGGCGCGATCCGCAGCGTCCTTTCGTCGGCCGGCCGGGCGGCCAGCGGACGGCTCGAGCCGCGAGTCGACCGGCTCGCCTACACGCGGTTGCTCGAGCGGGCAATCCGGGTGGAGTTGGCAGTCCTGCAGGATGCCGAGTTCCACAACCTGCTGGCAGCCGCTCATCGCGGCGCCCTGTCGGCTCGTCAAGTAACGGCCGGCATTGTGGGCCTGGCCGAGGCCGCCGCTGGCCTGATCGCCTCCGCCACGGTGCTGGCAGTACTACACCCATTATTGTTGCCGCTCCTCATCGCTGTCGTCCTGCCACCGGCATGGGGGGCGGTGCGTGCGGCCCGGGCCCGCTTCATGTCGTTCAAGCGTTGGACCGAGCTCAACCGACAGCTGGAAATGCTTTCCGATCTGCTGACGAGTCCCTCTGCGGCCGAGGAGGTACGTGCCCACCAAACAGGGGACTTCCTGCTTGGCCATTACCGCCGTCTGTCCGAGCTCGCCGAGCGGGAACAAGCGCGGCTGGCCACCAGAGAAGCGGGCACGCTGCTAGTGGCTGACGGCGCAGCGGGCGTCGCCCGGGTGGCAACGTACGGCACCCTCGGCCTGTTGCTCGCCACGGGGGCGGTACCACTCGCCGTCGCGGGCACCGCCGTGCTCGCGGTCCGTACCGGCACCCAAAGTCTTACCTCGCTGGTAACGGCGATGAACGACCTGTACGAGGATGGGCTCTTCGTCCGCGACTGGCAGCATGCCTGCGAGCGGGCTGAAGCGGAGGCCATGCGCAGCGGGAGCGTCCAGCTCGCCAACCCGCCTAAGCACATCGAAGCCCGTAATCTCACTTTCGGATATCCGAACGCGATGCAGCCGGCGCTGCAGGGAATCGACGTGGTCGTACGCCAAGGCGAGGTCGTGGCACTGGTCGGCGACAACGGCTCTGGCAAAAGCACGCTGGCCAAGCTGCTGGTCGGCCTGTACCTCCCCACTGAAGGCCAGGTTCTGTGGGACGGCTGCCCGACTGGGGAACTGAACCGAGCGAGCATGTTCCAAAACGTCGCGCTCGTTTCCCAAGGCTTTGTCCAATGGCCGTTCACCACACGAGTCAACGTCACGATCGGTCGGCCGACGCGGCCACCCCTGCCGGACGTGCTCGCCGAGGCCGCGAGATTCGGCCGCGCTGACGAGGTGATCGATCGGCTGGCGCAAGGTTGGGACACGCTGCTCGCCCGGGAGTTCTGGGGCGGCACCGAGCTATCTGGCGGTCAATGGCAGCGGATTGGCCTTGCCCGGGCCCACTTTCGAAACGCCCAGGTGGTGATCTTCGACGAGCCGACCGCCGCGCTTGACCCGCGTACCGAGATCGAGGTGTTCGACCGGGTGCGCCGCCTGGCCGATGACGGCCGAAGCGTCGTCCTGGTTACTCATCGATTGGCGTCGGTCCGCTGCGCCGACCGTATTTACGTGCTCGCGGACGGACAGATGGTCGAGCACGGCACCCATGGTGCCCTCATGACCCTGGACGGCCGCTACGCCGACCTCTACCGGCTCCAAATGCGCCAGCATGAGTCGACTACGTAGGCAAGCTTGCAAACGATCACTAATAGAGGTCCGCGCAGACATAGATCTTCGGTCCCGCGGTGGTGCGACGGCCCGGGCCGTCGCCTGATCGGCGACGACCCGGTGCTCGACTGACGTGCCGCGGCTCGCCGGCCAGCTAGCGGCTGGCACCTACCGCGACCGAGCCACCGCGTGCACGGGAGACGGCTCGTCGCCAGGAGACGATCGCCACAACGCCGGCTACCAACGCGGACGCCACCCCGATCGTCCGAACCCAGGTGGCTAGCCAGATACCCATAGCGCTCGGGTCGGTCAGGTCGGCCAGTGCGCCTGTCGCGGCCAGCGCGGCGACCTCGGCCGAGGCGACGACGACGCCCAGTATCGGCGCCCATCCCCATCGGGTCAGGGCTATCAGCGCGGCAGCGACTATCAGCATCACCGCACCGGGGGGCACGGCCGGCATGTCAACTCCGGCCAGGCCCTGTAGGAAGATCCCCGCCGCACCAGCGACCAAGGCGACCGACGTCACCACACGAGATGTGCTGCCGACAGTTGGTGAGCTCATGACCATCTCCTTCTCGGTACCACCACATTGTGAGAAGGATCGTGCCGGTCATGCCGGGCAGGAGTCGTCCGCTCGTGGACGGTGATATCTGTACGTCAACGAGCGTAACTACGGCGGACACGGTGGCCAATCTGGTCCGGCGTGGGGGCAAAGCGTCCTCGGGCTGGTACAAGGTGAGCGCGGGTAGAGTGTGGTTAGTTGCGACCCGCGCCTCCCGGAGGCCGTACGCGAGCAACCCGCAGCGGGTCACGCCTAGTCGCCTTCTCGGCTGCCTGTAATACGCCGGGCTACGTCCGGACCAGTGGGCCTCGCTGAACCTAACCTCGCGCTACCTCGTCGACGCCGGCCTGACCGTACTCATCCCGGAACGCGCCGTCTCAACCGAGCTACACGCAGGTGTGCCCACGCCAACGTGTACGTGGGCGGTTAACCGCGCCGTGGGTTCTGGGTGGGCAGTCAGCGTAGGGACCTGCGCAGGTGGGCGGCGTGAGGTGCGTGCACCGCCGGGCAGCACCCGAGTACCTGACTTGGTGTGGCTAGCCGATCGCCACAGATCTTTGTAACTGGGCGGACGCCCCAGAAGGTTCATCGGTTCGAGGTCATTGCTGGAGGGCGGGCTCACCGCTGGGAGAATGATCGACATGGCGACACGGCCCGGCGCGCACCACCACAGCGCACCGGCGGTGCAGCAGCAAGCCCAGCCGTCGCCCCCGGCTGCGCGTGCGTCGGGACCCGACAATCACGATCGGCCTGTGGCTAGGTGTAGTCCGTCATGAGGTTGGTCGCAGGCGGATGGTGGCCGGCAGGCCCCGCCCAGGCTCAGCGCTTTCGCGTCTAGAGCCTGGGCGCGGTGCTGGCTTCCTCAGCTGCACGTGAAGACGGCATATCCGTAACGCGTTTCGCTACCTACCGCGCCGGTCGCGTTGTTCTTCCAGCGAAAATCGGCGGAGAAGCCCACCGATACCTGGCGGCCCTGCGTGCAGGTCGTGAAAGGAGACTCCAGGCGCTCCCACGTCGGGTTCGGCTCGGGAGATTCACCAGTCAGCTGTCCGGCGGCAATCACCCGGGTGATGTCGACGGTCGCGTCGCTACCGCCGGCGACGTCCGTAATCTCGGCCCGCGCGCGGAAGCGCTCGCTGGCATCGTCGTAGCGCAGCTCCAGGCAGCGCATCACTTGAGTGCCGACACATGTGCCCCCATCGGCAGGAAAGATCCGGACCGCGGCACTGGCTTGCGCGCTACCCATCAGGATGGCTGGTGCGGCCAGTGCCACAACAGCAAGGGATCGTGCCAGGGTTTTCGGGATGATCTTCACGATTGTCCTTTTCAAGCTGAATCCTGTGGCCCGCCGACGACGACCATGTCTTCTTTGCGGCATACGACTGGGCTTTTGCTCATCAGAGCGTCCGACGGCCAGCCTCGCAGTCGCCAGTTGCAGATCGCCTTCACGCGAGTCGTGGTGGTCACCGCTCCTCGGTCGCTTCGGCTCAGGACATGAGCTAAAGGCGCGGGTTTCGCGGTCGACGCGACCGTCGATCAGTAGTCCGGGTGCGGCAGGGGCGGTGCGCCGAACCACTCCCACCATGCCACCGCACTTGCCGAGTTGGCGTGGTGTGCGGCGAATCGGAACTTTCGGACCGGATAGTAGATCTCGTGGTTCAGGCAGCCGGCGTGCGATCCATTGGGATCCTGGTAAAGTAGCGGTTCGCCCGCCGAAGGATCCACCTGCACGCCTGGCTCCAGATTGTCGCCGTTCGAATCGCAGACGATTATAACTTTCTTCCGGTTGGGGTAGACGTACACCCCCACGGAGCCGAGGATGTGCAGTTTGTTGTCTACTTCAATCACGAGCACTCTTTCGTGCTTGCCGATTTCGCCTTCCGGCGGCGCCATTGGCGACTGAGAGACGGCCACCGCTCGCAATTCCAATCTGGGCGCTGCCGCCGGCGCGGCCTGAGCCGCGGGCGCCGCGACGCTCGCCAGCATCGCCGAAATAAGCACCGTGGCGCCGGCGAGTCTTGTGGGATGCAACTTGGGCATGAAGCTCCTCCGTGCTCGAAACATTCGCGATGAGGCTACTGATAAGCATCTTCAGATCAGTTTCAAGCCGACAGGCGAAAGACAATGCAACCTCAGGTTTGGCAATTGACGGATGGCCGAGCTGATCAATACACCCCACGTGTAGATCGACGTCTTGACCGTCGTCCGCCTGCGAGACGCCGCCTCGGCGGGAATGTTGACTGGAAATGTCGCTTCAGGACGCCCAGTGAAGTGCCCGCCGATCACCGTCGGGATACGCCTCGGCGCATTGCGCTCGAGCGGTGGAGAGTCGTAGCGCCGACCCGCCGCATTTGTCCAAAGTGGACGGCTCTGGCGGTCGGACCAGGCAATCGGGGTTCAACTTGAGTGAAGGCGACCTGAACCTTTCATCCTGGGCTTGGGCCAGGAGGATGCCGGCGCGTCGGCGATCTACATAGGACTAGTTTCCTGGTAGGACGGCAGTCGACCAAGAACAGCCAGTCTGTCCATGAGCCGGTGCTTACCTATCGTGCCAGCATCCCGCTGTCCACTCGTAGCCTGACCTACTTGACCAGGGTGATAACCCGCGCACCGTGAGGCGATCGGCTCGCGGTGGCGCAAGCTGCCCGCTGGCAGGCAGGCGCGCTGCTGGTCTTGGCTCATCTGCGTAACGGCGACACCCTTGCCGTCTGGCGGTCGGGTTCGGTGTCGGGACTGCCACCGCGTGGCGATACCTTCGGGGGTGTCGACCTGCTCGCCTCGGCTGCACCGACGCTGCAGCAGTTCATGCTGCGGGTGGCCGCGCTTGTGTACGCGATCCTGCCCGGCGCTACGCACGACCTGACCGCGGCCCGCCAGCACTGCGTGATCGACGCGCTGAACAGCGCGAACGTTGTAACGTTCGCGGACAAGGGCTATCAGGGCGTCAGCGGCATTGTGCGGACCCCGTTCAAGCGCCACCCGAAGCGGCTTCCCCTTTCTCGACGGCAGAAGGAGGTCAACCGTGCCCACGCCCGCGTCCGCGCCCTCGGTGAACGTGCCATCGCCACCTTGAAGACCTGGAAGGTCCTGGCCAAGCTGCGGTGCTGTCCACGCCGCGCCACCGCAATCGTGCAGGCCATCCTCGTCTTACAGGCCATGGAGGACCCACACCACACGGGATGAAACGGCTCTGCGAGCGTGCCCTTACTCGTTATCGAACGGCGAAGCCGTAGGCGTTGACCCGAACAACTCGGCCACGACGCCACGACCACTGAGCCCGTTGTACCACGGCCCCTGCCAATCCTCATCCCAACGACCATCGCTGTGGAAGGTGAACGCGTCCGGCGCAAGTAGGTGACAACGGAGCAGGACCGCCATCACCGCCACGTCATAGGGGAAGCGTCCAGTCTTGCAGAAGCCGTACTGGCGGTAGGGCGGAACTTCTCGGGGCACGAGAACCAAGGGTTCGCAGCTCAGATCCTGTGTCTCATCGCCGTTGAAGGCGATCGCGGCCTCGACCGACACGACCGGCGGCCCGGCGCCGAACGGGTTGCGGAGCACGATGCCCGCACCGTGAACCCGCGCAACGATCTTCCGCGTGTCGCTCACCATCTGCGGCCACGCCCGCTGAAACCGTGGATCGGTTGGCTCGTAGTCGAAGTAATGGGTGTAGCCCATGCGGCATGACCTCCCCCGGGACCGTAACGACCCATCGCGTTCTCCGCCAACCTGATGCCCCAGCACACCATCGCCACGCGCAGACCGTCCTCGCCTTCATACCGCCGAGGGC
The DNA here is from genome assembly GCF_016862555.1 of Asanoa siamensis. Lineage (GTDB taxonomy): Bacteria > Actinomycetota > Actinomycetes > Mycobacteriales > Micromonosporaceae > Asanoa > Asanoa siamensis. The sequence continues at coordinate 26,602 of NZ_BONE01000022.1, read as the reverse complement.
GCACCTACTCAGGATGAAAAGGGCTCATGCATACCCTGCGCGCAAGCCTCCCGCTGCTTCACCCAGAGATGCGCCTCCATATTCGGCACCACCAGGATCGCGAAGGCTCCTGATCTCGGGTCAGGCCCACCGTCGAACTCTGTGTTTCCCCGAGCAACCTTTTTCGCGGGTGGGACGTGGAAGAGGCGTGACGCACCGAGCAGCGCCGCTGTCGGCGGCCGACACCTCGTTCGTGGCCTTCGTCGAGTCGGCCTGGCAGCGCCATTTGCGGCTGGCGATGCTGCTGACGGGCGACCGGTGGCAAGCCGAGGAGCTGCTTCAAGACAGCCTTGTCAAGATGTACGAACGGTGGCGCAAGCTGTCCCAGCACGAGGATCCGCACGCATACTTGCGGCGGGTGCTGGTGAACAACCGGGTCTCGATGTGGCGCCGGCTACGACGGGAGAGCCTCGTCGGGGACCTCCCAGACCGTCCCGCGGCCGAAAGGGCCGACTCCGATGCCGACGACCTTCGCGGCGTCCTGATGTCGTTGCCTCCCCGGCAGCGCGCGGTGGTCATGCTGCGGCTCTACGAGGACCTGTCGGAGCGACAGATTGCCCAGGTGCTCGGCTGCTCGGTCGGCACGGTCAAAAGTCAATACTCGCGCGCCCTGGAGAAACTCCGGACTCTCATGCGTGCACCCATCATGGAACGGAACAGGTGAACCCGATGAACGCATTTGAATCGCGGTTGGCGAACCGGTTACACGACCTGGTCGACGACGAGCTGGATTCCGCTCCGCCGACGCGGCAGGTTCTCGACCGCGGCCGACGAGGACGCCGTCGCCGGGCCGCGACACTCGCCGGGACCTCCTTCGCGGTCGTGGCGCTCGGCGCGGTCGCGGCCGTCGCGTTCGCCGGGACGCCGTCCACCGTGCCCGGCGGGTCGGTCCAGCCGGGTGCGGCGGCGACGCCGGCCACCGTGACCGACGCTGGGCTGGAGCTGGTCGCCGCCGTTGCCAACAGCCAGAACATCAGCTTCCGGCTGACGACAACGGCGACCGGCGAGGCGAAGATGGCGGGCCCTGAGCCCACGTGGGTTACCGAGATGGCGTTCGACCCGGCCACCGCGACCGGGTACATCCGATGCTGCGGGGGCGGATCCGAGTACCGCCTCGTCAACGGGGTGCTCTACATGAGCAACGGCGCGCAGTGGCTGCGTCAGCCCGGCACCCACACGTCACTGAACATGGATGAGGACAAGCTGCGCGGTGCGTTCGTCGAGGCCGCCGACTCCCAACAGCTTTTCGTGGCGCTGCGCAGCGGCGGAAAGGTTGAGAAGACCGGCGCGGACACTTACCGCTTCGCAGCGACGAGCAGCAAGGACCAGGGGACCGTTTCCTTCACCGGCGACATCGTCGTCGGCGCGGACATGCGGGTCGCGAAGGTGACCTACGACTGGCAGCTGGACTCTAAGCAGGGCGAAATTCAGCGGTCCAAGGTTGTCCTGGAGTACTCCGGCTACGGCGCGCCGGTGACTGTCGAAGCGCCACCGAACCCGGTCCCGGTCGACTGACCTGCACTTCAGACATTTGCACAACGCAATTGACAACGGTGTTGAGTTATCCGATTACGGCCTGCCGGTGAAGGTCGAGCGTCCGACCGACGTGACTGTCGTCAGGTAGGCGTGTGTCGGTAGCGGTGACCAGGTGGGCGCGGTCGTGACATGACCGTCGGTCGCCTCGCCATTCCCAGTGCCATGTCGCCGAACTGGATCAGCGACCTTGTCCGGTCGTCGAGTCACCCAATGAGACTGGCTGCGGCTGACCAGGCCGCAGCCAGCTGCTGTCTTCTGCGAGGGAAGGAAAGCAAGAGTGGATGTATCACGACGTATCGGTGGAGGGTTCGCGGCTGCCGTAATGTTGATGGCGGGGACGGCCGTCTCCGGGGCTGCGGTGGCGGGAGCGTCACCGCCATCGGGTTCGACACGACCGGCGGCGGCGCCGGCCGTGGAGCATACGGTCACGTTGATCACCGGCGACCGGGTGACGGTGCCCAGTGATGGCGGTCAGGTGTCGGCCGAAGCCGGGCCGGGCCGGGCCGGCATGACGTTCGTAACCACGAGGGCCGGGGATCGGGTCCAGGTCGTCCCGAGCGACGCCGGCCCGTTGCTGGCCGCCGGGCGGTTGGATCCGCGGTTGTTCGACGTGACCGGGCTCGTGGAATTGGGATACGACGACCGCCGGGACCACTTGCCGTTGATCGTGACTGGCGGTGCCGCCACGGTGACCGCGACCCGCCGGAGCGTTGACGCTGTCGACGGTTTCGCTGGGGCACGGGATTTGCCGGTGGTCCACGGTGTGGCGGTGCGTCAGACGCGGGACGAGGCGGCCCAGTCCTGGCGTGCGCTGACCGAGGCAGGTAAGGCCATCCGCGGTCTGCGGGCCGGCGTGGCGAAGGTGTGGCTGGACGGGATGCGGCAGCCGACGCTGGATGTGAGCGTGCCGCAGATCGGCGCGCCGGCCGCCTGGGAGGCGGGGTACACCGGCGCCGGAAGCACGGTGGCGGTGCTCGACAGCGGCATCGACGGCACCCATCCGGACCTGGCCGGGCGGGTAATCGGTCGGGGCAACTTCACCGATGGCTTCGAAGATGATCGCGACCTGACCGGCCACGGGACACACGTAGCGGCGACCGTGGCCGGCACCGGAGCCGGATCGGACGGCAAAATTCGAGGTACCGCTCCCGGGGCGAAACTACTCGACGGCAAGGTGTGCGTGACCGAAGGTTGCGCCGAGTCATGGATCATCGCGGGCATGACCTGGGCGGCCCAGGAACAACGGGCGAAGGTGGTCAACCTGAGTCTCGGCGGGCAGGACGATCCCGAGCAACTGGACCCGGTCGAAGAGGCGGTACAGACGCTCAGCGAGCGCCACGGCACGTTGTTCGTCATCTCCGCTGGAAACACCGACGGGGGTGTCGTCGAGGGTGAGGTCTCCTCCCCTGGTACCGCCGAGTCCGCGCTCACGGTGGGCGCGGTCAACGACAGGGATGAGCTGGCGGACTTCTCCCGGCGCGGTCCACGGGCTCCCGACGACGCGCTGAAGCCGGAGATAACGGCGCCTGGAGTGAACATCGACGCGGCGCGGAGCAAGGACGCCGGAGCTGGCTGCGCCGGCAACCCTGGCGACCCGTACGCCCCCCTCTCGGGTACGTCGATGGCTGCCCCCCACGTTGCCGGCGCAGCAGCGATCTTGGCCCAGCGACACACCGACTGGTCAGGCCAGCAACTCAAGGCGGCGTTGATGTCCTCAGCGAAGCCGAACCCGGCGTATGGGGTGTACGCCCAAGGCGCCGGGCGGGTGGACGTGGCACGGGCGGTCCGGCAGAGCGTGGTAAGCGCTACTGCCGGGCTCAGCTTCGGCAAGCAGATCTGGCCACATGACGACGACCCACGCCTGACCCGGACCATCACCTACCGCAACCAGGGAACAGCGGACGTGACTCTGACGGTGCGGACTGACACGTTCAATCCAGACGGCACAGCAACCCCGAGCGGAACCTTCACCGTCAGCCCGGCAACGATAAGGGTGCCAGCCGGCGGTGAGGCGACCGTGTCGGTGAACGCCGACACCCGGATACCGGGACCGGACGGATACCTCGGCGGCTGGCTGACCGCCACCGCCGCAGACCTCGCGATACACACACCGATCGCAGTGCACAAAGAGGTCGAGAGCTACGACGTGACATTGGCACACCTCGACCGCGCCGGCTCGGCGACATCGTCCTTCACCACCGCCATGAGCAGGCGCGACAGCGGATTCTTCCGGTTCAGCCAATGGGGTGGCGGCGAGGACGGCGTCGTGACGGTCCGGGTGCCGACAGGGCACTACAGTCTAATCAGCAGCATCGACACGGAGCAGAGCCCCGACGGCCCGGGCAAGGGCGACGGGCCGGACCCACAACCGCTAAACACCACTCTGCTCGCCCAACCCGAACTTCACGTCGACCGGCCCGTGACCGTCACCCTCGACGCCCGGCTGGCACAACCGGTCTCAGTAACCGTGCCACGTCCCTCGGCCAGGCAGGTCCACGCTCACCTGGGCGCAGGGAACGACCGCGGCACCCCTGCGGGCATCACGCTTCTGGGCCGTTCTTTCGCGAACATGTACGCCGGCCGGATCGGCCCGGATCAGATGGTCGAGGGCTTCTCCTCCATCGTCAGTGGCCAGTGGGCGCACGCGAACGCGGACGGCAACACCGACAACAGCCCCTACTTCTACGTGCTGACCTACCCGGTCCGTGGCCGGATGACGCACGGCTACCAACGGAACGTGGCAGATCGTGACCTGGCTCAGGTACGTGCCGACTTCGCCCACGCCCATCCCGGCGCGGTCGGCGCGAAGAGTATCCGGTCCGCCGTGCTCGACCTTGATTCCGGCACCTTCGGCCCACCCGTCGACTTCCGCCTTCCGTTCACCCGTACGGAGTTCTACAACAGTGACCCCGGCGTCGGATCGGCGGGCGACTTCCGAGAAATCCTGGGGGAGGTGATGCTGGGCGGTACGTACGCGCCGAACTACACCGAGTACCGCAAGGGCCGCAAATATCACGAACGGTGGAACCGGGGCGTCTTCGCGCCAACCCTTCCGCCGATGGATGGCCTGTTCACTGGCGTGACACGAGCCGGCGACACCATTTCGATCAACGTGCCGCTTTTCAGCGACGGAGCCGGCCGGCCCGGGGAAAGCTATATCGCCACCGGAGAAACGACCCTGTTCCGGGATGGGACCAAGGTCACGAGCCTGGACGGACCGTCGGGCGACATCCAAGTCCCGCCAGGCGACGCGTCCTTCCGGCTGGAAATGCGCGCCGAGCGCAACACAGCCTACGCCCTGTCCGCGAAGATCGACGTCGCTTGGACATTCCGCTCGACGCATGTCGACCCCAGCAACCCAGCCGCGCTTCCATTGTGGTCAATCCGGTTCACACCCGAGCTCGACCAGCACAACACCGCACCCGCAAACAGCGTGCACGCCGTACCGATGATTGTGGAACCGCAGCCGGACGGGCCAAGCGGCACAGTCGTCAATCGCAGGGTCGAGATGTCGAGCGACGACGGCGCGTCCTGGGAACCGGTACAAGTGAAGGACGGCGTCGCCCTCGTACCCCACCCGAACGGCGCCGGCTTCGTCTCCCTACGCGCCAAGGCCACCGACAGCAATGGAAACACGGTGACCCAGACCATCACCGCGCCTACCGCTACGGTCCTCCACAGTAGCCGCCGCCAAGCGATTCCGGCTCGGCCTTGACGGATGACCGGAATCGCACCCATGCCGCCCGGTAGCCCCGCCGCACGTCACGGTAGGGCCACCGGGCGCCTCCGGTGTGCGGCACCCTATGCCCTTCGAGAAGCAGTGCGCCAGACCCAGCCCGAAGCTCCTTTCGGCGCTCGGCGTGGTGGCTTTCGACGAACGGCTTGACACGAGTGTGCGGTCGGAGGCGGCAACGACCGATCTGCTGATCCGCGCCACGCCGGCACGGCAACTGGGCCTCCAGGTCGAGGGAGCGATGGCCGGACACCGACGTGCCGTCGATGACGAAGCCGGGTGCGCGGCCCACCTTTCCAAGCTGACCCACAGTGATCCGGACGGACCGCCGCTGAGCCGGCTGACCTCCTCCGGCATTTGGCTCATCACCGCCCAACAGCCTTCGGCTGGGACGACGATGCGCCGCAACGGTCCCTTGGTAGTGGCTGTTGAACAGGTGCCCGAGGGCTTGGCCGGCGACCGCGAACCGCGCCGTCCGTTGCCTCGCTCGGACCGTGTCGGTGCCGCGCTTCCACAGAAATCGGGGCGATGATCCCGTTTGGTAGAACAGGCCGCCGCTCTTCCCATCGTCTCAACCCCCGGTCGATCGGGTTCTCGACATGATGGAGCACGACAATGGCCTGGACGATCCGGGTCGCTCGGCGTGGGCAGCAGCGCAGCTTGACCAGGATTTTCCAGGTCTTGAGGGTGGCGATCGCCCGCTCGCCGCGGACGCGGATCTTCGCGTTGGCCCAGTTGACGGCCTTCTGCCGGCGTGACAGTTTCAGCCAGAAGCGGCTCCGCTTGAACGGAGTCCACACGCTGCCGCGGGGCTCCTTGATAGCCCTTATCTGCCAAAGTCATCACGTCTGCCCTGGTCAGCGCCTCGACGATGCCGTGGGTTCGGGCTGCGGTCAGGTCGTGAACCGAGCCGGGCAGCGACGGCGAAGCCCAGACAAGACGGCCAGCCGCATCGGCGATAACCTGCACATTCACGCCGTGACGCTTGTGTTTCCCGGAGTAGTACGGCTTCTGGTCAGCGACCCGGTCGATGGGAATCAGGGTGCCGTCGAGGATCGCATACGCCAGGGGGCGGCCCGCCGATGATCCGGTCCATGGCAGTGGCCAGATCATCGGCGGCCGCCCCGAGCAGGCCTATAGCTTCCTGCGCGTACCGGCATGCGGTGGTCACGCCGACCCCGGAGCCGGCGGCCAGCCGGGTAAAGGTGTCGCCATTGCGGAGGTGCGCCAGGCAGAGGAGTGCCTGCCGTCCCCGCGTCGAGACGCCGCCATCGGGATCGGCGGTGGTTGCTGTGGTTGCGGATGCGCTCGGCGAGGTGCTTCAGGATTGGGCTGGACAACGCGATCGTGGACGGATAGGACAGCACAGGCGAAGCTCCCGGTTGGCATCGGGCCTTGGTCGATGTGCCGGCCTACCAGGAGCATCACCCTTATCGATCTGCGGCCTCGATGTACTCGTGCTGACCCGCAGGATCAGGTTGAAAGTGCCCACTATCGGAGCACGCCTTAGCCGCACTCCCAGACAACCGCGTGGACGGTTCCGCTCTCATCCTCCGCTGTGCCCGCGATGATCTTTCCGTCGTCACTGACGGAGATGGGGAGATTGACGTACGTCTCGGGTACGCTGAAGAACGCGTCCTTGAGGCGGACCATACGACCTCCTGCGGACATGACACCGTGGCCGTCCGAGTCGGTGCCGACCATCCAACCGGAATTGTTGACCCGGCGAGGGGGACCGAACATGCCCGGCACTCTCTCGAGAATGTTGAGGCGCAAGTTCCAACGCACGCCTTTCTCCTGGCTATCGAACCAGTCACGGTCTACTCCAATGATCCAACCGTTTCGGATTTGAAGTGCCACCGATCCGAACCGTCTGTTACCACCGGAGGGCAGGGGCAAGGCGTGCCCAACCCCTCGCGAATCCCATACAAACGGCACCCGCGTCGGGTTGGCCGAATTGTATACCTCGCCGACCACGACGCCATCATCATCGATCGCGTTTGCTGCTCCGCGGTCGTAACCGATCGGCAGCCTCAGCTTCGCGGGCGTCGACGTCGGGGTGTGCCAGATCAAAGGTTGATTGTCGTCGCGTGTACCGACAATCACCCCGTCGGCATTGATGCTGTTGGCCCATACACCTGTGCCGTCCGGAAGTCCGGTCACGGTGCCGCCGCGGTACACGTAGGCGACCGGCGCACCCTCGTCGTTGTAGCTGTAACCGATCGCGACGCCGGCCGAGTTGACCGATGCGATTGCGGGGTCGATGCCGCTGAACACGATCTTCGACGGCTGACCGTTGTCCCAGAGGAGCACCTGGTGTGTGCCGTCTTCTGGATACGACCGGCCGAAGATGAATCGCCCGGTCGGGTCGGCAGCCGTAACGACTGACCTCGGCACCATGTCGGGTACTGGCAGATTGTCGACCGCGCACACGGAGGGCACCGTCAGCGCCGCCGTCGCGGGCGCCTGCATAATCATCGCAGCCGACGCGACAACGAGGACACCGAAAAACGAACCGGCGAGTCGCCACCAACGAACAGAGTTGCTCGTGCCCAATGTGATACTCCCTTGCTCGACCGATGTGCTTTCTTTCTGGGCTGGGCAAGGCCGTCCCGAGGGCGCCCGGACGGCGATCCCCGAGGAACTTGTCGAGGGATTACGGTCGTTCGACATTGACCACCAATCCGTATCCGGAGAACTCCAGAGTCATTTCAAGCGGATCGTGCCCAGCGACCTGCGCGTTGAAGACAATCTTGCTGACCTTGCCGGAGTCCACTCCCACCATGACAGTGGTCGATTCCGTACGTTGTCCGTCCTGCGAAGCGCTGTCCGTCGAGACCACATACGTGTTCACCGCGTTTGCCCCGCTGCCTGAAGGGCCCATATCTTTGACTCGCCCCCGTGACTCCAAGGCCCGGAGTAATTCGGCGGGGTCAACCGTAGGTGACCCGCCTCTCGCGTTATTCACACCTCCGCGAATCGGAAAGCCCGTGACACCGGTCAGTTTCTGGAATGTCGGCTTGCCGCTTCTCGGACCCGATCGAAGGTAGCCGTCGTCGCCGATGATCCTGAATTCCCACACCTCACCGGCCGCAGACGTCGACCGGAGATATCCCTTGGAACCCGCCGGGTCATATTCGCCTTCGAGCACCTGAGGCAGCGAGGTCGACACCTTGAGCCGGAAGCTGGTATGCACCGTGGCGTTCACCGCGGCAGCGAGCCGAAGATTTGCCGCGTCGGCAACGGACATAGCCGGGGGGTTCAGGGCCGCTGGTTTGCTGACTAGTCCGACACCCGCACCGGCCACCGCCACCGCCGCGACTACGACAGCCGGTAACGCCAAGCGCAGCAGCGGTCGTGGCCACCAGGACCGCAACGCAAACCGACCATCCCCCATTGACCCACGGCGCGCAATCACGGCCTCGCGCAGTCGCGACTCGGCTCCAGCGAGTTCTTCAAGGTCCGGCCTCGGTATGTCCGAGCGCATTGCCTTGAGCAAGCTCATTTCATCCATGGAATGATCCCTCCTGAATCGCGGTCGGGTCGACCCCACCGAGTGCGTCACGTAGCGCGCGCCGCGCCCTGCTGATTCGTGACCGCACCGTCCCCACCGGCACGCCAAGCGCGGCGGCCGTCTCCTCGTACGTCAGCTCCGCCCACGCGATCAGCAGCAGCGCGTCTCGCTGACCAGCCGATAGGCGACCAAGTGCTCCGGCCAACCGCTGGCTCATCAACTTTGCGCCGACACGGGCGTCGCTGCGATCGGTAAAGCAGACCAGCACCGGATCGATGCCCGTGCGCTCCATCGCCCGCAGCTGCTTGAGCTCGGTACGCCGGAACCTGCCCAATCGGTTCGTCGCAATGCCGTACAGCCAGGGCCGAGCATCTACCAGGCTGCTGTCGTAACGCTGGCGCTGCCGAAACGCCTCCAGGAACGTGTCCGCCAGCACGTCCTCCGCGTCGTGCGGGCCGATGCGTCGCGCGATGTAACGTTTGATCACGCTGGCGTGCCGGCGGAAGAGCACAGCGAACACTTCCGGCTCAAGATGGGATCGCCGGACAATCACGGCGTCATCCGCCTCGCTCTCGTCGCCTTCTCGACGCCCAGATTCAGCGACCAGTCTCTGCTCGATCATGTGATCTCTGGCCCTCTCGACTATTGGTTCACACACCTGTCATTGCCCACACAGCTCAAAGCAGTTCCCGACCCCGGTGGTGGACTGTGGGATGTCACGGCGTCAACCGGCCAGCCATCCCGCTGACGACGACTGCAGCTGGATGAGGGATCGGGTGTCGCCAGCCGAGGTCGCAGAAGTTTGGTTCCGCCGTTAAGTCGCCCACTACCGACACCATCGGCCGGGGTCGGTGAGGCCACAGGCGTCGCTTCAAGTTCTTTCAGGACACCGTGTCCGCGCCACGCGCGCGGTTTCGACTGGGCCGCGGTGAGGTGCTCCGAAGCGCTAGCAATCCAACGGTCTCGCCGGCACCGAAGGGTCCGGAGCCCGCCGCACCTGGTCCTCGACCGGCTCCGGGCCCGGCTACGCACCGGTGTGGAACGCGAGGTCCAACCCCGACCGCGGCGATCATGGACTCGCAAACGGTCAAGGCCGCCGACACCGTCGGCGTCGCCAAACGCGGCTTCGACAACGGCAAGAAAATCAACGGCCGCATCGCTGCGCGACCAGCCGGACCAGCTTGCGGAACTGGGCGGGCTGCAGCCCGGTGAACGGGAAGATCCAGTCCGGGTTGGCTGCCGAGATCACCTGCAGGTGATCGTCATCGATGACCGTCCTCAGCAGACAGACAACGGGGGTACGAGGCATGTTAGGACCTCTTAGTACTGCAACGGCACTTAGAGCGTGTTTGAGAACGTCTCATGTGGTCGGTGCGGCGGGATGACATGGGCTGCGATGCAGGGCAGGCTGCCACGGTGTCGTCACCGCGTCGTGGTTACCCGTCTGATCTGACCGATGCCCAGTGGGCTCTGATCGAGCCGCTGCTGCCGGAACCAGCCACGGAGGGGCGGCGGGAGAAGCATCCGCGGCGGGAGGTCGTCAACGCGATCTTGTACGTGGTGCGGTCGGGTTGTCCGTGGCGGTATCTGCCCGCGGCGAGGTAAGGGAGGCGGCCCGACAGGGCCACGCCTTCCGGGGTGCCGGTGTTGAGCAGGTCGCCTGGCTCCAGGACCGTGATCTGGCTCAGCTGGTGGATCAGCGTGGCCACCGAGAAGACCATCGGCGGTCGACGAGTCCTGGCGTGGCTCGCCGTTGACCCAGGAGCGGAGGCGCAGGGTCTGTGGGTCCGCGATCTCGTCCGCGGTCACCAGCCACGGACCCAGCGGGTTGAACGTCTCGCAGCTCTTGCCCTTAGACCACTGGCCGCCGCTCTGGCGGAGCTGGAGCTCGCGCTCCGAGACGTCGTTCGCGATCGCGTAGCCGGCCACGTAATCAAGAGCCTCCGACGGGGACGACAGGTAGCGGGCCCGGCGGCCGATCACGACCGCCAGCTCCACCTCCCAGTCCGTCTCCTTCGACGCGCGCGGGATCAGGACCTCGTCGTCCGGGCCGACGACCGTGTTCGGGGCCTTGTAGAACATCACCGGCTGTTCCGGTGGGGCCGCGCCCGACTCCGCCGCGTGGGCCGCGTAGTTCATTCCCGATGCAGAGCACCACGCTCGGCCGGGCGATGGGGGCGCCGATCCGCTGGCCCGCCGCGTCGAAGAGCGGCAGCGAACCCGCGGCGTGCGCCGCGCGTACCCGCTCGATGCCGTCACCGGCGAAGAACGCCGGGTCGATGTCGGCGGTGACGGCGCTCAGGTCGAAATGCTGACCCGACGCGTCGAGCAGGACGGGACGCTCCGCTCCGGCCGCGCCGATCCGCATCAGTCGCATGCCGCTTCTCCTTCACTCAGGCGGCGACCAGGCCGCCGTCGATCACCAGCTCCGTGCCGGTGACGAACTCGGCCTCGTCCGACGCCAGGTACAGCGCGGCCGCGGCCACCTCGCCCGGGGTGGCCAGCCGGCCCATCGGCTGCCGGGCGACGAGCTGTGCGCGCGTCGCCACGGGGTCGTCGGTCGCCGCCAGCAGCCGACCCACCCAGGGCGAGTCGACCGTACCCGGACACACGCTGTTGGCCCGCACCCCGGTACCCGCGTACTGCACGGCGACCTGCTTGGTGAACGCGATGACGGCACCCTTGCTGGCGCAGTACGCGGCCCGGTCCTTGAGCCCGACCAGTCCCGCCGCCGACGCGGTGTTGACGATCGCGCCCCGGCCGGCGGCCAGCATGTGCGGCAGCGCGTACTTGCAGCCGAGGAAGACGCCCCGGGTGTTGACCGCGAAGACCGCGTCCCACTCCTCCTCGGAGCAGGCGATCGGGTCGGTGGTCGACGAGAGGCCGGCGTTGTTGCACAGCACGTCGATCCGCCCGGTTTCCGTCATCGCCTGGTCGACCAGGGCCTGGATGTCGGCCGAGACCGTCACGTCGACCTTCACCGCCACGGCACCGGACGGGCACCCCGCCGGGGCGAGGTCGGCGGCGTAGACCGTCGCGCCCTCGGCCAGGAACCGGCTGGCCATCGCGAAACCGATGCCGGAGCCGGCCCCGGTGACCAGCACGGTGCGACCCTCGAACCTGTTCATGTGACGTCCTCCCACGGGCCGGCGAACGTCGTGTCCTCCAGCGCCTCGAACTCCAGCAACCTGTTCCACTTGGCGGTGCGTTCCGACCGGTGGGTCGAGCCGACCTTGATCTGCCCGGCCCGCCACCCGACCGCGAGGTCGGCCACCCACGCGTCCTCGGTCTCTCCCGACCGGGCGGAGACGATCGTGCGGTAGCCGGCCGACCGCGCCGCCGCGACCACCGCGGCCGCCCCGCTGACCAGCCCGTTCTGGTTGGGCTTGACGAGGACGGCGTTGGCGACGCCGGCGGAAACCCCGCGCGAGAGCCGCGACAGATCGGTCACAAAAAGATCATCACCGACGAGTTGTACGCCCGGCAGCCGCGCGGTCACCGCCGCCCAGCCGGCCCAGTCGTCCTCGGCCAGCGGGTCCTCGACGGAGAGCACCGGATAGTCGACGCACCAGGACGCCACCTCGTCGACCAGCTCGGCCGCGGTCAGGTGGCGGCCTTCCCGGCGCAGCTGGTAGGCCCCGTCGGCGAAGAACTCCGTGGCCGCGAGGTCGAGCGCCAGACCGACCCGGCCGGTCAGCCCCGCCGCCTCGATGCCGTCGACGACCAGCTCCAGCGCCGCCCGGTTGGTCGGCAACCGCAGACCCAACCCGCCTTCGTCGGCGACCAGCGCGGCCGCGTCGTGGCCGCCGTCCAGGGCCAGGCGGGCGGTGGCGGCGCGGACCGCGGAGGCCCACTCGATCGCCTCCGCGAAGCTGCCGGCGGCGTGCGGGACGACCAACACGTCCTGGATGTCGATCGCGCTGCCCGCGTGTGCTCCGCCCGAGACCACGTTGACCATCGGCATGGGCAGCAGCAGCGGCCCGGCGCCCGTCAGGTGCCGCGCGAGCGAGACACCCGCGTCCGCGGCGGCGGCCCGGGCGGCGGCGACGGACACCGCGAGCACCGCGTTGGCGCCCACGGACGCGTACGGCGGCGAGGCGACCGACGGCAGCGCGTCGTCCACCGCAGCGACGTCCACACCGGCGACGGCGGCCGCGAGCACACCCTCCACGTGGGACACGGCGGTACGCACGCCGCGGCCGCCGTAGCGGGCACCGCCGTCCCGCAGCTCCACGGCCTCGTGCGAACCCGCCGAGGCGCCCGACGGCACGGTCGCGAGGCCCACCGCTCCCCCGTCGAGCAGAACGCGGCACGCGACCGTCGGCCGGCCGCGCGAGTCGAGCGCCTCCCAGCCGCGCACCTCCCGGACCCGGGTCACCCGCCCACCTCTTCCCACAGCTCCTCGATGGTCGGGCTCGCCGACGCCGCCAGCGCCCGCACCGCCGACACGCGCACCTGCGCCCGGCCGTCCGCCGTCAGGTAGTCGGCCGGCGACTTGCCGTCGACCCGGGACAGCAGCAGGCACGCGGTGTGCCAACCGAGCCGGTCGACGGGCGCCGGCCCGTACGCCGCCAGGAACGCGGCGGCCGCACCCCGCAACGCCGTCGCCGCCGCGGGCCGGTGCACGGCCTTCAGCAGCAGGTGGCACTGCAGGAACGCCAGGTCGAACACCGCCGCGCCGACGTGCGCGACCTCGAAGTCCAGCACCCACAACCCGCCGTCGGGCCCGACGAGCACGTTCTTGGGCGAGAAGTCGCCGTGCACGAGGCACTCGCGGGCCGAGGTCAGGTCGTCGACGCACGCGTCGATCGCGGCGCGGAGGGCCGGATGCCGGGACCGCACGAACCGGTGGAACGGCGCCACCCGCAGCTGTTCGAACGCCTCGTAGTCGGCGAACCGGGCCGCCACCGACGCATCACCGGCCGTCGCGCGGTGCCACGCACCCAGGATCCGGCCGAGCGTCGCGGCCACACCGGCGAACCGCGCGCCCGACGGCGGCTCGTCCAGCAGCACGCTCTTCCACGACTGCCAGCCGGCCGGCGCACCGGTCATCGTCAGCACCAGCGCGGCCGGGTCGACGTCCACCATGGACGGTGTGTGCGCCGGCGTGAGGGAGTGCAGCAGCGACAGCGCCGCAGCCTCGGTCAGCAACCGTTCGGGCTTCGCCCGCCATTCGGTCGCGACGCCCAGCCGGTCGAGCGCCTGTTTGACCACCAGGCGCCGCTCGCCGGCCGAGACGAGCACGACCACGCCGCTGACGCCACCGGCGAGCAGCGTGGCCGTGCCGCCCGCCGCCAGCACGCCCCGGCTGCGCAGGTGGTCGACCGCGGTCTCGGCGGTGAGCATCAGTCGGTGAAATAGTCGGGGTGCTCGCGCCGGAGCGCCGGTGCCTGGTCGGCGGCCCGGCGCGCGTGCGCCCGGACCAGGTCGCTGCCGCCGGCCACGTCGCCCCGCTCCAGCGCGTCGACGATCGCCCGGTGCTCGGCGAGCAACTCGCGCAGCGTCCGCGGGTCCGGGAGGCTCAGCCGGCGCAACCGGTCGAGCTGCACCTTCATCCGCTGGACGGCCTGCCAGGCGCCGGGATGCCCGCTCAGCACGAAGATTTGCTCGTGCAACGCCTCGTCGGCGGCGAAGAAGCCGTCGGGATCGCCGGCCCGCGCGGCCAGGCGCTGGCGGTCGAGCAACGCACGCAGCTCGGCGACGTCACCGCCGCACGCACCCGCGAAGGCCGCCGCCTCGAGGTTCTCGCGGACGAACCGGGCCTCCTCCACGTCCCGCAGCCGGATCAGCGCGACCCGCGTGCCGACCTGGGGCACCACCGTGACCAGGCCCGCGTCGGCGAGCCGGGCGATAGCCTCGCGTAACGGCGTGCGGCTCACACCCAGCTGTTCGGCGAGGTCGGTCTCGGAGAGCGCGGTGCCCGGGGCGAGCCGCAGGTCGCGGATCGCGGTCACCAGCGCCGCGTAGACCTCGTCAGACGCCCGGCGACGGGTACGCACGACCGGCATCAGCATGCGAGGACCCTTGCACACTTGTGCACTTGTATGCAAGCTCAGGATCGGTGGAACGCCCGGCGCAGGGCGACGACCCGTTCGCTGACGGACCGGCGACTCACCGCGGCCGACGGGAAGAACTCCCACCCGTGGAAAGCACCGGGAAACACGTGCAGCTCCGTCGGAACGCCGGCGCGCATGAGCCGGGCCGCGTAGTCGACGCATTCGTCGCGGAACACCTCCAACTCGCCGACGCACAGGTACGTTGGCGGCAGGCCCGACAGGTCCGTGGCCCGCGCCGGGGCCGCGTAGGGCGACACGTCCGGTCCGCCGGCCCGGTCGCCGAGCAGCGCCCGCCAGGCGTAGCGGTTCGACGAGGCGGTCCACCCCATCCGCGGATCGTCGAACGCGGAGCTGGACGGGGTCACTGCGCGATCGTCGAGCATCGGCGCGACGAGCAGCTGGAAGACCACCGACGGCCCACCGGCGTCGCTGGCGCGCAGCGCCGTCGCCGCGGCCAGTCCGCCGCCCGCCGAGCCGCCGCCGATCGCGATCCGCCCCGGGTCGACCCCCAGCTCGGCGGCGTTCGCAAAGAACCAGACCAATGCCGCGAAACAGTCATCGACCTGCGCCGGGTACGGATGCTCGGGCGCGAGCCGGTAGTCGACCGAGACGGTCACGCACGGCACGTCCGTGGTGTAGCCGACCGGTGCCGAGTCGCTGCGCGCGCTGCCCACGAGCAGCCCGCCGCCGTGGATCCACAGCAAACCGGGCAGCACGCCCGTGACGCCGGCCGGCCGGAAGATCCGCACCGGGACCGACCCAGCCAGCTCGTCGGAGATGACGACCCGCGGATCGGACATCGCCGCCGGCTCCGCCAGCCATGGCTCGCGTGCGGCCGGCAACTCCGCGTACGGCCGCGCGCTCAGCTCTTCGAAGGGCGCCTCCAACGAGCCCAGCAGAGCGGCGAGCTCCGGATCCAGGTTGGGGTGAAACGTCATCGGGCCTCCGGGGACAGCGCGGCGGTCACCACCTCGCGGACGTCGCGCAGGTGGTCGGTCATCAGCCGCCGCGCCTTCTCGGGCCGGCGGCCGCGGATGGCCGCCAGTATCGCCCCGTGCACCTCGTGGTCGTGGTCGCGGTCGCCGTAAAGGTCGAGGATGTGCCGCTGCTCCTGGTCGTGCAGGTCGATCAGGGACTCCAGCACCTGGGCCAGCGCACGGTTGCCGCCGAGCCGGCCGATGGTCGAGTGGAAGCCCATGTTGGCGAGATGCAGGCGCTGATCCTCCGCTAAGGCCGCGGTGGTCCGGGAGAACGCCTCGGCCAGCTCCGCGAGCTGCGCGTCGGTGGCGTTGCGGGCGGCCGCTGCGGCCAGGTGCGGCTCGATCAGCTCGCGGGCCTCCAGCAGGTCGCGGATAGCGCCCGCGTCCAGGGGCAGCCGGTTGGGGTTGACCATGATCAGCCGGGCCACGTCGGCCTTCACGTAGACGCCGGAGCCGTGCCGCAGCTCGACCGCGCCGGTCGCCTCGAGCCGGCGCAGCGCCTCCCGCACGGTCGGCACCGCAACCAGGAAGCGCTCGGCCAGCGCGCGCGATGACGGCAGACGGTCACCGGGGCGCAACCCTTCGTCACGGATCTGGGCCAGGATCCGGCCGGTCAGCTCGTCCAGGAGCCGAGGACGGGACACGGGCGTAGCGCTCAGGGACACCAGGACCTCCACCGCCTCGACAGGTCCACATTGTCACGCACTTTCCCGGCCGGACAAGGGTCAGCATCTACCGACCAGACCTCTAGACAGCTAGAGAGCAAGTCATCTAGTCTCTTGCCCACTTAACGCCACGGAAACATGAGGGAGCGTTTGACGTGACGGTCGAGGGAACGCGAACGGACGCCGGCCTACGGCCGAGCCTCTCCGACGCGCTCATCGCCCGGATCGTCGAGCTCATCCGCGCGGACGGCCTCGGGCCCGGTGACCGGCTGCCCGCGGTGCGCGTCCTCGCGGAACGCTTCGCCGTCGCGCAACCCACGATGCGGGAGGCCCTGCGCCAGTTGCAGGCCACCGGCGCGATCGACATCCGGCACGGCTCGGGCATGTACGTGATGGCCGCGCTGGACCGGGTGGTGATCGCCAACCCCAATCCGCCGACGCTCGGCGGCGTCCAGGCCGCGCAACTGCTCGACGCGCGGCTGCTGATCGAGCCCTACCTCGCCGGCCTCGCCGCCCGGCACCGCAACGCCCGGTCGAGCGCGACCCTGCACGCGACGCTCGACCAGGCCGAGCGGCACCTCAGCGGCGACGACGGCCTGCTGCACAACGCGAACACCACCTTCCACCTCCAGGTCGCGCAGGCCAGTGGCCACGGGATCCTGCACGAGGTGCTCGACTCGTTGCTCTCGGTGCACGCCGCCGAACAGCGGGCGATCCTGCACATCTTCGACGACCGGGCTCGCGATCACGAGGAGCACCGGAGCGTCCTGGCCGCCATCGACGCGGGCGACGAACCCCTCGCCCAGAGCCTGATGCGGCAACACCTCGAGGACGTGGCCGACGTCGTACACCGTCGGCTGCCCTCACTACGCCAGTCGGCGGACCCCAAGAAGATCGACGAAAGGTTGGAACGGTGAAACGCTTCCAGCTGGCGATCGCGGCCCTCGCCGCGGTCACGTTGGGCCTCACCGGATGCGGTGGCGGCGGCGATGACAGCTCCTCCGGCGGCAACGCCACGGAGGTCAAGCTCTACAACGACAAGGGTGCCTGGAAGACCTACTTCGAAGGCGTCGGCAAGCTCTCCAAGGAGCAGATCGGGCTCGGCGTCACCCCGGTGGGCTACACCGACCTGCCCACGTACGAGGCGTTCATCAAAGCCTCCTTCCGCACCAACAACAAGCCCGACCTGTTCACCTGGAGCACCGGCGGGCGGCTGAAGGAGATCGTCGACTCGGGCCAGGTGGCCGACACGAGCGACCTCTGGAAGGACGCGATCGCCAACGGCGACGTCTCCGAGGAACTGCAGCCCTACTACACGATCGACGGCAAGCAGTACTGCGTACCGGCGAACGTCTCGTACTGGGTGATGTTCTACAACAAGAAGGTCTTCAGCGACGCGGGCGTGCAGCCGCCGACGAGCTGGGCCGACCTGATCAAGACGGCCGACACGCTCAAGGCCAAGGGCGTCGCGCCCTTCTACCAGACCTCCGTGCTGTTCAGCTTCGTCTGGTTCCAGCAGCTGCTGATCGGCACCGACCCGCAGCTCTACAACGACCTGGCCACGGGCAAGGCGAAGTTCACCGACCCCAAGGTCGTCGCGGTGATGCAGCAGTGGAAGGACATGGAGGACAAGGGCTACTTCAGCGACCCGGGCAGCAAGGACCAGCCCGAGGCGATGCTCAAGTCCGGCAAGGTCGCGATGGGGCTCTTCGGCACCTGGTTCAACACCAACATGACCACCCAGGGCATGAAGCCGGACAGCGACTACGGCATGTTCGTCGTGCCCAACGTGACGCCGAGCCTGCCGACCACCACGGTCGCGTTCGAGAGCGGCCCGCTGTGCTCGCTGACCAAGGCGCCCAACCCCGAGGCCAGCACGAAGTTCATGAAGTGGTGGGTGCAGGAGAAGGCGCAGGACCAGTGGGCCAACAGTCGCGGCGACGTCTCGGCCAACCCGAAGGTCCAGATCAAGGACCCAAGCCTCAACCAGCTCAACAAGGACGCCGGTGAGGGCAAGTACGCGCTGGCCAACCGCTTCTTCGAGGCCATGCCGCCGCCGGTGCTGACCGCGGCCCTGGACGGCTTCGGCGCCTTCATGGTGGACCCGGGCAGCTACCAGAAGCAGCTCGAGAACATCCAGAAGGCGTCCGACGAGTACTGGAAGTCGAACTGATGACGGCGACGACGAGCACCGGTCGCCGGCGGGGCCGGGGCATCACGACCGGCTGGAGCGCACTCGGGTTCATCTCGCCCGCGGTGCTCGTCGTCGCCGCCCTGCTCTACGCGCCCTTCCTCTACACGATCTTCTACAGCTTCACCGACTACGACGGGCTCACCTCGCCGAAGTGGGTGGCGCTGGACAACTTCAAGAGGTTCCTGGACGACCCGGCGCTGACCACCTCCGTCCGCAACACGCTGTTCTGGGTGGTCGGCACCACGGTCGTACCGGTCGCGATCGGCCTGCTGATCGCGCTGCTCAGCTTCGGCATCAAGGGCGGCACGCTGCTGCGGTTGCCGTTCATGCTGCCGTACGCCCTCTCGGGTGCGGGTCTGGGTGTGATCTGGGGCTTCATCCTGCAGAGCGACGGCGCCGCCAACGACCTGCTGCATCTGCTGCACCTGCCGGGTGCCGACATCTCGTTCCTGCAGCAGTCGCCGTACAACACGATCGCGATGATCGTCGCGATGACCTGGCAGCAGAGCGGCGTCAACGCGCTGCTGTTCCTGGTTGGCCTGCAGTCGATACCGACGCCGCCGCTGGAGGCGGCCCGGCTCGACGGCGCTTCCGGCTTCCGGATGTTCCGGCACATCACCTGGCCGCTGCTCGCCCCGCTGACCACCGTGGTGATCGGGCTGTCGCTGGTGGCCAGCCTGAAGACGTTCGACATCGTCTGGGTGACCACGCAGGGCGGTCCCGGCCGGTCCTCGGAGACGCTCGCCGTGACGATGTACCGCGACGCCTTCGTCTCCAGCGACTACGGGTACGGCTCGGCCGTGGCCCTCGTGCTCACCCTGGTCACCGGCGCGGTCACGGTCGCATACCTGCGCTTCCAGATCCGCGGACAGGAGAAGCTGCGATGAAGGAGAGCCGACTGGGCTGGGTGGCCCGCCGCGGCACGCTGGCCGTGCTCGGGCTGATCTGGCTGATCCCGGTCTACCTGTTGCTGGTCAACGCGTTCAAGCCGACCGAAAGCTACGACGCGGAGAAGATCTGGACGCCGGACCCGAACTTCGGGCTGTTCGCCAACCTGCGCGAGGCGTGGGAAGCGGTCGGGCTGGGCGAGAGCATCGCGAGCACCGCGCTCTACAGCGTCACGGGGCCGGCGCTGGCCGTGGTGATCGGTGCGATGGCCGGGTACGCGATCGTCGTGCTCCGCCTGCGCGCGGGCTTCTGGTGGTTCCTGCTGCTCTTCGGCGGCACCGTGTTCCCGTCCCAGATGCTGCTGATCCCGCTGTTCCTCGGCTACAGCTGGGCCGACCTCTACGACCGGCGGTTCGGCCTCGTGCTGATCTACACCGCGGTCAGCATCCCGCTCGCCGCGTTCGTGATGCGCAACTTCTTCACCGGCGTCGCGTACGAGATGTTCGAGGCGGCGCGGGTCGAGGGCGCGTCGACCTGGCTCATCTTCCGCAAGATCTATTTCCCGCTGGCCCTGCCGGCGCTGGGCGCGGTCTTCATCCTGGAGTTCGCGTTCATCTGGAACGACCTGCTCTTCGGCCTGACCTTGTCGCAGAGCGACCCGGTGCGGCCGGTGATGACCACCCTGTCGGCGCTGTCCAGCGCGTACGCCGGAAGCTCCGTGCCCGTGCTGCTCGCCGCCGGTCTGGTCATGTCGTTGCCCACCGTCGCGGTCTTCCTGGCCGCACAACGGATGTTCGCCCGCGGCCTCGCCCTGGGCCAGTTCTGAGAACCTTAGGAAGGACAGCATGACCAGCCGTTTGCTGCGGGCCCGACTCGGCTCGCCGGGCTACGAGGACATGCGCGCGACCCTGAAGGCCGCGGGCACCGCGACCGTCGCGGAGCGCGACGGAGTCAAGGTGACGGCGGCGTCGTTGCCGCTGTTCCGCAAGGACGGCCGCCAGGCGGTCCGGGTGACCGTCCAGGGCGGCAGCGGTGGCACCGCGGCCCTGACCGACGGCGACACCGTCATCGACAGCGGCGCCGTGCAGAGCGGGTGGATCGACCTGTGGCTGCCGGAGGTGACGGCGCCCCGCACGGTGACCGTCAGCGCCGCCGGTCTGGACGGGCCGTTCACCGTCGAGCCACAGCGCAAGTTCACCGTCCACGTCGTACACCACTCGCACCTCGACATCGGTTACACCGACCGCCAGGGCGTGGTGCTCCGCAACCACCTGGAATACCTCGACTCCGCGGTCGAGCTGTCGACCGCGACCGACGAATGGCCGGACGACGCCCAGTTCCGCTGGACGGTCGAGTCCGCGCTGCCGGTGCGGCGGTTCCTCGAGTCGCGCGACGACGCGGCCGTGGCCCGGTTCGTCGAGCTGGTCAAGCAGGGCCGGATCGAGGTCACGGCGATGCCGTACCAGCTGCACACCGAGGCCTGCTCCGTGGAGGAGCTGCACCGGATGCTGCGGTTCACCGACGAGCTGCGGGACCGGCACGGTATCCCGGTCACCTCGGCGATGCACACGGACGTGCCGGGCGCGGTGGTCGGCTTCGTCGACGCGCTCGCGGCCAGCGGCGTGCGGTACCTGTCGGCGGCGCACAACTGGGCCGGCCGGTCCGTGCCGTTCCTGACCGGTGGTCAGGAGCTCGGCCGGCCGTTCTGGTGGCGGTCGCCGGCGGGCAACCGGGTGCTGGTCTGGTTCACCGACAGCTCGCACGGCATGGCCTACATGGAGGGCAACGTGGTCGGCCTGGCGGAGAGCTTCGCCGCCGCCGTCGACTACCTGCCCGGCTACCTGCACCAGCTCGCGCACCGGCCGGTCCCCTACGGCTCGGAGGCGTTCGGCTGGAGCGTGCTCGACGTCGAGGGGCTGTCCAAGCAGCCGTACCCGCACGACCTGCTGCACCTGCGGGTCCAGGGCGGCAACGCCGACAACGCCGGCCCGTCGATCCTGCCGCCGTCGATCGTGCGGGCGTGGAACGAGGCGTACGCGTACCCGAAGCTGCGGATGGCCACGAACACCGAGTTCTTCGAGGAGGCGCAGCAGCGCTTCGGCGAACGGATCGAGGAGCACGAGGGCGACTGGACCGACTGGTGGGCCGACGGCCTGGGCTCGGGCGCCCGCCCGCTCGGCTACGCGCGGCGCGCACAGCACGCCGTGCGGCACGCGGAGACGCTGCACCAGCTCGCCGGCGCGGCCGAGGAGGCGGCGCCCGCGGTCGAGGCGATCTACGACAAGATCGGCCTCTTCGACGAGCACACCTGGGGCGCGGCCAACCCGTGGCACGACCACGAGGACGGCTTCGACTCGGGCGGCATGCAGTGGGCCCGCAAGTGCGAGATGGCGTACGCGGCCGCCGACGACGCCGAGGACCTGCGGCGCGCCGGCGCGCACCGGCTCGGCGCCCGCTACGCCGCCCCCGGGGGCGCGCTGGCCGCGTACCTCGTGACCAACCTCGGCCAGGCCGACCGCACCGACCTGGCCACGGTGTTCGTGCCGGCCAGCACGGTGCCGTTCGAGACGGCGATGTCCATCGTGGACTCCCGGACCGGAGAGGTGGTGGCGCACCACGAGGAGGAGCAGCACCCGAAGGACTGGCCGACCCGGCCGGGCGGGCGCTGGGTCAGCTTCGTGGCCACCGACGTGCCGGCCACGGGCCACGTGCGCTTCGACGTCCGGCCAGCCGACGCCAAGGCTCCGGCTGCGGAGGACCTCGGCCAGACCTGGCAGGTGCAGAACGAGTTCTACCGGGTCGACGTCAACCCCGCGGACGGCTCGATCGCCTCGGTCTTCGACAAGCGGGCCGGGCGGGAGCTGGTCAACCGCGACGCGTACGCCGGCATGAACCAGTACGTCTACGACAAGTACTCGACGGCGCCGCACATCAACCACCTGACCGGCCACATCGAGGCCACCGACGAGCACCTGACGCTGCTCGGCGGCCGCTCGATCGGCCGGCGGCCGACCATCGTGCGGGCGGTCCGGACCGCGGTCGGTGAGACGTTGGAGATCGAGCTCGACGCCGAGGGCACCGGCTGGCTGCGCACCACGATCAGCGTGACCAACGGCGTGCCGCGGGTCGACATCACCAACCGGATGGAGAAGACCGGCACGGCGGCCAAGGAGAGCGTCTTCTTCGCGTTCCCGTTCGCGCTGCCGGCGCCGGTGGCGTGGGAGCTGACCGGCGGCGTCGGGGGCCCCGACGTGGCGACCGTGCCGGGCGCGGCCGCGCACATGAAGCCGATCCGGCACTGGATCGCCTTCGACGACGGCGAGGTCACCGCGGCGTGGGCGACGCTGCAGGCGCCGCTGGCGATGATCGGCGACCTGTTCCTGCCCTACGCGCCGTTCCCGCCCACGGTCAAGCCGGAGCCGGGTGAGCCGGGCACCGTCTACTCCTGGGCGCTGAACAACATCTGGGACACCAACTTCCCGGCGCAGCAGCAGGGCGAGACCACCTTCCAGTACGCGATCACGTCGCGCTCGGGCGCGGACCCGCGCGAGCTCGGCGCGGCGGCCGCCGCGGGGCTGGCCGACCCGTTCGTGGCCGCACCGGTCACCGGCGGGGCCGAGGTGGTCCCGGCCCCGCCGGTGCACCGCTGGGCGACCGTCGACCACCCGCTGGTCCGGGTCGCCGGGTTCGGCCCGTCGCGGCGCGGCCACGACGTCGTGGTCTACCTGTCCTCGACGGCGCCCGAGCAGGTCAGTGTCGCGCTGGGCGTGCCCGGCATGACGGCGGCGAAGGTCGGCACCAGCCTGGAACGCGACCAGGCGCCGCTGGACGTCGCGGGCGGCACGGCCCGCGTGCCCGTACCACCGGGTGGGTTCGTCGCCGTCTCGATCGACCGGGCGGAGGCCTGACCCATATGAAGATCGTCGACATCCGGGCCACCACCGTCACCGTTCCGCTCGAGGCGCCGTTGCGGCACGCGAGCGGCGCGCACTGGGGGCGGTTCGTGCGCACGATCGTCGAGGTCGAGGCCGACAACGGCCTGGTCGGCCTCGGCGAGCTCGGTGGCGGCGGCGAGAGCGCGGAGGCCGCCGTGCGCGGCCTCCGCGACTACCTTGTCGGCCACGACCCGTTCGCGCTGGAAGCCCTGCGGTTCGCGATCGCCAACCCGACGGCGAGCCTCTACAACAACCGGATCCAGCTGCTCGCGGCCATCGAGTTCGCCTGCCTGGACCTGGTCGGGCAGCACCTGAACGTGCCGGTTTACGACCTGCTCGGCGGCAAGATCCGCGACGAGGTCGAGTTCGCGTCGTACCTGTTCTACCGGACGTCGAACGCGGACGGCACCGGCGAGGTGCGCACGCCCGAGCAGCTCGTCGCGCACGCGACGGCGCTCAAGGCCGAGCACGGTTTCACCGTGCACAAGCTCAAGGGCGGCGTCTTCCCGCCGGAGTTCGAGCTCGAGGGCTACCGGGCCCTGGCCGCGGCGCTGCCCGGCGACCGGTTCCGCTACGACCCCAACGGCGTGCTCTCGGTGGCGCAGGCGCGGCGGTTCGGCGAGGCGATCCGGGACCTGCACAACGACTACTACGAGGACCCGACCTGGGGCCTCAACGGGGTACGGCAGCTACGCGACATCGGCATCCCGCTGGCGACCAACACCGTGGTCGTGAACTTCGAACAGCTCGCCACCAACGTGCGTGACCCCGCCGTGGACGTGGTGCTGCTGGACACCACGTTCTGGGGCGGGATCCGGGCCTGCGTCAAGGCGGCGGCGGTGTGCGAGACGTTCCAGCTCGGCGTCGCCGTGCACTCGTCGGGCGAGCTGGGCATCCAGCTGGCCACCATGCTGCACCTGGGCGCGGTGCTGCCGAACCTGTCGTACGCGGCTGACGCGCACTACCACCACCTGACCGACGACATCATCTCCGGTGGCAAGAAGTCCTACGTGGATGGTGCGATCGCGGTGCCGACCGGGCCGGGCCTCGGCGTGCGGCTCGACCGGGACAAGGTGGACGAGTACGCGGAGCTCTACAAGGAGATCGGCGGCTACCCGTACGACCGGGACCCGGCGCGGCCCGGCTGGTATCCGCTGGTGCCCAACGAGCGTTGGGCCGATCCCGCGATCGCGACGTGAGCCCCCGCTGGCGCCCGGCCCGGAACTGGGGTGCCCGGGCGCACGAGGTGACGGTCTTCGGGCATCCGGCCGTGGTGCTGGAGAACGAGCTGCTGCGGGTCACCGTGCTGCTGACCGGCGGGCACGTGGTGGAGTTCAACCACAAGCCGCGCGACCGCGACCACGTCTGGCTGGCGCCGGACGCGGTGCGGCCGCCCGGCGCCGGTGCCGCGGCCGGTGACGACGTCGCCGCGTTCCTCGACAGCTATCCCGGTGGCTGGCAGGAGGTGCTGCCCAACGGCGGCGCGCCGGCCCGCCACCGGGGCGCGGCGCTGGCCCAGCACGCCGAGCTGACCGCGCTGCCCTGGGACGCCGATGTGCTCGTCGACGAGCCGGACGAGGTCGCGGTGCGGCTGTCGGTCGCGACCCGGCGCACGCCGCTGCGGCTGAGCAAGGTGCTCCGGCTGCGGTCCGGCGACCCGACGCTCTGGGTCGACGAGGAGCTGACCAACGCCGCGCCGGTGCCGGTCGAGGCGATGTGGGGCCAGCACCTGGCCTACGGACGGCCGTTCCTGCGGCCCGGGCAGCGGATCACGCTGCCGGACGGGATCCAGGTGCACCCGCACCCGTCCGCGATCAACCCGCCGGTGCGGTCGGTGCGGGCCGGTGGGCCGTACGCCTGGCCCGTCGTTCCCACTCCAGATGGCGGCACGGTCGACCTGAGCGTGGTGCCGGCGGCCGGTGGACCGAGCGAGATCGTCTATCTCAGCGGCTTCGGTGACACCGGCTGGTACGAGCTGCGCGAGCCGGCCGACGGCACGGGCATCCGGGTCAGCTGGGACGCGACGGTACTGCCCTACCTGTGGCTCTGGCACGAGCTGGGCGCGACGGCGGGCTACCCATGGTGGGGCCGGGCCTACGTGGTCGGGCTCGAACCGTTCTCCAGCCACCCGACCGAGGGACTCGCCGCGGCCGTCGCGAACGGCACCGCGCTGACTCTCCCTCCACACGGGACACTTCGCCTCAACTGGTCGACGGAGGTGCTCGATGGGTGAGTTCAACGGCAAGGTGGCACTGGTCACGGGCGGTTCGCTGGGCATCGGCGCGGCGGTGGTCGAGTTGCTGCGCGCGGGCGGCGCCGAGGTGGCGTTCTGCGGGCGGGAACCCGACGCGGTCGCCGCGCTGGCCGAACGGACCGGCACCGCCGGCAGCGTCACGGACGTGACGGACCCGGCGGCGGTGGAGGGGTTCGTCGCCGGGGCGGTCGACCGGTTCGGCGGCCTCGACATCGTGGTGACCAGCGCCGGCGTCCAGCGCTACGGCACGGTCGAGGAGACCTCGGACGCGCTCTGGGCCGAGGTGCTCGACGTCAACCTCAAGGGCGTCTTCCTGACGTGCCGTGCGGCGCTGCCGCACCTGCGGGCCCGCGGCGGCGGCGCGATCGTCGCCGTCTCGTCCGTGCAGGCGTACGTGTCGCAGCAGGGCGTGGCCGCGTACGCGGTCAGCAAGGCCGGCATCAACGCGCTGGTCCGCTCGATGGCGCTGGACCACGCCCGCGAGAACATCCGGGTCAACGCCGTGTGCCCGGGCTCGGTCGACACGCCCATGCTGCGCTGGGCGGCCGACCTCTACAAGGGCGACGCGACGGTCGAGGAGACGGTGGCCACCTGGGGCCGCACGCATCCGCTCGGCCGGGTCGCCCGCGCCGCCGAGGTGGCGGAGGTCGTCGCCTTCCTCGCCGGCGACCGCGCCTCGTTCGTCACGGGCGCCGAATACCGGGTGGACGGCGGCCTGCTCGCCGTCAACCCGGCCGCACTCCCCCGGTAGATGGAGGAAACGCACATGCCCCTCGCTCGTCGATCCCTGCTCGGTGGCGCCGCCGGC
>NZ_BONE01000021.1 GCF_016862555.1 Asanoa siamensis | reverse complement strand
CGGGTTCCGTTTCGGACATGTAGCTTCCGGGCCGGTTGGGCTCTGGCCCGGACCTGTCGTCTGCGGGGGGGCGCATTCAGGCCCGGCGCAGTCGGTTCCGGGCCGGGCGCGTCCGACCCCGCCGGGCCGGTGTCTAACGCGTGGCCCAGCCACCGCCGACCTCGCCCCAGTCGCGGCCGGCTCGTGCTGGCATCGCGGTGGCGCGGTGACCTGCCACGCCGTCCCCGACATCCGCGGCTCACCCGCCCGAGATCAGTCGCCCGGCGGGGACGACGGGATCTTGGGCGTTAGCTCCGGGAGGAGATTCGCCCGGAACGATGGCGGGCGGGGAACTACCAGGCCCAGGCTTCCGGGGCCGGGCCGCCCTTGCCGTGTGGGGGGAAGAGGTCGTCCAGTTTGGCCAAGGTTGCCTTGTCCAGTTCGATGTCCACGGCCTCTACCGCCTCGTCGAGTTGGGTGAGGGTGCGGGGGCCGATGATCGGGGCCGTTACGCCCGGGCGGGAGAGGAGCCAGGCCAGCGCTACGTTGCTGGGCTCGTGACCCAGGTCCGCGCAGAGTTTTTCGTAACCCTCGATCGACTCGCGATGTTTGGCCAGGTCTTCGGCAGCCCGGCCTTCCTTTGCGCGGGTCGCTTCGCCCGACGCCAAGCGGCGGAGGACACCGCCGAGGAGGCCACCGTGCAGCGGGGACCACGGGATGATGCCCAGCCCATAATTTTGCGCCGCCGGGATCAGCTCCAACTCCGGGCCGCGGGCCACCAGGTTGTAGAGGCACTGCTCCGACACCAAACCCAGGAAGTTGCGGCGGGACGCCGACTCCTGGGCCTGGGCCAGGTGCCAACCGGCGAAGTTGGACGAACCCACGTAGATGACCTTGCCCGACGCGACCAGCGTCGACATCGCCTGCCAGATCTCGTCCCAGGGGGTTGAGCGGGAGATGTGGTGCATCTGGTAGAGGTCGATCGTCTCGACACCCAGCCGGCGCAGCGACGCCTCGCAGGCCCGGACGATGTGGTGGGCCGACAGGCCCCGCTCGTTGGGCCAGTCACCCATCCGGCCGTAGACCTTGGTCGCCAGCACCACCTTGTCGCGGCGTCCACCACCCTGGGCCAGCCACCGGCCGATGATCTGCTCGGTGACGCCCTCGCCCAGCTTCCAGCCGTACACGTTGGCCGTGTCGAAGAAGTTGAGACCGTGCTCGAGCGCGCGGTCCATGATGGCGAAGCTGTCGGCCTCGTTGGTCTGCGGCCCGAAGTTCATCGTGCCGAGGCACAGGCGGCTGACCCGAAGACCGGTGCGACCCAGGTTGGTGAATTCCATGCCCTTCACCCTGCCACCGGTGGGCAGGATGCGAAACACGGGAGAGTGCTAAGAGGACTCGCGCTGCGGGGCGCTGCCGAAGAGCACGTCGTCCCAACTGGGTAGGCGCTTGCGGGGCTTGCCCGCCGGGTCGGTCTGGTCGCCGCCCGGTGCGCCCGCCGTGCGGCGGGGGCGGAGGACCGCCAGCGACGGCACCGCCGGGATCTCCTTGGGGAGGTCGGCGTCGTCGTCGAAGGCCGAACCCGAACCCGAGCCGGAGCCCAGCAACGCCGCCGCGCCGCCGCGGCGGGGCTCCGAAGCGCCGGCGTCGAGGCCGCGGCCGGGGGGCGTCAACGGCCGGTCGAGCGACGCGAGCAGCGCGTCGCGGCCCGCCCGGATCGCGTCGCGCGGTGCGCGCGGCTCGACCGGCGCGGACGGCAGGCCGTGACCGCTGCCGCGCCCGGGCAACTCGCCGCGCGACGGGCCGGGCAGCGCGTGGCCACCCCGCTCCGGAGTCGCGGGCTCCTGGCCGAGCAGCGGCTGCGGCCGCTCGGTGCAGAGGTATTGCGCCATGTCGTCGTGCGGGGTGACGACCTGGCGGCCGCGGTCGAGATCCCACATGGCCTGCGCGGTGGCCTTGCCGGACGGCCAGGTGGCGATGATCCGCCAGGTGCCGTCGTCGCGCCGGAAGGCGTCCCACGAGATCTTCTCGGCGTCGATGCCGTGCTGAGCGAGTCGGGCGTCGACCACCTCGGCCAGCGGGGCGCCCTTTTCCGACGTCTTCAGCCGGGTGCGGCGCGCGTGCTGGGCGAGCATCGCCCGCTCCTGCAGCACCGGGCCGGCATAGCGCAGCACCCGGTCGACCGGCACGCCCGCGATGCGGGCGACGTCCTCAGCGGACTCGCCGCTGCGGATGCGGGCCTGGATGTCGCGGGGTGACAGGGACGGCGGCTGGTCACCGAAATGGCCGGCGCCGCTGACCGCGGCCGGTGCGTCGCCGTGCAGCACACCGTTGATCCGCTCGTCGAGTGGCAGCGCCAGGAGTCGGCCCACCTCGTCGGCGAGCACCATGGCCTGGCCGTCCTCGGAGAGGGCGACGAAGCGTACAGGCCGCATCGCGTTGCCTCCGTCCCGCTGAGCTGGCCGATCCCGACCAGAGTCGAGACGCTGAAGGACACGGTAGCCCACTATCACCCCGGCGCACCGCTAGGCACGCCGGGGTGTCGCGAGGAACAAATGCTAGAGACGCTCGAGGACGTAGTCGATCGAGGCGGTCAGCGCCTCGACGTCGGACGGCTCGATCGCCGGGAACAGCGCCACGCGGAGCTGGTTGCGGCCCAGCTTGCGGTAGGGCTCCGTGTCGACGATGCCGTTGGCGCGCAGGGCCTTGGCCACGGCCGCGGCGTCGACGGATTCTACGAAGTCGATGGTGGCGACCACGTTGGAGCGCAGGCCCGGGTCGGTGACGAACGGCGTGGCTACCGAGGAGCGCTCGGCCCAGCCGTAGATGACCCCGGCGCTCTCCGCGGTGCGCTTGGCCGCCCACGACAGGCCGCCCTGCGCGTTCATCCAGTCGGTCTGCTCCGCCGCGAGGAAGATCGTGGCCAGCGCGGGCGTGTTGTAGGTCTGCTCGAGCCGCGAGTTCTCCACAGCCGTCATCAGGTCGAGGAACGCCGGGATGTAGCGACCTGACGCCTTGACCTCGGCCGCCCGGTCGAGCGCCGCCGGCGACATCAGCGCGATCCACAGCCCGCCGTCGGAGGCGAACGCCTTCTGCGGCGCGAAGTAGTAGACGTCGGCCTCGCGCGGGTCGACCTCGAGCCCGCCGGCGGCGGACGTCGCGTCGACCAGCAGCAGCGAACCGGGGTCGGCGCCCGGCACCCGGCGGATCGGCACGGCCACACCGGTCGAGGTCTCGTTCTGCGGGGTCGCGTAGACGTCGACGCCCTCCTCCGCGACCAGGCCCGGCGCGCTGCCCGGGTCGGCCTTGCGGACGGTCGGGTCCGAGAGGAACGGCGCGGCCTTCACCGACGACGCGAACTTGGCACCGAACTCGCCGAAGCTGGCGAACTGCGCCTTGTCCTGGACGAGGCCGAACGTCGCGACCTCCCAGAAGGCGGTGGTGCCACCGTTGGAGATGATCACCTCGTAGCCGGACGGCAGGCTGAAGAACGAGGCCAGCCCCGAGCGGAGCCGCGCCACCTGGTCGCGGACCGTCTTCTGCCGGTGGGACGTGCCGAGGTAACTCGTGGCGACCTGGCTGAGCGCGGACACCGCCTCCGGGCGGACCTTGGACGGCCCGCAGCCGAACCGTCCGTCAGCGGGCTTGATCTCGTCGGGAATCCGGATGCTGGTCACGTCAGCCACGAATTGATCCTTAGGTCGCGCTCGGAATGGAAAGCCGGCGGCGCTGCCGAACTTTCATACTTCCATTCCAACGAGACTGCGCGACGCACGGTCCCAGCGGCAGAGGCGTGACCCTACTCACCGTGGGGAATCTGGTGCCAACCCTCGACGTCGGCCGGCTTGCGCGTCCCAGGGCCCACATAACGCGCCGAGGGTCGCACCAGCCGCTGCAGCGCCTTCTGTTCCATGATGTGCGCGCTCCAGCCCGCGGTGCGGGCGCAGGTGAACATCGACGTGAACATGTGCGGCGGCACCTCGGCGAAGTCCAGCACGACGGCCGACCAGAACTCGACGTTGGTGGCCAGCACCCGGTCGGGGCGGCGCGCCCGCAGCTCCTCCAGCGCGGCCTTCTCCAGGGCCTCGGCGACCTCGAAGCGCGGCGCGCCGAGCTCCTTGGCGGTGCGCCGGAGCACCCGGGCGCGGGGGTCCTCGGCCCGGTAGACCCGGTGCCCGAAGCCCATCAGCCGCTCGCCGCGGTCGAGCACGCCCTTGACGTAGCCCTCGGCGTCGCCGCTGCGCTCGACGGCCTCGATCATCCCGAGTACGCGCGACGGCGCGCCGCCGTGCAGCGGCCCGCTCAACGCGCCGATGCCCGACGAGATGCAGGCCGCGGCGTCGGCGCCGGTCGAGGCGACCACCCGGCAGGTGAACGTCGACGCGTTCATGCCGTGCTCGGCGGCGGAGATGAAGTAGGCGTCGACGGCCTTCACGTGCCGCGGGTCGGGGTTGCCCCGCCAGCGCTTCATGAACCGCTCGACGATCGTGGCGGCCTTGTCGATCTCTTTCTGCGGCACGGCCGGCAGTCCGAGGCCGCGGGCCGACTGGGCCACGAAGGAGAGCGCCGTCACCGAGACGCGGGCGAGGTCTTCCCGCGCCTGCGTGTCGTTGATGTCGAGGAGCTGGGAGAGCCCCCAGTAGGGCGCGAGCATCGCCACGGCCGACTGCACGTCGACCCGGATGTCGCCGGAGTGCACCGGCACCGGGAACGGCTCGGCGGGCGGCAGCCCGGGCCCGAACCGGCCGTCGACCAGCAGCGCCCAGACGTTGCCGAAGCTCACCTGGCCGATCAGGTCCTCGATGTCGACACCCCGGTAGCGGAGCGAGCCGCCTTCCTTGTCGGGCTCGGCGATGGTGGTCTCGAAGGCGACGACGCCCTCCAGCCCCGGCTTAAAGTCGGACATTTCGCCCTCCCGCCTATGCGCCCCGCAACATTTCGGCGCCTTAGCTTCCGCTCAGGTTTCGTATTCGTGTCATCTTGCCTGCTGGGTCTTCGGCTGCGCGAGCACTGCGCGCAAACCGGAGAGCCGACGAACAGTGCATATCACCCCTTAACGCGTGCACGAGGATGAGGACGTGACCGGAGACACACCCGACTTGGCCGACATGCGCCGGGACTACGCGACCGAACAGGGCCTGGACGTCACCGACCTCGCGCCGGCCTGGCCTGACCAGTTCCAGCGCTGGTTCGCCGACGCCGTCGCCGCCGGCCTGCCCGAGCCCAACGCCATGGTGCTCTCGACCGCCGACACCGCCGGCCGGCCCAGCTCGCGGACCGTCCTGCTGAAGGGCGTCGACGCGCGCGGCTTCGTGTTCTTCACCAACTTCGAGTCCCGCAAGGGCGGTGAGCTGCGGGCCAACCCGTACGCGGCGCTGCTCTTCCCGTGGCATCCGATGATGCGGCAGATCGCGGTCCGGGGCACCGTCACCGAGGTGGACCGGGTGGAGACCGAGACCTACTTCGCCGGCCGGCCGCGCGCGTCGCAGGTCGCCGCCTGGGCCAGCCCGCAGTCCCGGGTGCTGCCGGACCGGGCCGCGCTCGACGAGCGGTACGCCGCCACCGAGCGGCGGTTCCCGGCCGAGTCGGCGATCCCGGCACCGCCGCACTGGGGCGGCCTGCGGGTGGCGCCCGAGACGGTGGAGTTCTGGCAGGGGCGCAGCGGCCGGCTGCACGATCGGCTGCGTTACCGTCGGACCGAACAGGGAGAGTGGATCATCGAACGCCTGGCACCGTGAGCAGAGGACCCCGGCGATGGGCCATTGACCTACGGCCCCTGGCCACCCCCAGCTACCGCCGGATGTGGATCGGCACCGCCTTCTCCAACTACGGCTACCAGTTCACCGCGGTGGCCGTACCCGTCGAGATGTTCGCCCTGACCCAGAAGTCGTTCTGGGTGGGCCTGCTCGGCATCGCGGCCCTCGTGCCCCTGCTGGTCTTCGGTCTCTGGGGTGGCGCCCTGGCCGACGCGATGGACCGCCGCAAGCTGCTGATCGCGGGCTCGGTCGTGATGTGGCTGGGCACCCTCGGCTTCCTCGTGCAGTCGCTGGCGGAGTGGGACAACCCGTGGCTGCTCCTGCTGTTCACCGCCGTCCAGTCGTGCGCGTTCGCGGTGACCAACCCCACCCGCAGCGCGATCATCCCGCGGCTGGTGCCGGGCCACCTCGTGCCGGCGGCGAACACGCTCTCGTTCACGACCGGCGAGGCCGCCGTGGTGCTCGGCCCCCTCACGGTCGGCGTCATCCTCGCGAGCTGGGACCTGCACACCGCACTGCCCATCGCGTACGCCGCGGACGCGCTGCTGTTCACCGTGGGCCTCTGGTCGACGCTGCGACTGCCGGCGATCCCGCCCGTCGGCGAGACCGCGCGGGCCGGCCTGCGCAGCGTGGTCGAGGGCTTCCGCTACCTGGCCGGCGCGCCGGTGCTGCTGCTCTCGTTCGCGATCGACATCATCGCGATGACGATCGCCATGCCCCGGGCGCTGTTCCCGGAGATCGCCGCCGAGCGGTTCGGTGGCGGCGCCGCGGTCGGCTTCCTGTTCAGCGCGATCGCGATCGGCTCGGTGCTCGGCGGGCTCACCTCCGGCTGGATCGGCCGGGTCCGCCGTCAGGGCCTCGCGCTGGTCGGCGCCGTGGTCGCCTGGGGCGTGCTGGTCGGTCTGGCCGGTTTCGCGCACAGCCTGTGGCTGATGGTGGTCGTGCTCGCCCTGGCCGGCGCGGCCGACCTGGTCAGCGCCGTGTTCCGGCACTCGATCCTGCTCGTCTACGCCCCCGACCAGATGCGCGGGCGGCTCCAGGGTGTGATGACCGTCGTGGTCGCCGGCGGGCCCCGGCTGGGTGACCTGCGGGCGGGCGGCACCGCCGCGATCTGGGGTGTCGGCGCGGCGTTCAGCGGTGGCGGCTTCGCCGCGGCGGGCCTCGCGATCGCGCTCGCCCTGGTCTTCCCCGCCCTGGCCCGCTACCGGAGCCCGGACCCGGAGCCGGACCCGCAGCCCGCGGCCCAGCCGGAACCGATATCGTCCGGCCCATGACCAACCGCACCGCCCCGCCGCTTTCCGGAACACAGTGGACGATCGCCGCGCACGGCCAGGAGGCCGTCGTGGTCGAGGTCGGCGGTGGGCTGCGCGCCTACCGGGCCGACGGGGTGGACTACCTCGACGGGTACGCGCAGGACGAGTTGCCGCCGGGCAGCTCCGGGCAGGTGCTGGCGCCGTGGCCGAGCCGGATCCGGGACGGCCGCTACACCTTTGCCGGGGTGGCCTACCAGCTCCCGCTCACCGAGCCGGCCAAGCACAACGCCATCCACGGCCTGGTCGCCTGGCAGCGCTGGCGCCTGGTGGAGCGGTCCGAGTCGGCGGTGCTGATCGAGCTCGACCTGCCGCCACAGGTCGGCTACCCGTGGCAGCTCAACCTGCGCACCCGCTACTCGCTCGGCCCCGACGGGCTGCGGGTCGACCACGAGGTGACCAACATCGGGGTCGCGGCCGCGCCGTTCGGCCTGGCCGCGCACCCGTACTTCCGGCTGCCCGGCACCACGGTCGACGACCTGCTGCTGACAGTCCCCGGCCACAGCCGGGTGCTCTTCGACGCCCGGTTGTTGCCGATCGGGGCGGCCAAGGTGGCCGGCGGCGACCATGACTTCACCGAGGCCCGGCGGATCGGCGCGCAGGTGCTCGACAACGCCTTCGGTGACGTCGACCGGGACGCGGACGGCACCTCCGCGGTGCTGATCTCCGACGCGACCCGCACGCTGCGGGTCTGGGGCGGCGAGGCGTTCAAGTGGTGGGTGGTCTTCACCTCCGACACCCTGCACGGCGACCGGCAGCGCCGGGCCGTGGCGGTCGAGCCGCAGACCTGCCCACCCGACGCGTTCCGCTCCGGCCACGACGTGATCGTGATCGAGCCGGGCGACACCTGGACGGCCGCCTGGGGCGTCCAGGTCTCGGTGGACGGATAGCCGGGCCGACCGATAAGTTGCGAAACCGGCCACCGGGGAGGTTGGTGATGGAGTTCGGCGAGGTCGTCCGCAAGCGGCGGATGGTCCGCGACTACGACCCCGGCCGCCCGGTGCCGGCGGCGGTGGTCGACCGGCTGCTCACGCACGCGACCCACGCGCCGTCGGCGGGCTTCTCGCAGGGCTGGGGCTTCCTGGTGCTGGACGACCCGGCCGACCGGGCGGCGTTCTGGGCGGCGACGACGCCGGACGGGCGGGGGCGCGGCCGGTGGATCGAGGGCATGCGCCGGGCGCCGCTGATCGTCGTGCCGCACTCCAACCGGTCCGCCTACCTCGACCGCTACGCGGAGCCCGACAAGGGCTGGACCGACCGCGACCCGGCCCGCTGGCCGGTCCCCTACTGGGACGTCGACACCGGGATGGCGGCGCTGTTGATGCTGCTCACGGCCGTCGACGAGGGGCTGGGAGCGTGCTTCTTCGGCATCCC
The DNA here is from genome assembly GCF_016862555.1 of Asanoa siamensis. Classification (GTDB taxonomy): domain Bacteria; phylum Actinomycetota; class Actinomycetes; order Mycobacteriales; family Micromonosporaceae; genus Asanoa; species Asanoa siamensis. The sequence continues at coordinate 109,361 of NZ_BONE01000021.1, read as the reverse complement.
GGGGGAGTCGGTCGACCGATATCGGAAAGCTTTCGACGTGCCGGCCGAATTCAACCCGATCGGTGCCGTGACGATCGGCTACCGGGCACCCGATCGGCTGTCGCCGTCACTGAAAAGGGGGCGGCGTTCCGTTGATCAGGTGGTACACCGGGGCCGCTGGTCCCGAGACTGACTCGCCGCCCGACGCTTATCGTTGCGCGGGTCGATAGGCTGAGCCAGCTGGCGGCCAGCCACCTAGCCGGGAGGAGCGGTGCGTGATCTTCAAGTCGGTACGTGACGGCCGCCCCTACCCGGAGCACGGCCTGACGCTCAAGCAGTGGTCGGAGATCCCGCCGCGGCCGCTGCGGCTCGACCAGCTCATCACCACCAAGCGCGAGCTCGCCCTCGACAAGCTGCTCGCCGAGGACTCGACGTTCTACGGCGACCTGTTCCCGCACGTCGTGCAGTGGCACGGCGGCCTCTACCTGGAGGACGGGCTGCACCGGGCGCTGCGGGCCGCACTGCAGCAGCGCAACCAGATCCACGCCCGGGTGCTCGTGCTGCCCACCGAATAGGGTGAGCGGCATGGACCCGCTGGAGCTGCTCGACCTCGATGGGACCCTGTCCCCCGAAGACCGCGACATGCGCGCCGTCGTGCGCCGGGTGGTCGACGAACGGGTCAGGCCGCACGTGGCCACCTGGTACGAGGAGGGCCGCGTCCCGGTCCGTGAGCTGGCCGCCGAGTTCGGCAAGCTCGGCCTGCTCGGCATGCACCTGACCGGATACGGCTGCGCCGGGGCGACCGCCACCGCGTACGGTCTGGCCTGCCTCGAGCTGGAGGCCGGCGACTCGGGCGTCCGCTCGCTGGTCTCGGTGCAGGGTTCGCTGGCGATGTTCGCGATCCACCGGTACGGCTCCGAGGAGCAGCGGCAGCGCTGGCTCCCGCCCATGGCCGCGGGTGAGGCGATCGGCTGCTTCGGGCTGACCGAGCCCGACCACGGCTCCGACCCGGCCGGCATGGCGACCCGGGCCCGCCGCGACGGCGGCGACTGGGTGCTCACCGGCGGCAAGATGTGGATCACCAACGCCCCCGTGGCCGACGTCGCGGTGATCTGGGCCCGCACCGACGAGGGCGTGCGCGGCTTCGCGGTCCCGATGGACACGCCGGGCGTCACGGCCCGCGAGATCACGCACAAGATGTCGCTGCGGGCGTCCTCCACGGGCGAGATCGTGCTCGACGACGTCCGGCTGCCCGACGACGCGCGCCTGCCGGGTGCCGAGGGCCTCAAGGCGCCGCTGTCCTGCCTGACCGAGGCCCGGTACGGCATCGTCTGGGGCGCGCTCGGCGCCGCCCGCGACTGCCTGACCACGGCGCTCGACTACGCGGTCAGCCGCGAGCAGTTCGGCCGGCCGATCGCCGGGTTCCAGCTCACCCAGGCCAAGCTCGCCGACATGGCGGTCGAGTTGCAGAAGGGCTACCTGCTCGCGCGGCACCTGGGCACGCTGGCCGACGCGGGGCGGCTGCGGCCCGAGCAGGTGAGCGTCGGCAAGCTCAACAACGTGCGCGAGGCGATCGCGATCGCCCGGCAGTGCCGCACGATCCTCGGCGCCAACGGGATCAGCGCCGAATACCCGGTCATGCGGCACGCCAACAACCTGGAGAGCGTGCTCACCTACGAGGGCACGAGCGAGGTGCACCAGTTGGTGATCGGCCAGAAGCTCACGGGAGTGTCGGCCTTCGTTTAGGGCTTGCCGCCATCGGGGAAACTGTTCGCAGAAGGACGGTGAGGTGGACAAATGGCCAATATCGAGCCCACCCGCGAGTACCCCGGTGTCAACGCCCCAGGCGTCAACGCCACGGCCGAAGACCGGCAGCCGGACGATCCGGCGTGGACCGACCAGCAGCCGCAGAACCGACCACCTCGGTGGCGTGGCCTGATCTGGCTGGCCGCGATCGTCGCCGTGCTGATCGCCGGCGGCTTCGCGCTCAAGGCCGCCGACCTGCTGCCGAGCTGGCGCAACCCGTTCGCCCAGGAGACCACCGACCGCAGCCAGCCGCCGCTGCTCAAGTCGATCCAGGACCTGAGCCGCTACGTCGCGGCCGAGGGCAACTTCCAGGTCATCGTCGACAAGCAGACCAGCCGCGACAACATCCCGGAGTTCCTGCTCAACGAGCGGACGCTGTTCGTCGGGGTGGGCTCGGTCGAGGCCTACGTCGACTTCGGCACAATCGCCGAGGGCGCGATCATCGAGTCGCCCGACGGCAAGTCGGTCGAGGTGAAGCTGCCCGCGCCGCAGTTGGGCGAGGTCAACCTCAACACCCAGGACAGCTACATCTTCGCCGAGGAGCGCGGGCTGGCCAACCGGCTCGGCGACCTGATCAAACGCGACCCGAACCAGCAGGCCGAGGTCTATCAGCTCGCCGAAGACAAGATCAAGGCGGCCGCGGTGGACAGCGGGCTGCAGGAGCGGGCCCGGGCCAACACCAAGACGATGCTCGAGGGCATGCTCAAGTCGCTCGGCTACGAGACGGTGACGATCACCTACACCGCTCCCTGAGGACAAAGGGGAAGGGGCCCCACGGGGGCTTCAGGGCGGGCGCCCCTTCGGGGTTGAAGGGGCCCCGGCAGGGGCCCCTTCCCGGTCTTCAGCGCGTCACGCGTGGGCGTGGTAGCGGCTCTCGTCGGGCATCAGCACCCAGAGCACGATGTACGCGAGCACCTGCGGGCCGGGCAGCAGGCAGGAGAGCACGAACAGCAAGCGCATGGTGTTGGGTCGCATCCCGAAGCGGCGGGCCAGCCCACTGCACACGCCGGCGATCCACCGGTTGTCGCGCGGTCGGACGAGTCGAGCGCTCATCTGTAAGTCCCTTTCCCTTCATTCGGTCCTGATACCAACGGTAGAAACGGACATCAAGGCCGCCCTCGGTCCGCAGGTGGATTTCGGGCCTCCGCTTCCCGTAGGGAGTACCCCGATTGCGCGCGTATGCTCGCGCGCGGCCGCACGAAGAATGGAGCACGCCGGTGATCAGCGCTTTCGACCTCTTCACGGTCGGTATCGGACCGTCGAGTTCGCACACCGTCGGCCCGATGCGCGCCGCCCGTACGTTCGTGGCGGGCCTGGCCGACGACGGCGTGCTGGCCGGCACGGCCCGGGTCCGGGCGGAGCTGTTCGGCTCGCTCGGCGCCACCGGCCACGGCCACGGCAGCGACCGGGCCGTCGTCCTCGGCCTGGCCGGTGAGACGCCCGAGGAGGTCGACACCGACGCCGTGCCGAAGCTGGTGGCCCGCACCGCGGAGGGCCGGCGGCTGGCCCTGCTGGGCCGGCACGAGATCGACTTCGACCCGGCCGAGGACGTGGTGCTGCACCGTCGGCGCTCGCTGCCCTACCACCCCAACGGCATGACCTTCGCGGCCTTCGACGCCGCGGGCGCGACGCTGCGGGAGCGCACCTACTACTCCGTCGGCGGCGGGTTCGTGGTCGACGAGGAGGCGGCCGGCGCCGATCGGATCAAACCGGACACGACGCCCGTACGCTATCCCTTCCGCACCGGCGCCGAACTGCTCGACCGGGCCGCGGAGGCCAAGGGCTCGATCTCCGACGTCATGCTCGCGAACGAGTTGGCCTGGCGCTCCGAGGCCGAAGTCCGCGCCGGGTTGCTGGACATCTGGCGCGTCATGCGGGAGTGCGTCGAGCGGGGCTGCGAGCGGGACGGGACCCTGCCGGGCGGCCTGAAGGTCCGCCGCCGGGCCGCCGAGTTGAACCGCAAGCTGCGCTCCGAGATCGCCGGCGACCCGCTGCGGGTGATGGACTGGGTGACTCTTTTCGCACTGGCCGTCAACGAGGAGAACGCGGCCGGCGGGCGGGTGGTCACCGCGCCGACCAACGGCGCCGCCGGCATCATCCCGGCCGTCCTGCACTACTACACCCGGTTCGTCCCGGAGGCGACCGCCGACGGCGTCGTCCGCTTCCTGCTGGCGGCCGCGGCGATCGGCGTCCTGTTCAAGGAGAACGCCTCGATCTCCGGCGCCGAGGTCGGCTGCCAGGGCGAGGTCGGCTCGGCCTGCTCGATGGCGGCGGCCGGGCTGGCCGAGGCGCTGGGCGGCACCCCTGAGCAGGTGGAGAACGCCGCGGAGATCGGCATGGAGCACAACCTGGGCCTCACCTGCGACCCGGTCGGCGGCCTGGTCCAGATCCCGTGCATCGAGCGCAACGCCGTGGCCAGCATCAAGGCGATCACGGCGGCCCGGCTCGCGCTGCGCGGTGACGGGGTCCACCACGTCTCGCTGGACAAGGTCATCAAGACCATGCGGGAGACGGGCGCGGACATGAAGGTCAAGTACAAGGAGACCGCCCGCGGTGGTCTCGCGGTCAACGTCATCGAGTGCTGAGCCCGGGGGACGCTGCGCTTATGAGCCAGTTTTACTGGCTGCTAACCTATGGCGCGTCAGCGGCCCGCGTCGGCGCTCGCAGCCGCCGCGACGCGTGCGTCGCTCGGGCAGCCACGCAAGACGTTCGCGGCTGACCGCCGACGGGTTGCTCGTCGATGAAAAGCGCAGGTGGAGGCGGCTGTGACATCGAGCGTGATGACGTTGTGGGAAAACCGCAACGCCCTGGGGCTGCTGGTCCGCCGCGACCTCGCGGTGAAATACCAGCAGTCCCTTCTTGGTTACCTGTGGTCACTGATCGAGCCGCTCGGCGTCGCCGCCATCTACTGGTTCGTCTTCGGCGTCCTCTACGGCACGGGTTCCGACCGCCACCTCGGTGACGCCAACAACTCGTACCCCCTGTTCCTGATCACCGGGATCTTCGCGTGGTCCTGGGCCAACGCGGCCATGGGCGAGGCGACCAGCGCGCTCACCGGCCAGGCCCGGCTGATCACGACGATGAAGGTGGCGCGCCAGGTCTTCCCGATCGGTCGCGTGCTCGGCCGGTTCGCCGAGTTCCTCGCCGGCCTGCCGATCCTGATCATCCTGGCCATCGTCTTCGGCGAGCTGCACTTCGACTGGCAACTGCTCGCGCTGCCCCTCGCGGTGCTGCTGCAGACGGTCTTCCTGACCGGCCTCGCGCTGCTGCTCTCCTCGCTCAACGTGCTGCTCCGCGACGTCGAGAAGCTGATGCGGCTCGGCCTGCGGGTGCTCTTCTACGCGACGCCGATCATCTACCCGCTGGCGATGGTGCAGAACGCGAACATGCCCGGCTGGGCCAAGGACGTGTACGAGCTGAACCCGCTGGTCGGGATCATGGAGCTCTACCACGCCATCTGGTACCCGGAGATGTTCCCGAGCGCCACGCTGCTGGGCATCACCGTCGGCATCAGCGTCGCCCTGCTCGTCGGCGGCTGGTGGGTGTTCCGCCGCCTCGAACCCGCCGTCCTCAAGGAGCTGTGATGGCCACCCCGATCATCGAGGCCGAGGGGCTCGGCGTCCGGTTCGTCCGCAACCGCCGCCGGCAGCTCCGGATCCGCGAGATGTTCATCCACCGCGGCGGGCGGCAGCCCAACCCGGGCGAGTTCTGGCCGCTGCGCGACGTCAACTTCGCCATCAACCCGGGCGACGCGATCGGCATCATCGGCCGCAACGGCACGGGCAAGAGCACGCTGCTGCGGCTGATCGCCGGCGTGCTGATCCCGGACGAGGGCAAGATCACCGTCCGCGGCCGGGTGGCGCCGCTGCTGGAGCTCTCGGCGGGCTTCTCCAACGACCTCACCGGCCGCGAGAACGTGCACCTGGTCGGCTCGCTGCACGGCCTGTCGAGCAACTTCCTCAAGAAGACGTTCGACGAGATCGTCGACTTCGCCGGCGACCAGGTGAGCAAGGCGATCGACACCCCGGTCCGGCACTACTCGTCCGGCATGAAGGTCCGGCTCGGCTTCTCCGTGATCGCCCAGCTGTCGCACCCGATCCTGCTGGTCGACGAGGTGATGGCGGTCGGCGACGCCGAGTTCCGCAAGAAGTGCTACGCGACCATCGAGCGGCTGCTCGCCGAGGGCCGGACCCTGGTGCTCGTCTCCCACAACGAGGGTGACCTGACCCGGTTCTGCAACCGCGGGCTCTACTTCAACGCGGGCAAGCTGATGACCGACGGCTCGGTCCAGGACGCGCTCGACGCCTACAACGCGGTCGTCCGCGCGTGACCGTAGCCGTCCTGTTGCCGGGCCCCGACCCGGCGCTGCTGGAACGGCTCGCCGCCCAACTCCGCGCCGCCGGCGTGCGCGAGGTGCGGCACACGCTGCCGGCCGACCGGTCCGAGCCGGTGCTGGTCTGCGCCGGCGACCTCGTCGCGCACGATGCGGTGATCCGCCACGTGGTCACCGCGCCCGGCGCCGGGACCGTTGCCCTGGTGCTGCCCGACGGGCCGGGCGAACCCGTCCGCGAGGAGCGCGGCCAGCTCGTGCCCGGCGATCCGACCGGGGTCGCCGGTGGGCTCGTCCGGGTGGGCGTGGCCGACCTTCCCGCGCTGACCGACGCCTCGGGTCCGATGCTCGCCGGCCTGCTGGCCGCCGGCGTCACCGTCACCGCGCAGCGGGTCCGGCTGCTGGTCGCCCGGCGCGTCACCGCGCCCGCGGAGATCCCCGCCGCGCTGGCCGCCGTCGCGGCCGTCGACTCGGACCGCGCGGAGTTGCGGCTCGCGGTCAAGGAGCAGGACGACTTCTTCACCACCTACTTCGTCAGCACGTGGTCGCCGCACGTGACCCGGGCGGCGGCCCGGCTGCGGCTGACGCCGACCCAGGTGACCGCGATCTCCGTCGTGGTGGTCGCGGGGGCTGCGGCGCTGTTCGCCTGGGGCGGCGGCCGGCCCGCCTGGCTGCTCGCCGGGGTCCTGCTCTACCTGGGCTTCGTGCTCGACTGCGTCGACGGGCAACTCGCCCGCTACACGCGCGTGTTCAGCGTGTTCGGCGGCTGGCTCGACACGATCGCCGACCGGGCCAAGGAGTACCTGGTCTACGCCGGTCTCGCCGTGGGCGCGGAGAGCGCCGGGCTGGCCGGGGCCTGGCCGCTGGCGATCACGGCGATCGGCCTCCAGACCGTGCGGCACATGACCGACACCTGGTACGGCACGCTGCACGACGTGGCGGCCCGCGTGCCGGTCGCCGCCCCGTCGACGGGTGGGGTGGCGGGACGGCTCGGCGCCGTCTCGGCCCGGGTCCGCGGCGACACCGGCTCGCCCGCCTACTGGCTCAAGCGCACGGCCGCGTTCCCGATCGGCGAGCGGTGGGCGGTGATGGCGCTGCTCGGTGCCCTCTTCGGCCCGCGGATCGCGCTGGTCGCCGTGCTGGCCGGCATCGTGGTCGCGTTCGCCTACACGCTCGGGCTGCGTACCCTGCGCGCCCGGGGCATGCGGGTCTCCGCCTTCACCGGCGTCGCGGCCGGCGAGCAGCGTGACGACGGCCCGATCGCCCGGGCGCTGAGCCGGTTCCGGGTCGGCGGGCCGCTCGCCGGCGCCGTCGCCGCGGTGCTGGTGGCCGCCCTGTTCCTGGCCCTCGCGTACGCCGGGCTCGGGGGTGGCGACCTGCGCACGGTGACGCTCAGCGCGGCGGTGGCGCTGCTGGTGGCCGCGCTGCCCGCCGCGGCGCCGCACGACCGGCCGCTGGACTACCTCGTGCCGGCCGCGCTGCGGGCCGCCGAATACCTCTTCGTCATCGCCATCGGGGTCGGCTTCGACGTGCCGGCCTGGGGCACCTTCCTGCTGCTGTTCGCGCTCGCCCTCTGGCACTACGACCTCACCGCCAAGCTGGAGAAACGGGAGACCGGCGGCTGGCTGCACCGGTGGGGCCTGGGCTGGGACGGCCGGGTTCTCGTGCTCGCCCTCGGCTGTGCTTTCGGGCAGGCCGCCGCCACGACGGTTACGATCGCTGCTTACCTGTTGTTTACCTTCGCGTTGGGCAGTGTGATCTGGTGGCGGAACCGGGCGGCAATGGCAGCCCTCTGATCAGCTTCGTTGTTCCGGTCTACAACGTCCGGTCGTACCTGCGGCAGTGTCTCGACTCGTTGCTCGCCGACGACTCGGTGCCGGTCGAGTTGATCGCGGTCGACGACCGGTCGACGGACGGCAGCGCCGATATTCTGGCGGAGTACGCGGCCCGGGACCCCCGGGTGACGGTTCTCACACTGGAACGCAACGGCGGTCAGGGGCCGGCCCGCAACCGCGGCCTCGAGATCGCCACCGGTGCGTACGTCTGGTTCGTCGACAGCGACGACTGGCTGGCCGACGGCATCGTGCCGGCGGTGGCGGCCCGGATCGCCCACCTCGATCCCGACGTCGTGGTCGTCGACCACGTCCGGTCGCACTGGGACGGCACCGTCGACGCCTCACGGAACAATTTCGCCGCGGCCCCTGAGGTCTTCGCCCTGCACGAGTGGCCGAAGGCGATCGAGATCCTGCACACCCCGTGGAACAAGATCATTCGGCGGTCGTTGCTGCTGTCGACCGGGTTCCAGTTCAAGACCGGCTGGTACGAGGACGTCCCGTTCACCTACCGCGTCCTGATGGCCGCCGACCGCATCACCGTGCTCGACCGGGTCGGCGTGCACTACCGCCAGCGGCGGGTCGGCGCGGCCACCCGTACGGTCGGCGAGGGGCACTTCGCGATCTTCACCAACTGGGCCGAGGTCTTCGACACCTTCGACGACAGCCGTCCCGGCGCCGACAAGCTGCGCGGGCTGCTGTTCCGCCGGATGATCTGGCACTTCCTGATCGTCCGGGGCAACGACGACCGGCTGCCCGACGAGATGCGGGCCCGGTTCTTCACGGAGATGAACGCGCACTACCACCGCTTCCTGCCGCCGGGCGGCTACCCGGTGCCGGGTGGCATGGACGGCCTGAAGCACCGGCTCGTGGCCGCCGGCCGGCACCGCACGTTCCAGGCGCTGCGGTTCGGCTTCCGCCGCGCACAGGGCGCCAAGGCCGGCGGGGCGGTCGCCGTGCGGGCGGCGCGACGCGGCAAGGGCGCCGCCCGGCTCGGCCGGAAGGCCGCGCTGCGCGCCTACTACCACGCGGAGTTGCGCCGGCCCCAGGATCCGCGCCTGGCGCTCTACGCCGCCTACTGGTACCGCGGCTATGCCTGCAACCCCGCGGCGATCTACGAGAAGGCCAGGGAACTCGCGCCGGACGTACGCGGTGTCTGGGTCGTGCGCCGCGACAAGGTGAGCAGCCTGCCGCCGGGCGTGCCCTACGTGGTGGCCGGCACGCGCGCCTACTTCCGGGCGCTCGCGCAGGCGACCTACCTGATCAACAACGTCAACTGGCCCAACTACGTGGTCAAGCGGCCGGGCAGCACGCACGTGATGACCCACCACGGCACGCCGCTCAAGGTGATGGGGCTCGACCAGCAGGACTATCCCGGCGGCGTGCAGGACGCGGACTTCGCGGGGCAGATGCGCCGGGCGGACCGCTGGGACTACAGCATCACGGCCAACGCGTTCACGACGCAGATGTGGGAGCGGGCCTACCCGTGCCGCTACCGCACGCTGGAGACGGGCTACCCGCGCAACGACCGGTTGGCGTCGGCCACCCCGGACGAGGTGGCCCGGGTGCGCGCGTCGCTGGGGCTGCGGCCGGGTCAGCCGGTGGTGCTCTACGCCGCGACGCACCGCGAGCACCTGCCCGGCTACCACCCGCCGTTCGACCCCGAGCGGGTACGGGCGGCGGCCGGCGACGACGCGGTGCTGCTGATGCGCAGCCACTACTTCCACGACCGTTCCGGCGCCGCGCCGGATCCGGTCGACCTGCCGGGTGTACGGGACGTCTCCGCGTACCCGTCGGTCGAGGATCTCTATCTGGCCGCCGACGTGCTCGTCACGGACTACTCGTCGGTGATGTTCGACTACGCGGTGCTGGACCGGCCGATCGTCATCTACGCGCCCGACTGGGAGGCGTACCGGATGATCCGGGGCGTCTACTTCGACGTCGTGGCGGAGCCGCCGGGCGCGGTCGCGCTGACGCTCGACGACCTGCTGGACGCGTTCCGGACGGGTTCGTACGCCGGCGACGCGGCGGCCAAGGCCCGGGCCGAGTTCCGCCGCCGGTTCACGTCGTTGGAGGACGGCCAGGCCGCGCGGCGGGTGGTCGAGACGGTCTTCAAGGACTGATCATGCTGACGGTCGTGGTTCCGGTGCACAACGTTGCCCGCTACCTGGACATTTGCCTCGAATCGCTCGCTGCGTCGACCTATCGCGATCTCTCGGTCGTGCTGGTCGACGACGGGTCGACCGACGGGAGCGGGGATCTCGCGGACGCGTGGCCGGAGCGTGACCCGCGGTTCCGGGTGGTGCACCAGTCGAACCACGGCCTCGGGGCCGCCCGCAACGCCGGTGCGGCGGTGGCCGGCGGGGACTATCTCGCCTTCGTCGACGCCGACGACGTGCTGCCGCCGTACGCGTTCGAGGTGTTGGTCAACGCGCTCGAGCAAACGGGTTCGGACTTCGCGACCGGCGACGTCGCGCTACTGACCTCCGGAAAGCTGTCGCCGTCGCCGCTGCACCGGGGCACGCACCGGGAGACCCGGCTGGCGGTCGACCCGCGCGCGCACCGGTATCTCGTGTACGACCGGCTCGCGTGCAACAAGGTGTGGCGACGGTCGTTCTGGGGCGACACGCGCTTTCCGGAGGGTGTGCACTACGAGGACATTCCGGTGACGGTGCCGCTGTACGGGCGGAGCCGGCAGGTCGACGTGGTCGGGCTGCCGGTCTACTACTGGCGGCAGCGGCCGCCGGGGGACCCGTCGATCAGCCAGCGGCTGGCCGAGCAGCGCAACCTGGACGACCGGTTCGCGGCGGTGGTCAGCGCTTTGTCGGCGCTGGAGGGGTCGTTCGCGACCTGGTACGCGGAGACCGCGCTGCAGAGCGACCTGCGGCTGGTGCTGGAGGTGCTGCCGGACGCGGACGAGGCCTACCGGCACCGGTTCCGCAAGCTCGCGGCGGCGTTCCTGGCCGATGTGGACGACGGGGTGCTGTCCCGCCTGCCGAGCCGGCTGGCGGAGGCCTGGCGCCTGACCCGCGACGGCGAGATCGACGCGGTGGTCGAGCTGGTCTCGAGGGTACGGGCCGGCAAGACGGCAGGCGGCGGCGTGGCGGTGTCCGGCGCCGCCCCGGGCGGCGGCCTGGCGGGGTCCGGTGCGGCGCCAGGTGAAGGCGTGGTGGGGTCCGGCGTGGCGCCCGCCGGTGGAATGGCCGCGTGGCGGGACCCGGTTGCCCCGGTGGTGCGGGCCGCCGGCGTGCGGTGGTCCGGCGACCGGCTCCGGATCTCGCTCGCCGGGTCCTCGGCGCCGGTGGGGCTGCTCTGGCTGCGCGAGGGCGCACCGGGCGCTCGGGCCGTGGCGCTGCCGGCTGTCGGCGGTGCGGGGACGCTGTCCCCTTCCCGGCTGCGCGGCAAAGCCGGCTGGGCGCCGGGGGAGTGGACCGTCAACGTGGCGCCCGCCCGGGGCGCGGCGCGGGGGCTGTTGCGGGTCACGGATCCGATCGCGTTGCCGTCGCGCTGGGTCGGCGGCGCGCTGGTGGCGCCCGTGGTCCGCGGCGGGGTGCTGCGAGTGGCGGTGGACCAGCCGGAGGTGTTCGCGGCGGAGGCGGGCGAGGACGCCGGCGATCTCTACGTCGACGGGTTCGGTCACCTCGCGCCGGGGACGCTGTTCCACCTGGAGCGTGCGCCCGGCGTGCCGTCGCTGGCGTACCCGGTGATCGCGGCCGGTCCGAAGTGGATGGCCCGGGTGCCGCTGGCGGACCTGACGGCCGCGATCGGCCGTCCCGGCGTCCCAGCCGAGCCGCCCGCGACATGGCGAGCGGCGCTGCCCGGACCGGACGGCGAGACCGTGCCGCTGCTGGCCGGCCCGCGCCTGACCGAGAGGGCGGCCGGCCCGGTGCGCGTCGGCCCGGACGAACGCGGCGTGCTCCGCGTCGTCGCCGCCGGCTGACCGGTCGCCCTACTCGCCCCGGCGGACCAACCTCGTGCGGAGCGTGCGGCTGGCCGCGCCCGCGACGCGCATGGCGACGAAACGGGTGGCGAGCGCCAGCGAACGCGCACCCCCCACCGGGATCGTGTCGACGCCCAGGAAGCTGACCTTGTTGCCCAAAGTCGGTCGGGCGACCAGCCGCGGCAGCGGCGAGACCAACTCCTCCGCCGGCCACTCGGCCAGATTTGCCACGGCGAAGTCGCGGGCGCTGACCCAGCGTTCGCCGGCCACCGATACGACCGCCTTCTCCCAGGACTCGTCCGGGCGCTTCGCCCGGGCGGCCCGGCGCAGGGCCGAGGTGCGCCAGAGGGCCAGCGTCTGCTCCGGCGCGTTCTCCTTGGGGGCGAGCACCCGGACCAGCCCGACCTGCCACCGGTTGGCGATGTTGACCAGCCGCCGCACCGTGTTGGCGTCGACGCCGGCGCTGACGGGGACGTTGATCCGGTACGGCGAGGGGAACACGTCCTCGGGCGCCGAGGCCACCAACGCGACCCGCGGCTCGTGCCGGTAGGTCGCCTCGACCAGCCGTAGGTCCAGGTTGGGGTCCTTGAGCACCGACATCCGCCCGTTGTCGAGCGACGCCCAGTCACCGACCAGGAAGATCCGCATGTCGGTCAGGTCGCTCATCAGCAGCAGGTCGACACACGTCTTGACCAGCTCGAAGCTGCCCTCGGCCCGGACCACCGCGGTGACCAGCGGGACCTGCCAGCTCCGGTTGCCGACCGAGCGCAGCCAGCGCGGCTGCGGCATCAGGTCAGCCAGGAACGGCCAGTTGTAGCGGCGCAGCGCCTCGCCGCGCTGCATCATGTTGGTCGGACCCATGTGCCAACTGCCGGCCTTGGGCTCGGGTACGAAGGCCGCCCCCGCCTGGGTCAGCCGGTAGCCGAACTCCGTGTCCTCGCCGAGCCGCAGGCTGGTGTCGAGCCCGCCGGTCTCCTCGTAGAGCCGGCGGGTCAGCGCGGCCGTCGCACCGACGTGGGCCCGGAAGTTGAGGTGGTCGCCGGCCCGCAGCTGGTCGGTGTCGTCGATGATCTTCTCGACGTAGTCGTGCGGCTCGGTGTCCTCGAAGGCGAACAGCGTGTCGATGGTGCCGGCCGCGCACCGCTCGGCGACCTCTTCCGGCGTGGCCCAGCTCGTGACGAAGCGCTTGTAGCCGAGCGTGACGACATCGTCGCTGACGTGGTGCCAGCGGACCTGCGCCTCGACGTGCGCGGGGAAGACGACCATGTCGGCGTCGAGCCAGTGCAGGATCTCGCCGGTGCTGTTGGTGGCGCCGACGTGCAGGGCGTTGGCCCGGCCCCAACCCGCCGAGTGGTCGGCGACCCGGACGATCCGGGTGTTGGCCGGACGGATCTTCGGCAGCTCGATCGGCGGGTCGCTGGTGTCGTCGGCGATCACGACCTCGAGCAGTTCCTCGGGGTAGGTCTGGTGCGCCAGCGCGGCCAGCGTCAGGTTGAGCGACTCCTGGCAGTTGTAGGCCGGAATGACCACCGAAACGGTCTTCGTGGGACTCCAGGCGCCGATCTCGGGCGGCTCCAGGACGCTCCAGTCGTTGCGGAAGATCCGGACCGGCTCGGCTGCGTCGTTCGGGGTCGGCACGGTCGTGAGTGTATCCAGCGGAAATCCACCCCGCCTGGACGCTACGTTAAATGTGCCGGTCAACGGGGGTTTCCGGCACGAAGGGGGCGTCGCGTGGCGGCGGACCAGCACCGGAGCCGTTTCCGCCGGTGGCGGATCTTCGCCGGCCCGCGTCCCGCGCCGGGGCGGGCCTGGCCCGTCGGGATGCTCGGCGCCCGGCTGCGGGTGATCGACTCGCCGGAGCGTTCCGCGGCGCCGCTGGGGCCGGGCACCTGGGTCACCACGATGTGCGTGGGCGCCGCCTCGCTCGCGGATCTCCGCCGGCTGCTGGACCACCCGGTCGGCGGCACCATGGTGCGCGAGCTGACCGTCTTCGTCGAGGACTGGCAGAACCCACAGAGCACCTGGTCGGGCCGGCTCGGCCCGGTGCCACACCTGGTCGCGCACCGGGTCGACCTGCCCACGGCCGACCGCGGCCGGGCCACCGTCGGGCTGGAGCTGCGTCGCCCCGCGCCGCTGCGCAAGCTGATCATGGCCGTGCTGCCCGTGTTCAGCTCCGTGCGGCCCCTGCCCCGGGCGGTCAGCGCCGACATCACCGCGCAGGAGGTCGCGCCGCCGTGGGTGGGCGCGACGGCCAACGTGGCGGTGGTCAGCGGCGCGCTGCCGACCGACGCCGACATCCGCCCGCACGACCTTGTGCTCAGCGCCGACGGCGCACCGCTGCCGCCGGCCGGCGAGACGCCGGATCCCCTGTACGGCGGGGTGATCCGGGCCGGTGCGGCCGGGGTGGGCCGCACGGTGCTGGTCGACGTCGAGGCCTACGTCGGGCGGTACGGCCCGTTCGGCCGGCGGGTGCCCCGCGCCGAACTGGTCTTCGAGGAGCACGGCTGGCGGATCGACGGGCCCGCGGGAGTGCTGGCCCGGGGCCGGATGGACGACCACCGCCTGCCGCCGGAGTCCGTGGCCGCCCTGGTCGAGGTCGGCATCGTGCACTGCGCCCAGGCGCCCTGCGTCTATCCGGCCCGCGAGGCGGCGGTGCTGGTGCGGCTCGCGGCGGCCGGCGTGCTCGTCCACGCGCCCCGGCTGCGCCCGCCCGTCGCCGCCCTGCTCGCCGACGAGCTGCGCCCGCTGGTGCTGGGCGACCTGCCGCCGCCGGCCGCGGACGAGCTCGAGTGGGAGGCACGGGCGGTCCGCCAGCGCCGGGCGGCGTTGCGCCAGCATGCCACCGCGTTCGCGCTGCCCCGGCTGGCCGGCGCGACGTTCCCGGCGCTGACCGCCCCGCCGCCGGTCAGCGTGCTGCTGGTGACCCGCCGGCTCGAGCACGTCGCCCCGGCCATCGCCGCGATCGAACGGCAGACGTACCCGGATCTCGAGATCGTGCTCTGCCTGCACGGGACGCACCCGTCGGCCGAGCTGCTGGGCCAGGTCGCGCGCTGCACCCGGCCGGTCGAGCTAATGACGATCGGGCCAGAGCAGCGGTACGGCTTCGGCGAGGCGATCGGCCGGGCCACGATGCGCGCGCGGGGCAGCCTGCTGACCAAGATCGACGATGACGACACGTACGGGCCGGAGCACGTCTGGGACCTCGTGCTGGCCCGGCTCGTCTCCGGCGCGACGCTGGTCGGCAAGACCGCCGACTTCGTCTACCTGCACGCGTTGGGCATCACGGTGCGCCGGGAGAGCGCGGGTGCCGAGAACTACGCGAAGGTGGTCGCCGGCGGCACGATGCTGATCAGCCGGGGCGACCTGGAGGAGATCGGTGGCTGGCGGCCGGTGCCGCGGTCGATCGACCGGGGCCTGATCGAGCGCGTCACGCGGGCGGGCGGCCTGATCTACCGGACCCACCCGCTCGGCTACCTCTACCACCGGCGGGCCGGCGGGCACACCTGGGACACCGGGATCGAATACTTCCTGCGTAACAACGGCCCGCAGTGGCCGGGCGTGCTGCGACACCCGGAGTTCGGCACGGAGCCAGGCGTACGGGCGGCGCTGCCGGGGTAAACCTCGTCGCCATGGCGGACAAGGTCGCGGTGGTGGCCCATCGGAAGAAGAGCCTCGACGGCGGCTTGCCGGAACTGCGGCGCCTGCTCGCCGACGCGGGCGTGATCGAACCCCTCTGGTACGAGGTGCCCAAGAGCCGGAAAGCGCCGAAGAAGGTACGCAAGGCGCTGGACGCGGGCGCGGAGCTGATCTTCGTCTGGGGCGGCGACGGGATGGTGCAGCGCACGGTCGACGCGCTGGCCCGGGCGGGCGCCGACGACGTGCCGCTGGCCATCCTGCCGGCCGGCACGGCCAACCTGCTCGCCGCCAACCTGGAGATCCCGGAAGACCTCGCCGAGGCGGTGGAGATCGGCCTGCACGGCAAGCGCCGGTCCGTGGACGTCGGCCGGGTCAACGGCGAGCACTTCGCGGTGATGGCCGGGGCCGGCTTCGACGGCGAGTTGATCCGGGACGCGGACCGCGGGCTCAAGGACCGGCTCGGCCGGCTCGCGTACGCCTGGACCGGTGCGCGACACGTCCGCGACGGCGCGGTGCCGATGCGGGTGACGGTCGACGGCGAGGAGTGGTATGCGGGCGCGGCGAGCTGTGTGCTGTTCGGCAACGTCGGCACCATCACCGGCGGCATCCGCGCGTTCGACGACGCCGACCCGCACGACGGCCGGCTGGAGGTCGGCGTGGCCACCGCCGAGGGCGCGCTGGAATGGGCGCGCACGCTCGGGCGGATGGCCACGGGCCGCTCCGACGGCTCGCCGTTCATCAAGATTACGACGGGCCGCAAGATCCGGGTGGACCTGGCGGAGCCGCTCATCTACGAGATGGACGGCGGCGCACGCGACGCGGCCAAGAAGCTCAAGGTCCGCGCAGTCCCCGCCGCGATCACCCTCTGCCTGCCGGGTTAGCCCCCTAACCTAGGGCGGGCTCCGTGAAAGTGGCCGGTGGGACCGGGTCGTCGGCCGGGCAGGCGCCGCGGGCCACGTAGCGCTCGATGAACGCCGCCACCGCCTGCTGGATGCGCGGCCCGGCGCCCCGGCGGTCGAGGGCCGCCGCGGCCGCCGTGAAGCAGGTCAGGGCCGCCGTCGCGAGTTGCGGGTCGCGCAGACCCGTGCGGGCCGCCGCCAGCCAGTCGCGGTGCCGGCGCAGGGGCGAGCGCAGGTGCTCGGTCGCCGCCGCGGCCGCGTCGGCCGCGATCGGGTCGTCGAGCAGCGCGCTGACCACCGCCAGCGGCACGACCCAGCCGTCGCCCGGCTGCTGGTCGATCATGCGGAACTCGAGGTAGCCGCGCGGGCGTACCGGTGGGACCAGGGTGCCGAGGTGGCGTTCCAGGTCTGCCAGGGTGACCGGGCGCGGGCCGTGGCCGCGCAGCCAGGAGCGCATCGTCAGACCGGTCGGAACCTGCCAGGCCGCGGGCTCCGGCTCGGCGATCATCGCCACGTTGGCCCGCAGGGCGTAGCGGGCCCAGTCGTCCCGGGGCTCGCCGCCGCGGCGGGGTGCGCGGGTCCGGGTGGCGTCGGTGCCGAACCGCAGCGCCTGCCGGTAGGAGACCCAGCGGTGGCCGCGCACGGTCCGCGGCGAGTTGGCGAACGCCGCCAGCAGCACCGGGCCGATCGCGTCCGCGAGCCACCAGCGCATCCGGTAGCCGGCCCAGCCGTCGGAGTCGTCGCCCGAGTCCAGGCAGACCTGCACCGAGGCCGAGTTGCACATGACCGCGAGGCCCTTGCCGCCGGAGCGGCCGTGGTATTCGGCGAGCGCGACGTAGCGCGGGTTCGTCGTGATCAGTTCGGGTGTGCGGTGCGCGTCCAGGCCGGTGCCGTCGAGCACGAGGCCGTCGGCGGCCAAGGCCGACCGCACCACCGACAGGTCGGCCCGGTTCGCGTCGACACAGTCCACGAGGGACGCGCCGACCGCGGACGAGATCTCCAACTGGCCGCCGGGCTCGATGGTGATCTGGCCGCCGCCGGGCAGTGGGCCCAGGTGGGCGGTGGCCGCGGTCAGCCGGTCGATCGACGGCCGCGCCAGCGGCGTCCGCGGATCTCGCACCGGGTACTCGACCTCGACGCCGACCCGGCCGATGGGGCCGACCCGAAATCCCGCGGCCGCGACGTAGATCTCCGCAGCGCGCTCCGTGAGGACGGCGATGTCGTCCACGGCGCCTCCGATGAGTGCGGTCGTCCGCCGCCGTCGGTGGGCAGGGCCGGCGGCGGCGTTCGGTGAGGTAGGTGTGCCGTCCGGGAGCCCGGTCGGGGTGACTCCATTAGCGGTCCCGCGGGCCGCCGTGTCCAGCCAAACCGGCCAACTCGAAATGAACACCCGATTGACCACACGTTCGGCTGACGGGGGCGGTTGCGTCCCGCTTCTTTCACGTTTTTCCGAACGCTTTCTTAAGGGCGCCTTTGGTGACCGAAAGTCGTTGGTACGTAACGCATTCCGCGTACAAAGAAGGCGCCTTTCGATGCTTGCGAAGAATAGGTCAGGATCGGTTAAGCTGGCCCCGGCTTCAGCCGGATCATCCCCCCGGTGACTCCGGCGCCGCTGCCGCCTAATCGCCGTGAGGCGAGCCGGGGACCCAGAGTTCCCTTGGGGTGAGTCCGCGCAATGCGGTAGGGGTTGTTCCGTCCCGAACCCGTCAGCTAACCCGGTCGGCGGCCCGACCGAAGGAACGTGAATGACGCGCACAGGACGTCCGCGCGCGATTGCCCCGCGCGCAGCCCTCGTGGGGACCGTGACGCTGTTGGTGAGCCTTGCCCTCGCCCCGGCCGCGGTCGCCGCACCCAACCCCAGCCCGACCCCGGCGGCACCCGCCGAGGGCGGCAAGAACGAGTTGCTGGACGACGCGATCGAGCGGACCAGCCGAGCCTTCGTCGAGGCGAAGAACGCGGCCGCCGACGCGAAGAAGAAGCAGGACGCGCTCGGCAAGGAGCTGGTCCGGCTGGACGTGCGCCGGGCCGCGCTGGTCCCGCAGGTCGCCGAGATCGCCCGCCACAACTACATGAACGGCCGGCTCGGCCCGGTCCTCATGATGCTCAACAGCCGTGACAGCAACGACTTCCTGGCCCGGGCCGAGACGCTCGACATGCTCAACTCCCTGGACAACGCGCAGCTCACCGAGTTGGCCGAGAACCAACGGCGGGCCAACGAGGCCAAGGCCCAACTCGACCTCGAGGTCAAGCGCGAGCAGGCCCAGCTGACCGTGATGGCCAAGCAGAAGGCCGATGTGGAGAAGGCGTTCAAGCTGGCCGGCGGCAAGACGGTCAACGGCAACGTGTACGCGAACCTGCCGACGGCCAGGCAGTCGCCGCGGTCCGCGGACGGCTCGTTCCCGCCGCAGTCGTGCAACGTCGACGACCCGACCACCAACGGGTGCATCACGGCGCGCACGCTCTTCGCGCTCAAGGAGACCCAGCGGCTGGGCTACAAGCGGTTCGTCTCGTGCCACCGCGACGGCGGCCCCTTCGAGCATCCGAAGGGGCGCGCCTGCGACTTCTCGGTCTTCAAGACCAACGACTTCGGCAGCGGTGACGCCCAGGGCGGTGACCGGTTCTACGGCAACAACCTGGCGGCGTTCCTCGTCAAGAACGCCGACAAGCTGGGCATCCTCTACGTGATCTGGTACCGCCAGGTCTGGCTACCGTCGACGGGCAACTGGAAGCCCTACAGCGGCGTCGGCGGTGATCCGTCCAGCGATCACACCAACCACGTGCACCTGTCGCTCCTCTGAGCGCCTAACGCCGCCTCGCGTCGGGCGCCGGCCGCCGTGCCGGTGCCCGACCCGCGGGCTGGCGGGGCTGCCGCCGGTGCGGCTCGATCGGCGGGATCGGCATCCTGACCTCTTTTTCACAGGTCACCGTGACCGGCTCCCCGTGGTGGGTGAGGTCGAGGCTGTGGTCGGTGTCGCCGTCGCGCAGCGAGTAGGTCACCTCGTGCTGGCGGACGTCGACCCGCAGCCGCATGCCGCGCCACATCAGCGAGAACTCCAGCCGGTTGATCCGAGCGGGTAGCCGCGGCACGAAGGTGAGCTGCTCCTCGTGGTCGCGCAGGCCGCCGAAGCCGGCGACCAGACCCAGCCACGCACCGGCCAGGGCGGCGATGTGCAGCCCTTCCCGGGTGTTGTTGTGGATGTCGTGCAGGTCCATCAGCGCGGCTTCGCCCAGGTAGTCGTGGGCGAGCTCGAGATAGCCGACCTCGGCCGCGACGACCGCCTGGGTGCAGGCCGACAACGACGAGTCCCGGACCGTACGCCGCTCGTAGTAGTCGAAGTTGCGCAGCTTCTGCTCGGCCGTGAAGGCGTCGCCGGCCCAGTGCATGGCGAGCACGAGGTCGGACTGCTTGACCACCTGGCGGCGGTAGAGGTCGAAGTAGGGGTAGTTGAGCAGCAGGGGGTAGCTCTCCGGCGGCGTGTTGTCGAAGTCCCACTCCTGGTAGCGGGTGAACCCCTCGACCTGCGGGTGGACGCCCAACTCCTCGTCGTACGGGATGTGCATGTTGGCGGCCGCGTCGCGCCAGGCGGCGGTCTCCTCGTCGTCGACGCCGAGCCGCCAGGCCCGCTCGCTGTGCCGGTTGACGCACTCGGCGGCGACCAGCAGGTTTCGCCGGGCCATCAGGTTGGTGTAGATGTTGTCGTTCTTGACCGCGGTGTATTCGTCGGGCCCGGTCACACCGTCGATGTGGAACTTGCCGTGCCGGTCGTGGTGACCCAGCGAGTGCCACAGCCGCGCGGTCTCGACGAGCAGCTCGAGGCCGACCTCGCGCTCGAAGTCGACGTCGCCGGTGGCCTGGACGTAGCGGCGGACGGCGTCGGCGATGCCGGCGTTGACGTGGAACCCGGCCGTGCCGGCCGGCCAGTAGCCCGAACACTCCTGGCCGCGGATCGTGCGCCAGGGGAACGCGGCGCCGCGCAACCCGAGCTGCTTGGCCCGGTCGCGGGCCATCTCCAGGGTGGCGTGCCGCCAGCGCAGGGCGTGCGCGACCGCCACCGGTTGGGTGTAGGTCAGCACCGGCAGGGCGAACATCTCGGTGTCCCAGAAGACGTGGCCGTCGTAGCCGGGACCGGTCAGGCCCTTGGCTGCGATCGGTCGCAGCTCGGCCCGCGCGCCCGCCTGGAGCACGTGGAAGAGGCCGAACCGGACCGCCTGCTGCACCTCGGAGTCGCCCTCGACCTGCACGTCGGCGGCGTCCCAGAACGTGTCGAGGTATTCCTTCTGCTCGCGGACGAGGCCGTCCCAGCCCGAGAACTCGGCGGCGGCCAGCGCGGCGCTGACCTGGTCGCGGATCGCGGGCAGCGAGCGCCGGCTGGACCAGCCGTAGGCCAGCAGCTTGACCACGACCAGCTTCTCGCCGGGCTTGAGCACGCAGGCGATGGTGGTGCGGGCCCAGTCGTCGTGCGACTCGGTGTTGATGTTGGTCTTGGCCGGGCCCTCGATGTCGTGCTGCATCGCGGCGCCGACCCGCAGGCCGCTGCGCTTGGTGCGGTGGATCAGCAGGCCGCTGGTCTTGTCGGTGACCCGCTCCTCGATCTGCAGCGGCCGCTCCAGCACGGCGGCGACCCGGGGGTCGCGGCTCTGCCCGGGCAGCTCCTCGTTGGCCACGAGCTCCGACTGGACGATCAGCCGCAGCGGCTCGTCGACGGCCTCGACCTCGTAGCGGATCGCGGCGATCGAGCGCTGGGTGAACGAGACCAGCCGGGTGCTGCGCACCTTGACCGCGCGGCCGGCGGGCGAACGCCACTGGACCACCCGGTCGAGCGTGCCGGCCCGCAGGTCGAGCACCCGGGAGTGCGCGTCGAGCTCGCCGTAGCGCACGTCGAACGGCTCGTCGTCGACCAGCAGCCGGATCAGCTTGCCGTTGGTCACGTTGACCACGGTCTGGCCCGACTCCGGGAAGCCGTAGCCCGCCTCCGCGTAGGGCAGCGGGCGCAGCTCGTAGAACGAGTTGAGGTAGGTGCCGGGAAGGCCGTGCGGCTCGCCCTCGTCGAGGTTGCCGCGCATCCCGATGTGCCCGTTGCCGAGCGCGAAGACCGACTCGGCCTGCGCCAGCACGTCGAGGTCGAGCCTCGTCTCCCGGACGTGCCAGGCCTCGACCGGATAGGCCCGCTCGCGGATCATGCCGTGCCCTCCAGCAGTTCAGAAAGGTCGCGCACCACGACGTCGGCGCCGTGTGCCTTCAGGTCGGCGCCATGGTTGCCGCCCACGCGGTCAACGCCGATGACGATGCCGAAGTTGCCCGCCCGGCCCGCCTCCACTCCGGCGAGTGCGTCCTCGAAGACGGCCGCGTGCGCCGGGGCGACGCCGAGGAGCTCGGCGCCGCGCAGGAAGGTGTCGGGGGCCGGCTTGCCGGGCAGCTTCTCGGCCCGCGCGACGTTGCCGTCGACCCGGGCCTGGAGCAGCTCGCCGAGGCCGGTGATCTTCAGGATGTCGGGGGTGTTGGCGCTCGCCGAGACGACCGCGGTCTTGAGTCCGGCGGCCCGGGCGGCGTGCAGGTAGGCGACGGTGCCGTCGTAGACCGCCACGCCGTCTTCGCGGATGCGGCGGACCAGCACGGCGTTCTTGCGGTTGCCGACCCCGTTGACGGTGTCGGCCTCGGGTGAGTCGTCGGGGTCGCCCTCGGGGAGCGTGATCCCCCGGGACGCGAGGAAGGTGCGGACGCCGTCGGCCCGGGTGCGGCCGTCGACGTATTTCGGATAGTCGGAACGAGGGTCGAAGGCCGCGAACGGCTCGCCGGTCCGCTCACTGCGGCGGCGCAGAAAATCGTCGAAAGTCTCGGTCCACGCCGCGTTGTGAACGGTCGCGGTCTGCGTGAGGACGCCGTCCATGTCGAACAGGCAGGCGGTCACGTGATCGGGTAGCCCCAGCACGGGTCAAATCTAGTCGAACCGGGTTGGAGCGATGTTACGTGGATCACCCTGTTTCGAGGGGCCCGGTCAGCCGTGGTCGTGCCCGCTGACGCGGCCCGCGGACTGACCCGGCGCGACCACCACGAACTGCCCCATCATGCCGTCGTCCTCGTGCATCAACAGGTGACAGTGATACATGTACGGCATGTCTGGATCGGCATAATCGGCGAATCGCAGAATGATCCGCACCTCGCTCTTCGGCGGCAGGAAAACGGTGTCCTTCCAGCCGCGCAGCTCCGGCGGCGGCTCGTCACCGTCCACCGAGAGCACCTGGAACTGGACGTCGTGCACGTGGAAGTTGTGCCGCTGCCCGTCGGTGTTGCGGACCGTCCAGATCTCGGTCGCGCCCTGCTCGACCACCGCGTCGATCCGGTCCATGTCCATCTGCTCGCCGTTGATGTTGGTGCCGGTGAGCTGGAAGTCGCGGTTGACCACCGCGGTGGCCGGGTTCAGCCGGGGGATGGCGGTGAACCGCTCGGGTATCGCGCCGGTGCGGCGCAGCCGGGCCGCCGCGCGCAGTTCGAGCACGTCGAACTGGTCCTTCCCGCCGTCGAAGCCCCGGCCGGTCTGCGGTGGGAAGCTCCGCAGGACGACCCGCTCGCCGGCCTGGACCGGCACGACGATCTCGGCGCGCTCGCCCGGTGAGAGGCGGATCCGGGTGACGGTGACGGGGTGGTCGAGCAGGCCGCCGTCGGTCGCGACGAGGGCGACGGGGCGCTCGTCGGCCAGCCCGAAGGCGAAGGTGCGGGAGACGGCGGCGTTGAGCAGGCGCAGGCGTACGCGATCGGTCGTGATCGTGAGGTATGGCCCGTAGGTTCCGTTGACCAAGAGCTGGTTGCCGGTGTTCTTGGCGCGGAGCTCCGTCTTGTCGACGTCGACGTCCTGGACCACCAGGGGGATGTCGTCGACGCCGTAGTCGTGCGGGAGCCGGCGCTGGTGCGGATCGTCGTCGTCCAGGATGAACAGACCGGCCAGTCCGCGCGCGACGTGTTCCTTGGTGTGGCCGTGCGGGTGCGGGTGGTACCAGAGCGTGGCCGCCGGCTGGTTGATCGTCCAGGTCGGTGACCAGGTGGCGCCGGGGCGGACGGGCTGGTGCGGGCCGCCGTCCATCCGGGCCGGCAGGTGCATGCCGTGCCAGTGCACGGAGGTGTCCTCGTCGAGCTCGTTGACGACGTTGACCATGACCTGCTCGCCGCGCGTGGCGCGCAGCGTGGGGCCGAGGTGGTCGCCGTTGAAGCCCCAGGTGCGGGTGGGGCCGCCGAACCCGAAGTCGCGCCGGCCCCGGCGCGCGTGCAGGTCGAACACGCGCCGGCCGGCGCTGTCCGTCCTGGAATCGGCCAGGGGTGGGATGAGCAGCGGTCGGGTGAAGTCGACCTTGCCAACGGTGTCGACGGTGGCGCAGGCGGAGAGTCCGGCGCCGCTGGCGACCAGGAACGATCCGCCGAGTACGCCGGCCAGCACGCTTCTGCGACGCATCTGTCTCGTACCTCCTTGCCGTTGGTTTTCTACATGTAGGCTGCCTTCCTATGCGCGGTGGCGTCCAGGGTCGTGGTCGGCTTTGGGGGCTGGTTCCGGGCGACCCCTAAGGAGAGCGTTCCGGTTGACATGTGATTGAGTCACACATACGTTGAGGGCATGACCGAGATCGTGGAAACCAAGCTCGAGATCACCTCGTGGGACGAGAAGCCCTACCGCGAGTTCGACGACGGCCGCAAGTTCTCCCGCGCCGAGGTCACGCTGGGCGGCACCGGCGACGGTCTGACGGGCGGGGCGTTCGAGTCGCTGCTCTACTACCGCGCCGACGGCACCAGCGACTATGTGTCCATCATGGAGATCACGGGGTCGCTGGGCGGGCGCAGCGGAAGCTTCGTGCTGCGCGGCGACGGCACCTTCGACGGCACGACGGCCCGGGGCACCAGCACGATCGTGCCGGGCTCGGGCACGGGGGAGCTGGCGGGCATCAGCGGGTCGGCGGAGAGTGTGTCGACCCACGCGGACTACCCGAACATGCCGCTGACCATCCGGTACGACCTGGCGTGAGCGACGAACCCCTCGACCATCAGGCCAACGTCCTGGGCGCCTTCGCGCTCGCGGTGGCCGACCGCACAGCGGCGGCGGTGGCGGCGGCGGGCGAAGCCAACCCGTCGTCGGCCGCCGCCCTGTCGGCGCTGCTGCACTTCCTGGACCACCCGACGCTCGACCAACTCCGCCGGGTGCTCGGCCTGACCCCGTCGGGCGCCGTACGCCTCGTCGACCGCCTGGCCGCCGCGGGCCTGGTGACCCGCGGCCCGGGCGGCGACGGCCGCTCCCGCTCGGTCGCCCTGACCCCCGAGGGCCGGGCGACCGCCGAACGCCTCTCGGCGGCCCGGGCCGCGAGCCTGCGGGGGGCGCTGGGCGCGCTCTCTCCTGCCGAACGCTCCACTCTGGATGATCTCATCGGCCGGGTGATGGCGGGGATCGTCGCGGAGAAGGAAGGCGGGGCCTGGCTCTGCCGCCTCTGCGACCTGACGGCCTGCGGCCGTGACACAGGCGCCTGCCCGACAGCCAACGCGGCAGCAGCCAAATACGGCGCAGCCGCAATCCGCCGCGACCCCTGACGCGCCACCCTTCGTCGGCCGCGCCGGCCTTCCTTGGCTGCGCCGGCTTTCCTCCTGGCTCGCTAAAGGTTGGCGATCGTCCGGATGATCTCCGCGTAGAAGTTGCCCTCGATTTCGCGGAACAGGGCGAACGGTGAGTCCGGGTTGCCGAAGAACGGGCGCAACGTCCACGCCAGCTGTGTGCCGACGAAGCCGAACAGCAGGATCCAGATGTAGAGCAGCGTCATGCTCGCCGGGCGTTCGGTGGCGACGCCCGTCGGGCGGGCGACCTTGTAGCGCTGCTGTGCCGGGTCCCAGACGCGTTCGTCGGAGCGGGCGACCAGCACCGGTGGTGGCGGGGCCGCCGCCGGGACCGCTGCCGGGGCCGTCGCGCCGTCGCCGTTGGCGGCCGGGGCGCCGACCACCGCGGGCTTCTTCTCCTCCGCCGGCAAGGTCTCTGTCGGCGTAGGCGTGGCGACGGCGACCAGGGCCGGCTCCGGCTCCGGCGTGCGGGCCGGGGAGAGCAGGCCGTGGGAGTGCAGCACCTGCATGCCGCTGGTCAGGAACCGCAACCCGACGATCGCCGACAGGGCCAGGATCGTGACGTTGAGCAGCTTGAAGAAGCCGTAGTCCGGCGCGGTGATCAGGAAGAACAGCGCGATCGGCGCGAACGCCACGGCCAGCATCGCGGTCACCGTGATCGCGACCATGACCAGCGCGACGGCCTGCTTGACCGACAGGCGCGCACCGAAGACGAGGTTGAACAGGTAGAGCGTGGGTAGGCAGATCGCCAGGGTGACGAGGAAGAGCAGCGGCAGCTTGATCGCCGACGTCAGCGCCATCAACGGGCCGTTGAAGAAGCCCAGCACCGCTCCGTAGATGGCGAGGGCGACGGCCGAGCTGGCGAGCATCTGGCCGCTGAGCCGGTTGAGGTCGCGCTCGTCGACGATCTGTTGCCAGATGCTGCCGCGGTCGCGCAGGATCCGCTCGATGATCAGCAGCCCGGGGCTGTTAGCCGACACGATGCCATCCTCTCTGGACTCACGTGGCGACAGACGCTAGACCACCGCGTGTGATCAGCGCCACCCCACATCGATGCGGTCGCCGCGATCGTCGAAAAAGTGCAGGGCATCGAGACGTACGGAGACCGAAAGGGCGGTGCCCGGCTGCACGTTCGGGTAGGGCGCGAGGCGGACCGCCAGCTCCGCCGGGCGCCGGTGGTGCCGGCCCGGGTCGCTGAGCACGCTCGTGCGGGAGCGCGGGCCGCCGAGCTCCGCCGCGACGTCGGCGCCGGAGGTGCGGCTGGTGAGCCGCTGCACCGCGTGCCCGAACCGGCGCAGCGCGCCGCCCTCGTTGGCCGGCTCCGCCGGTGCCTGGCCCATCTCGTCGACGACCACCGCGGTCGCGCCGATGTCGAGGAACGCGAGCGACTCGTGCCCGTGGTGCTCCAGATAGCGGATGCGGCCCTGCAGCACGTCGCCCGGGCTGTTGGGCGCGACCGGGGTGAGCGCCTCCGCGCGCATGCCGATGACGATACGCTCGCCGTGGTAGTGGGCGACCGCCCGGGCGCGGATGTCGTCCCACGGCAGATAGATGGCCTGCTCGCCCAGGTTGAGCGTGACGTAGCGGTCGAGGTGGACGTAGACCGACGCCTCCAGCAGGTTCATCCGCGGGCTGCCGAGGAAGGCCGCGACGTAGAGGGTCGCCGGGCGCCCGTAGACCTGCGTCGGTGTGCCGACGTCCTGCAGCACGCCGCGGCGCATGATGGCGACCCGGTCGGCCATCGTGAGCGCCTCGGCCTGGTCGTGCGTCACGTAGATGGTGCTGACGCCCAGCTCGCGCACGAGCCCGGAGATCTCGGCCCGCAACTCGGCCCGCAGGCCGCTGTCGAGGTTGGACAGCGGCTCGTCCATCAGGAACAGGCCGGGGCGGCGGACGATCGCGCGGCCCATCGCCACGCGCTGCCGCTGGCCGCCGGAGAGCTGGTTGGGCTTGCGGCCGAGCACGTCGCCGATGCCGAGCGCGCTGGCGACGTCGGCCACCCGTTCGCCGCGCGCGGTCGGCTCGACCCGGGACAGCCGCAGCGGGAAGCCGATGTTGTCGCCGACCGACATGTGCGGATAGAGCGCGAAGTCCTGGAACACCATCGCGATCCGGCGCTCGCGCGGTGGCAGGTCGTTGGCGAGCTCGCCGTCGAGCAGGATCGCCCCGACGGACGGGTCTTCGAGCCCCGCGACCATCCGCAGCACCGTGGACTTGCCGCAGCCGGACGGGCCGAGGAGCACCATGAACTCGCCGTCGTTGACGTCGAGGCTCACGTTGTCGACAGCGACCGTGCCGTCCGGAAAGATCTTGCTGACGTCCTTGAGCGCGACGGTGGTCACCGTCTCCTCCCAACAGTCGATTCCCCGATCAATGACTGTGACGAGAGTTACTCGAATATCCCATCGGGTAAACGTGCCATGTTCACCCTGTGACAATCTGACTACCTCCATCGACGCTGATAGCTCTAAGGCCGACGCGGCGTAGCCGGGCGATCCTCCGCCGTTGATCATCAGACGCCGCGAGTACGCAAGATCAGGATCTGTCAAGCCGTACGCAAAGGTGGCCCGCCTCCGCTAGCCTCAGCAGGCTGTGGCAGTTCGTGCGGACGAGGGGGCGGCGATGCGACTGACGGTGGGGGTCCTCACCTACCGCAGTGCGGCCAACCTGCCGCCGCTGCTCGCCGCGCTGCCCGCCGGCCTCGCCGGTGTCGACGACTGGCGGCTCGTCGTGGTCGACAGTGGCTCGTTCGACGACACCCTGACCGTCGCGAAGGACCTGGCGCCCGAGGCGACCCTGGTGCAACTCGACAGCAACCGTGGCTTCGCGGCCGCCGCCAACGCCGCAGCGGCGGTCGACCCCGAGGCCGACGCCGTGCTGCTGCTCAGCCCCACCACCCGGCTGCGGCAGGGCTGCGCCGCCGACCTGCTGGCCGCCCTGGCGGAGCCGGGGGTCGGCATCGCCGTGCCCCGGCTGATCGGGCGCGACGGGGCCCTCAAGACCTCGCTGCGCCGCCGGCCCACCCTCGGGCGCGCCCTGGCCGAGGCGGTGCTGGGCGGCAACCGGGCCAGCCGGCTCGGCCGCGGCGAGGTGGTCGCCGACCCGGCCGGCTACGACCGCGGCACCCCGGCCGACTGGGCCACCGGCGCGGTGACGATGGTCAGCCGCGCCTGCCTGGCCGCCACGGGCCCGTGGGACGAGACCTTCTTCCTCTACAGCGAGGAGACCGAGTTCGCCCTGCGGGCCGCCGACCACGGCTTCCGGCTGGCGTTCGTGCCCGGGGCCGAGGCGGTGCACAACGGCGGCGACTCCCGGAACGTGCCCGCGCTGTGGGGCATCATGGTCGCCAACCGGGTCCGGCTGCACGCGATGCGGCACGGCCGCGCGGCCGCCACCGCCTACTGGGCGGCGATCACGCTCGGCGAGGCCGCGCGTTCGGCTC
Source organism: Asanoa siamensis (assembly GCF_016862555.1). GTDB lineage: Bacteria > Actinomycetota > Actinomycetes > Mycobacteriales > Micromonosporaceae > Asanoa > Asanoa siamensis. The sequence continues at coordinate 80,910 of NZ_BONE01000021.1, read as the reverse complement.
GTGATCACAACCACCGTTACGCCACCCGCAAGCTGTTGCGGGAGCGCAAGCGGCTGGTCCGGGGTCAGCCGGCGGGCATACCAGGCGATCTCAAATAGGATCAGCTTCGCCGAACCGGGCGCCCGCACCGCCGTCACCCTGTGGCGAGGCCGATTCGGCATTAGCGTGGAAGTCATGACTGACGTGACGGCTGGAACTGTGTCGGTGCAGCCACCGGACCCGGCCGAGGGCAGTCACGTCGAGCGCGGCATCGTCGAGCACCCCACCTCCGACGACTTCCACCACGCCAGAAACGTCCCGGTCGACCAGACCTGGTTCCAGCGTGCGGTCTTCTACGAGGTGCTGGTGCGGGCGTTCGCCGACTCCGACAGTGACGGCTCCGGCGACCTGCGCGGGCTCATCGACAAGCTCGACTACCTGGCCTGGCTGGGGGTCGACTGCCTCTGGCTGCCGCCCTTCTACGACTCGCCCCTGCGCGACGGCGGCTACGACATCCGCGACTTCTACAAGGTGCTGCCCGAGTTCGGCACCGTCGACGACTTCGTCGCCCTGCTCGACGCCGCGCACAAGCGGGGCATCCGGGTGATCACGGACCTGGTCATGAACCACACGTCGGACCAGCACCCCTGGTTCCAGGAGTCGCGGCGGGACCCCGACGGCCCGTACGGCGACTTCTACGTGTGGAGCGACAGCGACGACGGGTACGCGGACGCGCGGATCATCTTCGTCGACACCGAGGAGTCCAACTGGACCTTCGACCCGGTGCGGCGGCAGTTCTACTGGCACCGGTTCTTCTCGCACCAGCCGGACCTCAATTACGCCAACCCGGCCGTGCAGAACGCGATGCTCGACGTGCTGCGGTTCTGGCTCGATCTCGGCATCGACGGCTTCCGGCTCGACGCCGTGCCGTACCTCTTCGAGTCCGAGGGCACCAACTGCGAGAACCTCCCGGAGACCCACGCCTTCCTGCGGCACTGCCGCAAGGTGATCGACGACGAGTTCCCCGGCCGGGTGCTGCTCGCGGAGGCCAACCAGTGGCCCGCCGACGTGGTGGCCTACTTCGGCGAGTCCGAGTCCGGTGGCGACGAGTGCCACATGGCGTTCCACTTCCCGCTGATGCCCCGCATCTTCATGGCCGTCCGGCGGGAGTCGCGCTTCCCCATCTCCGAGATCCTGGCCAACACGCCGGCGATCCCGGCCAACTGCCAGTGGGGCATCTTCCTGCGCAACCACGACGAGCTCACGCTCGAGATGGTCACCGACGAAGAGCGCGACTACATGTACACCGAGTACGCCAAGGACCCGCGGATGAAGGCCAACATCGGCATCCGCCGGCGGCTCGCGCCGTTGCTGGAGAACGACCGCAACCAGCAGGAGCTGTTCACCGCGCTGCTGCTCTCCCTGCCCGGCTCACCGGTGCTCTACTATGGCGACGAGATCGGCATGGGTGACAACATCTGGCTCGGCGACCGCGACGGCGTCCGCACGCCCATGCAGTGGACACCCGACCGCAACGCCGGTTTCTCCACGTCGACACCGGGCCGGATCTACTTGCCGGTCAACCAGGATCCGATCTACGGTTATCAGTCCGTCAACGTCGAGGCGCAGCGCGACAGCTCGACCTCGTTGCTCAACTGGACCCGGTTGATGCTTTCGGTGCGCCGCCGGCACGACTCGTTCGCGGTCGGCACGTTCCAGGAGCTCGGCGGCTCCAACCCCGCCGTGCTGGCGTTCCTGCGCCATCATGAGGACGACGTGGTGCTCTGCGTCAACAACCTTTCCCGCTTTCCCCAACCCATCGAGCTGAACCTGCAAGCGTGGTCGGGCTATTCGCCGATCGAGCTGACCGGACGCGTCCTGTTCCCCCGCATCGGCCAGCTGCCCTACCTGTTGACGCTACCGGGCCATGGGTTCTACTGGTTCCAGCTCACCCCACCGTCCGATGAGGATGATCCGACCCGGGCGGCCGAACGGAACATGGAGGACTCATGACTTTGCCGTACGCCGACTGGCTGCCGCATCAGCGGTGGTACGCCGGACGCGGCCGGACCCTCCACAGTGTCACGCCTGTCGCGGTCACTGCCCTCCGCGAATCGCTCGACCACGTGCTGCTCGACGTCACCTACGAGGACGGCGGCAGCGAGCGTTACCAGCTGTACGTCGCCTGGGACGTCGAGCCACGCCCCGAGTTCTCCGGAGCGGCGACGATCGGCGTCGACCACGAGGCCGACCGCACCGCCTACGACGCGCTCTACGCCGAGTGGGCCGCCCGCGCGCTGCTCGAGCTGATCGACCAGGACGCGGTGGTCGGCCGCCTCCTGTTCCGCCGCGAGCCGGAGGCCAAGCTCCCGCTGGAGGCGCCCGCCCGGGTGGCCGACACCGAGCAGAGCAACACCAGCGTCGTCTACGACCGGGCGGCGATCCTCAAGGTGTTCCGCCGCGTGGTCACCGGCATCAACCCCGACGTCGAGCTCAACCGCGTGCTGGCCCGGGCCGGTTGCCCGCACGTGGCCCAGTTGCTCGGCGCCGTCGAGAGCTCCGACGAGTACGGTGAGCCGGTCTCGCTGGGCATGCTCACGGCCTACGCCGAGAACTCAGCCGAGGGCTGGGCGATGGCCACCACCAGCGTCCGCGACCTGTTCGGCGAGGCCGACCTGGCCGCCGACGAGGTGGGCGGCGACTTCTCCAGCGAGTCCTACCGGCTGGGCGAGGCGGTCGCCGTGGTGCACCGGACGCTGGCACAGGAGCTGGGCAGCGAGACGGTCGACTTCCCGGTCGACCGGATGCTGGCCCGCCTCGACCGCGCCGCGTCCTCGGTGCCCGCGCTGGAGCCGTACGTGCCCGCGGCCACGGCCGCCTTCCAGGCGCTGGGCGGCGAGCGGATGACGGTGCACCGGGTGCACGGCGACCTGCACCTCGGCCAGGTGCTGCGCACGCCGAAGACCTGGCTGCTGATCGACTTCGAGGGCGAGCCCGGGCAGCCGGTGGAGGAGCGCCGCCGGCCCGACTCGCCGCTGCGCGACGTCGCCGGCATGCTGCGGTCCTTCGAATACGCGCCGCACCACCTGATCGTCGACCAGCCCGACGACGCGCAGGTCGTCTACCGGGCACGGGAGTGGGCCGACCTCAACCGGCGCGCGTTCTGCGACGGCTACGCGAGTGCCTCCGGCGAAGACCCGCGGTCCCGGCCCGAGCTGCTCGGCGCGTTCGAGCTCGACAAGGCCATCTACGAGGCGGCGTACGAGGCCCGCTTCCGCCCGAGCTGGCTGCCCATCTCGTTGCGCTCGGTGGCCCGCCTGCTGAGCTGACTGGGCTAGCGTGGTCCGGGTGCTGGTCACCCTGGCGGTGGAGAACTACCGGTCGCTGCGCCGGCTGGTCCTGCCGTTGCGCCGGCTCAACGTGGTGACCGGCGCCAACGGCACGGGCAAGTCCAGCCTCTACCGCGCGCTGCGCCTGCTCGCCGCGGCGTCGCGCAACGGCGCGGTCGCCGCGCTGGCCCGCGAGGGCGGCCTGCCGTCGACGCTGTGGGCCGGTCCGGAGACGATCGGTCGGGCGGTGCGCGCCGGGGAGCATCCGGTGCAGGGCACGGTGCGGTCCAAGCGGGTCGCGCTCCGCCTGGGGTTCGCCGGCGACTCGTTCGGCTACGCGATCGACCTCGGGCTGCCGCAGATCGTCCCGGACACGACGCTGTTCGCGCTCGACCCGGAGATCAAGGCGGAGGTCACCTGGACGGGTCCCGTCCTGCGGCCGGGCACGCGCCTGACCGAGCGGACCAACGCCGCCGTCGGCGTGCGCGGGCCCGACGGTTCCTGGCGGGCCACGACGCTGCGGCTGCGGCCGTACGACAGCATGTTGGCCGAGTTCGTGGACCCTGAGCTGGCGCCGGACCTGATGCTGCTGCGGGAACGGATCCGGTCGTGGCGCTTCTACGACCAGGTGCGCACCGACGCCGACGCGCCGATGCGGGCCGCCGCGATCGGCACCCGCACGCCGGTGCTCAGCGCCGACGGTGCCGACCTGGCGCCGGCGCTGCAGACGATCCGGGAGGTCGGCGAGGCCGACGCCCTGGCCGCCGCCGTCGACCTCGCGTTTCCGGGCAGCCGGCTCGGCATCGACGCGACCGCCGGCCGGTTCGCGCTGCGCCTGACCCAACCGGGGATGCTCCGCCCGCTGGACGCGAGTGAGCTCTCCGACGGGACCCTGCGGTACCTGAGCTGGGTCGCCGCCCTGCTCACCCCGCGGCCGCCCGAACTGCTGGTGCTCAACGAGCCGGAGAACAGCCTGCATCCCGACCTGGTCCGGCCCTTGGCGGCGCTGATCGCCGGCGCCGCCTACCGGATGCAGATCGTGGTGGTGACCCACTCGCGCGCGCTGGCGTCCGCGCTCGACACCCACGCCGGCGACACCGACCTGCAGTTGGTCGAGTTGGCGAAAGAGCACGGCGAGACCTACGTCGTCGGTCAGGGAAAGCTCGACGAGCCGTCGTGGCACTGGCCGAAACGCTGAGGAAGGATGATCACATGAGTCTCGAACGACCCGTTCCGCCGGATCCCTACGACCTGCTGCCGCAGAAGCCGTCGTTCACGGTGACCAGCGACGACGTGACCGACGGCGAGCAGATGGCCGACACCTTCGCCGACCCGAGCGTCGGCGGTGGGGGCCGGTCGCCGCAGCTCTCCTGGTCGGGCTTCCCCGAGCACACGAAGAGCTTCGTGATCACCTGTTACGACCCGGACGCCCCGACGCACAGCGGTTTCTGGCACTGGGTGCTGGTCAACGTGCCCGTGTCGGTGACCTCGCTGGCCCAGGGCGCGCAGCCGCCGGCCGGCGCGTTCGCGGTGCGCAACGACTACGGCACCAAGGCGTACGGCGGCGCCGCGCCGCCGCAGGGCGACTTCCCGCACCGGTACGTCTTCACGGTGCACGCGGTCGACGTCGAGCAGCTCGACGTCACGCCGGACGTCTCGCCGGCCGTGGTCAGCTTCAACCTCACCTTCCACGACCTGGCCCGGGCGACCATCCGTCCCACGTACCGAATCGCATAACGGACATTCCGGCGTAGGCTGGTGCGGGTGAGGATCGGCATCGGCCTGCCCAACGCGATCCCGGGCGTACCGGGTCGCACCCTCGTCGAGTGGGCCCGGCGGGCCGAAGACCTTGGCTTCGCCGGGCTCTCCACGATCGACCGCATCGCCTACCCCAACCACGACGCGCTCACCGCGCTCGCTGCCGCCGCGGCCGTGACCAACCGGATCGAGCTGTTCGCCGACCTCATGCTGGACTCGGCGTACCCCGCCGGCACTACTGGCGAAGATGGCCGCCACGGTCGACCAGATCGGGCGGACCCGGCTCACGTTGGGCCTGACCCCCGGCAATCGCCCGGACGACCTCGCGGCCCTGGATCGTGACTTCGCCGAGCGCGGCCCGGAGTTCGACTCGCTGGTCGAGCAGCTCCACCGGATCTGGTCCGGCGAGCTCGAGCACTCGCCCGCGGCCGGCCGGGCGGTGCCGGTGCTGATCGGGGGTGCCGGGGAGCCGGCGCTTCGGCGCCTGGTGGCCTGGGGCGCGGGCGGGTCGCTCGGCGGCGCGTCGCCGGCGCAGGTGATCGACTACGTCGCCCGGGTGCGGGCCGCCTGGCAGGAGGCGGGCCGCGACGGCCAGCCGCGGATCTCCGTGCTGGCCCACTACTCCCTCGGCCCCAGCGCCGAACTCCAGTCGCTGGCCTACCTGCAGCACTTCTACGCGTTCCTCGGCGAGTACGCCGACACGATCGCCGCCGGCGCCCTGCGTACACCCGAATCGATCCGCGAAGCGGTCAAGGCCTTCGCGGCGGCCGGCGTGACCGAGTTCTATCTCAACCCCACGGCGCCCACGCTGGACCAGGTCGACCGACTGGCCGATGTGGTCAGTCCGGCATTGCGAGATTGACCCGCACGCCGAGCAGTCGCACCGGGCGCCGCCACTCGAACTTCGCGAGCAGGCTGACCGCCGCCTGCTCGACCGCCTCGGGATCGGTGGTCGGCCCGGACCGCAGCTTCATCTCGCGGGTGGGCGTGAAGAAGCTGACGTAGCGCACCTTCACCGCCACGTGGGTGATCTCGCGGCCGTCGGCGACCACCTCGGCGGTCAGCGCGCGAGCCATCGCGGCGACCTCGCGGGAGATCACGTCCAGATCGGACAGATCCTCGGCGTACGTGTTCTCGCGGCTGCGCGACCGCGCCACCCACGGCTCCGTGTTGATCTGGGTGTCGCCGCCGCCCGCCGCGACCACGGGCAGCCACGCCGCCTGCCGCGGGCCGAACCGGTCGACCAGATCCGCCTCCGGGGCCGCGGCGAGCTGGGCGACCGTGTGCAACCCGAGCTCGTCGAGCTTGCGGCTGGTCTTCGGGCCGATGCCCCACAGGTCGGCCGCGGGCCGCTCGCCCATCACCGCCATCCAGCCGGCCGTGGTGAGCCGGTGGATGCCGCCCGGTTTGGCGAACCGCGCCGCCATCTTCGCCTGCAGCTTGTTGTCGCCGATGCCGATCGCGCAGGTCAGCCCGGTCTCCGCGAAGACCGCCGCCTTCAGCTCCGCGGCCAGCGCCTCCGGGTCGGCGATGTCGCCACCGACGAACGCCTCGTCCCAGCCCCAGACCTCGACGTCGACCGGGAACCGGCGCAGCACCGCCATCACCCGCTCCGACGCCTCCCCGTACGCGGCCGGGTCGGTCGGCAGGAACACCGCTTCGGGGCAGAGCTGGGCCGCCCGGCGCAGCGGCATTCCGGAGTGGACACCGAAGGCCCGCGCCTCGTACGAGGCCGTCGAGACCACTTGCCGGCGCGCCGTCGGGTCGCCCGCGCCGCCGACCACCACCGGCCGGCCCCGCAGCTCCGGCCGGCGCAGGATCTCCACGGCGGCCACGAACTGGTCCATGTCGACGTGCAGCAGCGCGGTCATGGCGTGCCGGCCGCCAGCCGGTCGGCCCGGTCGCGCAGGTAGCGCTGCTCGGGCTCGCTGAGCGTACGGTCGGCGGCCGCGCGGTATTCCTCGGCGGCGCCACCTGTGTCCCCGGCCAGCTCCAGCAGGTGCGCGCGGACCGCGGCGAGCCGGTGGTGCCGGGCCACCCGCTCGTCGCCGTCGAGGGTCGCGAGCAGGTCGAGCCCCGCCTGCGGACCCGACACCATGGCGACCGCGACCGCCTTGTTGAGCCGCACCATCGGGGAGTCGCTGACCCGCTCCAGCAGGTCGTAGAGCGCCAGCACCTGGGGCCAGTCGGTGGCCTTGGCGTCCGGTGCCTCGTCGTGCACGGCCGCGATCGCCGCCTGGAGCTGGTAGGCGCCCGGCCGGGTGCGGGACAGCGCCGCCGACACGAGCGCGACCCCTTCGGCGATCGCCGTGCGGTCCCAGCGCGACCGGTCCTGCTCGTCGAGCGGCACGAGCTCGCCGCCCGGTCCGGTGCGGGCCGGGCGGCGGGCATCGGTGAGCAGCATCAGCGCGAGCAGGCCCGCGGCCTCACCGTCGTCGGGCAGTTGCCGGTGCAGCATCCGGGCGAGCCGGATGGCCTCCGCGGACAGCTCGACCCGGGCCAGCTCGGGCCCCGAGGAGCTGGTGTAGCCCTCGTTGAAGATCAGGTAGAGCACCTGGAGCACGGCGTCCAGCCGCGCGGCCCACTGCGCCGGCGGTGGCAGCTCGAAGCCGAGACCGGACGACTTGATCTTCTGTTTGGCGCGGCTGATGCGTTGGCCCATGGTCGGCTCGGGCACGAGGAACGCGCTCGCGATCTCCGCCGTCGTCAGCCCGCCGACCGCGCGCAGGGTCAGCGCGACCTGGGCCGGCACCGCGATGGCCGGGTGACAGCAGAGGAAGAGCAGGAGCAGCGAGTCGTCGCCGGCCGCCCCTTCGTCGGCGGGCGGCGCGACCCGGGTCGCCGCCGGGTCGCGGCGGAAGTCGCTCTCCTCGCGCAGCCGGCGGGACTCCTCGCTGCGGAGCTGGTCGATCAGCCGGCGCGACGACACCCGGATCAGCCAGGCCCGCGGGTCGTCGGGCACACCCTCGGCGGGCCACTGGGTCGCGGCCGCGAGCAGCCCTTCCTGCACGGCGTCCTCGGCGGCGTCGAAGTGCCCGTACCGGCGCACGAGCGCGCCCAGCACCTGCGGTGCCAGCTCCCTGAGCAGCTCTTCCGTGCCCACGATCCGAAGCCTAGGTCAGGGTCGCGGCCCGCGCGATCACGCTCAGCACGTAGGCGAGGGCGAAGACCAGGGCCAGGACCGCGGCGGTACGCAGCCGCGGGTCGGCCCGCTGGCGGGTGGACCGGGCCCGGGCCACGCCGTGGATCAGGAGGCCGAGCGGGGCGACGAGGAAGATCGGGTTGAACAGGACGCCGAACGCCAGCACGAACGAGACCCACCCGGTGATCGTGGACGGGTGCAGCGCGTCGGCGTCGCCGATGCCGACCTGGGCCACGCCGTAGCGGGCCCGTTGCAGTTCCGGCAGGCGGGCGGCGTACCCGGCCTCGCCGTTGTCCCGCATGCCCACGGCGAGGTCGGCCTGCGCGCGCTGCAGCGCCCGGACGCGGCTGGAGGCGCGCACGCCGCCGTAAACGTAGGCGTTCCACCGGGCCCGGCCCCGGCTGCGCCAGCCCCGCAGCGCCACGATCTCGTTGTGGGTGGCGGTCCACGGGTTGCGCAGGCTCTCCAGCGGGCCGGCCAGGCCCTCGTACTCGTCCCTGCGGAAGAAGTGCAGCAGGATCAGGAACGTGCCGAGGATCAGCAGCCCCTTGATGAACAGCACGAGCAGCGTGCCGTAGGCGCCGGCGTAGTCGGTCAGCGACGCGGCCGCCGGCGAGTTCCACAGGAAGTGCATCAGCCACGCCAGGGCGAGGGCGCCGAGCGCGACACCGATCCGGTTGAACCACGAACGTTCCCGGTGCAGCACCGCGTACGCGACCCCGGCGCCCGCGATCGCGCTGTAGACGGTGTGGCTCCACAGCCCGGCGAGCAGCCCGCGCACCACGAACGTCTGCACCACCGCGCCGAGGCTGTCGTCGCCCGCGGCCGCCACGGCGTTGAGGCTGTAGGTGATGTTCTCGATCTCCTGGAAGCCCAGTCCGACGAAGGCCCCGTACACGACGCCGTCGAGCACGCTGTTGATCTGGCGGCGGGCCAGCAGCACGATCATCACGATGCCGAGCGTCTTGAGGATCTCCTCGTCGGTCGGCCCCTCGATCGCGGCGGCCCAGTCACGGACGAAGCCCAGCGAGGTCATCTTGACCAGGATCGACTCGAGCGCGGTGTTGGCCCGCAGGGCGTTGGCGCTGGCCACGAACCCGCCCCAGATGATCGCGGCGGCGAACAGCCAGCGCGGCTCGGGCTCCAGCCAGTCGACCGTCCGGATGATCGCCACGAACACCGCGCCGTGGATCGCGAACAGGACGACCGCCAGCACGAACGCCGCAGGCGACTCGGCGATCGCCGGGCCGAAGGCGATGCCGAGGATCACGACGCCGGCGATGCTCAGCGCGACGAAGAACCAGACGGCGGGCCAGCGGGCGGCGGCCGACCAGGAGTCGAAGACCCGCCGGCGGCCGGGCACGGGCGCCGCCTGCTCGACGCTCATGTCAGCTCGTCGATCGTGACCGTGCGGACGCTGGTCTCCAACTCGGCGCGGTGTTCGGTGACGCCCGCGTCGTTGCCGTCGACCACCGCGGTCACCCCGGTGCCGCCGCGCAGGTAGACCGTGTACCAGCCGGTGCGGTTCTCGGCCACGAAGGTGGCCTGCAGGCCGCGGATGCCGCCGGCGGAGGTGACCGGCTGGTCGGGGGAGATGGCCTGGATGCCGGCGACGTTGCGCACCTGGTCGCGGATCCGGTCGGCGAGTTGCTGCAGGGTCCCGGGGAACGACTCGGCGGTCAACCGGTAGCGCACCCCGTCGACCGCCATCGTGACCACGCCCTGGTCGGGCGAGGTCTGCTCGGCGACGACCGTCGCGTCCGGCGGCGGCACCACGCTGGCGTTGCCGGAGAACTCGAGGGGTTCGGTGCTGGAGACGGTGGCGTCGGGCAGCGCGTCGTCGATCGCCGGGAGGCCCAGCGACAGGGCGAGCACGCCGGCCACCACCGCGAGGCTGCCGACGAGGTTGCGCCGCCATGCGGTGGTTGCCCCGGCCATCAGGCCATTGTCGGCGATCTCCCGAGTCGGTGCACCATCCGGCGCGGGGTCAGCGTGCCGGGACCCCGCTGGTGGCGAGCAGCGTGTGCATGAGGTGGGTCAGCTCACAGACCGAGGCGACCGGGCGCTCGAAGCCCAGCCGCAGGCGCGGGCCAGGGCCGCCGTTGGGCACCGAGCCGACGGTCAGCCCGTAGCGGTCGAGGCGCAGCGCCTGGCAGCCCACCGGGGCCGGGCGGCCGGCGACCCGCTCGACCAGCACGACGAGCTGGTCGAGGTGGTGGTCGTTGAGGTCGTGCAGCAGCCGGCCCTCGTCGGCGGCCAGCGGGTCGGGCGTGGCGGCCCGGAACTCGGCGGGGTCGATCTCGACGAGCCGCCGGCCCTTGGCCAGCCGGACCTCGCTCGCGTCGATCCGGAACAGAGCCTGGCCGCGGCCGACGTCGAGGAGATCACCGAGCGGACTGACCTGGGCGTACGCGTCGGCGGCGGCGCGGGCGTCGGCGCCGTCGAGGCGCTCCGCCGAGCCGGTCAGCCAGAGCCGGCCCCGGCTGGGCGCGCATGGGGTCGGCGGCACGTCGTCGACGCTGAGCACCGTCGACGCGGCGGTGAGCGCGCCGGCGAGGTCGGTGCCGAGGCCGACCAGCAGGAGCGGACGGCCGTCGGCGGGCGTGGCGTGCCGCACCTTCACCTGGCCGGGGTAGCCGCGGACGTGCGCGGTGCCCGCCAGCCGACCGTTCGCGAGCGTCCGCGCCACCTCTGCCGCCGTCGGCCGCATGATGCCTCCTCTGGTGTGGTACGGATCAACTTAAGTTAGGCTCACCTAATTCACAAGTTCCCGCGTACAGGAAAGTCGCAGTTCAGCCCCAGGTAGAGGGCAGATCTGGGGGGCACGGTGAAGACATGAGCGCTTACTCCACGTGGCAACACCAGCCGGCGGCCGGCGGTCCGAGCGGGCCGGTCCCGCCGTGGAACCCCTACGGTGGCGCGCCGGCCGGCCCGCCCCCGCGCCCGCCCCGTCGTTTCGGTCGGATGGCCGCCACCGGCGCCGGTGTGCTGGTGCTCGCCCTCGGTGGCGGCATCGCGGGCGGGGTGATCGGGGCGCACGCCGACCAGTCCTCGCCGGCCGCCGGTGCCACGGCCGACGCCACCAACGTCTCGGCCCGATCGGCGACGATGGCCTCGGTCGCCGCCCGCACCTCGCCGAGCGTCGTGACGGTCACGGTCCAGGTCGCGCAGGGCACCGTCGAGGGATCCGGCGTGATCGTCGACGACCAGGGCCGCATCCTCACCAACAACCACGTGGTCGACCAGGCCCGCGGCGACGCGACGGTGCAGCTCTCCGACGGGCGGGCGGTGCCGGCGCAGATCCTGCGTACGGACCCGGGTCACGACCTGGCCCTGCTCCAGGTCGACGCGAGCGGCCTGACCGCGGCGCCGCTCGGCGACAGCTCGGACATCCAGGTCGGCGACACCGTGCTGGCCTTCGGCAGCCCGCTGGGCCTGTCCGGCACGGTCACCTCGGGCATCGTCTCGGCGCTGGACCGCGACGCGCAGGACCTCAACCTGTCCGGCCTGATCCAGACGGACGCGCCGATCAACTCCGGCAACTCGGGTGGGCCGCTGGTGAACGCCGCGGGCCAGGTCATCGCCATCAACGTCGCCAACGCCTCGACCAACCAGGGCGGCGGCAGCATCGGCATCGGCTTCGCCATCCCGATCGACGAGGCCCAGTCGTTGCTCCGCTGACTTTGCTCCGCACCCACATACGCAGCACCCTGTAAGCGGGGTGGTGCGGATGTGGGTGCAGAGCACAGCGTTGTTCCGCGGGTCCACGTGGCGGCGCGGCGTGCACCTGTTGCTCGGCGGGGTGATCGCGCTTCCGTACGCGCTGCTCGCCGTCGTCTTCGTCAGCATGCTGACCAGCGACGACGTGCCCGCGGGCGCGACCTGGGCCCTGATCCTGATCGGTGCGGCGATCGCCGTGACGCCGGCGTTCCTGGGCGGGACCCGGGCCGTCGAGATCGTCGCCGCCCGCGGCCTGCTCGGCGTCGACCTGCCCGACCCCGCCGGCCCCGCCGACCGGGAGACCACGCTCCGCGGTGCCCTCTGGTACGGCCTGCACCTGGTCTTCGGCGGCCTGGTCGGGCTCGCGCTGCTGACCGCCCTGCCGATGGCGCTGGTGTTCGTGCTGCAGTGGGCCGTCGACGACCTGCGCCGGGCCGGCCTGCCGCTCGGCGACTGGAGCCCGGCCGCCGCCTCGGTCGCCGGGATCGTGCTGTTGGTGCTGCTCGGCTACGCGGTCGCCGGCCTCGGCGCGCTCGCCGCCCAACTCGCGCCGACCCTGCTCGGCCCGTCGCCGGCCGAGCGGATCGCGGCCCTCGAGGAGCGTGCCGGCCACCTCGTCGAGCGCACCCGGCTCGCCCGCGAGTTGCACGACTCGGTCGGCCACGCGCTGACCGTGACCACGCTGCAGGCCGCCGCCGCGCAACGGGCGCTGGACGACCCGGAGTTCGTCCGCCGGGCGCTGGTGGCGATCGAGGAGGCCGGCCGCGCCGCGATGGACGACCTCGACCACGTGCTCGGGCTGCTCCGGGCGGCCGAGCGGGCCGACCGGCCGGCGCCGCAGCGCACGCTGGCCGACCTCGACCGGGTCGTCGCCGACGTCACCGGTGCGGGGCTGCGGGTCACGCTGACCCGCACGGGTCCACTCGCGAGCGTCCCGGCGGCGCTGTCCCGGGAGGGCTACCGGATCGTGCAGGAGGCGCTGACCAACGCGGTACGGCACGCCGGCGCGGTTCCGGTTACGGTGCGGGTCGCGGTGGCCGACCGGTCGCTGCTGATCGACGTGGCCAACCCGGTGACGCGGGACGGCCCGGGAGACCCGTCCGGGCGGGGCCTCGCGGGCATGCGGGAGCGGGTCGACGTGCTGGGCGGGCGGATGACCGCCGGGCCCGCCGACGGGCTGTTCACGGTCGCGGTGCGGTTGCCGACGGGAGGGTCATGACGGTACGGGTGCTGATCGTCGACGACGACGCGCTGGTCCGCGTCGGCCTGCGCACGATCGTCGACGCCGAGCCGGACCTGTCGGTGGTGGCCGAGGCGGGCGACGGCGCCGAGGTGCCACCGCTGGTGGCCCGGCACCGCCCCGACGTGGTGCTGATGGACGTGCGGATGCCGGACGTCGACGGCATCCAGGCCACCCGGCACCTGCTGGCCACTGCCACCGGGCCGGCGCCCCGGGTGCTCGTCGTGACCACGTTCGAGAACGACGACTACGTCTACGACGCGCTGCGCGCCGGTGCGAGCGGCTTCCTGCTCAAGCGGGCGCGGCCGGCCGAGGTGGTCGACGCGATCCGGCTCGTGGCCCGCGGCGACTCGCTGCTGTTCCCCGCGGCGATCCGCCGGCTGGTCGCGGGCCGCGGCGGCAACCCGGACCGGCGGACGAGCCGGCTCACCGCCCGCGAGGCCGAGGTCTTGCGGCTGATGGCGGCCGGACTGTCCAATGCGGAGATCGCGGCCCAGTTGGTGGTCGGCGCCGAGACGGTCAAGACCCACGTGGGCAACGTGCTCGCGAAGCTCGGTGCCCGGGACCGCGTCCAGGCCGTGATCACCGCGTACGAGTCGGGTTTCGTGACCCCGGCCGGCTGACCTCCCCCGCGTGGGGGACGGGGTCCACACCGCGCGGGGAGTCGTCCCGGGCGCGGCGGCGGGAGCGTAATGGGCATGACTCCCATGACTGCCCGGAACCTGTCCGGTTATCTGGCCGCCGCCTGGGCCCTGGCCTACGGTGTGATCGCTCTGGTGTGGACGGTGACCGGTGACGGTTATCCGTTCGGTTCGCGCAACGACGACCAGACGCACCCGCTGCGGGCCGTGCCGGTCGACGTCGGCGCACCGGTCTTCGCCGTGGTGCTGCTCGGCGCGGCCGTGCTCGCCCTCGCGCTCGCCGGCCGGCAGCCCCTCCGGCCGCCGCCCACGGTGCGGGCCGTTCTGCTCGGCACGGGGTGGACGCTGGTGGCCGCGCTCGTGTTCCTGGTGCCCGGCGCGCACATCCTGGCCATCGCCGGTTACACGCCGATGCTGCTGATCGGGGCGCCGTTCGGCTGGCCGGACCAGATCGACTACGGGGTCATCTTCAACTGGACCACGGCGGCCGAACTGGCGGCGCTCATCGGTGGCCTGCTGCTCGGCCGGGCGCTGCTGACCTGGCAGGCCGTGACGCCTGTGGTGGCCCGCGGACCGGTCCGCCTGGGTCCGTGGGTGACCTACGTCGCCGCGGCCGTCCCGGCCTTCTACGGCCTGACCCGGCTGGCCTGGGCGGTCGGCATCCCGCTCGGTGTCGAGCCGGCGACGCTCGACGAGCCGGACATCGCCCTCGCGGCGACGGGCCTGGGCGGCTTCGCCCTGGTCGGCACGGTGCTGACGATCGGCCTGCTGCGCCCGTGGGGCGCACGCTTCCCGCGCTGGCTGCCGGGCCTGGGGGGCCGCCCCGTCCCGGTCCGCCTGGCCACGGTGCCGGCCGCCGCGGTCGCACTGGCGGTGGGCGCGGCAAGCGCGAGCTTCCTCACGGACACCGAGGCCCTTCACCTGATCGCGGCGGGCGACCTCGCGGTGCTGCCGATGGCCTTCTGGCCCCTGTGGACGGTGACCTTGCTGCTGGCCGCCTACGCCTACCACCGCCGCCGCACCGCCTCGCCCGTCGTCCTCACGAGGACAACGGAGTCGGCGGTGACGGGCCTGGTCGCGGTGCCCACCGACGGTCAGGCGGCGACCGGGTCGGCGGCCGGGATCGAGGCGCGGATTGCCTCGTCCACGTCGGTTGCCGACAGGCCGAAGGTCGCAGCGGTCAAGGTCGAGTCGAGCACGAAAGGCCGGTCCCACTGATAGGCCATCTCCACGAACTCCCGGGTGCGGCGGTCGAAGAGCCCAGCGGCTCGGATCGCCGCCTTCGGGTACGCGCGTACCCGGGGCATGGGGTGACCGGTGATCTCGGCGAGCCGCGCGACCACCTGGCGCAGGGTCATCGGCGCCGGGGACGGCACGTGCCAGCCGCGGCCCCAGGCCCGTGGGTCGCGGGCAAGCGCGATCAGCGCCGTCGCCATGTCGCCGGTGTAGGTGAAGGTGTGCGGGTTGTCCAGCGGGCCGGGCAGCCAGACCGTCCTGTTGGCGCGCAGGCCCGGCATGGCCATCTCGATCACCGAGTAGCGCGGGCTCAGGTAGTCGGAGCCGCGGACCTCCGTGACGCCGCTGATCCGGCCCGACCGGTAGGCGGCCACCGCGTCCGTCCACATCTTCGCCCGGACCCGGCCCTTCACCGTTGGCGCGGCCATCGGCAGGTCCTCGGTCATCGGGCCGTCGACCGGGCCGTAGCCGTAGAGGCAGCCGGTGATCGCCAGCGGTGCCCCGCTCGACTCGGCCGCGGTCAGCATCGCCTCGGCCATCGGCGGCCAGTCGGTCGGCCAGGTGTGGTACGGCGGGTTGACGCAGTTGTAGATCGCGACCGCCCCGCGGCTCAGCCGGGTCAGATCGGTCGCGTTCCCGGCGTCCGCGGCGACGCGCTCGATCGCCGGGTGGGCCGGGCCGCTGCCGCTGCGGGTAATCATCCGGACCTGCTCGCCGCAGTCGGCGAGCTTGCGGGCCACGGTGCTGCCGACGACTCCGGCTCCGATGACGACGTGCATGATCTTCCTCCAGTGAGATTCGGAGAGCAGTGCTCTCTGTTGAGAGCAATAGTCCACGGATCGGCGCTCACTGTCAAGAGCAGTGCTCTCGGTATGCGACACTGATCTCGTGAAGGCCACGTCGATGCGCGCCCGGCTGCGGGCGGAGATGACCGAAGAGATCAAGACGACCGCCCGGCGGCACCTGGCGACCGAGGGCGCGAACCTCTCGCTACGCGCGGTCGCCCGCGACCTCGGGATGGTGTCGTCCGCGATCTACCGGTACTTCCCGAGCCGCGACGACCTGCTCACCGCGCTGATCCTCGACGCGTACACCGCGCTCGGCGGCTCCGTCGCGGCGGCCGAGGGCGCGGTCGACCGGGCCGACCTGGCCGGCCGGTTCCTCGCGATCTGCCACGCGGTGCGCGACTGGGCACTGGCCAACCCGCACGAGTACGCGCTGATCTACGGCAGCCCGGTGCCCGGCTACGTGGCGCCCACGGACACGGTGCCGGCGGCCACCCGGGCCGTGACCGTCCTCGGTGGAGTGATCGAGGACGCGAGCGCGGCGGGCCTGCTCCGCGACGACGAGGCGCTGCCACCGGACGCCGCGCAGGATGTCGCCCGCGTCGGTGCGCTCATCGCGCCGCACGCGCCGCTCGGGCCCCTGAGCCGGGCCCTGGGTAGCTGGCTCCACCTCTTCGGCTTCGTCAGCTTCGAGATCTTCGGGCAGCTCAAGAACGCCGTCGACGTGCCCGGCCCGCTGTTCGCGCAGCAGATGCGGGCACAGGCCGTCTACATCGGACTGCCTACGGCTTGAGCGTCTCCTGGTGCTTGAGGTAGCGCTCCAGCAGGCCGCCGAGCTCGCTCTGGATGAAGGTGTAGAAGTCGCCCATAGCCGCGATCCGCTGGCCGGCCGGCGTCTCCCGCCCCCCGGCCGCCGCGACACCGCCCTCGGCGAGCTTGGCGATCTGGAAGAACAGCGTGCCCTTCATGATCGAGCCGAGGTACCACGCGTCGTCGGGCAGCCCGTACCGGTCGCGGCGTGATCCGGGCACGGCGGTGCGCTCGACGAGGCCGAGGTGCTGCAGGTAGCGCACCGCCTGGGACACCGCGGCCGGGCTGATCTGCAGCCCGTCGCTGATCTCCGCGGCGGTCAGCGACCCGGTGTCAGAGGCCATGAGCTGCATGAGTACGCGGGCCGCCATCCGCGGGAAACCCCAGTCGGCGTAGAGCCGGGCCATGTCCTCGACGTACTGCCTAAGGGCGGCTTCGTCGCGTTCCTCAGCCATCCAGCGCACCTCCTCCGGTCAATTGTGCCGAGCGTGATCTATCTTGACGACCTCTTGACGCTCAACAAGCTTCACAAGTTTGTGAAGCAAGTGTAGCTTCCAAAATTATGGAGAACGTCATTTCGGTCAACGGGCTCGTCAAGAGCTTCGGCCGGACCCGCGCCCTCGACGGACTCGACCTCGAGGTGCGCCGTGGCGAGGTGCACGGCTTCCTCGGCCCCAACGGTGCCGGGAAGTCCACCGCTATCCGGGTGCTGCTCGGTCTGCTCAAGGCCGACAGCGGCACCGCCACCCTGTTCGGGGGAGACCCCTGGCGCGACGCGGTGTCGCTGCACCGCCGCCTCGCCTACGTGCCCGGCGACGTCACGCTGTGGCCCAACCTGACCGGCGGCGAGGTCATCGAGCTGCTCGGCCGGCTGCGCGGCGGGCTCGACACCAAGCGCCGCGACGAGCTGATCGCGCGCTTCGAGCTGGACCCGCGCAAGAAGGGCCGCACCTATTCCAAGGGCAACCGCCAGAAGGTGGCGCTGGTCGCGGCGCTCGCCTCCGACGCCGAACTGCTCGTGCTCGACGAGCCCACCTCCGGCCTGGACCCGCTGATGGAGTCGGTGTTCCAGGCGTGCGTCAACGAGGAGAGCGGCGCCGGCCGCACGGTGCTGCTCTCCAGCCACATCCTCGCCGAGGCCGAGGCGCTCTGCGACCGGGTGAGCATCATCCGGGCCGGGCGCACGGTCGAGAGCGGCACGCTCGCCGACCTGCGGCACCTGACCCGTACGTCGATCCACGCCGAGCTGGCCGGCTCGCCGAACGGGATCGGCGCGCTGGCCGGCGTGCACGACCTCGTGGTCGACGGCGACCGCGTGCGGTTCCAGGTCGACAACGCCGAGCTGGACACCGTGCTCCGCGCCTTGACCACGGTCGGCGTACGCGGCCTGACCAGCCAGCCGCCGACGCTGGAGGAGCTGTTCCTGCGGCACTACCAGAAGGAAGAGGTGCCGGCATGACTGGCACGTGGCAGCTCTTCCGGTTGGCGTTACGGCGTGACCGGGTCGTCCTTCCTTTGTGGACGATCCTGCTGGGACTGTTTCCCGGATTGGTCGCGAGCAGCTTCGCCAGCCTCTATCCCGACCCGGCCGAGCTGGCTAGTTTTGCCGCGTCGATGTCGAACCCCTCGTTGACCGCCGTGTACGGCCCGATCTGGTCACCCGACCTCGGCGGCCTGACGGCGTGGCGGTCCAGCATCGTGCTGCTGATCGTCTGCCTCGCCACCGCGTTCACCGTCATCCGGCACACCCGGGCCGAGGAGGAGCAGGGCCGGCGCGAGCTGCTCGGCTCAACCGTGGTCGGCCGGACGGCCGGGCTGGCCTCGGCCCTGCTGGTGGCGCTGCTGGCCGCGGTCGTGGTCGGCGGCCTGACCGCACTGGGCACGGCGGCCGCCGGTGCCGACGGGACGGGTTCCTTCGCGCTCGGCCTGCAGTACTTCCTGGCCTGCCTGCTCTTCGCCGCGATCGCCGCGGTGCTGGCGCAGGTCGCACAGGGTGCCCGCACCGCGCGCTGGATCGTCGGTGCGGTGCTGACGGGCTCGTTCCTGCTGCGGATGGTCGGCGACGCCGGGGGCGACCTGAACTCGCCGCTGTCCTGGATCTCGCCGATCGGCTTCCTGCAACGGATCCGCCCGTTCGCCGACGAACGCTGGTGGCCGGCCGCGGTCGCCCTGGTGGTCGCGGCCGCGCTCGCCGCTGTCGCGTACCGGCTGAATGCCCGGCGCGACCTCGACGCGGGTCTCATCGCGCCGCGACCCGGACCGGCGCGGGCGCCGCGGTCCCTGCTCTCGCCGCTCGGCCTGGCCTGGCGGTTGCAGCGCACGACGCTGTTCGGCTGGCTCGTCGGGTACGCGGTCCTCGGCCTCTTCCTCGGCTCGGCCACCGACGCCGCGTCCGACGCGGTGCGGGAGAGCCCGGACCTGGCCGACGCGATCGGCCGGGTCGGCACCGGCGCGTCGATCGCCGACATGGTGATCGCCACGGGCATGGCGATCATCGGCATCGGCGCGGCGGGCCAAGGTGTGCAGGCGGCGCTGCGTGCCCGCGGGGAGGAAAGCGCGCTCCGCGCGGAACCACTGCTGGCGGCGTCAGTCGGACGGCTGCGCTGGGCGGGCTCGCACCTGCTGTTCGCGTTCGCGGGCCCGGCACTCGGCCTGCTGGTGGCGGGCGTGTTCCTGGGCGCGGGCTACGGGGCGTCAGCGGACGAGGGCGCCGGCGCGATCGGCCGCGTCCTCGGGGCGGCAGCGGTGCAGATCCCCGCGGTCTGGCTGACGGTCGCGATCGTGGTGCTGCTGTTCGGCCTGCTGCCGCGGCTGACGACGCTCGGCTGGGCGGTCCTCGCGTTCTTCCTGCTGCTCGGCCAGCTGGGCGCGATCCTCCAGCTGAGCCAGTGGGCACTGGACCTGTCCCCGTTCACCCACCTCCCGTCCCTGCCGGGCGGCGAGGTGACGGCGACGCCGTTGGTCTGGCTCGTCGCCCTGGCCGCGGCACTCACGGCAGCGGGCCTGACCGGCTTCCGCCGCCGCGACATCGCCAGCGGCGGCTGAAACCCGCGGGCGCATCCGCGCAGGTCCGCAGCGTGCGGCGGCGCGGTGCGCCCGACGAGCGGCCGTGGAGCGTTGCGGCCAGTGCGCGGGCCACCCCCTCCGCGTCGCCCGTCGGCACATCAGCCACAGCCGCCTCGAGTGCGTCGAGCCAGACGATCCACTCCTGGTCGAGCACCTCGAGGAAGATCGCCTCGCGTGAGTCGTAGTAGCGCAGCACGTTGGACTTCGCCAGGCCGATCCGGTCGGCCAGCTCGCGCAGGCTGATCTCCGCCACCCCGCGCTCCGCGAGCATCGCCCGGGCGGCGTCCAGGATCGCGACGCGGCGGCTGACGGGCTGGGTCAACGCGATCTCCTACCGGATCCCGGGCATGTGGCGGCAGGTCGACACCGGAGTCGTGCCCGCGCTCTACGCCGCCACGAGCCCCGAGGCCGAAGGCGGGGCCTACTACGGCCCGGCCGGTTTCGGCGAGCTGACCGGCGGCCCGGCGCCGGCCAGGCTGCCCCGCGCCGCGACCGCGGAGACCGCCCGACACCTGTGGGAAGTCTCCGCGGAGCTGAGCGGCGTCCACTACGACGCGGTCAGCCACCCGGGTCGGTGATCGGGACGACGCCGTCCAGGCCGGTCAGGGTCACGAGCTCGATCAGGCGCGCGCAGGCTCCCTCGACCGCGACCTCGCAGTCGTGCCGGCGGGCGGTCAGGCAGATCCGGGCCAGGGCCTCGACGGTGAGCATGTCGGGATGGGCGATCGCCGTCACGCAGACCACCACGCGTACGGGCCGGCGCAGCGAGGCCAGCCGCTCGCACAGCCCCAGGATCTCGCCGCGCCGGATGGTGGGGCCGAGCGTGAGCTCGTAGCGCCGCATGCGCACCTCCGGCGGGGAACGCGGCCTCCCCGGCGAGACCATCGTCACCCACGGACATCATCGCGGTTGCGCGCGGTGCAGGGTGCGGCGGGTCGCCAGCAAGGCCGCCCCCAGGGCCAGGCCGGTGCAGGCGGCGACCACGACGGCGAGTTCCGGCCACGGCAGCACCAACCGCACGGCTGACCCGGTCAGCTCGGCGAGCGACGACCGGATGCCCAGCAGCGCCGGCAGCGCCACCAGCGCGCCGAAGGCCGTGCCGAAGAGCACCACGAGCGCCGTCTCCGTGCCGACCATCCGCAGGATCTGCCGGTTCGTCGCGCCGGACAGCCGCAGCACCCGGAAGTCGCGGCGCCGGTCGCCGGTCGCCATCACCAGCGTGTTGGCCACCGCGATGCTCGTGTAGCCGACCGACATGCCGACCATCACCAGCACGAACAGCCACACCAGGGCGTCCTCGTCGTCGTTGGCCGCGTACGCCGCCGGGTCCTGGGCCAGGACCCCGGGATCACCGGTCATCGCCGCGGGCGGCGCGCCCCGGACGTACGCGGTCATGGTCAACGCCGACGGGTCGTGGGCACGGACCAGGTCCCGCGGCAGCAGCAGGGGCGTCGTCAGCGTGCCTGGCTCGACCGACGCCGCCACCCGCAGCGGCACGGCCTCGCCGTCGGCGAAGGTCAGGAGCAGCGTGTCCCCGGCCCGCCAGCGCGGGTCGGCGACCACGGCCGTGTCGCCGGTCAGCGCCCCGGCGTCGCCCCGCACCGGCACCGCACCGGGCACCACGCCGAGCGCGTCCACCGGGGCGCCGGCGACGAAGACCTGTGTGGACAGTCCGGAGAGGACGTCGCCCGGCAGCGCGGCCACCGCCGCGTCGGAGAGGCCGGGAGTGCCGCTCGCGGTGACCACCGCGTCGACGCCCAGGGCCCGCGCGTCCTCCGAGCCGAACGCCGGCGACATCGTCTTGACCATGCCCAGGATCAGCGTCGCGAAGCCGACCGTGAGCAGGATCGGCCCGGCCGTCGCCGCGGTCCGCCGGATCGCCGCGCCGGCGCTCTCCCGCACCACCTCGCCGGTCGCCGACCGGCGCAGCGGATAGGTCAACGCCCGCAGGGCCGGCGGGATCAGCACCGGGGCGAGCAACGTGCAGCCCACGATCAGCGTCAATGCCGAGAAGATCGCCATGGTCATCGCCGAGTCGCCGTCGTCCGCCGCGGTCCCCACCGCGAGCGCGAGCCCGGCCAGGCCGAAGAGGACGCCGAAGACCCACCGTGGCCGGGTCATCACGTGCTTGTCGACCGCGGCCTCGCGCAGCGCCTCGAGCGGCCGGACCCGGGCCGCCCGCCGCGCCGCCACCCAGGCCCCGGCGACCGCCACCAGCACGCCGGTCACCACCGCCGGGCCGACCGCGAGCAGCGAGGGGCGCGGCGCGAAGCCGGCCGGCTCGAGCTCGGCCCGGACCAGCAGGTCGCCGAGCAGCGGCGCGGCCAGCACGCCGAGCAGCGCCCCGGCCGCCGCCGAGACCACGCCGACCGCCAGCGCCTCGCCGAGCAGCAGCCGCCGCGTCTGCCGGGGAGTCGCGCCGATCGCCCGGAGCAGCGCCAACTCGCGCCGCCGCTGGTAGGCGTTGAGCGCCGCGGTCGACGCCATCACGAAGACCGTCGCGAAGGCCGCGAGCACGATCATCACGGTGAGTAGTTGGGTGCCCAGCCAGCGGACCCGGGTCACCGCCTCGGGTTCGAGGGCGGTGCGGGCGTCGCCGGCGACCACGGCACCGGCGGCGCCGACGACGGTTCGCGCGGCGGCCGCCACCGTCGCGGGAGCGGCGCCGGGCGACAGGACCAGACCGATCGCGCGTACGCCGGGCGCCAGCGCGCGGGCCGACGCGTCCGAGACGTAGATCCCGGGGCCGTCGACCGTGCCGCTCACCCGCATCTCCCGTGGCCCGATGGCGGTCAGCACGGCCGCGGTCGCCCCGGGCGCGAGGCCGTAGGCCGCGTCCAGCGCGACCTCGTCCGCCGCCGCGGGCGCCGCGCCGTCGACCAGCGCGTAGGGCGCGAGCGCGGCCGTCGACCAGCCGTGCCCGATCGGGTCGCCCGCCGGCGGGTCACCGACCGGCCGCCCGTCCCGGACGAGCTGGGCGTAGAACGACCGGTCCGGCACCGCGGCGGCCACGCCGTCGATCGCCCGCAGGGACGCCGCCAGCTCCTCGGCGCGCGCCGCCGACCAGGGCACGTACTCGACGTACGCCTCGGCGTCCTCCCCACCGGCCGGCGACTGCACCACGACCGCGGCCCCGGCGAGCCGCTCCGGCACGGCCGGCTGGGCGGAGACGAAGACGACCAGCGCGGTGGTCAGCACCCCGACCCCGAGCGTGAGCGCCACGAACGAACCCACGAAACCCGTCCACCGCTCGCGGACGGTCGACCACGCCAGCATCACGCCTCCAGCCGAGCCATGCGGGCGGCCACCTCGGCGGCGAACCCCGCGTCACCCGGGGTGCCGGGGCCGGTCAGCTCGTCGACCAGGAGGCCGTCGGCGAGGAAGAGCACGCGGTCCGCGTACGCCGCCGCCAAAGGATCATGGGTGACCATGACGACCGTCTGGTCCTGCTCGTGCACGGCCGCCCGGAGCAGGCCCAGCACCTGCCGCGACGACCGCAGGTCCAGCGCCCCGGTGGGCTCGTCGGCGAACACCACCGCCGGCCCGGTCACCAGCGCGCGGGCGATCGCCACCCGCTGCTGCTGACCCCCGGACAGCTCGCTCGGCCGGTGCCCGCCCCGCTCGGCGAGACCCACCGCCGCGAGGGCCGCGGCGACATCGGCGGGAGCGGGGCGGCGGCCGGCGAGCCGCAACGGCAGCGCCACGTTCTGCGCCGCGGTCAGCGCGGAGACGAGGTTGAACTCCTGGAAGACGAAGCCGACCAGGTCCCGGCGCAGGGTGGTCAGCCGGTGCTCGGAGAGGCCGCCGAGGTCGGTGCCGCCGATCGTCACGGTGCCGGCCGTCGGCCGGTCCAGCCCGGCGGCGCAGTGCAGGAGCGTCGACTTGCCGGAGCCGGAGGGCCCCATCACCGCGGTGAAGCTGCCGGAGCGGAAGCCGACGGACACCCCCGCGAGCGCGGTCACCGCCGCGTCGCCGGCGCCGTACGTGCGGCGCACCTCCCGCAGCGTGACCGCTTCGGCCAGCCGCGTACCTGTCGTCATCGTCATGCCTGCCAGCCAACCGGCCCGCGGGCGGCGACACATGGGCGCGGAGGCGACAACCGGGGGTATACCTGGCGCTACCGTCGGGCGGGCCGGTGCCGGGTACGGTCGGCTCGTGACTCCCCGGACCGCCTTCCAGGCCGTGAGCGAGCGCCCGCTGGGGTTCCTCGCCTCGTCCTGGCCGTGGCGGTCGGTCGCCTATCTCGCCTCCGGTGTGCTGCTCGGCGCCGCCACCGCCGGCACGCTGATCGGCCTGCTGCTGGCCGGGGCGCTGCTCGCACTCGCGCTGATCGGGCTGGTCGCGTTCCTCGCCGTCGCGCTGTCGGGCATCGCGGTCGGCCGGTTCGAGCGGTGGCGGCTGCGCCTGGTCGACCAGGACCCGCTGCCGGACCCGCACCGCCGCCCGCCCCGACGCGGCCGGATCGCCTGGGTCCGGCATCGGCTGCGCGAGCCGGCCACCTGGCGGGAGCTGGGCTACACGGTGGTCTCGCTGGGCGCGCTGTGGTGGATCGACGCGCTGATGCTCGGCATCGTGCTGGGCATCCCGATCTCGCTGATCGCCAGCGCCTTCTTCCAGGAGTCGACCCAGATCGTTCCGGCCGCGCTGTTCATCGTGGCGGGGCTCGGCCTGCTGCCGTTCGCCGCGTACCCGATCACGGTCTGGGCCGGCGCCCGGGCGGCGCTGGCGCGGGCGATCCTCGCGCCGCGGGACGCGGAGCTCGGCGCCCAGCTCGTCGAGGTGACCCGGTCCCGGGCCCGGCTGGTCGACGCGTTCGACGTGGAGCGCCGCCGGATCGAGCGGGACCTGCACGACGGCGCGCAACAGCGGCTGGTCGCGCTGAGCATGGCGATCGGGCTGGCCCGCCTGGAGGTGCCCGACGACTCGCCGGCGGCGAAGCACCTGACCGCCGCGCAGGACGAGGCCGAACGGGCGCACGGCGAGCTGCGCGAGCTGATCCGCGGCGTACACCCGCAGGTGTTGACCGACCGCGGCCTGCCCGCGTCCGTCACCGACCTGGCGGACCGGTCGCCGGTGCCCGTCGTGGTCGACGTCGAGCTGCCCCGGCGGCTGCCGCAACCGGTCGAGGTGACCGCGCACTTCGTGGTCAGTGAGGCGCTGACCAACGTGGCGAAGCACAGCCGCGCCGCCACCGCGACGGTCTCGGCGCGGTTGCACGTCGACACCCTGGTGCTGGAGGTACGCGACGACGGCGTCGGCGGGGCCGACCTCGCCGGCGGCACGGGGCTGGCGGGGCTGGCCGACCGGGTCGCGGTGGCCGGCGGCCGGCTGCTGCTGTCGAGCCCACCCGGTGGGCCGACCCTGATCCGGGCGGAGCTGCCGTGCTCCGCATAGTCGTCGCCGAGGACGCGGTGCTGCTCCGCGAGGGCATCGTCGGGATCGTCGAGCGGTTCGGCCACCGGGTGATCGCCTCGGTCGGCGACGCCGCGGCGCTGACCACGGCCGTCGACCACGAGCGGCCGGACGTCGTGGTGACCGACGTGCGGATGCCCCCTGGCTTCACCGACGAGGGCCTGCGCGCGGCGGTGGCGCTGCGGGCCGCCCACCCGGGCCTGCCGGTGCTGGTGCTGAGCCAGTACGTGCAGCCGACGTACGCCGCGGAACTGCTCGACAGCGGCGGCGGGCGCGGGGTCGGCTACCTGCTCAAGCACCGGGTGGGGCGGGTCGAGGAGTTCATGGACGCGCTGGTCCGGGTCGCGGCCGGCGGCGCCGCGGTGGACCCGGAGGTGGTCGCCCAGCTCCTCGGCCGGCGCCGCGACCCGTTGACCCGGCTCACGCCCCGGGAGCGCGAGGTGCTCGCCCTGATCGCCGAGGGCCGCTCGAACGCGGCGATCGCCCGCGCCCTGGTGGTCTCGGAAGCCGCGGTGGCCAAGCACATCGCGAGCATCCTGGTGAAGCTCGACCTGCCGCCCGCACCCGACGACCACCGCCGGGTGCTGGCGGTGCTCGCCTTCCTACGCGGCTGACACCTCGAGCACGATCGCCTGCTCGGGGCGCAGCCAGGGCAGCTCGAGGCCGACCGTGCCCAGGGCGCGGCCGGTGAGCGTGACGCCGTCCGGGGGCAGCGCCGCGTCGGCGCCCCAGCAGCGGGTCACCCGGTAGCGGCGGTCAGGTGCGAGGCCCGGCAGCCGGACCCGGCGCGGGCGCAGCTCGGGGGCGTTGTCGAGCTGGGTGTGCACGAACACCGCGGCGTCGTCGGTGACGACGCCGTAGACGTCGCCGTCCACCGTCCGGCCACTGTGGAGGATCGGGCGGAGTCGTTTGTAGAGGGTCGCCCACTCGCGCAGCGTGTCGAGCTCCTCGGGCGTGCAGGTGCTGATGTCCCACTCGATGCCGGCGTGCCCGACCAGCGCGGTGGCGGTGCGGAAGGGCAACCCCGCGCTGCGCCAGGTGGTGTGGGCCGGGCTCGGCCCGACGTGGCTGCCCATCAGCTCGGGCGGCAGCAGCAGGCCCGTCCAGCGCTGGATCTGCTGGCGGTCGAGCGCGTCGTTGGAGTCCGAGGTCCAGACCCGGTCGGTACGGGCGAGGATGCCGAGGTCGACCCGGCCGCCGCCGGACGCGCACGACTCGATCTCCAGGCCGGGGTGCCGGGCCCTGATCCGGTCGAGCAACCCGTAGACCGCGGCGGTCTGCCGGTGCACCCCGGCGACGCCGTCGGGGGCGGCCTCGAGCAGGTCGCGGTTGTGGTCCCACTTGAGGTAGTCGAGCGCGTACTCGGTGACCAGTGCGTCGATCGCCGTGAACAGGTAGTCGGCGACCTCGGGCCGGGCGACGTCGAGCACGTGCTGGTGCCGGTGCTCCCGGGGAAGCCGGCCCGGGCTCGCCAGGATCCACTCCGGATGCTCGCGGGCGAGGCGCGAGTCGGGGTTGACCATCTCGGGCTCGAACCAGAGGCCGAACCGCATGCCGAGGCCCCGGACGTGGTCGACCAGCGGGTGCAGCCCGTCGGGCCAGACCGTCGGGTCGACGACCCAGTCACCGAGCCCGGCGGTGTCGTCGCGACGGCCGGGGAACCAGCCGTCGTCGAGCACGAACCGCTCGACGCCGACGGTGGCCGCCAGGTCGGCCAGCCTGGTCAGCCGGTCGAGGTCGTGGTCGAAGTAGACGGCCTCCCAGACGTTGAGGGTCAACGGCCGCGGCGTGCGCGGGTGGCCGGCCCGGTCGCGGATCATGCGGTGGAACCGGTCGCGCACACCGTCGAGACCGTCGCCGGACCAGGCGAAGAAGCCCACCGGGGTCGTGTAGCTCGCGCCCGGCTCCAGCCGCACCTCGCCGGGCTCGAGCAACTCGCCGCCGCCGAGCACGGCGGTGGAGCCGGAGATGCGCTCCGCGTACTCCTCGTGGCCCCCGCTCCATCCGATGTGGACGGCCCAGACCTCGCCCCGGGCGAACTCGAACCCGGGGGTCCCGGCGATCAGCAACGGCGTCGCGTCGTGGCCTGTGCGGCCGCGGCGGCTCTCGCGGGCGTGGGTGCCGTTGCCCAGCGGCCGGCGCTGGGGCACCCGCTCCAGCCCCCAGCGGCCGGTGAAGTCGAGGATCTCGGTGGCCTGCTCGGGGATCGGCAGCAGGGTGCGCAGCGCGGCGACGGTCCACGCGTCGGTGCAGCCGACGTTGGTGAGCGTGTGCTGGACGTGCAGGACCCCGTGGGCGTCGAGCCGCAGCTCGCAGCGCACCCGCACGCCGGCGGTCTCGTCGACCGCTTCCGCGACGACCGTGTTGTCCGCGACCGTCACCGCACCGGCGCGGGCGAGGCGCAGGAACGGCCAGCGGCCCGCGCGGTCGCCGGTGACGCCCGGGCGGCCGGCGTAGCCGTCCCACTGCGTCGGGAGCAACGGCATGCTGCCGACGGGCTGGATCGGGCCGCCGGTCGTGGACGGGACCGCACCGCCGGCGGCGGTCACCAGCGCGCGGAGGTCGACCTCGTCGAGTGGGCCGGGGTCGGCGCCCCAGTGCACCACCCGGGGGAGCCCGGGGCCGGCGACATCGAGGACCACGGCCGCACCCGCGGCGGCCAGCACGACGGGCTCGATCATCGGGTCAGCGTACGGCGCGCACCCGTCATCGACCACGGCCGCAGCGCGGGGAAGCCGTCAGGCGAAGCCGAGCTGGCGCGCCATGTCGTGGTGCACCGATACGAGTTCGGCGAGCGGGATCGGCTTGCGCGACACCGTGGCGAGGTCCTTGCCCTCCCTGGTGAACGGCGGTGGCAACAGGCTGATGCCCTGGTCGAGCGGGACGGCGGCGACCTCGGCTTGCCAACCCGGCCAGCGCAGGCTCTCGTAGAAGTCCGTCAGCCCGCCGGTGAGGACGGCCTCCAGCCAGTCGCCGTAGCCCGTTTCGAGGTCGTCCCAGGCCAGCCTGTCGGGACCGAAGTAGGCAATGGACGGCCGGGCGCCCGCCGTCCAGGCGAACTGGCCGCCCAGCACGTCGAGGGCGACGACCAGGCGGCCGTCGGCGGGCGGGCCCACCTCCGGCAGCCGGGCGTGGCCGCCGCCGCGCACGCGCAGCCAGCCGTGGTCGACCACCAGGCCGCCGGTCTCGGCGACCACCGCGCCGAGCCACGACCGGGTCGTGATCTCCAGCCCGGCCAGCGCGGCCGCCGCCCGCCCCGGGTCGGCCGGCAGCACCTCCACCGGATAGGGGGCGCCGGCCACCAGCTCCGCGATCTCGGGCCAGGCCGTCACCGGGCGACCGTTTCGGCGGCGACGTCGTCCGCCGCGGACGGCTGCGCCGGGATCGCCGGGTCGGCGGTGGTCACGGCCGTGTCGGCCGGGGCGCGTTGGGCCCGCGCCAGAGCCAGGAACGGCAGGGCGAAGGCGGAGATGACGCCGCTGACGACGTAGGACGCCGGGTAGCTCCAGACGTCGGCCACCCGGCCCAGGATCGGCTGGGCGACCACACCGCCGGTCGAGCTCATCAGGGAGTCGAACGACAGGATGGTGGCCCGCTGCTGCGACGGGATCAGGGCGTTGAGGAACGCCTGCCGGACCGGCATGGTGGCCGCCGAGAGCAGGCCCCACAGCATGATCAGCACCAGTACGACCCAGAAGTTGGCGACCAGGCCGATCACCAGGATCGCCGCCACGCTGAGCAGTTGACCCGCGATCAGCACCGAGGTGCGGCTGCGGAAGCGGGCGCGGATCCGGGCGGTGAGGAAGCCGCCGGCGATCTGCGCTCCGGCGAGCAGCGCCGCCACCAGGCCGGCCACGCCGTAGGCCTGGGGGTCGCCGTAGAGCTCCAGCAGGTAGGGCTGCAGCGCGTAGAAGATGTAGACGCCGACGCCGCCGACGAACGGTGCCGCGAGCATCAGGTAGCGGACCGTGGGCACGCGCAGGCCGTAGTCGATCGAGTTGGTCATGATGCGGCGGATCTCGGCCACCGGGCGGCCCTGCCGGTTGGGGGTGAAGCCCAGGTCGCGCATCACCACGGCCGCCACCACGAACATCACCACGAGCACCGCGGCCCGCACCACGAACGGGACGCCGAGGTTGGTGAGCTGGGCGATGTAGCCACCGCCGACGGAGCCGGCCAGCATCGCCGCGCCCGAGGCGATCTGGGCGCGGGCGAAGACCGTGTCGAGCTGGCCGTCGTAGCCGGTCGCGTGCAGCGCGTCGACCAGCCAGGCCTCGGTGGCGCCGGAGAAGAACGTGAAGCCGAGGCCGAGCAGCGCCGAGACCACCGCCCACTGCCAGAACGGCGCATGGAGGTGCCAGAGCAGCACGTAGAGCGCCGTGGTGACGGCCAAGGTGATGGTGCCGAGCAGGAACGAGGCCACCCGACCGCGCAGGTCGGCGACGATGCCGGTGGGCACCTCGAAGAGCACCATGCCGGCGGTGAAGAACGCGTTGGCGGCGAACGCCTCGAGGTTGTTGAGCCCGGCGTCGAGCAGGAAGATCGTGTTGATGCCCCAGATCAGCGACGCGGCGAGCGTGTTGCCGACGGTGAGGACGTAGTAGATCCGCTTGATGGAAGCCGGCGTGGCGGTCATGCGGCCGGCCTTTCAGCTCGCACGACGGTGTCGATCGCGTCGCGTTGGCCCGCGACCGGGCGGCGGGCCCGCTCGGCGCGCCGCACGACCAGGTCGTCGAGCGTGGCCAGCACGCCGTCGAGCGACCAGAGGCGCTCCAGGTCCTGTGGGCCGCCGGTGCCCTCGGTGAGGTTGGTCTCGTCGTGCCCGACCAGCAGCAGTGTGCCGCCCGGAGCGACCGCGGCCACGGCCCGGCGCAGCACCGGCTGCCACAGCGCCGGCGGCACGTGCAGGTAGGCGATCAGCACCAGGTCGGCTGTCGGCGGCTGGTAGTCGGCGAGGTCGGCGTGCACCCACTCGATGGCGAGGTCACGCGCCCGCGCGATGCGGCGGCCCTTGTCGAGCGCCACGGCGGAGAAGTCGACGGCGGTGACCCGCCAGCCCAGGTCGGCGAGCCAGAGCGCGTTGCGGCCCTCACCCGCGGCCAGGTCGACCGCGCTGCCCGGCGGCAGGGCGGCCAACTCCTGCGCGACGAAGCGGTTGGGGTCGGCGCTCCAGACCAGGTCGGTCTCGGCGTATCTGCGGTCCCACGAGTCGGCGTCCATCGCCGCCAAAGCTATCCCCTGCCACCGACAATGAGGACATGATCAGACGTCGGGTGGTCGTGACGGGTCGGGTACAGGGCGTGTTCTTCCGCGACAGTTGCCGCCGCCAGGCGGTCGCGGCCGGCGTCACGGGGTGGGTCCGCAACCTGCCCGACGGCACCGTCGAAGCCGCGTTCGAGGGGACGTCCGACGCGGTCGATCGCATGGTGAAATGGACTCGCGAAGGGCCGCCCGACGCGGTGGTCTACGGCACCACGGTGTCCGACGAGCCGCCGGAGGGCGACGACACGTTCGCCGTGCTGCCGACGCCACGCTGACGAAAGGGCAGACATGGGAGTGCTCGACCAGTTCCGGCTCGACGGCAAGGTGGCCATCGTCACCGGCGCCTCCTCCGGCCTCGGCGTCGCCACGGCCGTCGGGCTCGCGGAGGCGGGTGCCGACGTGGTGCTCGCCGGCCGCCGGGCCGACCGGCTCGCGCAGACGGTCGCGCTGGTCGAGCAGGCCGGCGGCAAGGCGCACGCGGTGCCCACCGACGTGTCCGACCCCGACGCCTGCCGTGCGCTGGCCGCGGCGGCGGTCGAGCGGTTCGGCCGGCTCGACGTCCTGGTCAACAACGCCGGCGTCGGCACCGCCGTGCCCGCCTCCCGGGAGCAGCCCGACGAGTTCCGGCAGGTGCTCGACATCAACCTGATGGGCTCCTACTGGATGGCCCAGGCGGCGGCCCGGCACATGGCCGACGGCGGCTCGATCATCAACATCTCCAGCGTGCTCGGCCTCGTCTCGGCCGGTCTGCCGCAGGCCGCCTACTCCAGCGCCAAGGCGGGCCTGCTCGGCCTGACCCGCGACCTGGCCGCGCAGTGGACGGGCCGCAAGGGCATCCGGGTCAACGCGATCTGCCCGGGCTTCTTCCCGTCGGAGATGACCGACCAATACCCCGACGGCTACTACGAGCGCCGGATCGCCCAGGTGCCGGCGGGCCGCGCCGGCGACCCGATCGAGCTCGCCGCGACGGTCGTGTTCCTGGCGTCGCCGGGCGCCGGCTACATCACCGGCGCCACGATCGTCGTCGACGGCGGCGGCACTATCGTGTGAGGCTGAGCCGCTTGCGGAAGACCCAGTAGGTCCAGCCCTGGTAGAGCAGCACCAGCGGCAGGAAGACGCCGGCCACGACGGTCATGATCTTCAAGGAGTACGCGCTGGCGGCGGCGTTGGCCACCGTCAGCGTGCCGGCGGGGTCGCCGGTCGACGGCAGCAGGGCCGGGTGCAGCGCGGCGAACAGCGCGACCACGGTCAGCCCGATCGCCGCCGCCGTGCCCGCGAACGCCCAGCCCTCGCGGCGCACCCGGTTGGCACCCAGCGCGGCGACGGCGGCCACAGCCGCGGCGCTGCCCACCCCGATCGCGGCCGGGTCGCGGCGCACGCCGACCAGCATCCAGGCGAGGAAGCCGAGCAGCAGCGCGACCGCGACCGGGCCGAACCGGGCCGCCAGCCTGTTGGCCCGGTCGCGCACCTCGCCGGTCGTCTTGAGCGCCACGAAGACCGCGCCGTGCAGCACGAAGACCGCGGCGAAAGTGGCCGCGCCCAGCAGGGCGAACGGGTTGAGCAGGTCGGCCAGGCCGCCCGCGTACTCGTGGTCGGCGGCGAGCGGCACACCGCGTACGACGTTGGCGAAGATCAGGCCCCAGAGCAGGGCGGGCAGCAACGATCCACACAGGATCGCCCAGTCCCAGCGGGCCCGCCAGGCGGCGTCGTCGCGCTTGCCCCGGAACTCGAACGCCACCCCGCGCACGATCAGCGCCAGCAGGATCAGCAGCATCGGCAGGTAGAAACCGGAGAAGACGCTGGCGTACCAGTGCGGGAAGGCGGCGAACATCGAGCCGGCCGCGGTGATCAGCCAGACCTCGTTGCCGTCCCAGACGGGGCCGATGGTGTTGAGCAGCAGCCGGCGCTCGGCCTGGTCGCGGCCGAACGTGCGCATCAGCACGCCCACGCCGAAGTCGAAGCCCTCCAGCACGAAGTAGCCGACGAACAGGAAGGCGATCGCGAGGAACCAGAAGGTGGGCAGGTCCACTGTGGTCTCCCGTTCAGTAGGCGCCGGCGAGCGCGGGCACGTCGTCGTCTTCCTCGCCGGACTCCTCGTCCGGATCCGGCTTCGGCGGTGGCAGCCCGGCCTTCGCATACCGGAGCAGGAGTCTGCCCTCGATCAGCGCGAGGATCGCGTAGATCAGCGTGAAGGCGAGGAACGAGGTGAGCATCTCGGTCAGCGAGACGCTGCGGGAGACACCGTTGCGGGTGAGCAACTCGCCGAAGACGATCCACGGCTGCCGGCCCATCTCGGTGAAGATCCAGCCCGCCGTGCTCGCGCCGAGCGGCAGCAGCGGCAGGATCAGGCCGGCCCGCAGCAACCAGCGGTTGGTCGGGGTCCGGCCGCGCCGCTGCGACCAGAGCACCAGCAGCGCGATGGCGGCCGCGGCCAGGCCCAGCGTGATCATCACCCGGAAGCTCCAGTAGGTCACCGGGACGATCGGCGAGTAGCTGCCCGGACCGTACTCGGCCGCGTACCGGGCCTGCAGGTCGTTGATGCCCTCGACCGCGCCCTTCGGGTTGCCGGTGGCCAGGAACGAGAGCAGGTACGGCAGCTTGAGCGCGAACACCTCGCGGCTGCCGTCGAGGGTGCCGATGGTCAGCACGGAGAACGACGCCGGCTGTTCGGACTGGTAGAGCGCCTCGGCCGCCGCCATCTTCATCGGCTGCACCTCGGTCATGATCTTGCCCTGGATGTCGCCGGTGAAGACGAGGGCGGCGCTGGACACCAGCGTGACCCAGGCGCCGAGCTTGAGGGCGAACCGGTGCTCGCTCTCGTCCTTCGCCGGCCGCCGGACGACGTGCCAGAGCGAGACCGCGACCAGCAGCGCGCCCGCGACGAGGAACGCGGCGGCCAGCGTGTGCGGGAAGGTGATCAGCGCGACCTTGTTGGTCAGCACGGCCCAGATGTCGGTGAGTTGGGGACGGCCGGTCTCGGGGTTCATCTCGAAGCCGACCGGGTTCTGCATCCAGGAGTTCGCGGCCAGGATGAAGAACATCGACAGCACGCTGCCGAGCGCGGCGGTCCAGATCGTCGCGAGGTGGATCCGTTTCGGCAGCTTCTCCCAGCCGAAGATCCACAGGCCGAGGAACGTCGACTCGAGGAAGAACGCGAGCAGCGCCTCCATCGCCAGCGGCGCGCCGAACACGTCGCCGACGAAGCGCGAGTAGTCGCTCCAGTTCATGCCGAACTGGAACTCCTGGACGATGCCGGTGACCACGCCCATCGCGAAGTTGATCAGGAAGAGCTTCCCGTAGAAGTGGGTCAGGCGCAGGTAGCGCGGGTTGCCGGTGCGGTACCAGAGCGTCTGCAAGGTGGCCACCAGCGGGCCGAGCCCGATGGTCAGCGGCACGAAGAGGAAGTGGTAGACGGTGGTGACACCGAACTGCCAGCGGGCGACGTCGAGCGCGTCCATGCGAACCCCCATTTACTACGGCCAGTAGTAATACTACGGGACGTCGTAGACGCGGAAGTTGTCGGATGTATCACGCCCGCCTCGCCGGACAATGCCGCGCCGGCCCGAGCTGTCCGCCGTTGACATCGGATGTATCGATAACTATGGTCGCGTTCGTGCCGGAGGGCGTGCCATCGATCGATCGTGTCGCGGGGCAGTGGGACGGTCCGCGGGACCGTTGGCCGGCCGCGTTCACGCCCGGCAACGACACGTTCTCGGGGCACCTGCCGGCGCTGGTCGGCGCGCCCGACGCGCTCGCCCGCACCTACTACCGCGCGGCCTGGGCGGTGGTCAGCGGCGAAGCGGCCGGCCCCCGCGCGGCCGCCCTGCTCGACCCGGCCGCCACCCGGGCGCGGCTGCTCGCCGAGTTGGCCGGTGACGCCGACGAGTTCCGGGCCGTCCACGCCTACCTGGCGCTCACCGGCGATCTGGACCTGCTGGCCGAGAAGGCCGGTGGCGCCACCGTGCTCGACCGGATCCGCGCGCTGGTCGCGGCGCCGGTGCCGGGCGGCGAGGTCGCGGCCGACGCCGTGCGGGCCGGCCGGGGCCGGGTGTTCGCGGCACTGCTGCGCCGCCTCGGTGAGGCCGACGAGGCGGCGGTGGTGGAGATCGAGGCGGCCGATCGGGCGCGGGCGGTGCTGGCCCGGTACGCGGGAGCGGGGCGCTGGCGGTCGGCGGAGACATCCGATGACGTGTGCCTCACGGTGGCGACGGAGATCCCGGAGTTCCTCGACCTCCGCCAGCGCGCCGATCTGGCCGACGTGGTTGGGAAGCGGGCCGGCGACGCGTACGCCCTGTGCCGGTTGGGTCGCCACGACCGGGCGGCGGCCGTGCTGGCCGAGGTGGCCCGCCCGGGCGCCGCGGAACTGGAGGCGATCCTGGGCGGCCTGTTCGGGCTTGTCGGCAGCCGGCCGTTCACCGCGCGCGGCTGCGGGCGGCTCGACAACCTGCCCGCAGCGCTCACATCGGATGTATCACAGCCGGACACCCTCCCATGAGGCCGACATCGGTGGTTATCCTCCCTCACACCTCCGATGTATGGGATGGCTTGATGCCTCAGTTCGTGTCGCTGGACACCTATGACGTGCGGTTCCCGACCTCGCTCGAGCTCGACGGGTCGGACGCGATGAACCCCGACCCCGACTACTCCACGGCGTACGTGGTGCTGCGCACCGACGAGCCCGACGCCGCCGAGGGCCATGGCTTCGCGTTCACCATCGGGCGCGGCAACGACGTGCAGACCGCGGCGATCACCGCGCTGCGGCCGTGGCTGGTCGGGCGGGACGTCGAGGAGGTGCTCGGCGACCTGGGCGGGTTCTGGCGCGAGCTCGTGCACGACTCGCAGCTCCGCTGGCTCGGCCCGGAGAAGGGCGTCATGCACATGGCCATCTCGGCCGTGGTCAACGCGCTCTGGGACCTCAAGGCCAAGCGGGCCGGCCTGCCGCTCTGGCGGCTGCTGGCGGAGCTGACCCCGGAGCAGCTCGTCGACCTCGTCGACTTCCGCTACCTGACCGACGCGCTCACCCGCGACGAGGCCCTGGAGATCCTGCGGGCCGCGGAGAAGGGCCGCGCCGAGCGGATCGACACGATCCTGGCCACTGGCTACCCGGCGTACACGACGACCCCCGGCTGGCTCGGGTACGACGACGCGAAGCTGCGCCGGCTCTGCCAGGAGGCGTTGGACCAGGGGTTCACCCAGATCAAGCTCAAGGTCGGCGCGGACCTGGCCGACGACGTCCGCCGGTTGCGGATCGCCCGCGAGGTGTGCGGGCCCGACTTCCGGATCGCGGTCGACGCCAACCAGCGGTGGGACGTGGCCGACGCGATCGAGTGGGTGTCGGCGCTGGCCGAGTTCGACCCGTGGTGGGTCGAGGAACCGACGAGCCCGGACGACGTGGTCGGGCACGCGGCGATCGCCCGCGGGATCGCGCCGATCCCGGTGGCTACCGGTGAGCACGTGCAGAACCGGGTGGTCTTCAAGCAGCTCCTGCAGCTCGGCGGGCTGTCCTACCTGCAGCTCGACGCCACCCGGGTGGCCGGCGTCAACGAGAACGTCGCGATCCTGTTGCTGGCGGCCAAGTTCGGCGTGCCGGTCTGCCCGCACGCCGGCGGCGTCGGCCTCTGCGAGCTGGTGCGGCACCTCTCGATGTTCGACTACGTCGCGGTGTCCGGGACGATGGAGAACCGGGTCGTCGAGTTCGCCGACCACCTGCACGAGCACTTCGTCGACCCGGCCGTGGTCCGGGACGGGCACTACGTGGCCCCGACGATGCCGGGGTTCAGCACGACCATGCGCCCCGAGACACTCTCCGACTACACGTACCCTGATGGGCCGATCTGGAGCGGGAGGCAGTGATGGGTGAGTTCGACGGCCTTTCGGCCGTGGTCACCGGCGGTGGTTCGGGCATCGGCCTGGCGACGGCCCGGTTCCTGGCCGCCCGCGGCGCCACGGTGGCCTGCTTCGACCTCAAGGTCGACGGCATCGACCCCGGCATGGTCGGTGTGGTGGCCGACGTGTCCGACGACGCGGCGGTACGAGCGGGTGTCGCGAGCGCGGCGGAGCGGCTCGGTGGCATCGACATCCTGGTCAACAACGCCGGCATCGGCGCGGCCGGCACCGTCGCCGACAACGACGACGACGAGTGGCACCGGGTGCTCGACGTCAACGTGCTCGGCATGGTCCGGGTCACCCGGGCGGCCCTGCCGCACCTGCGCGCCTCGGCGCACGCCGCGATCGTCAACACCTGCTCGATCGCCGCGACGGCCGGGCTGCCCAACCGCGCGCTCTACAGCGCCAGCAAGGGCGCGGTGCTCTCGCTGACGCTGGCGATGGCGGCCGACCACATCCGCGAGGGCATCCGGGTCAACTGCGTCACGCCGGGCACCGCGGACACCCCCTGGGTGCGCCGGTTGCTCTCGGCGGCGCAGGACCCCGACGCCGAGTTGGCCGCGCTGAAGGCCCGGCAACCCAGCGGGCGGCTGGTCTCGGCCGAGGAGGTCGCCGCCGCGATCGGTTATCTGGCCAGTCCGTCGGCCAGTGCCACCACCGGCACGGTGCTGGACGTCGACGGCGGCATGCACGGGCTCCGGCTGCGGCCGCTCTCGTGACCGCCGCGCTGGCCCTGGGCTGCGCCCAGCTCGGCAACCTCTACCGGGCGATCGACGACGCGCACGCGGCCGCCATCGTCGAGGCGGCCTGGGACGCCGGGATCCGGTACTTCGACACGGCGCCGCACTACGGTCTCGGCCTGTCCGAGCGCCGGCTCGGCGCCTGCCTGGCCGGGCGCCCACGGGCGGAGTTCACGGTCAGCACCAAGGTCGGCCGCAGGCTGGAGCCCGTGCCGGGCGGCGCCGACGGGCTCGACGACGCCGGTTTCGTGGTGCCCGCCACCCACCGGCGCGTCTGGGACTTCAGCCGCGACGGTGTGCGCCGCTCGATCGAGGAGAGCCTCGACCGGCTCGGCCTGGACCGGATCGACCTGGCGCTGCTGCACGATCCCGAGCACAAGCCCGACGAGGCGATCGCGACGGGCTATCCGGCGCTGCGCGAGTTGCGGGCCGAGGGCGTCGTCGGCGCGATCGGAATCGGCTCGATGGACCCGGCCGTCCTGGCCCGGTTCGTCGCGGAGTGTGCGCCGGACGCCGTCATCGTGGCCGGCCGCTACACGCTGCTGGAGCAGCCCGCGCTCGACGCCGTCCTGCCGGCCTGCGAAGCGGCGGGCACGGTGGTGCACAACGCGGGCATCTTCAACAGCGGCCTGCTCGCCGTGGAGCGGCCGCACGCCGGGCTGCCCTACGAGTACGGCCCGGCGCCGGCGGCGTTGGTGGCCCGGGCGGGCGCGATCGCCGACGTCTGCGCGGCGCACGGCAGCACGCTCCCGGCCGCGGCGCTCGCCTTCGCGGGCCGCCATCCGACCGTCCGCTCGGTCATCGTCGGCGCGGACTCGCCCGAGCAGGTTCGGCGCAACGCCGCGCTGTTCGACACCCCGCCGCCGGACGCGCTCTGGCCGGCCCTCGTCGAGGCCGGGTTGCTGGACCCGCGGGCCGTCGCGTGATCGTCGACGCGCACCACCACCTGTGGGCCGCCGGTGCCGGCTACACCTGGCTCGACGAGCCCGGGCTCGAGCCGATCAACCGGACGTTCACGCCGGCCATGGTGACCGCCGAACTCGCCGCCGCGGGTGTCGCGCGCTCGGTGCTGGTCGAGGGCGGCCGGTGCGACACCGCCGAGGCGGCCGTGCTGCTCGGCCACGCCGCGGCCACACCGGAGATCGCCGGCGTCGTCGCCTGGGCCGATCCCTGCGACCCGCACCTCGCCGCGACGCTCGCCGGCTATCGGGCGCTGCCGGGTGGCGAGCGGCTCGTCGGCATCCGATCCCAGGTGCAGGGGGAGTCGGCCGACTACCTTGATCGCGCGGAGGTGCGGGAAGGCCTGGCCACGATCGGGGCCGCGGGCCTCGCGTTCGACCTCGTGGTGCGGGTCGACCAGTTGCCGTCGGCGGCCCGGGTGGCGGCCGCGTTGCCCGACGTGCGGTTCGTCCTCGACCACCTGGGCAAGCCGCGGATCACGGCGGGTGCCGAGGGGCTTGCCGAGTGGCGTGCGGCGATCGCGCCGCTGGCCGACTGCCCCAACGCCACCGCCAAGGTCTCCGGCCTGGCCACCGAGGCCGACTGGACCGCGTGGACGGTCGACGACCTGCGTCCGTACGTGGCCGGCGCGGTCGAGTTGTTCGGCCCGCGGCGGCTGATGCTCGGCTCGGACTGGCCGGTCTGCCTGCTCGCCGGTGACTACGGCACCGTCCGGGCGGCGCTCCTCGACGCCCTCGGTGAGCTGCCGGCGACCGAACGGGCGGCGATCCTGGGCGACACGGCGACCCGCACATACCGCCTGTCCGCGTAGATTTCATCGCGAAGGGTGGGCGGACATGGCACTGACCGACGAGGCGATCGACAAGATCAAGGGCATGATCATGTCCGGGGAGCTGGGCCCGGGTGCCCGGCTGCCGAAGGAGGCCGATCTCGCCGAGCGGCTGGGCCTGTCCCGCAACTCGTTGCGTGAGGCCGTCCGGGCGCTCTCCATGATCCGCGTGCTCGACGTGCGCCAGGGCGACGGCACCTACGTGACGAGCCTCGAACCCACCCTGCTGCTCGACGCGCTCAGCTTCGTCGTCGACTTCCACCGCGACGACACGGTGCTGCAGTTCCTCGAGGTGCGCCGGGTGCTGGAGCCGGCGGCGGCCGCGTTCGCCGCGGAGCGGATGCTCGACGACGACATCGACAAGCTCCAGCTCATCCTCGACGACCTGGGCGACGACCCGACGATCGAGGCGCTGGTGGCCAACGACATCGAGTTCCACCGGCAGATCGCGGTCGGCACCGGCAACACGGTGCTCGCCTCGCTGGTCGAGGGGCTCTCCGGCCCGACCATGCGGGCGCGCATCTGGCGCGGCCTGACCCAGGAGGGCGCCGCCGCCCGCACGCGCGAGCAGCACCAGGCCATCGTCGACGCGATCTCCGGCCGCGAGCCCGACCTGGCCCGCTCCTGGGCGACCGTGCACATCGCCGGCGTCGAGGAGTGGCTGCGCCGCGTGCTGTAGGAAAAGGCGTTGCCCCCGCTGGTACGTTCGACGCATGGGTATGGGCACGTTGTTCATCCGGATCCGCATCGCCTAGCGGCGAGCTGATCCGACTTTCCCTGTTCAGCTCCGCCGCGACCGGTCCGCTGCCGGTGCGGCCCCTCGTGCTGCCCGGCTCCGTCACCAACCTCGCGGAGCACCCTCATGTCTCGCCATCACGGCGGCCGCCACGAGCTGGGCCAGAACTTCCTCGTCGACGCGACGGTCATCGCCGACATCGCGCGCCTCGTCGACGCCACCGACGGGCCGATCCTGGAGATCGGGCCGGGCGACGGCGCGCTCACCCGGCCGTTGAGCCGGTCGGGCCGGCCGCTCACCGCCGTCGAGATCGACCCGCGCCGGGCCAAGCGCCTCGCCGATCAGCTGCCCTCGCACGTCACCGTCCTCAACGAGGACGTGCTGTTCCACCGGCTGCGCGGCCGGCCGGGTGTCGTGGTCGGCAACGTGCCGTTCCACATCACCACCGCGACGCTGCGCTGGTTGCTCGCGGCGCCCCACTGGCGCACCGCCGTGCTGCTGGTGCAGTGGGAGGTGGCCCGGCGCCGCGCGGCGATCGGCGGCGCCAGCCTGCTCACCGCGCGGATGTGGCCCTGGTTCGACTTCAGTGTCCACTCGCGAGTGTCCAAACGCGCCTTCCGGCCGGTGCCGACGGTCGACGGCGGCCTACTGGTGATCCGCCGCAGACCGACGCCGCTGGTCGCCGAACGCGAGCCGTACCAGCGTTTCGTGCACACGGTCTTCACCGGCCGCGGCTACGGCCTGCGCGAGATCCTGACCCGCGCGGCGGGCGTGCCGGCGCCCCTGGCCCGCGACTGGCTGCGCGCGGAGAACCTGCCCACGAACACGCTGCCCCGCGACCTCACCGCGGAGCAGTGGGCAACCCTGTGGGCAACAGTTCGGCGCTCTGGACGTAGTCCATCGCGGCGCTGAACCGGGGATCCGCCAGCCGCTCCTCGGCCAGTTCCGGCGTCAGGTCCAGGAGGTGCTGGTGGATCCAGTAGAGGTTGCCGAACGGGTCCCGGAACCGGCTGACGCGGTCGCCGAAGAACAGCTCGGTCGGCTCGGTGACGACGGTGGCGCCGCGGGCGACCGCGCGGCGCAGCACCTCGGCGTCGTCGGCCACGTAGAACCGGAGGAAGCCGGGTGTCGCCGGCCAGTGTGGACGGCTGTCGAAGAGCATCACGACGGAGTCGCCGATGCGGACCTCCGCGTGCCCGATCGCGCCGTCGACCTCCATGCGGCCGATCTCGTCGCCATCGAAGACCGCGACGAGGAAATCGATGAGTTTTCCAGCCTCACGGTTGATGAGCCACGGGGTGATGGTGTGGTAACCCTCAGGAACGACGTTGGTCATGCGATTGACCGTACGGGCAAACTAGGTCAGCACCGGTCCTACTTGGTAGGGCATGATGAGTGCCGTGACGGACACGCCAGGTCGACTACTCCGCCTGTTGTCCCTGCTCCAGATGCCGCGCGAGTGGCCCGGGAGCGAGCTCGCCGAGCGGCTGCGCGTCAGCCAGCGCACCGTGCGCCGCGACATCGAGCGGCTGCGCGAGCTCGGCTATCCCGTCGAGGCGACGATGGGCGCCGGCGGCGGCTACCGGCTCGCGGCGGGTGCCGCGATGCCCCCGCTGCTGCTCGACGACGAGGAGGCCGTGGCGATCGCCGTCGGGTTGCGCACCACCGCGCGCCAACCGGTCGCCGGCATCGCCGACGCCTCGGTGCGCGCGCTGGCCAAGCTCCAGCAGGTGCTGCCCACCCGGTTGCGGCAACGCGTGGGCGTGCTCACCACAGCCACCGCGCCGGCCGAGACCGCGCTGGTCGACCCCGAGCAGCTCACCGCGCTCGCCGCCGCGGCCGCCGGCAACGAGCGGGTCAACTTCGACTACCGCGACCAGGACGGCATCCCGACGCAGCGGCTGGCCGAGCCGCACCGGCTGGTGATGACTGGGCGCCGCTGGTACCTGGTCGCCTACGACAACGAGCGGCACGACTGGCGCACGTTCCGCGCCGACCGGATCGAGAACACCAAGTCGACCGGCGTCCGGGTGCCGCCCCGCGAGTTGCCGCTCGACGACGCCGCCGCGTTCGTCACCAGCCAACTGCACGACCTGGCGCCGGTGTACGCGGCCGTCGCGACCCTGCGGCTGCCCGCGGCGCAGGCGGCCGCCCGGCTCGGCGACGCCGCCGGCACGCTGGAGCCGTTCGGCGCCGACGAGTGCCGCTGGACCAGCGCGACCGACACCGTCGACTGGCTGGCGTTCCGGCTGGTCTCGCTCGGCTGCGACTTCACCGTGCACGAGCCGCCCGAACTGGTCGACCACCTCCGCCGGGTCGGCGCCAGGGTCGCCCGGGCGACGGCGGGCTAGAATTTTGGATCATGACGGCGTGGGACGTGGCGATCGTCGGCGGCGGCCCGGCCGGGCTCTCCGCCGCCTACGAGTCGGCGCGGGCCGGCGCGCGCACCGTGGTCCTGGAGAAGGCGGTGCATCCGCGCTACAAGACCTGCGGCGGCGGCCTGATCGGCACCACGATCGGCCAGGTCGACGGCCGCATCGCGATCCCGGTCGCCGACCACACCGACACGATGGTGGTCACCCTCGACGGGCGGCGCGAGTTCGTCCGGCGTACGACTGACGGTCCGGTGCTGTCGATGGTGCGGCGCACCGAGTTCGACGACCGGCTGCGGGCGGCGGCGGCCGAGGCGGGCGCGGAGGTGCGCCAGAGCGTCGCGGTGCGCGGCGTCGAGCAGGACCCGTCGGGCGTACGCCTGCGGCTGTCCGACGGCAGCGAGGTGCGCGCGGCGACCGTGGTGGGCGCCGACGGCTCGTCCGGCGTCACCGCGCGGCACGTCGGCGTCGAATACAGCCAGGTCGACCTCGGCCTCGAGGTCGAGGTGCCGATCCCGGCGGCGCAGCGCCCGCGGTGGCGCGGCCGGGTGCTGCTCGACTGGGGCCCGATTCCCGGCTCGTACGGCTGGGTCTTCCCGAAGGACGACGTGCTGACCGTCGGCGTCATCGCCGCGCGCGGCAGCGGCGACCTGACGAAGGCCTACCTGAAGGCGTACGTCGAGCGGATGGGCCTCGCGGGCATCACGCCGGTCGAGGACTCCGGGCACCTGACCCGGGTACGCGCGCTGGACTCGCCGCTGCGCCGCGACCGTGTCCTCGTCGCGGGCGACGCCGCCGGTCTGCTCGAACCGTGGACCCGTGAGGGGATCAGTTTCGCGACACGGTCGGGCGCGATCGCCGGCCGGCACGCCGGAAACGGGGATCTAGCGGGCTATCCGGCCGCGATCGACGCGGCGCTTGGTGCCGAAATGCGGGCCGGGCGCCGGTTGATGGCGACTTTTACCAAGCGCCCCTGGGCGTTCCATGCGGTCTTGGCGAGCCCGCTCGGTTGGCGTATGTTCCGGCGGTGGTGCCGTGGCGAGACCACCTTCGATGCACTCATCGAGAAGCTACCCGTGAAGGTCGCGCTGGCCCTGCTGAGTTGACGTGCCGCCGATGCGGAGGTGACCGTGGAGCCCGACTGGTCGGCGTTGCGCGACAACATCCGGGGTGAGGTGGTGCTGCCCGCGGATCCCGGCTACGAGACGGTCCACCGGCCGGCGATCGCCCGGTTCCAGCACCTGCGCCCGATGGCCGTGGTGCAGTGCGCCGTCGACGCCGACGTGGCCGTCGCGCTGGCCTTCGCGCGGGCGACCGGGGTGCCGTTCGCGGTGCGCGGCGGCGGGCACTCCTTCGAGGGCACCTCGTCGACCGAGGGCATGGTGCTCGACCTGAGCCGGATGGGCGGAGTGTCCTTCCTGGACGCGGGCGCGGCCGCCAACGGTGCCGCGACCGACCGGCTCGTGCGGGTCGGCGCCGGTGCCCGGCTCGGCCACGTCTACGACGCGCTGGCGCCGG
This sequence comes from Asanoa siamensis, assembly GCF_016862555.1. GTDB lineage: Bacteria > Actinomycetota > Actinomycetes > Mycobacteriales > Micromonosporaceae > Asanoa > Asanoa siamensis. The sequence continues at coordinate 37,489 of NZ_BONE01000021.1, read as the reverse complement.
CCGGCGTGACGATCCCGGCCGGGTGCGGCCCGGCCGTGGGCATCGGTGGGCTGACACTGGGCGGTGGGCTCGGTGTGCTGGGTCGGGCGTACGGGCTGACGAGTGACGCGCTGCGCGCCGCCCGGGTGGTGCTCGGCGACGGCCGGATCGTCGACTGCGACGACGAGTTGGAGCCCGAGCTGTTCTGGGCCCTGCGCGGCGGTGGCAACGGCACGATCGGCGTCGTCACCTCGCTGGTGTTCGCCTCGGTGCCCGCGCCACCGATGACCTCCTTCCACTTCACCTGGGAGCCCGAGCACCTCCCGGCCGTGCTGGCCGCCTGGCAGACCTGGGCGCCGGCCGCGCCCGACACGATGGCCGCCAGCCTCGTGGTGTCGACCCCGGCCGACCCGGCGCTGATGCCGGTCACCAGCGTCTTCGGCGCGGCGCACGGCACCGAGGAGGCCGACGTCGCCCTGCTGGAGCAGTTCGTCGACCGGGTCGGCGAGCCGGCCGCGACCCAGACCCACCAGCGCGCACCGCACCGCGACACCAAGCGGCTGCTGGCCGACATCGACGTGCACGGCGTGCCGCGCCGCGCCGACGCGCACGCGCACAGCCGCTCCGAGTTCTTCGCGCAGCCGCTCGGCGCCGACATCCTCACCGGGCTGGTCGAGCTGCTGGCCACCGACCGCCGGGCGGGCGAGGAGCGCGAGCTCGATTTCACGCCGTGGGCCGGCGCCTACAACCGGATCCCGACACCGGCCACCGCGTTCCCGCACCGCACGGCGCGGTTCCTGCTCAAGCAGGCCGTGGCGGTGGAGGCCGACGCGAGCGCCGACGAGCGGGTCGCGGCGCGCGACTGGCTCGACCGGTCCTGGCAGCTCACGCACCCGGCCGGCACGGGCGGTGTCTACCCGAACTTCCCGGACCCGGTGCTCGACAACCCGGCCCGCGCCTACTACGGCGTCAACGCCGACCGGCTGCGCGACGCCGTCCGGGCCTACGACCCGGACGGCGTCTTCGGCTTCCTCGCGGGGATGGGCGCGGCTACTTAGCCCCGAGGTCGCCCAGGGCCTTGTCGGCGCCGCGGTGCAGCGGGACCGGATCGGTCTGGCGGGCGGTCTCCAGGCTGATCTCCTTGGCGGCCGCGTTCGCCTGCTCCAGCTGGGTCTTGCGGTCGAACAGGGCCTTGGTCAGCGTGCAGGCCACGTTGGCGTCCAGGTCGTCCTTCACCAGCAGCAGGTTCGGCACCACGATGGTCTTCGCGTCGGCCGGCAGGCCGTAGGTGTTGGCCGGGACCGTGCCCTCCTCGTACGCCGGACTGATCTTGTTCATCTCCGGCAGCAGCGGCGCGATGTCGATGAACGTCACCTGGTCCTTGGCCGTGGTGAACAGGTCGGTGACGCCCGGGGTGGGCAGGCCGCCCGACCAGAACATCGCGTCGATCGAGCCGTCCTTCATGCCGTCGACGGTCTTCTGGAGGTCGAGGCGCTGGGCGCTGACGTCCTTGGCCGGGTCGAGGCCCGCCGACTGGAGCAGCCGGTTGGCGATGACCTCGGTGCCGGACCGGGGTGAGCCGGTGGAGACCCGCTTGCCGCGCATGTCGGCGACCGTGGTGATGTTGGCGCCCTTGCGCGCGATCACCTGCGTGTAGTTGGTGTAGATGCGGGCCAGCGCCGCGATCGGCTGCGGCGCAGTGAAGCTGCCCTTGCCCTGCGTCGCGTCGGACGCCGTGTCGGCGAGCGAGAACGCCACCTGGTAGGTGCCGGCGACGAGTTGCTGGATGTTCTGCACGGACGCGCCGGTCTCGGCCGCGGTGCCCTTGACCTTGCCGCCGGTCGCGGCCGAGAGTTGCTCCGCGTACGCGTTGCCGAGCGCGAAGTAGACCCCCGTGGCGTTGCCGGTCGCGATGCCGATCCGGGTCTCGGTGGCCACCTCGCAGGTCACCTCGTCGCCGGTGTCGGTGCCGGCGACGTCCTGCCGCCCACCGCAGCCGGCGAGGGCGACACCGAGACCGACGACGAGGGCGGCGGACCAGACTCTGCTGACACGTCTCATGTGGACTCCTTCTCGAGGGACGACGGTGCGGAGGTCGATGGCGCCGGGTCCGCGGCGGGCGACGGGTCCGGGGCGGGCGCCCGGTCCGGGGCGGGTGTGTCCGGTCCCGACCGGCGGCGCCACCAGACGAGGGCCGCGGCGGCCAGCAGGAGCACGGTCGCCGCCCCGATGCTCACCGGGTGCAGGTAGAGCAGGAGCAGCCCGGCCAGCCCGGCGAGCGCCCGGGCGGCGGGGCCGGCCGGGCCGACGCCGAGTAGCCAGCCGCCGCTGGCCACCGCCAGTGCCGCCACCGCGGCGCAGGCCGCCATCGTCGTCCAGACGACGCCGAGCCACGGGCCGCGCGCCAGCAGGTATTCGCCCGGCTCGGTCAGCACGAAGGCGATCGGCACCAGGAACGCCGGCAGCGCGTACTTCAGCGCCTGCCACATCGTCGGCACGGTGCGCCCGCCGGTGATGGCCGACGCGCCCACCGCGGCCAGTGCCGTCGGTGGGGTCACCTCGGAGAGCACCGAGTAGTAGAAGACGAACATCGCCGCGGCTGGTGCCGGCACGTCGAGCGCCAGCAGGGCCGGGCCGATGATGACCCAGCCGATGATGAACGAGGCCGTGACCGGCACCGCGAGGCCGAGCAGGGAGAGCGCCACGGCGGCGAGCACCACGGTCAGCGCGAGCACGACCGTCCGGTTGTCGGCCATGGCCTCGGCGGCCCGCACGAGCAGCGACGCGAGTTGCGCGCCCAGGCCGGTCTTCGTGGTGATCGCGGTGATGATGCCGGCCGCCGCACAGACGGCCGCCACCGGCAGCACGCCCCGCACGCCGGCGGAGAGGGCCTCGAACAACCGCCGCGGTGTCAGCCACGCCCGGCGGTCCAAGAAGGACAGTGCGAAGGCCAGGATGGTCGCGTACACGACGGCTTTCGTCGCACTGACCCCGACGGCGAGCAGCACGACGATGGCGACCAGCGACGAGAAGTGGTAGCCGAACCGGGCCAGCAGCTTCCACACCGACGGCACCGAGAGGTCCACCGGGCGCACCTTGAACCGGCGCGCGTCGATCTCGACGGCGAGCAGGATGCCCAGGTAGTAGAGGACCGTCGGGATCATCGCCCAGCCGAGCACGACGAGGTAGGAGACCTCGAGGTATTCGGCGACGATGAACGCGGCCGCGCCCAGCGTCGGCGGCGAGAGGATCGCGCCTACGCCGGCCGCCGCCAGCATGCCGCCGGCCTGCTCGGGCGGATAGCCCGCGCGGCGCAGGATCGGCCAGGTGACCGCGCCGACACTCACCGCGGTCGCCGTGCCCGAACCCGAGACGGTGCCGAGCAGGAAGCCGGAGGCCACCGCGGTGCGCCCGGCGGCGCTGCGCGAGCGGCGGAACGCGGCCACCGACAGGTCGACGAAGAACCGGCCCGCGCCGGAGAGGTCGAGCACGGCGCCGTAGATGGTGAACAGCACGACGTACGACGCGGCGACGTCGAGCGGCGTGCCGTAGAAGCCGCTGCCGGAGTTGTAGAGCGCGTCGACGATCTGGTCGAAGTCGAGGCCCGCGTGTGCGATCGACCAACTCTGCGGCAACAGCCCGCCGTAGTAGCCGTAGCCCAGGAAGAGCAGGCAGACCAGCGGCAGGACCCAGCCCGTGGTGCGCCGGCAGGCCTCGACGACCAGCACCAGCAGCACCGCGCCCATCGCGATGTCGGCGGGCTCGAGCAGTCCCTGCCGGTCGAGGAACGCGTTGTAGCCGCCCAGCACGGGATAGAGGCAGACGCCGACGGTCAGCACGGCGAGGACCCAGTCGACCACGGTCGGCCGGTCGCGGTCGGCGGGACGCCAGCGCGCGGGCACCGGCACGCCGCTGCGGTAGGCGAGGAAGACCAGTGGCAGCGTGCCGGCCAGGAAGACGATCAGGTAGTACTGGCTGCCCTGCGGCAACGGGCGGAAGACCTGGACCAGCACGAGTACGGCGACGGCGAAGGCGACGATCGCGACGCCCCACCCGATGCGCCCGGAGAGGACCCGGGCCGGACGCTCCTCGTCGTCGAACTCCGGCAGGTCGGCCGGCGCATCCACAGTGGACGTGATAGTCGGTCGGTTGATCGGCGGTTGTGCATCCGACATGTCCGGACCCTACTACGACATCGAACCATGCTCAGCTTTCGATGCGCGTCCGTAAGGTGCTGACCAGGGCGCATGATGTGAGGATGATCCGCTTTATTCTGAACGTCCTCTGGCTGATCTTCGGTAGCGGAATCGTGCTGGCGCTGGTCTACGGATTCGCGGCGCTGATCTGTTTCGCACTGATCGTCACCATTCCATTTGGTATCGCCGCGCTCCGCCTGGCCAACTACGCACTCTGGCCGTTCGGTCGCACTCTGGTCACCCGGCCCACGTCGGGCGTCGCGAGCGACGTCGGCAACGTGGTCTGGGCGATCGTCGCCGGCTGGTGGCTCGCGCTCACGCACATCGTCCAGGGCATCGCGCTCTGCGTGACGATCATCGGCATCCCGTTCGGCATCGCCAACTTCAAGCTGGTGCCGGCCGCCTTCTGGCCACTCGGCCGGGAGATCGTCGAGATCGACGACCAGGCGCCGGCGTGGACCACGCCGCGGGTGTCGCCTGCCTGAGTGGAAGCTGAGAGCGACTACAAGTTGACATGCCCTCGAATGTAGGAGTTACTCTCACTTGAGATTAGCTACTACGTTCGGGGGTGGTCGGCTGTGCCGACGTCTCGTTCCCGTCGCTGGCTGGCGCTCGGCGCGCTGGCCGTCGCGATGCTCACCATCGGCCTCGACACCACGGTGCTCACCGTCGCGGTGCCGACCCTGGCCGTCGACCTCGACGCGTCCAACGCGCAACTCCAGTGGTTCGCGTCCGCGTACACGCTGGTCCTGGCCGCGGTCCTGCTGCCGGCCGGCTCGCTGGGCGACCGCTTCGGCCGCAAGCGGTTCCTGCTCGCGGCCCTGCTGCTGTTCGGCGCGGCCTCGGTCTTCTGCGCCTACGCGGGCAGTGCCGGCACGCTGATCGCGGCCCGCGCCGCGCTCGGCCTCGGCGCCGCGATCATGATGCCGCTCTCGATGGCGGTCGTCCCGGTGCTCTTCCCCGACAGCCGGGAGCGCGGCCGGGCACTGACCATCTGGGTCACCTCGACCGCCGTCGGCCTGCCCCTCGGCCCGATCGTCGGCGGCTGGCTCCTCGAGCACTTCTGGTGGGGTTCGATCTTCCTGATCAACGTGCCGCTCGTGGTGGTCGGCGTCGTCGCGGTGGCGCTCTTCGTGCCCGAGTCCCGCGGCAGCGGGACGCGCCCGATCGACGTGCTCGGCATCCTGCTCTCCTCGGCGGGGCTGCTCGGGCTCACCTACGGCTTCATCCGGATCGGCGCGGACGGCTGGTCCTCCGTCGCCGACTGGGCGCTGATCGCCGCCGGCGTCGCGGTGCTGGCGCTGTTCGTCGTCCGCCAGCGCCGCGCGGCGTACCCGCTGATCGATCTGGATCTGTTCCGCAGCCGTGGCTTCACGCTCGGGTCCGCGCTGGCCACGGTGATCAACTTCGCGATGTTCGGCCTGCTCTTCCTGGTGCCGCAGTTCCTGCAGGCGGTCGGCGGGGCCAGTTCGCTGTCGACCGGCGTGCGGCTGCTGCCGATGATCGGCGGTCTGCTGGTGGGCACCCGGCTCGGTGGCCGCCTCGCCCGCGCGTTCGGCCCTGGCACGCTGATCGGCGCCGGGTTCGTGCTGCTCACGATCGCGCTGGGGCTCGGCGCGACGACCACGATCGACACCGGGTACGGCTGGACGGCCACGTGGATCGCCCTGCTGGGTGCCGGGATGGGGCTCGCGATGCCGGCGACCATGGGTGTGGCGATGGACGCGCTCGCGGTCGAGCGGGCCGGCTCCGGCTCGGCGGTGATCCAGGCGTTGCGCCAGGCCGGCGGCACGATCGGCGTGGCGGTGCTGGGCACGGTGGTGTCCGCGGGCTACCAGTCGGGCCTCGGTGACGCGGCGGTGCGCCCGGTCTCCGACAGCGTCGCGGCCGGCGTCGCGGTGGCGCGGGCGCGCGGCGACGGGACGTTGCTGGACACCGTGCGCGCCGCCTTCGTCGACGGGATGAACCAGACGCTCTGGGTCTGCGTCGCGATGTGCGCCCTGGCCGCGGTGGTCGCGTTCGCGCTGCTGCCCCGCCGGCTCGCCGTCCCGGCCGAGACCGGGCCGCGGCCGGCGCCGGTGGCAGAATCGGCACATGCCGGCTGAACCAGAGATGGGGCTCGGGCTCCGCGAGCGCAAGAAGCTGCGGACCCGGGCCACCATCCGCGCGCAGGCGTTGCGCCTGTTCGCCGAGAAGGGCTACGGGGAGACGACCGTCGAGCAGATCGCCGAGGCGGCCGACATCTCGCCGAGCACGTTCTTCCGGTACTTCCCGTCGAAGGAACAGCTCGTCCTGGTCGACGACTACGACCCGATCATGATTCGGGCGTTCCAGGAGCAGCCGGCCGACGTGCCCGTGCTGACCGCGTTGCGCCGCTCGATGGAGCGGGTCTTCGGGGAGATGAGCCCGGAGCAGCTCGATCGGGAGATGGCGCGGCAGAAGCTGATCCGGTCGGTGCCGGAGCTGCGCGCCGCCCAGCTCGACGAGCTGCAGCGCACGATCGAGCTGCTGGCGGAAGGGGTGGCCGCGCGGATGGGCCGCCCGCCCGGCGACCTGGAGTCCCGTGCCTTCGCGGGCGCCGTCGTCGGGTCCATCATGGGCGCGCTCGGCGACGACCTGCTGTCGCTGGACCGTATCGGCCTGGCCCTCGACTTCCTCGCCGCCGGCTTCCCGTTCGACGACCGTGAGGTCGGTTAGATCGGTTCCTCGGTACCGATGATCTCGGCCACCTCGTCGACGCTGTACTCGCCTTCAGGCAGGTGGTCGAAGGCGATCAGCACGTCGGCCGGCGGGTCGAGCGCGACCATGCGCCGGTGGATCTCGTCGCTGGACAGCCGCTCCTCGCCGACGAAGACGCGGTCGAGCAGTTCGGTGGCAATCATGCCTGCTGCCCTACCCGGCGCCGCACGGCCGAAACCAGCCGTCAGCACGATCCGCCCGGGCACATCGCCAGTGGCCTGGCGGTGCCAGGCGTCGGTCGCCGCTTCGAGCGGCAGGTGCTCGTACGCGACCGTGAGCCGGCCCGCCGCGGCGTGCCTGGCGATCTCGCTGATCGTGCGGGCGGTGCGCTCCGGGCTCAACTCGGCGTTGGTGTAGCCGAGCACCCGCAGCGAGCGGCTGCGCAGCGTGGCCGAGTCGAGCGGCGCGGTGTCCGCCGCCGCGCTGCCCAGGTTGACCAGCCGGCCACCGACGCCGAGGGTGCGCAGCGCGGCCGCGCCGGGCAGGCCGAAGACCGGGTCGAGCACCAGGTCGACCGGCCCGCCGGCGGCGTCGCCGAACCGGCGGGCCAGCGCGGTGACGTCGTCCCGCGGGTGGACGGCGACGACCACGTCCGCGCCGGCCCGGTGGGCCCGTTCCCGCGCGGCGACCGAGCGGGCGGCGGCCACCACCCGGCGCGCGCCGTGCAGCTTGGCGATCTGGATCGCCGCCTGACCGACCACGCCGCCCGCGCCGAGCACCAGCACCTGCTCGCCGGCGGCCAGCCCGCCGCGGTCGGTCAGCGCGTGCCAGGCCGCGACCGCCGAGAGGCCCAGCGCGGCCACCAGCCGGTGGTCGACGTCCGCCGGGAGCCGGGCCACGGCGGCCGCGGGCACCACGGCCTGCTCGGCCATGCTGCCGTCGCCCGGCTTCATGCCGGCGTCGGTGGGGAACCAGACCGGGGTGCCGTCGGCGAGCCGGCCGACACCCTGGACGCCGGGCACGTAGGGGAACGCCGGCAGACCGAAATACGAGGTGCCGGACGCGCAGAGCAGGTCGAGCGGGGTGATCGGCACCGCGGTGACCGTGACCCGCAGCTCGCCGTCGCCGGTCAGCGGGACGGCGCGGTCGACCACCCGCGGTGGCTCGCCGGCCCGCTCGACGACGGCCGCCCGCATGACGCTCACGTCGCGATGTCGGGGTAGGGCAGGTCGAAGTGGGCCAGCCGGGCCGCGTACTCCCGCTGGAAGCCGAGCGGCTCGGCGTGGTCGCGCTCGAACATCGCGATGAACAGCGTCAGCGTGAGGAACGGGTGCGCGCCCAGCTCGAACAGCTTCACGTAGTCGTGAGTGGACAGTGCGGCCCGCTCGGCCTCGTCGAACCGCAGCCAGGTGCTGGCCTCACCGGTGTGCGCGTCGAGGATCGCGTTGGCGCGCTCGGCCTCCCACCAGGTGACCGTGCCGACCGGGTCCGCCCGGTAGCGCTCGACCAGTGCCGGGTCGCGGTCGACGGTGTAGAGGAACTTGTCCACCAGGTATCTGCTCATGCCGCCGGCGCTCCGTTCGGGTACCAGGTGAAGTAGGCCTCCATCGTGTGGAACAGGTCGAGCGAGTCGACGTAGTCGGCCTTCACGCCCGCCCCGGCCACGCCCATCACCAGCATGAAGTCCATGAAGCCGTGCGTCGCGTTGCCGGGCGCGTGCAGGCTGTCCAGGGTGACCTCGGCCAGCGCGCCGTCCAGGTCACCGTTGGCGATCCAGCCGACCGCGCGCTCGTCGAACGCCGGGTCGGGGCCGTGCGGGCCGAACTGGCGCGGGCCGCCCAGCTCCAGCGAGAGGTGCCCGGTGCCGATGATCGCCACTCGCAGGTCGCTCGGCCACGACTCGACCAGCTCGCGGATCGTCGCTCCGAGTTGGACGAAGCGCTTCGGCTGCGGGAGCGGTGGCGCGAAGATGTTGGTGTAGATCGGCACGATCGGCAGGTCGGCCTCGGGCCGCAGGGTGATGATCGGGCAGGTGATGCTGTGGTCGATCCGCAACTCGTTGCTGAACGCGAGGTCGAAGCCCGCGTCGAGGCCGTCGCGCAGGATGTGGCCGGAGAGGTCCTCCTGCCCGCGCAGCAGCATCCGCGGCAGCCCGAACTCGCGCTCCTCGTTGTGCCAGTTCGCGTCGTAGAACGGGGCCTTGCCGACCAGGAACTGCGGCATGTTGTCGAGCCAGAGCTGGTGGAAGTGGTCGGAGCCGACCATCACCAGCACGTCCGGCGCGGCCCGCGTCAGCGTCTCGCGGAAGGCCAGGATCTTCCGGGTCCACTCGTCGGCGAAGGGCGGCCGGTCCGCGCCCGTCGCGGTGCTCGCGCGGTAGTAGAACGGATGGTGGGTGGAAGCGATGACCGCGACGACGGTGGCCATGCCCGCTCCTTTCGGTTTACGGGCCCGGTGGGAGGTACCGGGCGTGACGGTCCACTGTGGTGTAGATGTCGGTGCCGATCGGGGTGCGCCGCTCCTCGGCGAGGTGGCCGAGCAGGCCGGCGGCCCGGGCCAGCAGCGCGAAGCCGCGCAGCAGGTCGACCGGCAGCCCGAGGTCGGCGAGCGCGGCACCGGCGACGCCGGCCCCGTTGAGCGGCAGTGTGCGACCCAGGATCTCCGGGTGCACGCGGCCGATCGCCTGGAACAGCCGCAGGTGCGGGCCTTCCAGCCCTTCGGCGCGGGCGATGCCGATCAGCACGGGCGTACGCGGGTCCTCGACCTTGTGCACGGGGTGCCCGAGACCGGGCACGAACCGCTGGGCCGCGCGGGCCTCGGTCACGGTGGCCCGGGCCAACTCGTCGAACCCGGCGTCGTCGGCGGGTGTGGCGCCGCGCAGGGCGTCGCTCAGAAACCGCCCGCAGTCCTCGGTCACGCCGAGAAACCGGGAGCCGCCGCCGAGCAGCCCGGCCGCCAGCGCGCCCTGCAGCGACTCGGGCGCGCTGAGATAGGTGAGCCGCGCCGCGATCGCGGTCGGCGTGAAGCCGTGGTCGGCCAGCGCGACCAGCACCGTCTCGAACACCCGCGTCTCGGCGGGCGTCGGCCGGCGCTGGGCGACCAGCCAGAACGCCAGTTCCCCGAAGCCGACCTTGCCCATCAGGTCGGCGGCCAGGTCCTGGCCCAGCAGCGAGATGCGGGTCGCGTCGGACGTGCCGATCGCGGTGTCGAAGCTCAGCCGTTCGTCAGCCATGCGCGGATCTCCTCACCGTGTTCGTCGAGCCCGGGCGGCGGCAGTTCGTAGCGCGGCGGCGTCGCCGAGAACGTGATCGGGTTGCGCACGCTCGGCATCCCGTCGACCTCCACCACCGGGTCGAGCCCGAGTTCCCGGGCGTACGCGACCCCGCGGTCGAGGGTGTTGATCGGCGCGCACGGCACCCCGGCGGCGATCAGGTCGCCGAACCACTCGTCCTTGGTGCGGGTGCGCAACGCCGCGACGAGCAGCGGGCGCAGCGCGTCGCGGTTGGCCGTGCGGTCCTGGTTGCGGGTGAACCGCGGGTCGTCGACGAGCCCGGGGACGCCCAGCACCTGGCAGAGCTTGCGGAACTGCCCGTCGTTGCCCGCGATCACGATCAGGTCGCCGTCGGCGGTGGGCAGCGGCTCGTACGGGAAGAGGCTCGGGTGCGCGTTGCCCATCCGGAAGGGCACAGTGTCGCCGGCGACCGCCGCGCTGCTGTGGTTGACCAGACCGGAGAGCGCGCTCGACAGCAGGTTGACCTCGATGTGCTGGCCCCGCCCGGACGCGGCCCGGTGATGCAGCGCGGCCAGGATGCCGATGTTGGCGTGCAGCCCGGCCATCACGTCGAAGACCGAGATCCCCGCCCGGTACGGCGGCCCGTCGGGCTCGCCCGTCAGGCTCATCAGGCCGGAGATCGCCTGCACCATCAGGTCGTACCCGGGGATGGCCGCCCCCGCGCCGGACCCGAAGCCGCTGATCGACGCGTAGACGATGCCCGCGTTGCCGGCCGCCACGGTGTCGTAGTCGAGCCCGAACCGGGCGAGCCCACCGGGTCGGAAGTTCTCGATCATGACGTCGGCCCGCCGGGCCAGTTCCCGTGCGGCTGCGAGGTCACCCGGGTCGCGCAGGTCCAGCGCGATCGACCGCTTGTTGCGGTTGATGCCGAGGTAGTAGGTGGCCACGCCGTCGCGCACCGGCGGCATCCACGTGCGGGTGTCGTCGCCACCGGGACCCTCCACCTTGACCACGTCGGCGCCCAGGTCGGCCAGCAGCATGGTCGCGTACGGGCCGGCGAGGATCCGGGAGAAGTCGGCCACCAGGACGCCCTTCAGCGGCCCGTTCTGCTCCGCCACCTGTCACCCCTCTCTGGCTGTCCGCCAGGCGGACATCTGTCCGCTTCTCTTATCCTGGTCATCACGAGGCTTGATGCGCAATAGGTCGGACCTTGACGGGCGCATGTGTCGCGGCTCACAATCGCCACGTTCGGGTGACTGGCCGCCTGGCGGACTCATGTCCGATTGGAGTGACGCATGAGCATCCTGTTTCGCAACGGCCTCGTACTGACTATGGACGACAACCACACTGTCCTGCGCGACGCGGACGTGCTGGTGATAGACGACAAGATCGCTGAGATAGGCGTCGGGCTGACCGCGCCCGAGGGCACCGTCGAGATCGACGCGACCGGCGGCATCGTCATGCCCGGCATGATCGACACACACCGGCACATGTGGCAGACCGCGATGCGCGGCTACGGTGCCGACTGGACCCTGACCCAGTACTTCGTCTGGTACTACCTCGAGTCGGGCCGGCTGTTCCGACCGCAGGACATCTACGCCGGCAACCTGCTCGGCGCGCTCGAGGCGGTGGACGCCGGCGTGACCACCACCGTCGACTGGTCGCACGGGCTGCAGACCGTCGAGCACGCCGAGGCCGCGGTCGACGCGCTGGAGGCGGTGCCGGCGCGGTTCGTGCTCGCGTACGGCAACCTCCAGCAGGGGCCGTGGCAGTGGTCGGCGATGCCGGAGTTCCGCGACTTCGTCAGCCGCCGGATCCACGGCAAGGGCGGCATGCTCGGCTTCCAGATGGCCTTCGACGTGACCGGCGACCCGGCCTTCCCGGAGAAGGCGGCCTTCGAGGTGGCCCGCGACTTCGGCGTGCCGGTGACGACCCACGCCGGCGTCTGGGGCGCCACCAACGACGACGGCATCCGGCTGATGCACGAGCACGGCTTCATGACCCCCGAGACGGTGTACGTGCACGCGGCGACGCTGAGCGCCGACTCGTACCACCGGATCGCCGCGACCGGCGGCTCGGTCTCCGTCGCGACGGAGAGCGAGCAGAGTGCCGGCCAGGGCTACCCGCCCACCTGGCAGCTCCGCCACCACGGCATCCCGGTGTCGCTGTCGATGGACACCAGCGTCTGGTGGAGCGGCGACCTGTTCTCGGCGATGCGCACGACCCTCGGCGCCGACCGCTCCCGGGAGCACCTGGAGGCACACGGCAACCAGGAGACGGTCACCCACTGCCACCTGCGGGCCGAACACGTCGTCGAGTGGGCGACGATGGGCGGGGCGCGGGCGCTCGGGCTCGACTCGCTCGTCGGCAGCCTGGTGCCCGGCAAGAAGGCCGACGTCGTGCTGATCAAGAACGACCGCTCGCCGGTGATGTTCCCGGTGCTCAACGCGTACGGGCATGTGGCGTTCCAGGCGCAGCGCGGCGACGTCGACACGGTCGTGGTCGACGGGCGGATCGTGAAGCGCGACGGCGCGCTCGTCGACGCCGACCTGGCGGGTGCCCGCGCGAAGATCACCGAGACGATCGACTACCTCGTCGGTGAGATGGGCGAGGAGGCCTGGCTCAAGGGCATGAACCCGGACGTGCCGAAGACGAAGGCCATCGAGAACCCCTACCAGTACTCCGACTACGACAAGAGCGCGGCGCAGTGAAAGCATTGCGGGATGGCGCGCGAGACCGGACCTGACTTCATCGAAGCGCTGGCCCGTGGGCTCGACGTGCTCCGTTCGTTCCAGCCCGGCCAGCCCGTGCGTACGCTCAGCGACCTCGCGGGCGCGACCGGGCTGGCCCGGCCGACGGTCCGGCGGATCCTGCTCACCCTCGAGGAGCTGGGCTACGTGCGGGCCGCCGACCGCGGCTACGCGCTGACGCCGCGGGTGCTCGAGCTCGGCATGGCGTACGTCAACTCGCTGAGCATGTGGGACGTGGCCCGGCCGCACATGGAGCGGCTGGTCGCGCAGACCAACGAGTCGACCTCGATGGCCCAGCTCGACGGCGCCGACATCGTCTACGTGGCCCGGGTGGCGGTGCCCAAGATCGTGACCCTCGCGGTCTCGATCGGCACCCGCTTCCCGGCACCGGCGACCTCGATGGGCAAGGTCCTGCTGGCGGCGCTGGCGCCGGGCGAGCTGGACGCGGCGCTGGCCGAGCCCTCGCGCTCCGGCATCACACCGCGGGCGCGGGCGGGGCGGGACGACCTCGACTTGACCCTGCGCGAGGTGCGGGCCAAGGGTTGGGCGCTGGCCGACCAGGACCTGGCGCCGGGCATCCGCTCGGTGGCGGCCCCGGTCCGCGACGGCGACGGCACGGTGGTCGCGGCGGTCAACGTGACGGTGCACGCCGCCGAGACGTCGGTGGAGCGCCTGACGGAAGAACATTTGCCGCGGCTGCTGCGCTGCGCGGCCGACATCAGCCACGACTGGGCGCGCAAGGGCGCGGTCCCGTTGGCGGTGGCGGCGCCCTGACCGGGCCTTTTCGGGAATCTGACAGTTAGGGGTGCCAGCGGCTGCCGAGCCACATGCGGTCGGCCCAGTCCGCGTACGGGAGGAAGTCGCCGACGAAGAGTGCGTGGAAGTAGGCGAAGCAGAGCACGACCAGCACCAGGTACGCGCCGGCGGAGACGGCGCCGATCAGGCGGCGGTCGGCGTGTTCCGGGCCTGGTGGACCGATCACCACGCCCAGCACGTAGACGACCGCGAGCACCATGAACGGCAGGATCGGGGCCGTGTAGAAGTTGAACATGACGCGGTGGGCGTCGACGGCGTAGTAGAACCAGGGCAGCAGGCCGGCCGCGACGACCAGCAGGATGGCGGCGGGGCGCCAGTCGCGGCGGGCGACGGCGAGCCAGCCGCTGGCGACCAGGGTTGGCAGGAACGACCACCAGAGCAGCGGGGTGCCGAGCAGCACGATCTCGGAGACGGGCGCGGTGCCCCAGGGGGCGCCCGGGTAGGCCAGGTGCACGGTGACCGGTTTGCCGAGCAGCAGCCACTGCCAGGGCCAGGACTGGCTCGGATGCTTGTCCTGCAGCGTGGAGTGGAAGCCGAACGCCTGCTGGTGGTAGTGCACGAGGTTCTGCAGGGCACCGATGACCGGCAGTTCGGAGCGGCCTGTGTCGGCCCGGTAGTGCCGGTAGTAGCCGTGGTCGGTGAGCAGCCAGCCGGACCACGACGCGAGGTAGACGGCGGCGATCACGACGGCGCACGCGGCCAGCCAGCCGGACTCGCGGCGCAGCGTTTCGCGCCAGGGCCGGGCGACCCCGGCGGAGCGCCGGGCGCCGGCGTCCCACCAGAGGATCAGGAGGGCGAAGACGGGGAGGAAGAAGAGCGCGCTCCACTTGGTGGCTACGGCGCAGCCGAACAGCAGGGCCGCGAGCAGCCGCAGCCACGGGATGCCGGTGGCGGGCTCGGCGCCGTCCGCGGCGCGGTCTGCGGGGCGGTCCGTAGGGCCGTTCGCAGCGCCGTCTGCGGGATCGATCGCGGCGCCGTCTGCGAGGCGGTCTGGGCCGTCCGCGCCGTTTGTGGGGCCGCTTGCGGGCCGGTCTGCTGGGCCGTAGCCCAGGGCCCGTAGCCAGGCCGCCCGGCGGTGGTCGCGGTCGACGAGCAGGACGCCGAAGGTGGCCAGCACGAAGAGCAGCAGGAAGATGTCGAGCATCGCGACCCGGGACAGCACCAGGTGGAAGCCGTCGAGGGCCAGCAGGAGGCCGGCCGCGCAGCCGAGCAGGGTGGAGCCGAACAGGCGCCGGCCGATCCGGACGATCAGCAGCACCGAGATCGTGCCGGCGACGGCGGCCGAGAAGCGCCAGCCGAACTCGGGCGGCATGTTGGCGAGGTGCCCGGTCAGCCGCTGGTCGCCGTCGATGTCGTAGTAGCCGAACGCCCACTCGCCGAGCGCGATCAACCACTTGCCGAGCGGCGGGTGCACGACGTAGGCCGGGCCGTCGTCGCGGTAGTTCCACTCGACGCCCTTGGTGAGCAGACCCCAGCCGTCCTTGGCGTAGTAGGTCTCGTCGAACAACTTGCCCTGCGGCTGTGCCAGCCCGTGGAACCGCAGGACCGCGGCGACGAGCACCACGAAGCCGGTCGCGTACCACGAAGCGGCGCTGCCGCGCGGGTCGACGGACGCGAGACGGCGCTGGGTGACTTCGACCGTCGCGCGCACCGCGCGATCATAGTGCTCGAGCCTGCCTTACGGGCCAACGCGGCCCGCGACGGGCGTAGCCGCGGCCCGCGACGGGCCTACCCGCGGCTCGCGACGGGCGTAGCCGCCGGCCCGTGCCGGGCCTGCCCGCGGCTCGCGACGGGCGTAGCCGCCGGCTCGCGCCGGGCCTGGCCGCGGCCCGCGGCCCGCGGCGGCCCAGCCGCGGTCTGCTGGCGTCCCTGGTGCGGCTCACGTTGACCGCGAGACAAGGGCCCTACACCCGTGACGACCACCCGCCCTCCGGTGGTTTGCGGACGACCTTGGTCAGGTCTTTCCAGATCACCCGGCCCCCGGTGGAGGCGGCCATCAAACGGTCGACCCAGGCGCGGGCCGCCCACTCCTCGTGGAACGCGGGCCACGTGACGTCGCGGTCCTTGTCGCCCGCCCGGGCCCGCACCAGCCACCCACCGGCATCAGCGTCGCGGTGCAGCCAGATGTCGCGCCGCGTGCGGCTGTTGCGGTCACCGTTCCACCATCGCCCCACGATCTCCACGAGCGAAAGGCTATCGAACACCTGTACGACTAATCAAGGCGATCCCCCCATCCTGTGGGTGGCGAGCGCGTCGGTGGCCTGTCGGCCCGCCAGGGTCGCCCGGCGGACGAAGTCGGCGACCAGCGCCAGGTCGTCCTCGCCGTACCCGGCGCACAGCTCGTCGATGCCGCGGGCCAGGCCCGCGTACAGCCGGACCAGTTCGGCGGCCCGGCCCCGGACCGCCTGCACCGTGACCGCCCGGCGGTCGGCGAAGTCCCGTTCGCGGGTCACCCAGCCGCCGCGTTCGAGGCGGTCCAGGACGCCCGTCATGGTCGCCGGATGTAACCCGGCCCGGCGGGCGAGCGCGGTCGGGCTCATCGGTCCCTCGCGGTTGACCAGCTCGAAGCAGTCCACGTCGACGTCCTTGAGTTCGGCGTGCGCGCCGACCTGACGATTGAGCAGCGACAGCTGGACCCGCAGCTCGCGCAGCGCGGTCATGATCGTGTGCGCGTGCTGGCGCCGCGAAGCGCGGGCGGAGGGACCGTCGACGGTGCTCACCTCGCCAGCCTACGGAGCGTCACCGTCCCGTGTGCGCTGCTGGCGGCTGTGCTGGGTCAGCAACCGCAGTGGCTCCGGCTCCGGCAGCGGCGGCGCGTCCGGGTTGGCGCGGGTGCGGGCGAGCAGCCCGGCGAGCCCGGCCCGGGTGGCCACGACGATCAGCGAGTCGGTGCGGGCGAGCCGGCGCCGCTGCGGCACGGTCCACAGTGTCTGCCCGATCCGGCCGGTGCGCACGGCGATCAGCCGTACCTCCTGGGGTCTGTTGACCTCGGGACAGAGCCGGCCCTCCAGGTCGGAGCCAGCCCCGACCGGCAGTTCGGCGACCAGCAGCACCCGGCGGCCGACCGGGATCGCGTCGATCACCTCGCGGCCGAACAGGGCGGCCGCGAAGGCCGGCGCGGCCAGGTAGGAGACGCTGCGGGAGAGGGTGAGCTTGAAGCTGCCCTTGACCCGGCGGGCGAAGCCCTCGTCGTAGAGGCGGAGCACGACCCGCAGCCCGGGGCCGTGCAGCGCCCGCCCGAGCAGCGCGGTCTCCAGGTTGGACACGTCGTCGGTGGAGAGCACGAGCAGCGCCCGGGCGGTGTCCACCGAGGCGGCCCGCAGCGTCTCGGCGCTGTTGCCGTTGCCGATGATCACCGGGACGCCCAGCTCACGGGCCACCGCGACGCCGCGGGCGTCGGCCGAGCGGTCGACGCAGACCAGGTCGACGCCGAAGCTGTGCAGTTCGCGCAGCACCCGCGTACCGACGTTGCCGAGCCCCACGATGACGACGTGGTCGGCCACCGGCCGGGTGAGCGCGCCCGAGTTGAGGGCCAGGCGGGCGGTGACGACCGCCTCGACGATCAGCACCGTGATGAACGGGACCAGCGCCACGCCGGCCAGCGCGAGGGTCGCCAGCACCACGTGCTCGACCGCGCTGCCGGTGACCTCGCCCTCGATGCCGCCGAGCGCCGTGACCACCGCCAGGTAGGCGGCCTCCCACGGGTTGAGGCCGCGCACGATCGCCAGCAGGACCGTGCTGATCCCGAGGAGGCCGGCGACGCCCGCCAGCCCGTAGCGCAGCCGGCGCCGGCCGAGCACGAGCCGGGTGACCCGCAGCGGTTGGCGGCGCGGTCGCGGCGCCGGTTTGGGCGGCTCGCCGTAGCGGCGGACCAGCAGCAGGTCGGCGGCCGCGTCGTCGTCCGGCAGCGTCTCCGGCTCCGTCCGGCCGTCGAGGACCGCCAAGCCGCAGACGACCTCCTCCGGGTCGGGGTTCTCGTCGCGGTGGGCGGTGACCAGGAACTCGTCGGTGAGCCGGACGTACGTCGGCACGTCGTCACCGAGCGCGGCCGCGACGAACGCCGGCGCCGCGATCTCCGAGCCGGAGAGCACGCCGCAGTCGCCGAGCATCTCCTTCACGGCCTCGGCGAGGATCGGGTTGAACACCCGGACCACGATCCGCGCGGTCTTGTTGAGCTCGCGGACCATCATGGCAGCGTCCACATTGGCCACGTCGTCGCGCTCGACCAGGGCGACCGCGGTCGCGTCGGCGACGCCGGCCCGGCTGAGCACGTCCGGGGTGAGCCGCGCCGCCTCGACCAGCACCGGGCGCAGGTCGGGATCGCCGGTCCGTGGCTCCAGGTCGGCGATGTCGGGCGCCTGGTCCGCGTCGGCGGACCGGACGATCACGGTGACGGGTACGCCGTAGGAGTTGATCAGTTCGCTGGCGAGCCGGCGCGCGAGGGTGTTGTCGCCCCACACCAGGAACCGGCCGTCCGTGGACACGCCCGGATCGTAGCCACCCGGGTCACGCGCCCGGCCGCTCCGGGTCGAGCCGGCGGATGAACGTCGGCGGAACGTGCGCCGTCAGCCAGACGCCGTTGGCGCTGCACTGGAAGCGATGCCCGGCGGCGGCCATAGCGGCCGCGTCGACCTCGAGGATCGCGACGGGGCCGGCCCGCCGGGCGCCGACGACGCGGGCCGTGCGGGTGTCGACGGACAGGTGCACGGCGTGCCGGCGACCCTTGACCAGGCCGCTTTCCAGGATCGACGGCACGGCGCCGGCCGACGTGCCGTGAAAGAGCACCGCCGGCGGCGGCGTGTCGGGCAGGGCGAGATCGACGGGTACGGAGTGGCCCTGACTCGCGCGGATCCGGTCGCGCCCGTCGGCGCCAGGGCTGATCGCGAACCGGCGCTTGTCGTTGCCGGCCACCACCGCGTCGAGCATGTCGCGGGTGACGGGCCGGCCGTGCGCGTTCATTGCGGCGAGCAGCGTGTCGACCTCGACCCAGCCCTGCTCGTCGAGGGTCAGGCCGACGCTGCCCGGCCGGTGCCGGAGCACGGCGGAGAGGCGCTTGCTGACGCGTACGAGATCCCCGTTCACACGCCCATTGTCGCCCCACCGCCGCGACGCCAAGGGTCCCGACCGAACGGATGATCATTTACGGGCGCGAGGGACGTAGCGTGTCGGGTCGTGGCATACGGGGATATCGATCCGAACGAGACCGGCGACACGACGCCGGTCCCACCGCCGACGGCGCACCCACCGGTCGACGCGCGGCCCGCACCGGAGCAGCCGGTCCCGGACCAGCCGGTCGTCCGGCCCGAGGCACCGACCCCGGACAAGCCAACCCCGGACCAGCCCACCGCAAGCGAGCCCGTCCCCGGCCAGCCCGCGCCGGCAGGGGTTGCGGTGGGGCAGCCCGCGGACCTGCCTCCCGGGCTTCTGCCCGCGCCCAAGCGCAAGCGGGGCCTGCTCGTCGGCCTGGTGGTGACGTTCGTCGTCCTGCTGCTCGCCGTACCCGCCCTCGTCGTGCTCACCTCCGGCTCCCCCGACGAGCCCGCCACCGCCGCCGCCCCGTCCCCGACCGCCAGTGCGACCCCCACCGGACCGCCCGCCTCGCCCCAGCCCGGCGACCCGCCGTTCGTCAAGCACGCCTGGGCCAAGGCGCGGATCACCGACTCCCTCGCCGCCATGAACAAGGCCATGCGCGACGGCAACCTCGGCGCCTTCGTGAAGCCCGCCGCCGACAAGAAGATCCGCGCCGAGCTCGAGCGCCGCTTCCGCTCCCTGCGCGCCATGAAGGCCAGCGCCTTCACCATCGCGCTCGACAGCGGGCCCACCGACGACAAGCCCGTCGGCGGGTTCGACCAGTGGGGTGTCGGCCTGTCGATCAGCCACTGCTACGTCGTCACGAGCTGCGAGAACCAGAAGCTCCTGGTCGACACCGTCTGGCGGGACTCGGCCAAGGGCTACCAACTGGTCACGTTCTCCAACGTCACCAACGCCAACGGGCCGCAGCCGTGGGAGGTCTCCACGTTGACCGCCGCCGTCGGGTCGCGGGCCATCGTGGCCGCGCCCGCCGCGCTCTCGAGCCGCGCCCGGTCGTTCCTGCCCGCCGCCGAGCGCGCCGCGAAGATCGCCGACCGGTACGTGCTCGGCGAGAAGCCCGACCGCTACGTCGTCTACCTCGCCGGTGCGAGCGACTGGAAGAAGTGGTTCGGCGGCACCGAGGACTGGGCGATCGGCTTCGCCATCCCGTCCTCCGACGAGCGCTCCGACATCGTGCTGCGGGCCGACGAGCTCTCCCGCGGGTACGCCGAGTCGGTGATGAAGCACGAGATGGGCCACGTGGCGACGCTCGCCGGCCGGGACTACCGCGACTACAACGGCGAGAACTGGTGGCTCACGGAGGGCATCGCCGAGTACGTCGAGTGGGACGGCCGCCCCGTCAACGCGTACGACCGGGAGCTCAACTCGCGACGGATGGTGCGCGAGAAGAAGTTCAAGGGCGACCTGGAGAAGCTGGTCCCCAAGGACAACGCGCCGGACTGGCAGATCGACGGCGCCTACGGCCTCGGCTACTACGCCACCCGGTGCATCGCCGACCAGTACGGCCACGACAAGCTGATGCGCTTCGCCGACGCGGTGCTGCGCGGCGGCCGCCCGTCCGCCGCCGAGGCCGAGCCCATCCTCGGCGTCGACTGGCCGACCGTCACCAAGCGCTGCTTCACCTACACGAAGCAGAAAGTCGGCTAACCCACGTGCACGTGCGGCCGCTTCAAGCGGTCCGGCTCGTGCTCGCGGAGGATCTCCCGGGTCACCGGCGCCACCTCGCCCTGCCCGAAGGCGAGGTAGCGCAGGAAGTTCGACGCCGGGTTGCCCTCGGTCCACTCGAAGTAGATGTGGGGCCGCTGGCCGGTCGTCCGCTGGATCTCCAGCAGCAAACCGGCCAGCGCCGTCGCCACGTTCGGGCTCGCCATCGCGAACACCCGGTAGCGGCCGTGCCGGATCTCGCCGCGGACGCGGAGGTCCGACTCGAACTCGGACGGGTCCGTGATGGTCACCTCGGCGAACATCACGTCGTGCACGTCCGGCAGCACGTCCTCGTCGACGATCCGCCGCAGCTTGGCCTGGTATTCCTGCGCGTCGCCGGCGTCCGGGTGGTTGGCGATGATCCGGACGACCGTGCCCTTGCAGTCCTCCAGGAGCTGCTGGCCGGTCTCGTCGAACTGGACGCTGGTGAAGCGGAGCTCGAACGCCCGCCGGATGCGGCTCAGCACCGAAATAATGATCATGGCTCCGATGAAGCTCCCCGCGATCTTCACACCGTCCGGGCGTTCGACGATGTTGTCGATGGTCGTGTAGACGAACACCAGCGAGATCACGCCGAACGCGATCGTCTGCTTGCGCTGCCGGCGCCGCCGGCTCGACAGGGTCACGGCTATCGCCGCGGAAGTGATCAACACCAGCACCCCGGTCGCGTACGCGCCGCCCTGCGCGGTCACGTCGGCGTCGAAGAGCCAGGTGATGAAGAACGCGACGGCGGTGAACACCACGACCAGCGGGCGTACGGCGGTGGCCCAGTTCGGTGCCATGCCGAACCGCGGCAGGTAGCGCGGCACCAGGTTGAGCAGCCCGGCCATCGCGGACGCGCCGGCGAACCAGAGGATGAAGATCGTCGAGAGGTCGTACGCGGTGCCGAAGCTCGCGCCGAGGTTCTCGTGCGCCAGGAACGCCAGCGCCCGCCCGTTGGCCGCTCCGCCCGGGTCGAACGCGTCCGCCGGGATCAGCACGGTGGTGATGATGCTGCTGGTGATCAGGAAGACGCTCATGGTCACGGCGGCCGTGGTGAGCAGCTTGTGCGCACCGCGGATCCGGCCCACCGGGCGCCGCTCGGTGTCGCCGCGCGCGCCCTTGATGTGCGGCATCACCGCGACGCCGGTCTCGAAGCCGGACAGCCCCAGCGCCAGCCGCGGGAAGACGATCAGGGCTATGCCGACCAGCGCGAACGGACTGCCGTGCATCGTGGTCAGCGCCGTCCACCAGTCGCTGGTCAGCGTCGGGTGGGTGGCGACCCGGATCAGGCCGTCGACGACCACCACCACGTTGAGCGTGAGGTAGACACCGACCACCACCACGGCGATCCCGATCGCCTCCGCGAATCCCTTGAGGAACACGGCGCCGAGCAGCGCCAGCAGCACCAGGGTGATCAGCACGTCGTGGCCGCGTAAGGCGTCGGGCCAGAACGGGTTCTCGTCGATGTGGGCCGTGGCGTCGGCGGCCGACAGGGTCATCGTGATGATGAAGTCGGTCGCCGCGAACCCGAGCAGGACGAGCACGACGAGCTTGCCCTGCCAGTACGAGAGCAGCTTCGACAGCATCGCCAGCGACCCGGCGCCGTGCGGGCTCTCCCGGGCCACCCGGCGATAGACGGGCAGCGCGCCCAGCAGCGTGACCAGCACCAGCACGATCGTCGCCAGCGGTGCCAGCACGCCGGCCGCGAGCGCGGCGATGCCCGGCTGGTAGCCCAGGGTGGAGAAGTAGTCGAGACCGGTCAGGCACATCACCCGCCACCAACTGTGCTTCCTCTCCTCCTCGCGGGGCGGTGGCAGCGGGCCCGGCGCGGGCAACACGCGACGCTGCGCGCCACGCAGGAACCACTCCGAGAAGCGGCTCCTGCGGTTCAGGTCGGCAGCCGGTTCGGGTGCCACGGTTCAGGGACGCTTCTTGGCGGTGTCGGAGAGCGGCCGGCGGCGTACACCTCGCCAGATGTCCTTCCAGACCGGCACACCGGGCCGGTCGTCGATCTGGCGGAACGACAGGATGCCCACGGCGATGCCGGCGAGGCCGATGACGAACAGCAGCAGGCGGGTGGTGGACAGGTCGAAGTCGATCGGGCCGACGTGGATCTCCCGGGCCGAGCCGAGGCCGACGATCAGGCTGGACAGCGCGATCGCGAGCAGCAGGGTGATCCGGACGGCCGACTGGATGAACGCGACGACCCGGCCGCGTACGTCGTCGGCGACGTCACCGCCGATCAGCGTGAGGCCGGAGAGGAAGGCCATGCCCGCCGCGGCGCCCGTGATGACGGCGCCGAGCACGGCCAGGGACAGCCGGGGCGCGAGCGACAGGCCGATCACCGCGATGCCGGCGAGCACGATGGACAGCGCGAACCAGCGGCGCCGGGACAGGGTGCCCACCAGCGCGGGGCCGCCGGCGATGCCGACGCCGAAGCCTGCGAAGATCGCGGCGAACAGGATGCCGAACGTGGCGTCGCCGCCGCCGAGCGACCGGGCGTAGAAGTTCGCGGTGCCGATCACCACACCGGCACCGGCGAACGCGCCGAGCACGCCCACCACGATGCCGCGCACGAGTCGCGTGCGGACGATGAACCGGCCGCCGTCCAGCAGGTCCCGCATGACCTGCCGGCCCGGCACCGCGTGATGGGCGGAGTCGTCCGCCTGGACATGGTTGGGCCGGGCGGTGCGCCCGGACATCTCCTTGGCGAAGAAGAGCACGACGAACGCCGACGCGAGGAACGTGAGGGCGTCGAAGAGCAGCGCGTAGTCGGCGGGGCCGACCCCGCCCGGCCGGGGCAGCCGGGCCATGGCGCTGAACAGCAGCGCGGCGATGATCGGCGTGATGCCGTAGGTGGTCGCCAGGGTGAGTTGGTTGGCCGCCTCCAACCGCGACCGGGGCAGCAGGTTGGGCACCGCCGCCTCCTTGGCCGGCGTCCAGATCTGCGCCGCGCACTGGGCCAGGAACAGCGCGATGGCGGTCCAGGTGACCACCCGCACCGGACTGTCCACGATGAAGCCGACGACGGGGATCGAGGCGAACAGCACGAACCGCGCGACATCGGAAATGATCATCGTGTAGCGCCGGTCGAACCGGTCCGCGATGACGCCCGAGAGCGGCCCCAGGATGAACGCCGGCAGCAGTTGCACCGCGATCACGGAGCCGAACGCGGCGCCCTTGGCGGTCGAACCGGACACCTGCGACGACGCGAACGCCGCGCCGGCCAGCAGGCCCAGCCAGTCGCCGAGTGCCGACAGGCTGAGCACCAGGAACAGCCGCCGGAACGGCCTCACCCGCAGGGCGTCGGTGATCTCCGCCAGGCCGGAGCCCTGCACCGTCCCTGATTTCTGTGTCTCGCCGACCCTGCTCGCACCCATCCGATCAGTGCCGTCCCCCCGCGTGATCACCTCGTGACCCAACGTACTCCCGGGCGGGCACCCACGACCGGACTACGATCTGTGATCGTCATGCCAGTCGCGATCGTCGGCCTCTCGACCGTTTCGGCCGCCGTGTCCCCGCTGTCCGAGCTGGGCTCGGCGTTGCACGCCGTCGGAGCGCCGGACCACCACCCGGTCGACCTGCCGCCGCTGCCGGCCGGGCTGCGCCGCCGGGCCGGCCGCTGGGCGTTCACCACCCGGGCGATCCGGGCGACCCCGTTCGTCAGCGTCTGGGCGGCCGACGAGACCATCGAGGCGCAACTCGACCACCTCCGCGCGCTCCCCGCCCGCCGCCTGGCCGCCCAGCTGCTCCGGCCGATCGGCGACGCCGCCGCCGCGCTCCGCTACGCCCGGGCCCGCGGCGTCGACGACCAGGTCGCGGCGCTGGTGGAGCGGCCGGGGCCGGCGGTGGCGGAGTTCCTGGAGTTCCTCGCCGAGGCGTGGGACGGCTGGTTCGCCGCACGGTGGCCGGCGGTGCGGCCGGTGCTGGCCGCCCGCGCCCGCAGGTTCGCGCTCGACGTCACCGCGGGCGGGCCGGCCGCCGCGCTCGCCGGCCTCGATCCGTCGATCACCGTCGCGGGCGGAGGCGTCTCGATCGCCAAGGTGCGCAGCGGGCGGCACGACGTGGCCCGGCGCGGGCTGGTCGTCGTGCCGAGCACGCTGATCCGGCCGCACGTCTACGTCGCCGACGTGACCGGGCGGCCGCTGGTGCTGATCCACCCGGCCGCGCCCGGCCCACCCGTGCCGCCCGCCCGGGACCTGCTGCGCCGGTTGACCGCGCTGGCCAACCCGGGCCGGTTGGAGGTGGCCCGGGCGATCGCCACGGAACCGCGCACCGCCGGCGAGATCGCCGCGCGCTGGCAGGTCGACGCGACGCTGGTCAACCGCCACCTGCGGGAGCTGGCCGCGGCCGGGCTGGCGCGGCCGACCCGGCGGGGCCGGTTCGTCCAGTACGAGCTGGACGCGGCCGCCGTCGACGCGCTCGGCGGCGACCTGCTCGGCCTGCTGCTGCGGTGAGCTGACCAGATCCGTCAGCCCGCTGCGCCCCGGCCCGCCCGGGTGGTTGCCTGGCCGCCATGACCGAATCCCTCTCGGTGGGCGCGGCGGCCGACCGCCTGCGCGCCGACCACGCCCACCTGCTCGCCGCGGTCGACGGGCTCTCCGGACCGGAGCTGGCCCGCGACTACACGACCGCCGCCGGCCCGCTCGGCGACTTCTGCGCGTCGCTGCACGACCTGGTCGCGCACGTGCTCATGTGGAACGAGATCAACCTGGCCGTGCTGAACGACCCGGGCCACTGGAGCCTCCGGCCCGAGTTCGAGACCGTCGAGGCCGGCCGGGCGCTGAACCGGGCCGGGGTCGCCGCCGGCCGCGAACTCCCCGCCGACCTGCTGCTGGACCGGCTCGCCGCCGGGCACGCCTCGCTGCTCGACCAGCTCGCCGGCTACACCGACGAGGACTGGCGCGCGCACGTCGGTCCACTCGCGACCCGGGTTTTCACCGTGCCCGGCCGGCCCGCGTTCTGGCACGCCGCCCTGCACCTGGGCGCGGTGACCGCGTGAACCGGCGGACCGTGGCCGAGCCGCGGTTCACCGCCGAGGCCGACGCGTTCACCGTCGTCGGCGCGGCGGACGGGCTCGAGGACCTCGCCACCCTGCTGGCCGGCCGGGCCGAGCCGGTGGACCCGGCGCTGTCCGGGCGACTCGACCCCGCCGTGCGGGTCGCCGACCTCTATCTGCCGCTGGGCGGTGGGCCGACGCTCGTGCGCGTCTACCAAACGGGCCCAGGACCGTTGCTGCTCTGGCTGCACGGTGGCGGGTTCGTCGGCGGCTCGGTGCGCGACCTCGACCACGTCTGCTCCCGGCTCGCCCGGCTCGCCGGTCGCACGGTGGTGTCGCTCGAATACCGGCTGGCGCCCGAGCACCCGTACCCGGCGGCCCTCGACGACACCTACGACGCGATGTGCTGGCTGGCCGCGCACGGCGCGGTGCTGGGCGGCGACGGCCGGCTCGCCGCGGGTGGCCAGAGCGCGGGCGGCGCGCTGGTCGCCGGGGCCACGCTGCGCGCCCGGGACGAGGGCGGCCCGCGGCTCGACCGGCAGGTGCTCTGCTATCCGGTGCTCGACGTGCCGGCCGAGCCGTCCTGGGCCGACCGGCAGTACCTGCCGGGTGCGACGGCGCCGGTCCACGCGGCGCCGCTGCGGGCCGGCTCCCTGGCGGGGCTGCCGCCGACGCTGCTGGTGGCGGCCGGCCGCGACCCGCTGCGGCACGACGCCGCCGCCTACGCGGAGCGGCTGGAGGACGCACGGTACGTGGAGTACGCGGACACCCCGCACGCGTTCCTCAACTTCTGCGCGGTGCTCTCCGCCGGCGACCACGCCATCGGCGTGATCAGCGAGTTCCTTACCTGACCACGCCGATCGTCAGGATGATGTTGGCGTACAGGCGGGTGTCACCGCTGGCGATGGCGAGCGCGAGGTCGGGCTCACGGGCCTTGTCGTAGAAGGCGAACCGGTCCAGGGTGGTCAGTTCCACCGAGTCCAGTTGCTGGCGGAAGATCGGGAAGATCTCGGGTTCCGGACCTTCGTCCGGACGCATGACAAAAGCCGATTCCACCGGAATGGCCGTGCACACCGCGGCGAGGATGTCGTCGACCGCCACCAGCCCCGGCCGCAGATTCAGGAAAACAAGGTCCGCCCCGGGCTTCGTACTCGTTGAATGGGGGTAGTTTCCGTCTGAAATGAGAACGGTCGATCCGTGGCCCGCGCGGCCGAGAGCGGAGCTGATGCCCGGATGGATGAGGGTCGTTTTGAGCATGGCCGGATCATGAAGCGCGGGCGCCGCCGCCGTCTAGTGAGGACACCCTAACCTGCGGCTTCACGTCCGCGGTTCACATTCCGGTTTTTCCATGTTTACCTGCTCTGATTAGCGTGCGGCTGTCCCACGGAGAGATGTGTCGACGGTTCTAGGAGAGCCCGAATGACGGACCAGATCCGCCGCCAGTTGCCAATCGTCGGCGTGGCGAAGGTTTCGCACGGCCGCGACCGCATGACCTGCCTGTACCGCTGTGGAAACGCGTGCGACCACCCGGTGCCCAACGCTTCCGATAACGAGTACTTCGGCGACATGGTGAAGAGCGAGGTCAGCCGCCGCGGCGTCATGCGCGCCGGTGCGATCGGCGCGGCCGCGCTCGGCCTCGGCGGCGCGGGCGTGCTCAGCGCGACCCCGGCGCTGGCCGCCGCCGAGCCCACCCCGGCCCTGCCCCAGGTCACCGACTTCGGCACCGCCGAGGCCGCGACGACCGACCTCACGTTCAAGGCCGTCGCGCCGAACCGGGTCGACGCCCTCGTGGTGCCCAACGGCTACGACCACCACGTCGTGATCCGCTGGGGCGACCCGGTGGTGCCGGGCGCCAAGAAGTTCGACGTTCGCAACCAGACCCTCGAGGCGCAGCTCAAGCAGTTCGGCTACAACAACGACTTCGTCGCCGTGCTGCCGCTGGACAAGAAGGGCACCCGCGCCCTGCTCGTCTGCAACCACGAGTACACCAACGAAGACCTGATGTTCCCGAACTTCGTCAGCCAGGACGCGCTGACCGTCGAGCAGGTCAAGATCGCGATCGCCGCGCACGGCATGTCCTGCGTCGAGATCGAGCGGGTCGGCAAGACCGGGCAATACGTGCTCGTCGACAGCGGCTCCCGCCCGTACAACCGGCGGATCACCGGCCTGACCACGCACTTCAAGCTGACCGGCCCGGCCGCGGGCAGCGATCTGCTGAAGACCGCCGCCGACCCGACCGGCACCGACGTGATCGGCACGCTCAACAACTGCGCCGGCGGCGTCACCCCGTGGGGCACGATCCTGTCCGGCGAGGAGAACTTCAACCAGTACTTCGTCGGCGCCGAGACCTCGACCGGCGACGCCAAGGCCCGGTTCAACCGGTACGGCATCGACACCGTCAACCGCTACCCGTCGGGCAGCCGCAAGTGGGAGCGGGTCGACGAGCGGTTCGACCTCACCAAGACCCCGAACGAGGCCAACCGGTTCGGCTGGATCGTCGAGTTCGACCCGTTCACCCCCGGCTCGACCCCGCGCAAGCACACCGCGCTGGGCCGGTTCAAGCACGAGGGCGCCAACATCATCAAGTCGCGGGACGGCAAGGCCGTCGCGTACATGGGCGACGACGAGCGCTTCGACTACATGTACAAGTTCGTCTCGGACAAGAAGATCGACGGCCGCAACACCCCCGAGGCGCGCAAGCACAACCTGACCCTGCTGGAGTCGGGCACGCTCTACGTGGCCAAGCTCGGCTACACCTCGGCCACCGAGATCGACGGCTCCGGCAAGCTGCCGACCGACGGCGCCTTCAACGGCACCGGCCAGTGGATCCCGCTGGTCAAGGACGGCACGTCGATGGTCGACGGCATGACCGTCGAGGAGGTGCTGCTCTTCACCCGGCTCGCCGGTGACAAGGTCGGCGCCACCAAGATGGACCGCCCCGAGGACGTCGAGCCGAACCCGGTCAATCGCAAGATCTACGTCGCGCTGACCAACAACACCAACCGGGGCGTGGGCAGCAACCCGGCGGCCGACGAGGCCAACCCGCGCAACGCCAACAAGCACGGGCACATCCTCGAGATCACCGAGGAGGACGACGACGACCACACCGGCACGACGTTCACCTGGACCGTGCCGATCGTCTGCGGCGACCCGACGGACCCGTCGACCTACTTCATGGGGTACGACAAGACCAAGGTCTCGCCGATCTCCTGCCCCGACAACGTGGCGTTCGACGGTGCCGGCAACCTCTGGATCTCCACCGACGGCAACGCGCTGGGCAGCAACGACGGCCTGTTCGCGGTGCCGCTGGAGGGTCCCGAGAAGGGCCGCCTGAAGCAGTTCCTCAGCGTGCCGTTCGGCGCCGAGACGTGCGGCCCGTGGATCTCCGACGACAACAAGAGCGTGTTCGTCGCGGTCCAGCACCCGGGTGAGATCTCCGGTGCCTCGGTGGCCAACCCGGCCTCCAACTGGCCCGACGGTGACTTCGCCAAGCCCGGCATCGCGGTCACCTGGAACGTCTGGAACAAGAACATCGGCGCCTGATCCGCGTCGTCCTGAAGGGCCGTCCCGCGCCGGGGCGGCCCTTCAGCCTGTCTGGCGCAGGGCGTGCACGGCGTTGGTGAGCTGCACCCGGGAGTTCACGTCCAGCTTCGCGAAGACCGACCGCAGGTGGGTGCTCACCGTGTTCGGTGAGAGGTTGAGCAGGTGGGCGGCGGCCTTGTTGGTGTGCCCGGCGCTGATCAGCTCGGCCACCTTGACCTCGGCATCGGTCAGCGCCGCCCAGCCCTGCCGCGGGCGGGCCGCGTCGGTCTCCCACTTGGCCCGGCGCGCGCCGGCCCGGCGCATCACCCGCTGCACGGCGGCCATCGCCGCCCGGGCGCCGGTGCCGCGGTAGATGCTCCACGCCCGGTCCAGCTCGGCGAGCCCCTCCGCCCGCCGGCCGTGCGCGAGCAGCACCCGGCCCCGGTCCTCGGCGGCGTTGCCCCGCAGCAGCGGCCGGGGGCAACGGTCCAGCACCACGTTCGCCTCCGTCAGCGCGTCCAGGTCGAGGTGGGCCAGGCCGCGCAGGGCCAGCGCCACGCCCTGGAAGCTGGCCACGCCGCGGTTGCGCGCGGCGCCCTCCGCGGCGATCGACACCGCCTCGCGCACCAGCCGCTGGTCGCCGGTCGCCCGGCCGACCCGCACGAAGACCCGCATCCAGCCCGGCCACCACGGCCAGTCGGCGCTGGAGTCGCGGGCGCCGAACAGCAGCGGACCCAGGATCTTCCGCGCGTCCTCCGCCCGCCCGTCGCTGGCGGCCAGCCAGCCCTCCATCAGCCGCAGGCCGGGCAGCCGCACCGCCTCGTCGGCCGCGCCGCCGCTGGTCGCCGGCGCCAGCCGCTCCGCGGCCTCGGCGAACTCGCCGCGCAGCAGCGCCGAGGCGCTGAACACCAGCACGGCGTCGAGCTCGTGCAGGTGATCGCCGACCTCGCGGCCGATCGTGACCAGCGTGCGCGCGCCGGCCTCGGCGTCGTCGAGGTGGCCCAGGCTGAAGTCCTGCCACATCCGCGCGGCGGTCAGCGACGGCAGGATCGCCTCGATGCCGCCGCGGTCGTCGCGGTGCGCGGCCTCCAGCAACGCCCCCGCGTCGCTGAACCGGTCGAGCAGCTGCAACTGGATGATCTCCTCGGCCAGATAGCTGGTGCCGCTGACCGCGCGCAGCTCGCGGAAGTAGGCCAGCGACTCCGCGTGGTGGCCGCTGTTGCGGGCCAGCTCGCCCATGGCCTGCAGGGCCAGCATCGTGGCGTCGTGGTCGCGCACCGCGCGGGCGTCGACCAGCGCCGGTTCGACGGCCCGCCGGGACTGCGACGCGGGCGCCATCCGGGTCAGCGCCAGCGCGCGGGCGGCGTGGAGCCGGGCCCGCAGCGCGACCGAGATCCCGGGCGCCGTCAGGGCGTCGTCGATCCGGGCGACCGACTCCGCCGGGCGGCCGATCCGCCAGAGCGCCCGCGCCGCGAGCACCTGGATCCGGGCGGAGGTCTCGGCGTCGGTGGCCCTGGCCAGCACGGCGTCGGCGACCCGCACCGCGTCGGCGTCGCGCTGCACCCGGCCCAGCACGTCGACGCAGCGCTCGCCGGTCGGCTGCCAGGACTCCTGCGCGGGCCGGACCAGCTCGAACGCCTCGACGACCAACTCGCCGGCGGTCTCCGGCAGCGAGCCGGCCGCCTGGTGGGCCGCCTCGCAGAGGATCGCCGCGCTCTCCTCGTCACCGGGGGTCGCCGCGGCACGGGCGTGCGGCGCCGCGGCCAAGGCGTCGTGCCCGGAGGCGAGCAGATGGCGGGCGCACCGCCGGTGCAGGTCCTGCCGGGCCGACGGGGAGAGTCCGGCGTAGACGGTCTCGCGGACCAGGTCGTGCCGGAAGCTGAGCAGGTGACCGGCGCGGCAGAGCAGCCCGGCGGCCACGGCCCGGTCGACGTCGGCGCTGCCGACCGACGGCACGATCCGCTGCGCCTCGTCGAGCGCGAACGGCCGACCGAGGACGGCGGCGAGCAGCACGACGGTCCGGTCCGGCAGCCCGTCCAGCGCCGCCTCCACCGCGCGGACGAAGCTGCCCGGCGGCACGCCGTCCGGGGCGCCACCGGCCAGCCCGTCGAGGATCTGGGTGACGAGGAACGGATTGCCGCCGACACCGTCGAGCATGCGCTGGGTCGCCGCGCTGGCCGGCCGGCCCAGCCTGTCCCGGGCGATCGCGGCGACGTCGCCGGCGGCCAGCGGGCCGAGCGCGATGATCTCCAGGCGGACGGCCGGCCCGGGCGGAGCGGTCAGCTCGTCGGCCGGGTCGCGGGTGGCGAACAGCCAGACCACGGGGTGGCCGGCCAGGCGGTCCGGGAGCACCCGCAGCGCGAGCCGGCTGAGCTGGTCGGCCCACTGCGCGTCGTCGACGACGACCAGCACCGGTGCGGTGCCGGCCACCCGTTCCAGGTGGGCGCCGACCCGGTCCAGCAGCACCAGCGGATGCTCGGTCAGGTCGTCGAGGTCGGCCAGCGCCGCGGCGTCGAGCAACGGGCTCGACCCGCTGCGCAGCGCCAGCAGCACCGGGGCACCGGGCGAGATCCGGCCGATCTCGTCGGCCTTGCCGACGCCGGTGCGAAAGCCCATGCCGGCGGCCTGGGCGGCGATCGCGTCGAGGACGGCGGTCTTGCCGATCCCGGCCTCGCCGGTGACCACCACGATCCCGCTCTGGCCGTGTCGCGCCGCCCGGCGCAGCGCCGGCATCGCCGCCGACATCGCCGCCGAGCGCCCGCGCAGAACCACCCGTGCCACCTTCCACAACCTAGCGAGCGGCACTCACGTATTCAGGTGATTCGGTGGAAGCGCCGACGCGTTGAGCTGGCGGGATGGACGAGGAGCGGTTCGACGTCATCGACGATCTGGGCATCCGGTACATGGCGAGCCCGGTGGGACGCGACGACCGGGAAGCGGACACCCTGCTCCTGCTCAGTCCCTGGCCGGAGAGCCTGTACGCGTACGCGCCGACCTGGTCCGCGCTGAGCGCCGAGCGCCCGGTGGTCGCCGTCGACCTGCCGGGGTTCGGGCGGTCCGAGGGGCGCGCGGAGCTGATGTCGCCCCGCGTGATGGGTGAGTTCGTCACCCACCTCGTCGACCACTTCGGCCTCGAGCAGCCACACGCGGTCGGCCCCGACGTCGGCACCGCGGCGCTGCTGTTCGCCGCGGCCGCCCAGCCCGACCTGTTCCGCAGCGTCGTGGTCGGCGGCGGCGCGGCGACCCACCCGATGGCCCTCGCGGGCGAGTTGCGGACGCTGGTCACGGAGGACCTGGGGCAGCCCGACGGGCAGCGGCTGGTGGCCACCTTCGTCGGCGACCGGGTGTCGCCGGAGATCCGGGCGGACTACGCCGCCGCGTACGCCGGTGACCGGATCGCGCGCTCCCTCGCCTATCTGCGGTCGTACCCGGAGGATCTCGCCGCCCTCGACCCGCTGCTGGCGACGATCCGGACGCCGGTGCAGATCATCGCCGGCCGGGACGACCCGTACGGGCTGGCCCGCGACGCCGAGGTGCTCAACGAGAAGCTGCCGGCCAGCCGGCTCGACGTGCTCGACTGCGGGCACGCCGCGTGGGAGGAGCAGCCGGGCAGCTACGCCGGCATCGTCACCGACTGGGTGGACGGTTCGTACCTCGGCGTCGTCGGCGGCCGATGAGCCGCGGCGCGTCGTTCGTCGGGATGGCGGCGGCGTTCGCGGCCCTCTTCGTCGCCTCCGGCGCGCCGACCCCGCTGCTGGTCGACCTGGAGCAGCGCTGGGGCTTCGCGCCGTGGCTGGTCACCTTCGCGTTCGGCGTGTACGCGTTCGCGGTCCTGGCCACCCTGCTGCTGGTCGGCTCGCTCGCCGACCGCCTGGGTCGCCGGCCGGTGCTGACCGGCGCGCTGACCGTGCAACTCGCCGCGATGCTGATGTTCGCGTTCGCGCCGGACATCTGGTGGGTGTGCGCGGCCCGGGTGGTGCAGGGCGTCGCCATGGGCGCGGCGACGAGCGCGTTCACGGCGTCCATCGTGGAGCTCGCCCCCGCCCGCCGGCGCGGCCTCGGTGCCGTCGTCGGCGCGGTGGCGCCGTCGGTCGGGCTCGGCGTGGGCGCGCTGCTGACCGGCGTGGCGGTCGAGTTCCGCGGTGATCCCGGCCGGCTGGTCTTCCTGGTGCTGGCGGGCGTCACGGTGGCGTCGATGGTGGTGGTTCGGCGCTCCGTCGAGACCGTGCCGCGCCGCCCCGGCCCGCTCGTGCCGCACGTGCACGTCCCGGCCCGGGTGCGGCCCGAGTTCCGCGCGGTCGTGCCGGTGCTCGTCTCGTCCTGGATGCTGGCCGCGCTCTTCCTCGGGTTGGCGCCGACGATCGTGCGCGGCGTCTTCGGCACGGGCGACGGGGTGGTGCACGGGGCGTACGTCTTCGTCGCGCTCGTGGCGGCCGGGATCTCCGCTTTCGCGTTGCGCCTGCGGCCCGCCCGAGTGGCCGCGACGCTCGGCGCCGGGCTGGTGCTGGCCGGCGCGGTGCTCCTGGCGGCGGCCGTCTGGACCGGGCTCGAGCCGGTGCTCTGGAGCGGCGGCGTGGTGAGCGGCGTCGGTCTCGGCGCGGCGTTCTCGGGCGCGCTGCGCGCGCTGACCCCGCTGGTCGCCGACCGCGAACGGGCCGGGTTGTTCGCCGCCGTCTACCTCGTCTCGTACGTGTCCTTCGGCCTGCCGGCCATCCTCGCCGGCGAGCTGATCGGCCCGGTCGGCCTCGTCCCGGTCGTCGGCGGGTACGCCGTGCTCGTCGCCGCCGTCGGACTCGCGGCCCTGGTCGCGCGGTGCCGGCTGGCGAATAGCGGAGCACCGCGTACCCGTTGGCGGGTTCAGGGTGAATTCATCATTTCGCGTTAAATGTCCAATCTGGCCGTAACCTGCCGGTAAGGGCTGGCACCGTGGCGAAAACAAGCCCCTTTCGCTTCGGGAGATGTTCATGCACAAACCCGCCATCGCCGCGGCCGCCGCGGTGGTCGGCGTCGCGGTGAGCGTCGCCGGGATAGCCGTCGCGGTCGACCGGCCGGTCACCCGGGCCGCCGCGCCGACCGTCGACTTCGTCAACCCCACCACGGCCGCGAGCAACCTGCGGGTGCCGTGGGGGTTGACCTACCTGCCCGACGGAACCGCGCTGGTGGCGGAGCGCGATCGGGCCCAGATCCTGCGGGTACGCCCCGGCGAGCCGACCCAGATCGTCGGGCGGGTGCCGAACGTGGTGCCGGCGGGCGAGGGCGGGTTGCTCGGTCTCGCCGTCTCGCCGGCCTACGCGACCGACAACCTGGTGTACGCGTACTACACGTCGGCGACCGACAACCGGATCGTGCGTTTCCGGCTGGCCGACATGAACGACCAGACGACGATCGTCACCGGCATCAGCAAGGCCGACTACCACAACGGCGGACGGATCGCGTTCGGCCCGGACGGCATGCTCTACGCCGGTGTGGGCGACGCCGGCGTGACCAGCCGCGCGCAGAACCCAGCCAGCCTCAACGGCAAGATCCTGCGGATCCGGCCGGACGGCGGCGTGCCGGGCGACAACCCGACCGCGGGATCGCTGGTCTACAGCCTGGGCCACCGCAACGTGCAGGGCCTGGCCTGGGACTCGGCCGGGCGCCTCTACGCGACGGAGTTCGGGCAGAACTCGTTCGACGAGGTCAACCGGATCGTGGCGGGCGGCAACTACGGCTGGCCGGCGGTGGAGGGCAACGCCGACAACCCGCTCTACCGGAACCCGATCGTCACCTGGACCCCGGCACAGGCCTCGCCCAGCGGCGCGACCGTCATCGACGACACGCTGTTCGTCGCCGCGCTGCGCGGCAACCGCCTGTGGACGGTCCCGCTCGACGGCGCCGGCGGGGCGGGCACGCCGGTGGCGGCGCTGAACGGGCGGTTCGGCCGGCTGCGCACGGTGGAGAAGGCGCCGGACGGGTCGCTCTGGGTCGCCACCAGCAACCAGGACGGGCGCGGCAACCCGGCGCCGAGCGACGACCGCGTCTTCCGCTTCACGGTGACGTCCCCGAGCCCGTCGCCGACGGTCGACCCGACGGCGACGCCGACCACGGACCCGACCGCGACGCCGACCACGGACCCGACGCCGACCGTGGATCCGACCGTCTCTCCGAGCCCGACGCCGTCCGACCCCGAACCCGAGGCGGAGTGCGCGGTCAGCTACGGCGCCACCGGCCTGCCCGGCCTGCTCCTCGGCAACGTCCGGGTGACCAACCGCGGCCCGTCGCTCAGCTCGTGGACACTGACCTGGACCTTCGGCGGCAGCCAACGGATCAGCAGCGCGTGGGGCGCCCGGGTCAGCCAGTCCGGCCGCACTGTCACGGCCCGCAACGAGAGCTGGAACGGCGGCCTGCCCAGCGGCGCCAGCGCCAACTTCGGTTTCCTGGCGAGCGGCAGCGGCACGGGCCGCCCGAGCACCTTCCGCCTGAACGGCACCGCCTGCGACTGATCCTCTGGTGACGACGACCGCCCGGGCCCACGATGGACCCGGGCGGTCGCGCGTGTAACGCCTTCCCGCGCCGGAGCCAAGGAAGGGGTGAAAGGCGGGAGGGCCGATGACGTACGACGTGACCACGATCGGGCACGACCCGGATGCGTTCGAGCTGTTCTATCGGGCGCACATAGAAGTGGTAGGGCGGTTCGTGGCCCGCCGGGTCGACGATCCGCACACCGCGGCCGACCTCACCGCCGAGGTGTTCCTCGCGGCGATCGAGTCCGCCGCGGGCTACCGCGCCGATCGCGGCAGCGAGGTCGGCTGGCTGTTCGGCGTCGCCCGCAACGTGATCGCCGCCGAGCAGCGGCGCTCGCACCGGCGCCGGCGGGTGACCGCGGAGGTGGCCGGCCGGCGCGTGCTCGAGCCCGACGACCTCGCCCGGATCGAGGAACGGATCGACGCGGAAGCCTCCGCGCGCCGCACCTACGCGGCGATCCGCGATCTGCCCGAGGACACCCGGGCCCTGCTGGAGTTGGTCGCGGTCGACGGGCTCAGCACCGCCGAGGCCGCCGCCGCCCTCGGCATCACCGCCGTCGCCGCCCGCGTCCGGTTGCACCGGGCCCGCCGGGCCGTCCGCCTCTCGCTCGCCGCCACCCGTTGAGGAGTCCTGTCATGACGTCCCCGCTTTCCGGTTTCGAGGAGCGCCTGCTCACCGAACTCCGTGCTCACGTCGCCACCCGGCCCGCACCGGCGACCCGCTGGTCGCGGCGGCGGGTGGTGCTGACCGCCGCGGCTGTCACGCTCACCGGCGGCGCGCTCACGGTGCCGCTGGTCGGCGTCGGTGAACAGCCGGCCGCCGCGAGTGCCCAGCGCGTCCTGCGTGACGCGGCCCGCGCGGCGCGCCGGGAGCCCACCCTGACGGCCCGGCCCGACCAGTGGGTCTTCACGGAGTTGCGGGTGGTGTCCCGGCCCGATCCGGGGGTCGACCGGTACGTCGCGCGCGGGCTCCGGCGCTGGGTGACGGCCGGCACCGGCGACGAGTGGGAGCAGCGGTTCCAGGACGAGACCAGCGGCGAGTGGCGCACCGTGCCCCCGGCCCCAGGCCAGGGCCGGCCCGCCGGCTATCTGGCCGGACTGCCGACCGACCCCGAGGGGATGCTGCGCTACCTGCGCGCGGACGAGGGCAGCCCGTTTCTCACCGCGCTCCTGCTGCTGCACGGCTACCTGCCGCCCGCGTCCCGGGCGGCGATCTTCGAGGCGATGGCCGACGACGAAGGCGTGCGGATGCTCCCGGGCGATGTCGTCGACGCGGCCGGCCGGCCCGGCGTCGGGCTGCGCCTGCCCGGCCTCATCGGTGCCACGTACGACGTCATCTTCGACCGCGCCGACTACGCCTACCTCGGCAACCGCGCCGCGCAACTGAGCGGCGGCCGGGAGGTGCTGGACCACAGCACCGCCCGGCTGCGCACGACGATCGTCGACCGCCTCGGCGACGTACCTAACCCTTGATCTCCTTGAGGACGTCGCGGGCCGCCTCCAGGGTGCGGTCCACCTCGTCCTGGGTGTGCGCGCCCGAGATGTGGTTGCGCTTCAGGGACATCGGGAGCATCAGGAAGCCGCGGTCGGTCATGCCGCGGTGGAAGGCGACGTAGGCCGCGTTGTCGTTGCGGAGCAGGTCGCGGTAACCGAGGGCCGGGCCGGCCAGGAAGTAGACCGCGAACACGCCGCCGAAGCCGACGACCGTCGCGTCCAGGCCGAGTTCCGCCACGATCCCGCGCAGGCCGGCGCGCATCCGCTCGCCGAGGGCGTGCGTACGCGTGTAGAAGTCCGGGTTCGCGGCCAGGTAGTCGATGGTCGCCAGGGCGGCGGCGCAGCCGAGCGGGTTGCCGTTGAACGTGCCCGCCATCAGCACGTCGCCGGTCTGGCCGTTGAAGCGCTCCATCAGATCCCGGCGCCCGGCGACGCCGCCCGCCGGGAAGCCGTTGGCCATCCCCTTGCCGAACGTCGTCAGGTCCGGGGTCACGCCGATCACCTGCTGGTAGCCGCCCAGCGCGTGCCGGAAGCCGGTGATC
>NZ_BONE01000020.1 GCF_016862555.1 Asanoa siamensis | reverse complement strand
TACGCGCCATCGACGACTTTTGCGCCCTCGGCCGGCGCCTACGAGATCAATCTGAAAGCGGTGACTCTGAAGCCGGCCACGCCGCTGCGCGTTGTGTGAATTGCAGGCCCTGGCAGCAACTGAAGCGAACCGTATGAGCCCCTGCCCATGAGCGGTCCGGACGTGTTGGGGCTCCTGACCTTCCGCGACCCTGCTGAGACTCAGTCTGGGCATGAGAGGCGACTCTTGTGGCGGCTGGGCGCTGCTGGTGTTGACATGTCCGATCGGAATGCTGTTCCTGCGCCGACTCGCCCACCGGTCTCCACATTGCACCGTGTCGGCGTGGCAAGAGATGGCAGCGGTTCTCTTCTTTGTCGCGGTGCTCGGGATGTACCGAATGCGGCGCGGGCGACGAGCCCTCGGACCAGAAACCTGCCACCGCAAACACCCAACCCCGCTCAAGTTCGAAGAGCCCCCATGACGCAGGCGACGACAACGGCTAGTCGTTGTTCCCGGCCTAAGTGGAAATGATAAAGGGCTCCGTGCCCGCGGCTATGAGTTGGTTACGGTGAGCGGAGCTGCTCGCGGAGGCCTAAGACGCCGGAGACCCCAAGCGGTGGCGCGAACGTTGGCCGATCGAACGGATCGCCGAAGGCGGCCGCCGGCGACACCGAGACGATGGCTCGCCACTAACGATCGGATGACGGTGTTCGTCGACTACATCCAGCGCCAGAGGGTCGGGACGGGCAGGAACGCGCACATCGTCGGTCCAGGGTTCATGTCAAGGACGGGTGTGCGAGGCGACACACCCTCCACCCGAGTTGGCGTCGTGGTCGGGTGGCGTGTTCGATGGGTCGTATGGCATCGCGTACCGAGCTGGTCGAAGATCTGATGGGTCGTTTCCCGCACGTCCCGCGGGAAGCGGTCATCAAGGAGGACCTGCTCCGCGGTGGCATGGCGTTCGACGACTCGGCGCTGACCGACAACGAGGGCGGCGACGTCAAGCCGAAGTCGTACTTCATCTTCTCGTTCGACCACCGCACGCTGCCCGAGCTCGGCACCGCCGCGCTGCGCCGGCCGCCGGAGGAGATCGTGCTGACCGGCGGCCCGTACGACCTGCGCCGCACGGTCGTCTCGGTGCGGATCAACCCGAGCTCGCCGTACCGCGTGAAGACGTCCGACGACGGCCGGCTGCGGCTCCACCTCGACGACCGGCCGATCGCCGACGTCGGCCTGCCGCCGATGCCGGACTACTACCGGCACACGCTGGCCAACGGCAAATCGGTCATGGAGGTCGCGCCGACCATCCAGTGGGGCTACCTCATCTACCTGACGGCGTTTCGGGTATGTCAGTACTTCGGCGCCAAGGAGGAGTGCCAGTACTGCGACATCAACCACAACTGGCGCCAGCACAAGGCGGCGGGTCGCCCGTACACGGGGGTCAAGCCGGTCGACGAGATCCTGGAAGCGCTCGCCATCATCGACGCGCACGACACGGCGCGGACGTCGACGGCCTACACGTTGACCGGCGGCAGCATCACCTCGCACGTCGGCGGCAAGGCCGAGGCCGACTTCTACGGCCAGTACGCGCAGGCGATCGAGGAGCGTTTCCCGGGGCGCTGGATCGGCAAGGTGGTCGCCCAGGCGCTGCCGCGGGCCGACGTGCAGCGGTTCAAGGACTACGGCATCCAGATCTACCACCCCAACTACGAGGTGTGGGACAAGCGGCTGTTCGAGCTGTACTGCCCGGGCAAGGAGCGCTACGTCGGCCGCGAGGAGTGGCACCGCCGCATCCTCGACTCGGCCGAGGTGTTCGGGCCGCGTAACGTCATCCCGAACTTCGTGGCGGGAGTCGAGATGGCCGCCCCGGCGGGCTTCACCACGGTCGACGAGGCGATCGCCTCGACCGAGGAGGGCCTGACCTACTTCATGTCGCGCGGCATCACCCCGCGCTTCACGACCTGGTGCCCGGAGCCGACGACGCCGCTCGGCAAGGCCAACCCGGAGGGCGCGCCGCTCGAATACCACGTGCGGCTCCTGGAGACCTACCGCGCGGTGATGGAGGCGAACGGCCTTTCCAGCCCACCCGGGTACGGGCCGGCCGGCCCCGGGCGAGCGGTCTTCTCGGTGAGCTCCTTCATGGACTCGCTGCCCGCCGACGCGTAGGCGGGGACTGCCGCCCAGCGGTGTCCGAGTTCGTTCGAGGTTGTTCGAACATCTTGGATCGTCGATGAACTCTGGCCGAACATCGTTCGTGACGGCCACTGCGGTCGTCGTCGACGGAGGTGTGCGGATGAAGAAGTCGCGTTGGTTCGGGGGCGCGCTGCTCGCGATGGTGCTCACGGTCGCCGGGCTGGTGGCCGCTCCGGGTGCGGCGATGGCCGCGGACGAGATGCAGGCCTACTCGGCAGACGGCTACTACCAGGGCTACGGTTCGGCGTACTGGGCCAACGCCGGTCAGTACTCACCCTTCAGGGCCTGCGACAACGGCTCCGGCGACGGGCACCGGGCGGTCGGCTACATCTGGTGGCAGGGTGGCGGCCTGATCGAACGGCATGCCGCCGGCGGCAGCGGTACCTGCTCGGTATCGGTCAACGTCTTCATCCCCGAGGGCAGGTGGGTCTCGATGCAGGTCTGTGAACGCAATGGAGCGGGTGGCCAGGACGTGCGGTGCGGCACCATCGTCCAGGACATCGCCCTGAAGAACTGAGCGACGGCCGGCCGGGGGCGACTCCGGCCGGCTACCCTCGTGCGATGCCCGCGGTCGCCGACCATCCGATCGGTCCGCTCGATACCCGAACGGATCGACCCCCTGGCCCGCACCCCGCCGGACTCACCATCGAGTCGCGCACGCTCGACGTGCGCCAACGACCGCAACCGACCAGCGCGTGGCTGGTCTTCGCGAGCACCTGTATGACGAGGCCACATCACCCCGCCAGCGCCCCCTCGCGCACCTCCTCCGCGAAATGACACGCCACGGTGCGCTCCTTCGAATCGGACAGCGAACGCAGCACCGGTGTCTCGGACGCGCAGCGGTCCTGCTTGAAGCGGCAGCGCGTGTGGAAGCGGCACCCGCTCGGTGGGTCGCTCGGGCTCGGTGGGTCGCCGGCCAGCGTGATCCGGTTCGCCAACCGGCGCCGTGACCGGTCCACGACCGGTGACGCCGACAACAACGCCTGGGTGTACGGGTGTGCCGGCGAGTCGTACACGACGTCGGTGTCGCCGACCTCGCCCAGCCGACCCAGGTACATGACCGCCGTCCGGTCTGCCACGTGTCGTACCACCGACAGGTCGTGGGCGATGAACAGCAGCGCGATCCCCATCCGCTGTTGCAGGTCGCGCAGCAGGTTGACCACCTGCGCCTGCACCGACATGTCCAACGCGGACACCGGCTCGTCGCAGACCAGCACCCGCGGCTCCAGCGCCAGGGCGCGGGCGATCCCGATGCGCTGCCGCTGACCGCCCGAGAACTGGTGCGGGTAGCGGTGCATCAGCTCCGGCGCCAGGTTGACCAGACTCAACAGCTCGGCGACCCGGGAGCGGCGCTCGGCAGCTCCAGTAACCCGCTTGTGCACCACCAGCGGCTCACCGATCAGCTCCAGCACCGTCATCCGCGGGTCCAGCGACGTGTACGGATCCTGGAAGACCATCTGCACCTCGGCCCGCATCAGCCGGCGGTCCCGGCCGCGTACCTTGGTGACGTCCTTGCCGTTGATGACGATGCTGCCCGAGTCCGGGCTCTCCAGGCCGACGAGCATCCGGGCCAGCGTCGACTTGCCGCAGCCCGACTCGCCGACGATGCCCAGGGACTCGCCGGCGTGCAGCTGAAGGCTGACCCCGTCGACGGCGCTGACCCGCGCGCGGCGCAGCCCCGATCGTCCGGTGTGGAACGTCTTGTGCAGGTCGCGAGCGTCGAGCACCAGCTCAGACGGTGGCATGGCGAACCTCCTCGGATCGGTGACACGCGGCGGTCCGGGCGGTGGCGTCCTCGAGCGGCGTGAGCGCCGGCCGCGACGTCCGGCACAGATCGATGACGTACTCGCAGCGGGGGTGGAACGGGCAACCCGCCGGCTGGTTGGCCGGGCTCGGTGGGCTGCCGGAGATGGCGTGGAGCGTGGCGTCGCGCCGGTCCGCGCGGGGCACGGACCGCAGCAACGCCTCCGTGTACGGGTGTGCGGGCCGGCTGAGCAGGTCGTCGGCGCTGCCGGCCTCGACGACGCGGCCCGCGTACATGACCATGACCCGGTCCGCGACCTCGCTGACCACGCCGAGGTCGTGGGTGATCAGCAGGACGGCCATGTCGAGGTCGCGCCGCAGCGAGTCGAGCAGCTCGAGGATCTGCGCCTGGACGGTGACGTCGAGGGCGGTGGTCGGCTCGTCGGCGATGATCAGCTCGGGCCGCAGCGCGATCGCCATCGCGATCAGGATGCGCTGGCGCATGCCGCCCGAGAACTGGTGCGGGTAGTCCGAGACCCGCTTGTCCGGTGCCGGGATGCCCACCTGGGCGAGCAGGTCGACGGACGCCGCGCGGGCCTGCTTGCGGGACATGTCGCGATGCTCGCGGTAGAGCTCACCGAGCTGGTCGCCGATCGAGAGCACGGGGTTGAGCGCGGAGAGCGCGTCCTGGAAGACCATCGCCATCCGGGTGCCGCGGGTCCTGCGCCGGCCCTGCTCGGTGAGGCTCAGCAGGTCGGTGTCGCCGAGCCGCAGCGTGTCGGCGCCGACGGTGGCGTTGCGGTCCGAGAGCCCCATGATGGCGCGGGCCGCCGCCGACTTTCCGGAGCCGGACTCGCCGAGCAGCGCGACGAGCTCACCGCGGGCGACCTGGAGGTCGACGTCGACGACCGCGGGCACGGGGCCGCGGCGGGTCGCGAACGTGACCGAGAGGCCGCGTACCTCCAGCGCTCGTGACGTGGAGTCAGCCGATGCATGCATTGCGTGTTCTCCCCAGCAACGAATCGGACGTTCTTGCCCGTACTTCGCCATCCAAGCGTCGTTGACGCCCGTTCTTCTTTTGCATCTTGACTACGGCGCCGGATTTTTGCAACCCTCCCATGCATCGCCACGCATGCCAGCGACCCCGGCGGCACCCGGCGACGAAATCCGCACCACACGAAGGAGGGCTTCGATGCTGGAAAGCGCGAAGCGTTACACCGGCTACACGGCGTACGACTATCTCGAGCCGGGCAAGGACTTCAAGATCTTCGAGTACGCCGAGCAGATCAGCCGTGTTCCGGCGTACGCGGGGCTCGAGCTCTCCGACAGCCAGCGCGAGCGGGTCGTCAAGCTGCTCACCGACGAGATCGTCATCTCGCTGCACGACCACGTGCAGGTGTTCCCGAAGGACATGGGACAGCTGCGCGAGCACATCCGGCAGGGCCGCGAA
The DNA here is from genome assembly GCF_016862555.1 of Asanoa siamensis. GTDB lineage: Bacteria > Actinomycetota > Actinomycetes > Mycobacteriales > Micromonosporaceae > Asanoa > Asanoa siamensis. Next base: position 114,285 of record NZ_BONE01000020.1, on the reverse strand, counting down.
CCCACCGGCTACAAGGGCCTGGCCCGTTCCGGCATGACCGCGGTCTTCGACAACGGCATGGACGGCACGTGCTGCATCTCCAGCGACGCCGGCTGGAAGTACCAGGACGTGCTCTTCGACCTCGGTGTGCGGATGGCCGACATCGCGCACCAGGACTACGTCATCAAGGGCGAGACGCTCAAGGACATCTACCACGCGCACGAGACCGGCCGGATGGCCCACGTCTTCGCGCTCGAGGCGGCGACCCCGATCGAGAACGAGGTCGACCGGCTCGACGTGCTCTACGGCTTCGGCGTACGCCAGATCGGCATCGCCTACTCCGAGTCCAACTACCTCGGTAGCGGGCTCAAGGAGCGCGGCGACGGCGGCCTGACCTACTTCGGCGAGAAGGCCGTCGAGCGGATGAACAAGCTCGGCTTCGCCATCGACATCTCACACTCCGGCGACCGGACCGCGCTGGAGACCGTCCAGCACTCCACCAAGCCGGTCTTCATCACGCACTGCGGCTCACGCGAGGTCTGGCCGACCAACCGCATGAAGCCGGACGCCGTCATCAAGGCGTGTGCCGAGCGCGGCGGCGTGCTCGGCCTGGAGGCGGCACCCCACACGACCCTTTCGGCCGCGCACCCGCGGCACTCCCTCGAGTCGGTCATGGACCACTTCACGCACTGCGTGGACCTGATCGGCATCGACCACGTCACGTTCGGCCCCGACACCCTGTTCGGTGACCACGTGGGCCTGCACAAGGCATTCGCGAGCAATCTGTCCACGAAGGAGGCCCACGGTCGCGTGGACTTCCCGGAGGTGGAGTACGTCGACGGCCTGGAGAACCCGGCCGAGTGTTTCTACAACATCATCGGATGGCTGGTCAGCCACGACTACTCCGACGACGAGATCCGCAAGGTGGTCGGCGGCAACACCATCCGCGTCCTGGAGGAGGTCTGGGTCTAGATGCGCCTTCGTCACCCCCTGATCGCGGTCGCCGCCCTGGCGGCGACCGCGGTCCTGGGCGCCTGCAGCCCGAGCGCACCAACCGATAACAACGCCGGCGCGGCGAGCGACGCCACGCTCACCATCGCGACCACCACCGACGTGGTCAACTTCAATCCCCTGATCGGCAACAGCCGGACCGACAACTGGATCACCAGCCTGATGTACCCGCGGCTGCTGTCCATCTCGGCCGATGGCAAGAAGTCCCCGCTTCTCGCCAAGGACTACGGGTTCACCGACCCGATGACCGCCTTCTGGAACCTGCGCGACGACATGAAGTGGAGCGACGGCAAGCCGGTCACCGCCGACGACGTCGCGTTCACCATCAACTCGATCCTGCGCGACAAGCCGGCCGGCAACACGACCTACGGCCAATTGGTCAATGTGGACTCGGCCTCGGCACCGTCGCCGACCCGGGTCGAGCTCAAGCTCAAGAAGCCCGACTCGACGGTGGTGACCGAGGTCGGCTTCTGGATGAACGTGGTGCCGAAGCACGTCTTCGAGCCGTCGGGCAACGTGGCGAAGTTCGCCAACGACAAGGACTGGGTCAGCTCCGGCCCGTTCAAGCTCACCAACGTCGCGAAGGGACAGAGCTACACGCTCGAGCGGGTCACCCCGTACCCCTTCGCTCCGAACAACACGCCCGTCGTGAGCAAGATCGTCTACCGGGTGTACCCGGACATCAACACCGAGATCCTGGCGCTGAAGAACGGTGAGGTCGACCTCATCGCCAACGCGCTGCCGCCGGCCCAGGTCAAGAACCTGCAGTCGACGCCGGGCATCAAGGTGCAGGAGATCCCGGGCCTCGGGTACGCGCACATGACGTACAACATGAAGCACCCGGCGCTCGCGGACGTGAAGGTGCGGCAGGCGCTGGCGCACGCCGTCAACTACGAGGCGATCCGCTCGGTCGTGCTGCAGGGGCAGGCGGTCACGACCGGCTCGAGCCCGATTCCCCCGGTGCTGACCGAGTTCGCGGACCCGACCAGCAAGGAGTACGAGTTCGACGTCGAGAAGTCGAAGCAGTTGCTCACCGAGGCCGGTTACGGGCCGAGCAAGCCGTTGACGCTCACGATGATCTACTCGCTGCAGGACGCGGTGACCTCGCAGTGGGCCAACCTCGTCAAGGACGACGCGGCCAAGGCCGGCATCACCATCAACCTGCAGGGCATGGACCGCAACACCTATCTCGCGAAGACCGACGCGGGCGAGTACGACATCTACGCCGGCAACTTCGCGATCATGGACGACCCGACGACCAACATGGCGTTGACCTACCTGCCCGGTGGGGCCATCAACTACACGCTGGTCGACGACCCGGCGCTCAACTCACTGATCACCCAGGCGCAGGGTACGACCGACAAGGCCGCGCAGAAGCAGTTCGTGCAGCAGGCGGCCAAGCTGGTCCGGGACAACGTCTACGACAACGTCATGTACATGCAGAACCTCTACGTCGCGCACAGCGACAAGTGGAGCGGCTTCGTCGTCAAGCCCAGCGAGCTGCTGTCCGTCGTGGACCCCCAGTCGCTCGCGAACGCGAAGAAGAGCTGACGGAGAACTGACGATGACCCAGGTTGTTCGATTCACCGCACGCCGGCTCGGCAGGGCCCTGCTGACCGTCTGGTTCGCGGTAACAGTCACCTTCCTCCTCCTCCGGCTCCTGCCGGGCGACCCCGCGCTCGCGGTGGCCAGCCCGAACATGACGCCGGCGGCCCGGTTGGAGCTGTTGCGCCAGTACGGACTGGACCAGCCGCTGCTCGTCCAGTACGGCAAGTACCTGTGGGAGCTCGTGCAGGGCAACCTGGGCATCTCGTTCGCACGGCAGGTTCCGGTCAGCGAGGTGCTGATGGAGCGCCTGCCGTGGACCCTGCTGCTCACGTTCACCGCACTGCTGCTCACGGTCGCGGTCGGCATCCCGCTCGGGGTGCTGGCCGCGACCCGGCCCCGCGGCTTCCTCGACCGGTTCACCCAGGTGGGCGGCGTCATCGGGCAGTCGCTGTTCGTGCCGAGCGTCGGCATCTTCCTGCTGTTCTTCCTCGGCCTCAAGCTCCACCTGCTGCCGATCGGCGGCTCCTACTCACCGGGCGTGTACGGCGCGGCGTGGTACCTCGACGTCGCCAAGCACCTCGTCCTGCCGTGCGTCAGCCTGATGTTGGTGCAACTCGGCTCGTACGTGCTGACCCTGCGCTCCACGCTCATCGACGCGCTCGGTGAGGACTACTGCGTCCTCGCCCGCGCCAAGGGCATGCCCAACCGCAAGGTGGTCTGGAAGCACGCGTTGCGCAACGCGCTGCTGCCGACTACCACGCTGGTGGGCCTGCAACTCGGCTATCTCGTCGGCGGGGCCGTGCTGACGGAGACGGTCTTCGCCTATCCCGGCATCGGCCGCGGCATCTACGAGGCGGTCACGCAACTCGACTTCCCCGTGCTGCAGGGCGCGTTCGTGCTGCTCGCCGTCACGGTCGTGCTGGCCAACATGCTGACCGACCTGACGTACGGCGTGCTCGACCCGAGAGTGAGGACGGCATGACCACTACGGTCGCTGGACTCGACAGCGTCACCAACGACCAGGTCACCGCGGCCCGGGCCACCTGGTCGGCGTTCCGGCGCAACCCGCTGGGCATGATCTCCGTCGGCATCCTGGTGCTGCTGGTGGTCGTCGCCATCTGCGCGCCGCTGATCGCCACCTACCCCAGCGGGTACGGCGACCAGGTGCTCCAGGCGCCGTCGGGCGCGCACTGGTTCGGCACCGACAACCTCGGGCGCGACATCTTCGCCGAGGTGGTCTGGGGTGCCCGGCTGAGCATCGTCATCGCGGCGCTCTCGTCGGCGCTCGCGATCGCCATCGGCGTCGTGGTCGCCGTGCTCGGCGCCTATTTCCCCAAGGTGGACACGATCGTCGGCACCGTCGTCGACCTGTGCCTGTCGTTGCCCGTGCTCCCGCTGATGATCCTCGTCGCCGCGCTGGCCGGCCCCAGCCTGGTCACGCTCGTCCTGGTCATCGCGTTCTTCTCGTGGCCCGAGGTGACCCGGGTCGTCCGGTCGCAGGCGCTCTCGGTGGTCCGGCTGCCCTATATGGACGCCGCGAAGCTCACCGGGGGCTCCTCGGTCTGGATCATCCGCAAGCACCTGCTGCCCGCCGTCGCGCCGGTCATCGTCGTCTCGGTCGTGCTGACCGCGTCGCGGGCCGTGCTCTCCGCCGCCGGCCTGGCCTTCCTCGGCCTCGGCGACCCGACGAGCTGGTCGTGGGGCCGGATCCTCTACGAGGCCCAGCAGTCCGGCGCGATGCAGAGCGCGTGGTGGACCACGTTGTTCCCGTCGCTGGCGATGCTGTTCCTCGTCGTCTCGGCCACCCTGATCTCCATCGCGTACAACGACGCGCGCAACCCGCGCGCCCGGGAGGACTAGTCCATGCTGGACACGCAACGGTTGCCCGCTTCCTTCTACGAGACCCTGCAGCAGTCGCTCCGGGACGCGCTCGCCGCGGAAGGGCTCGACGCGGTGGTCGCCGACCACCACGACGACGTCGCCTACCTGACCGGGTTCTTCCACCACCCCAACGAGCGCCCGGCCGTCGTGTTCGTGCCGCAGGACGGGCCGACGCTGCTGCTCGTGCCGGAGTTGGAGCGGGAGTACGCGCAGGCCCAGCACGCGGCGGCGACCCTGGTCGCCTACCCGGAGTTCCCTGGCCTGCAGCCGCCGATGAGCTACCTGGGCGCGGCGGCACCGTCGTTCCGCGGGCGGATCGGCCACTCGGGCGGGCTCAGCGTCGAGCGGCTCGACCAGATCCGCGCGGCGTTCCCGGAGGCGACGCTGGTGCGGTCCGAGGTGGTCATGCACTCGCGGTACGTCAAGCGGCCGGAGGAGGTCGCCCTGCACCAGGAGGCGGCCCGGATCACCGACATCATGCTGGTCGCCGGCCGCGCCCTCGTGGAGGAGGCGATCGCCGCCGGCGGTGAGCTGCCCAGCGAGGCCGAACTGGCCGCGCACATCACCACCGTCGGCACGTCCACGATGTACGCATCGCATGCCGAGGTCGTGGTGGTGTCGTTCCTCGCGGGCGGTCTGGTCTATTCCGGGGCCAACAGCGCCCGCCCGCACGCCCTGCCGTCGGGTCACCGGCTGCGGCCGGGGGAGACGTTCATGCTCTCGCTCGGCTGCGCGGTCGGCGGCCGGTTCGTCGAGGGGGAGCGGACGTTCATCCTGGGCGAGCCGTCCGCGGACCAGCGCCGCTACTACGAGGTGGTGCGGCAGGCACAGCAGGTCGGCGGTGAGGCCCTGCGGCCCGGCCTGCCGTGCGCGGAGGCCAACCGGATCTGCCTGGACGTCGTCCGCGACGCCGGGCTCGCCCACTACCTGCGGCACCGGCAGGGGCACGGCATCGGCGTCGGCATGCACGAGGCGCCGTGGCTCTCCGACGGCGACGACACGCCGCTCGCGGCGGGCATGGTCGTCTCGAACGAGCCCGGCATCTACATCCCCGGGCACGCCGGCTACCGCATCTCCGACTCGATGCTGATCACGGAGGACGGCGCGCGCCCCTTCACCGCGTACCCCCGTGGTCTCGACGACATCGTCATCCCGCTCTGAACCCCGCTCCATCCAGGAAGGACACCGCCCATGCGGCTGAGAATCAACGACAACGACCTGGAGGTCGAGGTCTTCGGCGCTGACGACGCGCCCGTGCTGATCGCCCACCACGGCGCGCCGGGCCTCGGCTCCCGGGCCGAACCGCGGGCCACGTTCGCGCCGTTCGCCGACACGTTCCGCGTCATCGTCTTCGACGCGCGCGGCTCCGGCGTCAGCGAGGGCAACCCGCCGTTCAGCCACGAGCAGTGGGTGGCCGACGTGGACGGTCTGCGGGAATGGGCCGGTGTCGAGTCGTTCGTGATGGCTGGCGGCTCCTACGGCGGGTTCATCTCGATGGAGTACGCGATCCGGCACCCGTCGCGCGTGCGGGCGCTCGTCCTTCGGGACACCTCGGCGGACCACGAGAACGACAAGGCCGCGCGGGAGAACGCGCTGTCGTCCACGCGGGTGACGATCGACGTGCCGAAGTTCGACCGGATCAACGACGGGACCGTCTGGGACGACGACGACCTGCGCGACTGCTGGCGCGAGATCCTGCCGCTCTACGACCACGTCTACGACCCGGCCAAGGTGATCGAGAAGGTCGAGGCGACGCCGTACCGGTACCAGACCCACAACTACGCCTTCTCGGTTAACATCCCCAACTACGACATCAAGGACCAGCTTCACAAGATCACTTGTCCGACGCTGGTGACTGTCGGCCGCGACGACTGGATCACGCCCGTGGCGAGCAGCGAGATCATCGCATCGATGATCCCGAACGCTAGGCTGGTGGTGTTCGAGAAGTCCGGTCACTCCCCACAGGTCGAGGAGGCGGAGCTGTGGCGACAGACCGTACGCGCGTTCTTGAACGAGGTCGGTGCGGATGACCGCTAGCGGCCACCTCGACGATCTCGACCGTCGCATCGTCGCCGCGCTGCAGAGCGACGGCCGCGCCAGCTGGACGGAGATCGCGGAGCTGTCCGGCAGCTCCGTGGCGACCGTCGCGCGGCGCGGCCAGTCGCTGCTGCGCGACGGGATCGTCCGCGTCGCCGCCGTGCCGCGCAACAACCATCCGGGGCCGGCGGACCTGTTCGTCCTGCGCATCACCTGCGCACCGGGCACCCAGTTCAACGTGCTGGCCGAGCTGGTCAAATATCCCGACCTGCGGTTCCTCGGCCTGGTGACCGGCCCGTACGACATCCTCGCGGAGCTGAGCCTGCGCCGCGAGGACTCGCTGCTGGCCCGCATCGTGGAGCAGATCCTCGAGATCGACGGCGTCCAGCGCTGCGACACCGACCTGACGCTGCACGTCTACAAGGTGGCCAGCGACTGGGCGCGCCAGCTGCTCACCGACCAGCCGCCGGAGACGGTGGCCGAGGCGCACCAGTGCGACCCGAGCCACCTGGACGAGTTCGACCACCGCATCGTCGAGCTGATGCGCGAGGACGGCCGGGCCAGCTTCCGCACGGTGGCGGCCGCGGTGGGGCTCAACGAGAGCACGGTCCGCCGCCGCTTCGAAACGCTGCTCGGCAACGGCTGTATACAAGTGACAACCCTCGTCCCGGCGGCGGCGATGGGCTTCGAGTCCGAGGTGATCCTCAACATCACGGTCGCGCCGCCGTTCCTGGAATCGGTCGCCCGCACCCTGTCGGGCTATCGAGGCGTCCGCTACGTGGCGGCGCTGCTGAGCCAGAACGCCCTGATGTGCGAACTGATCCTGCCGACGACGGAAGACCTGTTCGCGTTCACCACCAACACCCTGGGCCGCCTGGAAGGGGTCCAAGGCTGGACAGCCAGCGTGGTCCTCCTGGTCCTACGCCGAGGCTTCGTCGAAACCCCCTGGTGGCGCGACAGTCTCTCGCGTTCCTAGGCCTGTTGGTACGCGGCCGTGTGGGCTTTGGTGAAGGCGTCCAGGGCTGACTTCTCGCCTGCCCAACCCCAGGGGAGGCCGGAGATGTACGGGCCGATCGCCGCGATCACCGCTCGGTTGTCCGCGTGGCGCTGTGCTTTGTAGAGCGCGTACGACAGGTAGTTGAGCTGGACGTACCAACCGTCCCGGCGGGTCGGGCGGGTGAACCACCTGTGCAGCGCCGCGTCGATCTCGGCCTGGACCTGTGGGTTGCGCCGCCAGTAGCGGCGGACGAGCACCGTGCTCAGCAGCGACTTCTGCGCCGTCGTCCTGTACGACGCCCACTCCGCGCCCGCGATCAGTGGTAGCACCAGCAGCGGCGAGCCGTCCGGTGCCGCCGCCGCGGCCGTGCGGGCGAACGCGAACATCTTCTGGTGCGAGCCGTGCCACTTGCGGCAGAGGTACATGAGCTTGAGGCTGTGTCCCTCGACGTGCCCCGGATCCCGCGCGACGAGCTCCGCCCAGCAGCGCTCCATCTCGTCGTGCTTGGCCTTCTGCGCGGTCCCGAGCAGGATCCGGTGCGCCCAGGGCAGCGGGTCCGCGGGCGCCAGTGCGACGGCCCGCTCGTAGACCGGCACCGCTAGCGCGAGCAGGCGGTGGAACTCCGCCCACTGCTTCTTGCTCACTGACGACGCCCAGCCGCCGCCGCGTACCTCCCAGGCTCGGGTGATCAGCGACCGGCCGCGGACCAGGAGCGCGTCGGCGTTGTCGGGCTCGGCCCGGGCCCAGGCGTCGACCCAGGTCGCGTCCTCGACCGGCCGGCCCGGCGCGGTGGGCCCGAGCGCCGACTCGGCGAAGACCCCGACGTAGCGGGAGCGGCGGTCGTCGTCGCCGGCGGCCGACGCGAGCAGGTCGCGGGCCATCCGCCAGTCGCCACCGTAGGCGAGCGTGTCGTGCGCCCTGCGGAGCGCGGCGTCGTCCTCGGCCGGATGCGGGTCGCACGGAATGGGGGCCACGGCGTCGGACCCTACCAACGGATCTTGCCGGCCGCGGCCCCTGGTTTCAGCCGACGATCTCGGTAAGCAGGGCGGCGAACTCCTTCGGGTGAGAGAAGAACGGCGCGTGGTTGCCGGGGACGCGGTGGACCGCCGTCGTACGCGCGGCCATCTGGTCGGCCAGCAGGCCGGTGATCGAGATGTCGTTCTCCGGGACGACGTAGCTGCTCGGGATGGTCTTCCAGGCGACGGCGGTCGGTGTCTCGAAGTCGCCGCGGACCGTCTGCGGCACGAGCCGGGCGATCGCCGCCGCGGTCTCCGGGTTGTCGAGGTCGCCGTCGAAGAAGGCGGCCGGCAGGTTGATGTCGGGGTTCGCCGCCGGGCGGAGCCCGTCCAGCGTCGGCGGCTGGGGCACGCCGTGCAGGCCGAACATGCTCTCACCGAGATCGGGCACGTAGGCGGCCACGTAGACGAGGCGGACCACGTTCGCGGCGCCGGCGGCGGCTTCCGTGACCGGGACACCCGCGTACGAGTGGGCGACGACCACGACCGGCCCGTCGACGGCGTCGATCGCCCGCCGGACGACGACGGCGTCGGCGTGGACGCCGGGCAGCGGCTCCGGTGCGGTGGTGTCGCGGACCGCGCTGGGCAGGTCGACGGCCACGGTCGGCCAGCCGTCACCGGCCAGCTCCTGCTGGAGCTTCTCCCAGACCCAGGCGCCGTGGTGGCCGCCGTGCACGAGCAGGAGGGTCGGCTTGATCGCCATGCGTTGTTTCTCCCCGTTCGGTGCTTTCGGACGCTGCGTCCGACGCCCACCGTACCCAGGCCTGCCCGCAGGCGGTATGTCGTCTGGATCACGCCCTTACCATGGGCCGATGACGTCCGCCGACGAGCGCCGTGCCGCGATCGAGGCCGCGGTCGGGGCCGCGGTCGAGCGGCTGCTGCGCGCGGGGCGGAGCTTCACGGAGTTGACCACCCAGCAGATCGCGAACGAGGCCTCGGTCGCCCGGTCGACGCTCTACCTCCACTTCGGCGAGAAGAACGCGCTGCTGCTCGGCCTGGCGAGCGACCTGGCGCGGGGGGCGTACGCCATCGTCAGCGGCTGGCACCCCGGCGACCCGCGCGGGCTCGCCGGGCTGGCCGACACGCTCGTCGCGGTGATCGGCTACTACCGCGAGCGCGCCCACGTGCTGGGGGCGATCCTCGAGGTGTCCGGCTACGACCGCGCGGTGCGCGAGCACTGGGCGGCGCAACTGGACACGTTCGTCGACCTGTCGCAGGCGTGGCTGCTGGCGGCGCAACGGGCCGGCGACGCGGCGGCCGACCTGGACCGGCTGATCGCGAGCCAGATCATCATCTTCGGCGCCAACCAGGCGATCGCCCGGCACATCACCAGCGGCGACCCGGCCCGCGACGGTGCGGTGGCACGGGAGATCGCGGCGACCCAGTGGTACGGCGGCCTGCACCGCGCCGTGTCGGCTTAGGGGGTGTCTCGTGGATCAGGGCACCACCTGATCCACGAGACACCCCCTAAGCTGCACCGTATGGCCGAGACAGTGCTCGACGACGTGCTGGCCGAGTTGGCGGCGTTGGACGACCCGAAGGCGCGTGCGGTCAACGAGAAGCACGGCGACGACCACGGGGTGAACCTCAGCGCGCTGCGCGCGGTCGCGAAGCGCCTGAAGACGCAGCAGGACCTCGCGCGGGCGCTGTGGGCGACCGACGACTCCGCCGCGCGGCTGCTGGCGCTGCTCATCTGCCGCCCGAAGGCCTTCTCCCGCGCCGAGTTGGACACGATGTTGCGCGGTGCGCGTACGCCCAAGGTCCAGGACTGGCTCGTGAACTATGTGGTGAAGAAGAGCCCGCACGCGGAGGACCTACGGGTGTGGTGGTTCACCGACCCGGACCCGGCGGTCGCGAGCGCGGGGTGGGCGCTGACCACGGAACGGGTGGCGAAGCAGCCGTCCGGGCTCGACCTGCCGGCGCTCCTGGCCACGATCGAGGCGGAGATGAAGGACGCGCCGGAACGTCTCCAGTGGGCGATGAACCACTGCCTGGCGCAGATCGGCATCGAACACCCCGATCATCGCGTACGCGCGATCGCCATCGGCGAACGCCTCGAGGTCCTGAAGGACTACCCGACGTCCACGGGCTGCACGTCCCCCTACGCCCCGATCTGGATCACCGAGATGGTCCGCCGCGCCGGCTGAGGGTCTAGCGGGCGGTGTAGCGGTCGAGGAGGATCGGGAGTCCTGTGTGGACCCACCAGGGGCCGTGGACGGCGCCCGCGGACATGCCGTGGCCCGGGTCGTACTCCGGGAGGTGGACCTGCTCCCCGATGGGTTTGCCGGTGGTCTGCTCGATGGCGTCCGTGAGGAGCTTCCGGAGGGTGAACCAGTCCTCGGGCAGCGGGGTGTCGGCAAACTGGGCACGCAGGTCACGCCACAGGTAGGCGTCGCCGCGTAGGGAGAACTGGACAGGCTCGCGGTCGAACAGCGACCCGATCGTGTCCGCGCCGACGGGCGGTGGCTGTCGCAAGAGGAGCGTCGCCCGGATCTGCTTGTGGACGGCCTCGTCGCGCGCGACGAGCCGTACCTCCTCGACGTTGGTCTCGGCGGCGACGATGGTCTCGACCGCGGCGGCGATCGCGTCGGCGCGGGGCCAGCCGTAGATGCCGCCGCTGACCAACGGAAACGCGACCGTACGCGCACCGACCTCGTCGGCGACCTCCAGCGCGCGGCGGTAGCACGACACGAGCAGGGAGCGGTCGCGTTGCCCGGCGTTCCAGTTAGGACCGACGGTGTGGATGACCCACCGCGCGGGCAGATCGCCGGCGGTCGTCCAGCCGGCGTCACCGGTCGCGAGGCCGTCCGGGAACCGGGCGACACAGTCGCGCAGGATCGCGGGGCCACCGGCCCGATGGATCGCACCGTCGACCCCACCACCCCCACGCATGGCCCGGTTGGCGGCGTTGACGACGGCGTCGACGTCCGCGGCGGTGAGGTCACCGAGCACGGCGGAGATGACGGGCATGCCGCCAGTCTCGCACCTGGCCACCTGGGAGGCGCGTCAGCGCGTTGTATTGACAACCGGATGCGACCCGCCGTCGACTACAACGGCACACCGTCTCCGGCGAAGCGAGGAGCAACGCGATGCAACAGGTTCAGGGCGTGGTCGCACGCAAGAAGGGCGCGCCGGTCGAGATCGTCACGATCAACGTTCCCGACCCCGGCCCGGGTGAGGCCGTCGTCAAGGTGCGGTCGTGCGGGGTCTGCCACACCGATCTGCACTACCGGGAAGGTGGGATCAACGACGACTTCCCGTTCCTGCTCGGCCACGAGGCGGCCGGCATCGTCGAGGCGGTCGGCGCCGACGTCACGAGCGTGGCGCCCGGTGACTTCGTCGTGCTGAACTGGCGCGCGGTGTGCGGGCAGTGCCGGGCCTGCAAGCGCGGCGACCTGCACTACTGCTTCGCCACCCACAACGCCACGCAGAAGATGACGCTGGAGGACGGCACCGCGCTGTCACCGGCGCTCGGCATCGGCGCGCTCGCCGAGAAGACGCTCGTGGCCGCCGGGCAGTGCACCAAGGTCGACGTGCGGGCGCGGCCGGCGGCGGTCGGCCTGCTCGGCTGCGGTGTGATGGCGGGCATCGGCGCCGCGCTCAACACCGGCGGCATCACCCGGGGCCGCAGCATCGCCGTCATCGGCTGCGGCGGCGTCGGCGTGGCCGCGGTCGCGGGCGCCGCGCTGGCCGGCGCGAGCCCGATCATCGCCGTCGACATCGACGCCCGGAAGCTCGCCCAGGCCACCCGGCTCGGCGCCACGCACACGATCGACTCGTCGCAGGCCGACCCGGTGGCGGAGATCAAGCGGATCTGCGCCGAGACCTACGAGGGCGCCGACGGCGCGGACGTCGTCGTCGAGGCGGTGGGCCGGCCGGAGACGTGGCGCCAGGCGTTCTACGCGCGCGACCTCGCGGGCACGCTGGTCCTGGTCGGCGTGCCCACACCCGACATGAAGGTGCCCGACCTGCCGCTGATCGACGTGTTCGGCCGCGGCGGAGCGTTGAAATCGAGTTGGTACGGCGACTGCCTGCCGAGCCGCGACTTCCCGATGCTGGTCGACCTCTACCTGCAGGGCCGCCTGGACCTCGACGCGTTCGTGACGGAGGAGATCGCCCTGACCGACGTGGAGGCGGCCTTCGACACGATGCACCACGGCAACGCCCTCCGGTCGGTGGTCATCTTCTGAGCTGCTGCGCGCCGATGACCGAGAGGAGCTGGAGCTTCTCGTGGCTCTCGGTGCCGGGAACCGCGGTGTAGACGAGCAGGTAGTGCGCGTTGTCCGGGTCGAGCAGGCGCTGGCAGGTCAGTTCGAGCAGGCCGACCTCGGGATGGACGAAGCGCTTCGTCTCGTTGTCGAGGGCGACGCCGACCTCGTGGTCGTCCCACAGGGCGCGGAACTCGGCGCTGCGGTCGAGCAGGAGCCGCTGGAGGTGGGCGGCCCACGAGTCGGGCCCGCGCAGGGTGACGAGCTGGCGCAGCCCGGCGGCGAAGACGCGGGAGAGCCGGGTGTGGTCGTCCGGGTGGTACCCCGCCCGGACGGCCGGATCCGTGAACCAGCGGTAGCCGATGCTCCGCTCCGGGCCGGTGTACCGCGTCAGGTCGCCGGTCAGCGCGACCCCGGGCGGCGTCTGGCGCAGTGTCTCGCCGAGCTCGGTGACGATCTCGGCCGGCGTGTCGGTGAGCCGGTCGAAGATGCGCAGCAGCCCGGGGCTGATGTGCTCGCCGAGCGCGCCCCGGGTGGGTGGGTTGTGGCCGGCGAGACGGAAGAGGTGGTCCCGCTCGTCGAGCGACAGGTGCAGGCCCTGCGCGATCGAGGCGATCATCTGCGGTGACGGGTGCGGGCCGCGCTCCCGCTCCAGGCGGCTGTAGTAGTCGACGGAGAGGTGGCAGAGCGCGGCGACCTCTTCGCGCCGCAGGCCCGCGGTGCGGCGGCGCTGCCCGCGGGGAAGACCCACGTCCTCCGGCTGGAGCGCCTCGCGGCGGCGGCGGAGGAACTCGGCGAGCCCGACCCGATCGATCATGTCTTTCGTTCTACCACCGGCGCCGGACCGCAACATCGGACTGCCGATCCCCCCTTGGCGGATCCCCGAGCCTGTGATCGGCGGGCCGTGGTTGACCCCGTGAATCTCCCGCAGCCTGGAACCCACATCCAGACAACGAGGGGGAACAATGGCACGCACCCGACCGGACATCACCGTTCCGGACCTGTCCGGGAAGCTCGCCGTCGTCACCGGCGCGAGCGACGGCGTCGGGGTGGTCCTGGCGGGTCGCCTCGCGGCAGCCGGAGCCGCGGTCCTCATGCCCGTCCGTAACCGCCGCAAGGGCGAGGCGGCGATCGCGACGATCCGGCAGCGACACCCGTACGCCGATGTCTCCCTACGGGATCTCGACCTGTCGCGCCTGGACTCGGTGACCGCGCTCGGCGACCACCTGCGGCGCGAGGGCCGCCCGATCCACATCCTCGTCAACAACGCCGGCGTGATGACGCCGCCGCGACGACGGTCCACGGCGGACGGATTCGAGCTGCAGTTCGGCAGCAACCACCTGGGTCACGTCGCGCTCGTCGCCTGCCTGCTGCCGTTGCTGCGGGCGGGCCGGGCCCGGGTGACCTCGCAGATCAGCGTCGCGGCCAACCAGAACGCCATCAACTGGGACGACCCGCACTGGGAACGGTCCTACCATCCGGGTCGCGCGTACAGCCAGTCCAAGATCGCATTTGGCTTGTTCGGGCTCGAGCTCGACCGGCGCAGCCGGGCGGCGGGTTGGGGCATCACCAGCAACATCTCCCACCCCGGCGTCGCGCCGACCAACCTGCTGGCCGCGCGCCCGGAGCTGGGCCGGGCCAAGGACACGACGGGTGTACGCCTCATCCGCGCGCTGTCCCGGACCGGAATCCTGCTCGGCACGGTCGGGACGGCGGCGCAGCCGGCCCTGTTCGCGGCGACGTCGCCTACGGCACACGGCGGCCGGTTCTACGGTCCTAGGGGCCTCGCCCACCTCTCCGGCCCGCCCGCCGAACAGACCCTCTACACCCGCCTGCGCAGCACCGACGACGCCGCCAGGATCTGGCGCCTGTCCGAGGATCTCGTCGGGGCCGCGTTCCCGACCGTCCCGATGTCCACAACGGACCCGGTCACCCGCGACGGAGATGCCTGACGAGGCCCAGCACGAGCAGCCCGAGGACGACGAGGCCCGCGAGCGCCATGAGGCTGACCGAGATGAACGCCCGCCGCAGCAGCGGCGAGGGCGGGCAACCGGTCCCGGATCGCGGCGACGTCCCACACCTGGCTGCTTCTCACTCGAGTGAGTCGAATGCTTCGAGCTCGGCCACGCCCAGGCCGATTCGGCCCAGCACCTCGAGGGGTGTCTCGCCGCGGTGGGCGGCGGCGCGCTCGGCCAGTTGGCCGGCGATCGCGCCGAGGCCGACGATGACCTCGTCGGCCTCGACGGCGCAGGGCAGCGCGCCGTCGGAGTTGATGACGTCGACCGCGAACGTCGCCATCCGGCGCACCACGTCGGACCGGCCTTCGGCCGTCGCCAGGATCACCTCGGCGGCGACGCCGTCCTCGTCCTCGGCGACCAGCTTCGCGAGCAGGTGGACCAGGTCGAGCATGCCGCCCGCGACGAGGATCGCCTCGTCCGGGCTCATCCGCAGCAGGATCGACAGCGCCTCGCGGTCCTTGCGGAACCCGGCCGCGACGGCGGCGACCGCATGTCCCATGGCCTCGACAGGGTTCATTACCGGTGACCATACGCGCTGTCGGCGCGCGGCCGGGCGTGTCGGCCGACTACCGGTAATGTCGGATAAAGGGGGGTGTGGGTGGAGGCGCGCTGGCGGGCGATGACGGTCGCGCTGATCGCGGCGTTCATGACCCTGCTCGACATCAGCATCGTCAACGTCGCGTTGCCCTCCATCCAGGACGATCTCGGGCTGTCGTCCGGCGGGCTGCAGTGGGTGCTGTCCGGCTACGCGCTCGCCTTCGGGCTCGTGCTCGTACCGGCCGGGCGGTTCGGTGACGCGCACGGGCGGCGGCGGCTGTTCGTGCTCGGGCTCGGCGGCTTCACGCTGGCCAGCACGGCCGCCGGCCTCGCCGAGAACGAGCTCTGGCTGATCTGCGCCCGACTCGTCCAAGGCGCCTCGGCCGGCGTCGTCAACCCGCAGGTCAGCGGCCTCGTGCAGCAGTTGTTCACGCCGAAGGAGCGGGGCCGTCCGTTCGGCGCCCTCGGCGCGACCATCGGCGTGTCGACGGCCATCGGTCCGCTGCTCGGCGGCGCGATCATCGCGATCGCCGGTGCCGAGACGGGCTGGCGGTGGATCTTCTTCATCAACGTGCCGATCGGCATCGTGGCGATCGTGCTCGGGTCGCGGTGGATCCCGGGCCCGTCCGGCGAGCAACGGCCGCGCCAGGGGATCGACCCGCTCGGTGTCGTGCTGCTGGGCGCCGGTGTCGCGTTGGTGCTGCTGCCGCTCGTGCAGGAGCGGCAGTGGCACGGGCCGATCACCTGGATCCTGATCGCCGCCGGGCTCGCGATGCTCGGTCTGTTCGTCGCCTGGGAGGTGCGGCGGCGGGGCGCGGCGCCGCTCGTCGACATCGGTCTGTTCCGCCACCGGTCGTACGCGCTGGGGTCGCTCCTGGCCTTCGCGTATTTCGCCGGGTTCACCACCACCTTCTTCATCTTCACGCTCTTTCTGCAGAATGGGCTGCGCTACTCACCGCTGGAGGCCGGCCTGGCCGTGACACCGTTCGCGGTCGGCTCAGCCTCGGGTGCGCTGCTCGGCGGCCGGATCGTCAACCGGTACGGGCGGGTCCTGGTCGTCACCGGCCTGGGCATGGTCATCGGCGGGCTGCTCCTCGTCATCCTGGCGCTGGAGTTCGTGAGCGGGCGCGGCGCCGGCTTCGCCACCGCGCTGCCGCTGCTCTGCGCCGGCATCGGCAGCGGCCTGGTGATCAGCCCCAACCAGAACCTGACGCTGAGCGAGGTGCCGGTCGCCGAGGCGGGCAGCGCCGGCGGGGTGCTGCAGACCGGGCAGCGGATCGGGTCCGCCCTCGGCATCGCGGCGATCGGCGCGGTGTTCTTCAACCGCCTGGCCGCCACCGGCGGCGACTACGGCGAGGCGTTCCGGACCGGCCTGTACGTGACCATCGGCTTCATGGCGCTCGCGCTGGTCGCCGCGACCGCCGACGTGGTGGCCGGCCACCGTGCGGGCAGGCGGCCGTGAGACGGCCGTCACATCGGCCGCTGCCGGTCACAACGCCGGGGTCTACCCGGTCGAAGCGGGTAAGGCGGCAGCAGGCCGCCGCCCAAGCAGGAGGTTGACTGATGAAGATCGTGGTATTCGGCGGTACCGGGCTGATCGGCTCGCAGGTGGTGAGCCTGCTGGGGCAGGCGGGGCACGAGGCGGTCCCGCAGTCGCCGTCGACGGGCGTCAACACCGTGACCGGCGAGGGGCTGGCGGCCGCACTGGCCGGCGCCGACGTCGTCGTCGACGTGACGAACTCGCCCTCCTTCGCGCCCGACGACGTCATGGAGTTCTTCCAGAAGTCGACGGGCAACATCCTCGCCGCGGAGAAGGCGGCCGGCGTGGGACACCACGTCGCGCTGTCGGTGGTCGGTTCGGACCGCAGCCCGCAGAGCACCTACCTGCCGGCGAAGGTCGCGCAGGAGAAGCTGATCGCCGAGTCGGGCGTCCCGTACACGGTGGTCCGGGCGACGCAGTTCTTTGAGTTCCTCGGCGCCATCGCGGACTCGGCGGCCGTCGGCGACGAGGTGCACATCGCACCGGTCGCCTTCCAGCCGATCGCGTCGGCCGACGTCGCGCGGGCAGTCGCGGACGCGGCGGCCGCGGCACCGGTCAACGGCGCGGTGGAGACGGCAGGCCCGGACAGGCTGCGGTTCGACGAGGTGATCCGGGAGACGCTGGCGGCCAAGGGCGACACCCGCGCGGTGGTCGCCGACCCGGCGGCCACGTACTTCGGCCAGACGATGAACGACGAGACGATCGTCCCGATCGGCGACTACCGCCCGGGCGCGATCAGCCTCGCGCAGTGGCGCGCGGCCCAGTCCCGCTGACGTTGCCGTGACGCGGGCCGGGGAACCTCGGTCGCCACCCCGGGCCGCGTCAGCGCCGGTACGCTGCCGGCGTGAGCTGGGAGTTCATGATCCACGCACGCCGTCCACAGCACGACCGCGTGCGGCCGCTGCTCGACGACGGGCCCGCGCTGCCGCCTCCCGAGCCGTGGGCGGCGACGACCTCGCGGACGGCGTGCCGGTGATCCGCCCGGACGACGACCCGACCGCGTTGGCGGCGGCATGGCGGTGGCCATGAGGCGCCCGCCTAAGTCCTAAATGACCGGAATGCGCCTACCCTTGGGCGTGTGCTGGTGCTGGTGGTGGTTCACGGCTTGACGGCCGTCGCCGCCCCCGTGCTGGTGCGGTGGCTCGGGCGGCAGGCCCTCTACCTGTGTTCGCTCGCGCCGTTCGCCGCCCTCGGTTGGGGACTCGCGCAAACCGGGCGGGTCGACCAGGGCGGCGCCGTCACCGAGACCTACCGCTGGGTCGACCGGCTCGGGCTGCAGATCGACCTGCGGCTCGTCACCATCTCCTGGCTGATGGTGCTGCTGGTCGGCGGCGTCGGCGGGCTCGTGCTCGTCTACAGCGTCCGCTACTTCCCGGCCGGGCAGGACGGTCTCGGCCGCTACGCCGGCGTGTTCGTCGCGTTCGCCGGCGCCATGTTCGGCCTGGTCGTCTCCGACAACCTGCTCCTGTTGTACGTGTTCTGGGAGCTGACCACCGTCTTCTCCTACCTGCTGATCGCGCAGGACCCGACCCGCCGGTCGAGCCGTCGCTCCGCCATGCAGGCCCTGCTCGTCACCACGCTGGGCGGGCTGGCCATGCTCGGCGGCTTCGTGCTCCTCGGCGAGTCCGCCGGCACCTACCGCTGGTCGCAGATCGCCGAGCAGCCGCCGTCCGGCCCGCATCTCGCCGCCGCGCTCACGCTCGTCCTGCTCGGCGCGCTCAGCAAGTCGGCGATCTTCCCGTTCAGCTTCTGGCTGCCCGCCGCGATGGCCGCGCCCACGCCCGTCAGCGCGTACCTGCACGCCGCCGCGATGGTCAAGGCGGGCGTCTTCCTCGTCGCGCTGCTCGGGGCGACGGTCGGCGGTGACCAGCCCTGGCGGCCGCTGCTGCTGACGACGGGCCTGATCACGATGCTGCTCGGCGGGTGGGCGGCGCTGCGCCAGCACGATCTCAAACTGCTCCTCGCGTACGGCACGGTCAGCCAGTTGGGTTTCCTGGTCGCCGTGTTCGGCGGCGGCACCGCGAACAGCGCGCTGGCCGGCGCCGCGCTGCTGCTGGCGCACGCGCTGTTCAAGTCGACCCTCTTCCTGGTCGTCGGGATCATCGACGTCAGCACGGGTACGCGCGACCTGCGCGAACTGACCGGCCTGGCGCGGCGGACGCCGGTCCTCGCGGTGGTGGCCGGGCTGGCCGCGGCGTCGATGGCGGGGCTGCCGCCGTTCGCCGGGTTCGTCGGCAAGGAGGCGGCGTTCGCGGCGTTCCTGCACGGCACCGGCACCGCCGACCTCGTCGTGCTGACGGTCATCGCGATCGGGTCGACGCTGACCGTCGCCTACACCCTGCGGTTCCTTTCGGGTGCCTTCGCCGACAAGCCCGGCGTGCCCGAGGTCGCCCTGCGCGAGCCGGCCACGGACTGGCTGGTCGGGCCCGCCATCCTCGCGGTCGCCGGGCTGGGGGTGGGCGCGGCGGCGGCGCCGCTCGACACCGTGCTCACGCCCTACAGCGACACGTTCCCCGCCGTCGGCTCCGCGTACCACCTCGCGGTCTGGCACGGCTTCTCCGGGCCGCTCGGCCTCTCGGTCCTGGTGCTGCTGGCGGGGTACGCGCTCTACCGGGTCGGCGCACCGAGCGGGGCGCGGCTGCCGTTCGACGGTGCCGCCGCCTACCGGCGGGTGATGAGCGGCGTCGACCGGCTGGCCGTCGAACTGACCGGTGCGACCCAGCGCGGCTCGCTCCCGTCGTACCTCGGCGTGATCCTGCTCGTTCTCGTCGCCGGCCTGGGCGGCATCCTGATCGGCGCGGTGCCGTGGCCCGAGAACGCCCGAGCCTGGGACACCTCGCTGCAACCCGTGGTCGGGGCCGGCATCGTCGTCGCGGCCGTCACCGCGGTCCGGGCGCTGCGCCGGCTCACCGCGATGATCCTCGTCGGGGTCAGCGGGTACGGCGTGGCCGTGCTGTTCGTCCTGCACGGGGCGCCGGACCTCGCGCTGACGCAGTTCCTCGTAGAGACCGCGACCATCGCGATGATGGTGCTGGTGCTGCGGCGCCTGCCCGAGAAGTTCTCGGAACGGCCGATCCGCACGAGCCGGGTCGGCCGGATCGCGCTCGGCGTCGCGGTCGGCGTGGTCGCGGCCGCCATGACCTACGTCGCCGTCGGCGGGCGGGAAGCGGTGCCGCTCTCGGACGCCTTCCCGGGCGAGGCGGTCTCGTTCGGCGGCGGCAAGAACATCGTGAACGTGATCCTGGTCGACATCCGCGCCTGGGACACGATGGGCGAGATCTCGGTGCTGGTCGTCGCGGCCACCGGCGTCGCCAGCCTGATCTTCCGCCGCAGCGCGGCGCTGGCCCGCCGGCGCGGGGTGCCGGTGCCCGCGGACCAGCCGGTCACGCCGGGCTGGTTGAGCGCCGGCGCGGGCGGCCAGTCGGTCATCCTCGAGGTGGTCACCCGCCTCGTGTTCCACACGATCGTGCTGTTCTCGATCTTCCTGCTCTTCTCCGGCCACAACGCGCCCGGTGGTGGCTTCGCCGGCGGCCTGGTGGCGGGGCTCGCGCTGGCGATCCGGTACCTCGCCGGCGGACCCGACGAGTTGACCGCGGCCGCGCCCGTCGACGCGGGCTGGGTGCTCGGCGCCGGCCTGTTCGTCTCCGTCGGCACCGGCGTGCTGGCGATGTTCGCGGGGGCCCAGGTGCTGCAGAGCGCGGTCGTGGACGTCCACCTGCCGGTGCTCGGCGAGGTACACCTGGTCACCTCGATCTTCTTCGACATCGGGGTCTACCTGGTGGTCGTGGGCCTGATCCTGGACATCCTGCGCAGCCTCGGCGCGGAGATCGACCGGCAGGGGGTGCCGGCGCCGTGAGCCCGAACCTGACCTACGTGGTGGTCGTCGGCGTGCTGGTCGCCGCGGGGGTGACGCTGCTGCTCGAGCGCAGCCTGACCCGGGTGCTGATGGGCATCGTGCTGCTCGCCAACGGCGTCAACGTGTCGATCCTGGCGGGTGGCCGGTTCGGCGGCGCGCCGATCGTGGGCACCACACCGGACGGCGAGATGAGCGACCCGCTGCCGCAGGCGATGATCCTGACCGCCATCGTGATCACGCTGGGGATCACCGCGTTCCTGCTCGCGCTCGCGTACCGGAGTTGGCGCCTGGTCGGCAACGACGAGGTGCAGGACGACGTCGAGGACCGCCGGATCGTCACGCTCGCCGAGCAGGACGCCGGCCCGGGCGGAGACGAGGAGTCCGACGAGGACTCCGACGACGAGGGGACGACCGGGCCATGAGCGACCTCGTGCCGCTGCCCGTGGTGATCCCGCTGCTCGGGGCGGCGATCACGCTGATGCTGACGCGTTTCCCGCAGGCGCAGCGCGTGGTCAGCCTCACCGCCCTGTCCGCCGTGCTCGGCGTGGCCATCGCGCTCCTGGCCGTCGTCTCGGAGCGCGGGCCGCTGGTGGTCTCGGTCGGCGGCTGGCCGATCCCGCTCGGCATCGTGCTGGTCGCCGACCAGTTCGCGGCCCTGATGCTGGTCGTCTCGGCGGCCGTCACCCTGTGCGTGCTCGTCTACTCGATCGGCCAGGGCCTGGCCGACGGCAGCGAGGACACGCCGATCTCGATCTACCACCCGAGCTACCTGGTGCTGACCGCCGGCGTCACCACCGCGTTCCTCTCCGGCGACCTGTTCAACCTCTACGTCGGGTTCGAGATCCTGCTGGTCGCGAGCTACGTGCTGATCACCGTGGGTGCGACCGAGGATCGGGTCCGCGCCGGCACCACGTACGTCGTGGTCAGCCTGCTCTCGTCCTTGCTCTTCCTGACCGGCGTCGGGCTGGTCTACGCCGCGGCCGGCACGCTCAACATGGCCCAACTCGCCGGGCGCCTCGACGCGCTGCCGGACGGTCTGCGGCTGATGCTCAACTGCATGCTGCTGCTCGCGTTCGGCATCAAGGCGGCGGTGTTCCCGCTGTCGGCGTGGTTGCCGGACAGCTATCCGACCGCGCTCGCGCCGGTCACCGCGGTCTTCGCCGGCCTGCTGACCAAGGTCGGCATCTACGCGATCATCCGCGTCGAGACGCTGCTCTTCCCCGGCGGGCCGACCCCGGACCTGCTGCTCGTGCTCGCCCTGCTGACGATGCTGGTGGGCATCCTGGGCGCGATCGCGCAGTCCGACGTCAAGCGGATGCTGTCGTTCAACCTGGTGAGCCACATCGGCTATCTGCTCTTCGGGATCGGGCTGGCCACCGACCGCGGGCTCTCCGCGGCCATCTTCTACGCGGTCCACCACATCGCCATCCTGACGACCCTGTTCCTGGTCGTGGGGCTGGTCGAACGGTTCGCCGGCAGCACGTCCCTGGACCGGCTGGGCGGTCTGGCCCGGCTGTCGCCGCTGCTGGCGATCCTGTTCTTCGTGCCCGCCATGAACCTCGCCGGCATCCCGCCGTTCTCGGGTTTCCTCGGCAAGCTGGGCCTGATCCAGGCGGGCGTCGCCGACGGCGGGGCGCTGCCGCTGGCCCTGGTCGCCGGCGGGCTGGCCACCAGCCTGCTGACCCTGTACGCGCTGGCCCGGGTGTGGAACATGGCGTTCTGGCGCCCGCCGACGATCGCGCCGGAACCGGCCGGGGAGCCCCGGCTGCCGTGGCTGATGGTCGGCTCGACCGTGGCGCTGGTGGTCGCCGGCCTCGCGCTGACGGTGCTCGCGGGCCCGCTGTTCGACGTGACCGTCAACGCGGCCGACGACCTGCTGGACCGGGCACCCTACGTCGACGCGGTACGCGACGCGGGTGCGCGATGAACGACCCGCGCCCCGAGGCGGACGCCCGGACCCGCCGTACCAACCATGTCGTCGCCCTGCTCGGCATGGCCCTGGTCTGGATCCTGCTGTGGGGCACGTTCTCCTGGGCGAACCTGCTCGGCGGCCTGGCCGTGGCGGCCTTCATCCTGGTCGCGCTGCCGCTGCCCCCGGTCGTCTTCGGCGGCCGGCTCCGCCCGGTGGCGCTGGCGCGGTTCGTCGCCATCTTCGTCCGCGACCTCGTCGTGGCCAGCGTGCAGGTCACCTGGCTGGCCGTCCGGGTCGGACACACGCCGCACAGCGCGATCCTCGCGGTCCGGCTGCGGGTCGACACGGACCTCAACCTGACGCTCACCGCCGAGGCGCTGTCGCTCGTGCCCGGCAGCCTGATCGTCGAGGTCGACCGCGCGGCCGGCGTGCTCTACATCCACGTCCTGGACATCCACGACCGGGCGGAGGCCGAGCGGTTCCGGCTTGACGTGCTCGCGCTGGAGGCCCGGATCGTCGCCGCGGTCGGCTCACCGGCCGAGGTCGCCCGCATCCGTACCGAGAGGTCAGGACCATGACCGCAGTCAGCATCACCGTGACCGTCATCCTCGCGACCGCCGCGCTGCTGGCCGTCGTACGCGCCGTCCGTGGACCGTCCATCCTCGACCGCGTCGTCGCGACGGACGTGCTGCTCGCGGTGATCGTCGCCGCGGTCGCGACGGAGGCGGCCTACAGCCGCGACAACACGGCGCTGCCGGTGCTGGTCGTGCTCTCGGTGCTGGGCTTCGTGAGCTCGGTCAGCGTGGCCCGGTTCGCGGTCCGCTCCCGCTCCCGCCGGGACGACGGCTCATGAGCGCGATCGACGCGGCCGCCTCGGTCTTCCTGATCGCGGGGGCGACCTTCAGCCTGGCGGCGGGGATCGCCCTGACCCGCTTCCCGGACGTCCTGTCCCGCATGCACGCGGCGACGAAGCCGCAGGTGCTGGGCATGCTGTTGGTGCTGCTGGGGTGCGCGCTGCGGTTCCGCAGCACGGTCGACATCACGACGCTGGTGCTGATCGGCATCTTCCAGCTCACCACGGCGCCCGTCGCCGCTCATATGGTGGGGCGCGCGGCGTACCGGTCGGGGGTGTATCGCGCGGACCTGCTGGTCGCCGACGAGCTGGCGGACCGGCGCGCGGACCGCTGAGGTGATGCACGCGCGATCATCGCAACCGACAGTCGCTATGCCCTCCCTGTCTCATCGCGCCGGCGGGTGCGGTAGGCGGCGACCATCAGGTCCGTCAGTTCCGTTACCGACGTCTCGCTCGCGGGGCGGTCGAAGGTGATCGTGCCCTGTTGCAGGATGTTGATGCGGTCGCAGACCTGGAGTGCCTGCGCGTAGTTGTGGGCGATGATGACGATGGCGACGTCGCCGCGGGCCTTCAGGTCCGCCACCAGGTCCAGGATGATCGTCGCCTCCTTCGCGCCCATCGCCGCCAGTGGCTCGTCCAGCAGCAGGATGCGGGCGTCCGAGTAGACCGACCGCGCCACCGCGATCGCCTGGCGTTGGCCGCCCGAGAGCTTGGCCGCCTCGATCGTCACGTCCGGGATGTCCACGCCCATCGCGTGTAGGTGGGACTCCGCCAGGCGGCGCATCAGGCGGTTGTTGAGCAGCGGGCCCATCCGGTGCTCCCGGTTCAGGAACATGTTGTGGTAGACGCTCAGCTCGTTAACCAGCGCCAGGTCCTGATAGACGGTGTCGATCCCGAGCGAGCGCGCGTGGTCCACCCCGCGCAGGCTGACCGGCTCGCCGTCGACCAGAATCTGGCCGCTGTCCAGGCGGTGGAAGCCGCAGATCACCTTGACCAGCGTGGACTTGCCCGCGCCGTTGTCGCCGAGCAGGCCGAGCACCTCCCCGCGGGAGACGTGCAGGTTCACGTCGCGCAGGGCGGTCAGCGCGCCGAAGCGCTTGGCCACACCGGAGACCTCCAGAGCGAAGGCGGCCATCTCAGCTCCGTCCCGTGCGGCGCAGGCGTGACAGGTACTGGTTGGCGATCATCGAGACCAGGATCGCGATGCCCTGGATGAGGAAGAACGGGTTCGCGCTCACGCCGATCAGGTTGAAGCCGTTCTGCAGCATCGCGAGCACGAACATTCCGAGCAGCGCGCCGATCACCGTGCCGGAGCCGCCCGCCAGCGCCGTGCCGCCGATCACGGCGGCCGCGATCGCCGTGAACGTGATGCGGGTGCCGCCGCCGATGTTCGGGTCGATCGAGTTGATCCGGAACGCCTCCATCAGGCCGGCGAACGCCCCGAACACGCTGACGAGCATGAAGTTGCCGACCTTCACCCGCGACACCCGGATGCCCGCCTCGGTCGCGCCGAGCGGGTTGCCGCCGGCCGAGATCGTGTGCAGACCCCATCGGGTACGGGTCAGCACGACGTGGAAGACGGCGACGACGAGCAGGCACCAGCACAGCGACGCCCAGTCACCCGCGCCCAGCCAGGTCTGCAGGTCGCCCTTCACCGGCTCCGGCACCGCGACCGGATAAGCCCTGGAGGTGGTCAACAGCACCCCGTACAGCAGATAGAACATGCCGAGCGTGGTGACGAACGACGGCACCTTCAGCCGCGTCGTGATCAGCCCGTTGACCAGCCCGACGGCGGCCGCGATCAGCAGCGCCAGCAGGATCGCCGGTACGGCCGGCACGCCGTAGAAGTCGATCGCGTAGTGCATCAGGTACGGCGCGAGCGCCGCCACCATCCCGACCGAGACGTCGATCTCGCCACTGACCAGCAGGAACACGATGCCGACGGCGACGATCGCGGTCGGCGCGGTGGCCTGGGCGATGTTGCGCAGGTTGTCGGACGTCAGGAAGAGCGGCGAGGCCGCCTGGAAGTAGACCACTAGGCCGATCGCGACGACGAGCACGCTCGCCTCGCGCCGGCGGACGAACGCGGCCCAGGCCCGGCGGGCCAGCGCGGCCCCGCCGGGCTTCGGGACTGTCCCGGCGACGCTCATCCGTGCGCGATCGGGCCGGAGCGTTCCACCAGATTCACCGCGGTGGTCGAACCCTCGTACCGCGTCTGGGTGGTCTGATAGGGGTCCACATTGTCCTTGGTGACGAAGAGGAGCCCCGTGTTCGTCTGAGTCGGGAAGATCAGGCCGCCGGTCAATTTGAAGAGATAGAGCGCCAGCACGGGCAGGAAGCCCTGCAGATAGGGCTGTTGGTCGATCGTGTAGTCGAGATCGCCGCTCTTCACCGACGCCAGCGTCTCCGGCACGAGGTCGAAGCCGCCCGCCACTTTGAGCCCGCGCTCGCGCAGCTTGTACTTCGCCACGGTCTGGCCCACGCTCTGCGTCGACCCGGCGTCCACCGCGAGCAACCCGGCCAGGTTCGGATGACCCTGCACGTAGGCGTCGATGATGGACAGTCCCTGCGTCACGTCGGCGTTCGTGGCGATCGGCGTGAACGTCACGGGCTTTCCGGAGTCCTTGAACGCCTGTTGCGCGCCGTCGATCCGCGGCTGGATGTTCAGCTGGCCGGGCGTCGCGATGAAACCGGCCACCTCGCCGGAGTCGAGCTGCGTCAAGGCCCGCTGCCCTAACGAGTAGCCGGACTCGTAGAGCCCCTGTCCGATGTAGGCGAGCCGGTCGGTGCCGGGGTCGTCGGACGCCCCGTCGGCGTTGAACGAGACCACCGGGATCCCCGCGTCCAGCGCCTGGGAGACCGGTGCGCGGAAGGCCGCCTTGTCGACGACCGCGACCGCCAGCCCGTCTGCCTTCCCACTGATCGCCGTGTTGGTGGCGTCGACCATCTCGGCCACGACCGAGTTCACCGAGCCGGTCCACTGGTACTGGACGCCCAGCAGCTTGCAGGCATCCTCCGCGCCGTACTGCGTCGGGGTGAAGAACGGGTTGGTCGTCACATGGCAGACGAACACGAACTTCCACGCCGGCGTGCGCGGGAAGTTGCCGATCGCGCCCTGGGCGACGGCGGCGTCGTCGGAGCAGCCGGCGATCAGCGCCGAGGCGGCGAGCGCCGTGCTGAACAGCCCCGTGCCGCGCAGCAGGCGGCGGCGGGTGAGCGCGTTGAGCGGGAGCGTCTCGACGGCCTGTTCGACGGTCGGATGGAGATCACGCATCGCGGGTTCCTTAAGGGACGAAAACGCGCAGGGAAATGGGTGAGGTGCGCGGTCGTCCGCCGCTGTGTGCCACGAGGTTAGGGCCGCTTCCCGGTCGCGTCAACGGTCGGGGGCATCGAACATCTCAATATGAAAACGAATGAGTGCAATCGTATGCGGTGGCGGGTAACGTGCCGGCTGACCGGATGCCTGACAGGTGGTCGTCCGCATCGTCCAGGCCATCCGGGACCCCCTCGGCAAGGAGGAGGCGTGCGATGGTGACCCGATTCCGGCGGCCCGCCGTGGCCGTCGTGACAACACTCGCGCTCGTCGGGCTCGCGGCCTGCGGCTCCGACGACGAACAGCCCGATGCCAACCAGGCCGTCCAACCCGCCACGACGTCGTGCGCGAGCAGCGGCGAACTGTCCATGTGGGAGCGTTCGGGCGGCAACAAGCAGATGGTCGACCTGCTGGTCGAGGCGTGGAACACGAAGAACCCCGACTGCCGGATCAACCTCACCTACATCCCCCACACCGAGATGGTCGGCAAGATCGCGCAGGGCATCGCCTCCGGCGAGGTGCCTGACCTGATGGGAATGGACCTCATCTACGCGCCGCAGTTCGAGAAGGCGCAGCAGCTCGTCGACCTGACCGACCGGATCAGGAGCTGGCCGGAGATCGCGACGGCGAGCAAGGGCCACATGACGGTGGCGACCTACGAGGAGCGGCTGTACGGCGTGCCGCTCTACGCGGACGTCTCCGCGCTGTTCTACAACAAGGACCTGTTCCAGCGGGCCGGTCTCGATCCGGAGAAACCGCCGACGAGCCTCGCCGAGCTCCGGGACTATGCCGACAAGATCACCGCGATCGGCGGCGACGTCAAGGGCTACTACCTGCCCGGCAACTGCGCCGGCTGCAACATCTTCACCGTCGGGCCGCTGATGTGGGCCTCCGGCGCGAAGATCGAGGCGGTCGACGCCGGCGACGAGCCGCTCACCGGTGACGGCGTCAAGCAGGTGCTGCAGTTCGGGCGCGACATGGTCAAGGCCGGCAACGTGCACGACGGCGACCGGGCCGAGAACGGCGAGACGTTCCACCTCCAGTTCGGCACGGGCAAGGTCGGCATGATGGGCACGGGCAACTTCAACATCACGCTGGCCCGCCAGCAGAACCCCGGCATGAAGTTCGGCATCGGCCTGCTGCCGGGCGCCTCGCCGGGCTCGTCGGCCTCGTTCATCGGCGGCGACCTCGTCGTGGTGCCGCGGGGCAGCGAGCGGGTGGCCGACGCGGTCAACTTCATGAAGTTCCTGCTCTCCGACGAGGTGCAGGTCGAGGTCTACGCCAAGGCCCTCAACCTGACCACGCGTACGGACATGGTGGCCAACAAGTACTTCGAGGCGGAGCCGCTCGTGCAGGACGTGGCCAAGGCGCTCGACGTCGGTCGTACGCCGTACACGTTGACGTTCTTCGAGCAGATCAACTCGCCGCAGGGGCCGTGGCTGCAGATGCTGCAGAAGGCCTACTACACCGACGAGGACCTCGACAAGGTGATCGCCGACGCCAAGACTGCGATGAAGACCGTCGCCAGTGCGGGCTGAGCGTGCGGCGGACACGGAGGAACAGCTTGGTCGGGCTCGCGTACGTCGGCCCGGCCTTGCTGTTCGTGCTCGTCTTCACGGTCTATCCGCTGGTGCGGATGGCGTGGATGTCGCTGCACAACTGGTCGCTGATCACGCCGCCGCGCTGGGTCGGCCTCGACAACTACACGCGGGCGTTCGACGACCGGCAGTTCTGGGTGTCGATCCGGTTCACAATGGAGTACACGCTCGTCGTCACGCCGCTGCTGATCGTCGGCGGCTACCTGCTGGCGCTGCTGCTGGCCCGCAACACACCGGTGCGCCGGCTCACCCGGACCGTGGTGTTCACCCCGGTCGTCATCGGCCTCGGCGTCTCCAGCCTGCTCTGGTACTGGCTGTTCAGCGCCGACTTCGGGCTCGTCAACAAGGTGCTGCTGGACCTCGGCGTGATCAGTGACCCGGTGGTCTGGCTGGGCGTCGACGCCGACCGGTCCAACCTCGCCATCATCGCGTCCGTGGTGTGGAAGGTGATCGGCTTCGGGATGATCCTGTTCGTCGGGGCCATCCAGGCGATCCCGACCGACATCACCGAGGCGAGCCTGGTCGACGGTGCCAACGCGCGGCAGCGGGTCACCCGGATCATCCTGCCGCTGACGCTGCGCACCGTGCTGCTGGTCACCCTGCTCAGCGTCATCGGCTCGCTGCTCGCGTTCGACCAGTTCTACATCATGACGGCCGGGCAGCCACAGAACGAGACGGCGACCTCGGTGTTCTTCGTCTACCTGAACTCGTTCCCCTACCTGCGACTGGGGTACGGGGCCGCGTTGTCGATGCTCCTGGCACTGGGCATCCTCGCGTTCACCGTCGTCCAGTTGCTGCTGACCCGGCGGAGTCACGCATGAGGCGCTATCTGGTCGCCGCGGTCTGCCTCGCGATCGTCACGGTCATGCTGCTCCCGCTGGTGTTCTCCGTGCTGGCCTCGCTGAAGCCGACCGCGGAGGCGGCCGCGTCGCCGCCGACCTACTGGCCCGACGCGTTCAGCCTCGACAGTTACCAGCGACTGTGGACATACCAGCAGGGGCTGCCGACCTACCCCTGTTCAACAGCCTCTGGACGGCGGTGCTGACGATCCTGTTCACACTGCTGCTGACGGTGCCCGCCGCGTACGGGCTGGCGCGTTTTCCGGTGCCGGGCAAGGAGGTCATCTTCGTGGTGCTCCTGCTCGCGCTGATCGTGCCGTACCAGGCGCTGTTGACGCCCATGTTCCTGATGTTCGCCAATCTCGGGCTGACCAACTCGTTGGTGGGCCTGGCGGTCGTGCACACCGCGATCCAACTGCCGTTCTCGTTGTACGTGCTGCGCAACAGCTTCGCCGCGGTGCCGCGGGAGCTGTCGGAAGCGGCCATCGTGGACGGCGCCTCGTCCTTGCAGGCGCTGCGCCGGGTGTTCCTGCCCGCCACCGTGCCGGCCGTCGTCACCGTGGCGCTGTTCGCGTTCATCATGAGCTGGAACGAGTTCCTGGGCGCGCTGGTCATGATGAGCAAGGGCTCGACGTTCACGCTGCCGCTGGTGCTCGCGGCCGCCCGCACCGAGACGAGCCTCGGCGGCACCGACTGGGGCATGCTCCAGGCCGGCATCACGATCTCGGTCGTCCCGTGTGTGGGCGTCTACCTGCTGCTGCAGCGCTACTACGTGTCCGGCCTGATGAGCGGAGCAGTCAAGTGATCGAGCGCGAGGTGTCGTCGACGGCCGCGGTGCTGCCGTCGGTGTCGTCGTTGCGGCCGCTGGGCGCGGACCGGGTGGTCGTCCACGGTGGATTCTGGGGGGAACGGCTGTCGACCAACCGTGCCCGGACGATCCCGCACGGCTACGCGCAGCTCGGTGCGGCCGGCACCCTGGACAACCTGCGCCTGGCCGCAGGGGCGTCCGGGGTCTACCGGGCCAGCGCGGACTCCGGCGGGGCGGTGCTGCCGTTCCTCGACTCCGACGTCTACAAATGGCTCGAGGCGGTGGGTTGGGAGCTCGGCCGCGGTCCCGACCCGGCGCTGTCGGCGGCGGCCGACGAGGCGATCGCCGTGGTGGCCGCGGCCCAGCGGCCCGACGGCTACGTCAACAGCTTCGTACAGGTGCTGCGGGACGGTCGTTGTTACGAGGACCTGCCGTGGGGGCACGAGCTGTACTGCCTCGGGCACCTGATCCAGGCGGCCGTCGCGTGGCAGCGGGCACTCGGCGACGAGCGGTTGCTGCGGATCGCGCTGCGGGCCGTCGACCACGCGGAGGCCGCGCTCGGCGCGGGTGGGCGGGACGGCATCGACGGGCACCCGGAGATCGAGATGGCGCTGGTCGAGCTGGCCCGGACGGTGGGGGAGCGGCGCTACCTGTCGCTCGCCGCGCGGATGCTCGACCTGCGCGGGCACGGGTTGCTGGGCGACGGGCGGTTCGGGCCCGCGTACTGGCAGGACCACGCACCGGTGCGGGAGGCGGCGGAGGTGGCCGGCCACGCCGTGCGGCAGCTCTATCTCGACTGCGGCGCGGTGGACGTGGCGGTGGAGACCGGTGACGCGGACCTGCTGGCCGCGGTGCGGCTTCGTTGGGACGACATGGTGCGGACGCGGCGTTATCTGACGGGGGCGTTGGGCAGCCGGCACCGGGACGAGGCGTTCGGCGATCCGTACGAGCTGCCGCCCGACCGCGCCTACGCGGAGACGTGCGCGGCCATCGCGAGCGTGATGCTGGCGTGGCGGCTGCTGCTGGCGACGGGTCAGGCTTGCTACGCCGACGACATCGAGCGCGCGATGTTCAACGGCGTCCTGTCGGGGCTGTCGCGGTCGGGCACGGAGTTCTTCTACGTCAACCCGTTGCAACGCCGCACGCACCGCACGTACGAGTCGGACGGCCACGGCCGGCGGCGTCCGTGGCAGGCGTGCGCGTGCTGCCCACCCAACCTGATGCGGCTGCTCAGCTCATGGCCGCAGTACGTGGCGACGGGCTCGGTGGACGGTCTGCGGATCCACCAGTACGCCGGTTGCGCGGTCCGGGCCGGCGATGTCGAGGTGACCGTCCACACGGGATACCCCTGGGACGGGCGGGTGGTGGTCGAGGTGGTCCGGTCGCCGGGGGAGCCGTGGACGCTGTCGCTGCGGGTGCCCGGTTGGTGCTCCGGGGGGACGTTGTCGGTGCCGGGGGAGGGGCCGGCACCGGTGGCGCCCGGATACGTCGACCGGACCCGGGTGTGGACGGCGGGCGACCGGGTGACGCTGGACCTGCCGCTGCCGGTCCGCCGCACGGACCCGGAACCACGGGTGGACGCGGTACGGGGGTGTGTGGCGTTCGAACGGGGCCCGATCGTCTACTGCGTCGAGGAGGCCGACCTGCCCGCCGGGTTCGACCTGGAAGGCGTGCACGGTGCCGCCTCCGGCGAGGCGGTGGCGGTGCCGCGTCCGGACCTGGGCGACGGGGTGGTGGGCCTCGACGTCCCGGTCGAGGGCGGCTCGGTGCCGGCGGTCCCGTACCACCTGTGGGCCAACCGCGGGGTCGGCGGGATGCGGGTGTGGCTACCGCGCTGAGCGCGGGAGCGGGCGCGGTCTGTCAGCGGCGGCGGGGGCGGGCTGTCGACTCGCGGATGACGAGTTCTGGTTTGAAGATCTCCAGGTGCGGGTCGCGGGCGTTGTCCGGGTCGCGGGCCAACGTTACGGCCAGGTTGATCGCGTGGCTCACGATCTTGGCCGTCGGCATCCGGGAGGTGGTCAGGGCCGGCACCGTATGACTGGAGATCTGGATGTCGTCGAAGCCGACCACCGACAACCGGTCGGGCACTGTCGCGCCGACGCTGTGGGCGGCGTGGAGTACGCCTACCGCGATCAGGTCCGTGGACGTCGCCACCGCCGTGGGTGGGGTGGGGAGTGCCATCAGGCGGCGGAGGGCCGCGTCGCCCCCGGCCATCGTGTTGGGGCAGCGTTGCAGGTAGCCCTCCGGCACGC
This sequence comes from Asanoa siamensis, assembly GCF_016862555.1. Lineage (GTDB taxonomy): Bacteria > Actinomycetota > Actinomycetes > Mycobacteriales > Micromonosporaceae > Asanoa > Asanoa siamensis. The sequence continues at coordinate 82,082 of NZ_BONE01000020.1, read as the reverse complement.
CGCCCAAGCGGTCGTGCATGAAGTCGGTGTACGCGGACTCGCGTACCCAGAAGTCGCCCGGCAGTTCGGCGGAGAGGAAGGCGATCCGTTTGTGGCCCAAACCGGTCAGGTGGGCCAGGCCCGCCTGGATGCCCGCCCGGTCGTCGGTGTCCGCGCTCGGGAAGTCGAGCGGGCTGGTGCCCTGCCAGAGCGCCACCACCGGCACCCGCGACGCCCGCAGGTCGTCCAGGAGCTGCGGGTGCACCCGCACGTCACCGAGCAGGACGATCGCGTCCGTGTGTCGCGTCTCCAGCACCGACGTCAGCGGGATGGCCTCCGAGAGCGCCGGGTGCACGTGGCCGAGGACGACGTTGTAGCCGTGCCCCATCGACTCCTTGACCAGCGCCTCGATCGCCTCGGCGAAGAACGGGTCGCTGAAGTCGCGGACGACCACGCCGATCAGGTTGGTGGACGCCCCGCGCAGGCCCCGGGCGAGCGGGTTGGGCCGGTAGCCGAGCCGGCGGGACGCCTGGATGACCCGCTCCCGGGTCGCCTCGGCGATCGGCACCCGGGTCTCCACGCCGCTGAGCACCCGGGACACCGTGCTCTGCGAGACCGAGGCGGCGGCGGCGATGTCCTGCATCGTGGGGACCGGCCGGCGCGCGGCCACCGGAGGAGACCCAGGCTCCGCGACAGCAGGCGAATCAGAAGGCGAACCAGCAGGCGAAGCTGACGGGCGGCGCCGGCGGGGCGGGGGTGCCATGCGAGCACCGTACCCCGTCGATGCGGTCATACGATTGCATGCAGACGAAAACGGCGCCGCGGGGCTGATTCGGGCGAGCGAAGAGAGCGCTATGCGGGCATCAGGCCGGAACGGCAGCGGGGGCGGCCGGCCGGCGGCCGAACCGGAACGTCACGTCCGGCATCCGGCGCAGGCTGCGGATGCCCCAGGCGGCGCAGACGCCGATCATCACGACCGTCAGCAGGCTGCTGAACACGCCCCGGGAGAGCACCGCGAAGTCCAGGCCCATGTGCAGGAACCCGATGCTCATGCCGGCGTCGACCAGCCGGCCGAGGCCCCAGAGGGCGGCCGTCTGGATGAACACGCGGCGCAGCCCCGGGTGGGTCTGCAGCGCCACCGGCAGCGAGACGAAGTCGCGGGCCAGCCGCATCGTGATCGGCCGCCCGAGCAGGGCGCTGCCGAGGAACAGGATCGCCATGAACACCGAGGCGATCACCGGCTGCACGAAGTAGACCAGGGCGCTGGACAGCGCCAGGGCCACCAGGGCGCGGGCGCAGAGGGCGCCGGCGCAGACGAGCAGCGTGCCGGGAAGGTGACGGCCCGCGATGAAGCGGATGCCCACCGTGAGCGCACACCACCCCAGGACGGACAGCAGGGCGGGAAGCAACCCGGCGGTGTGCAGGATCAGGTAGAGGAGCCCTGTCGGCACGAGCACCGTCTCCGCGAACAGCCGCGCGGCGCGCACCAGCGCCGGACGGATCGCGCCGACCTCTATGACGTGACAGGCTTCGTCTTTACAGAGAGTCATGGTTCCCGGGGGGATCGGGGGCTATGGAGCCCTCACGTTAACCCATGCTCCCGGTCCGCGCGACCACTGGAAGCTGCGGAAATGCTGTGGATGCCGGCTCAGCCGATCTCGAGCCGGGAGATGAGGCCGTCGCGCAGCGTCACTCGCATGTCGCCGGTGCCGTTGAACCGCCGGCTCGTCGCGCGGATGGTGATCACGTAGGCGTCGCCGCCGGCCGCGGTCCACGAGAGCAGTTCGAACCGCATCCCGACCCCGATGTTGTCGGTGCTGTCCCAACTGCGGACACCGTCGTGCCCGGTGAACTCGCGGCCGTAGTCGCGGACGTAGGCGTCGTCGGTGAAGGCCGCGACGAACGCCTCGGTGTCGCCCGCGTTGGTCGCGTCGATGAAGGTGCCGATCGCGGCCGGCGGCTGCTCCTGGGTCATGTGATCCACCATCGCACGGCGGCGGGCCGCGTCACCCGTCCAACACGATCCGGCCGTACGAGACGAGGGTCCGCAGGTTGGCCAGGGTCACGATGCCGCGCCATTCCGTGCGGGCGGCCGCGCCGGGCGGGTCCCAGGCGATCGGCCAGCCGCCGTCGGGTTGCTGGTCGCGTTCCATCCGGTCGAGGTGGGCCTCGATGACCTCGTCGGCGAAGAGCGCCCGCCAGCGGCTGTCGGCCGACGGGGCCACGGTCAGCGGGGAGAGGCCGTAGCTGTCGTCCGCCGGGTCGAGGTTGAAGTAGGCGGCCGAGGTGAGGGCGGCGCGGACCGTGGCGGCCGCCGCCGTCGCCCGGTCGCGCTCCGGGGTGTGCGCGAGGAACGTCAGGAGGGTACGCAGGGCGTGGGCGTCGGTCGGCAGCGTCGCCTCGTCGAGCCGGGACCACGTGTATGTGGCGGCCTCCGCCAGCCACGGGTGCGCGACCCCCAACTCGTACAGCAGGCCGGCGATCCCGGCGGTGGGGTTGACGTCGGGTTCGTAGGCCCAGGCCGCCCAGTGCTCGGCGCGCGGGTATCCCTCGATCACCGGGAACGCCAGCGGCACCGCCCCGCCGGTCGAGACGCCGGCGAGATAGTCGCAGGCCCGCTGGATCATCGGCTCGTCGGTGACGCCCGCCGTCGCCATCGCCGCCAGCGCGCACTCGACGTCGATCGGCAGGCTGGCCGGGCAGCGCTTGTCGGGCTCGAGCCCGTGGCCGAAGCCACCGTCGTCGTTGGCGTAGCCGCGCAGGGCCTCGATCACGCCTCGGCCGGACGCGCCCTCGAAGCAGGTGGCGAACAGCCGTCGCTCCAGAAGCCGGCCCTCGCGCCGCAGGAACTCCCGTCCCGCGTGGAATCGCTCGTTCATGACCGCGACGGTACGGCCCGGCGGGCGCGCGGGTATTGAACGAATCGGACCCATCCCCGCCGTTGCCGCCACGCGCCGGCGATCCGGCACCCGACGTAGATCAGGAAGGAGATCGTCGTGACGTACGGGCTGATCGGGATCGTGCTGCCGAGTGCCAGCAGGATGCCGCCGAGCACCGAGGTCGTGGCGAAGACGACGCTGAGCAGCGCGACCAGCCGGGGCGCGGCGGTGACCCGCATGGCCGCGGCGGCCGGCGTGCAGACGACGCTGAGCACGAGCAGGGCGCCGACGATCTGCACCGACATCGCGACCGTCAGGCCCAGCAGCACCATGAAGACCGTGGACAGCGCGGCGACCGGCACGCCGCGGGCGGCGGCCAGCTCCGGGTCGGTGCTGGCGAAGGCGAGCGGCCGCCAGACCACCGCGAGGGCGACCACGACGACCGCGGAGGTGACCAGGAGCCAGGACAGCTGCGGTGTGTCGACCGCGACGATCTGGCCGGTGAGCAAGCCGAACTTGTTGGCCGAGCGTCCCTTGTAGAGCGCCAGGAAGAGCACGCCGAGGCCGAGCCCGAACGGCATCAGCACGCCGATCACGGAGTTGCGGTCGCGGGCCCGAGTGCCGAGCAGCCCGATCACCAGCGCCGCCAGCAGGGACCCGGTCAGCGAGCCGAGCACGACGTTCGCGCCGAACAGCAGCGCGCCGGAGGCGCCCGCGAAGGAGAGCTCGCTGATGCTGTGCACGGCGAACGGCAGGTCGCGCATCATCACGAACGTGCTGATCAGCCCGCCGACCACGCCGAGCACCGCGCCGGCCGCCAGCGAGTTGTGCACGAGCCCGAGGAGCTGCCCGTAGTCGGCGAAGTCGAAGACCTGCCCCCAGACGCCGTCAGCCATGCTCGTCCGCCGCGGGTATGCCGGCCACCAGGATCCGCCCGTTGACCCTGACCACCTCGACGGGTACGCCGTAGAGCCGGCTCAGGGCCGCCGACGTGAACACCTCCTCGACCGTGCCGACCTGGAAGCCGCCGCCGGCCAGATAGAGCACCCGGTCCACATAGGGCAGCACCGGGTTGATCTCGTGCGTCACGAACAGCACGGCGGTGCCGCTGCGCCGGCGGCGCCGGTCGACCAGGGCCGTGATCGTGCGCTGGCTGGCCAGGTCCAGCGAGAGCAGCGGCTCGTCGCAGAGCAGCAGCCGCGGGTCGGCGACGAGCGCCTGGGCGATCCGGACCCGTTGCTGCTCGCCGCCGGAGAGCAGCCCGATGGGCTGGTCCGCGAACTCGGCGGCGCCGACCTCCGCCAGGGCCGCGTCGACCGTCGCGGCGCGACCCCGGGCGCGGCCCAGGCCCCACCGGTGCCCGTCGAGGGCCCTGGCCGACCACGTCGCGCGCGCGCAGCGGCGTCAACGGGTCGATGCGGCGCTGCTGCGGCACGTAGCCGATCTCGCGTGCGCCGCGCCGCGGCGGCCCGCCGGCCACCCGGACCGTGCCCGTGCTCAGCCGCCTCGTGCCAAGCACTGCCCGCACCAGGCTGGTCTTGCCCGAACCGTTCGCGCCGAGCACGGCGACGAACTCGCCGGGCTCGACGCGCAGGTCCAGCCCCGACCAGAGGTGGCGGCGCCCGATGCGCAAACCGGCGCCGGCGAGCTCCAGCATCAGCCCAGCGCCGTCTTGACCGCGGCCAGATTCGCGCCCATCCACGTCACGTAGTCCGAGCCCGCGGGCAGCGTCTCGGTCACCGGCACGACGCCGACCTGGTTGTCCTTGGCCGCCTGGAGCACCTTCTCGGTCTCGGGGCCGGTGGTCTGCTCGTTGTAGGCCAGCAGCGCGACCCGCTTGCCGGTGAACAGGTCGAGGGTGTCCTGGAGCACGGCGGCCGGCACGTCGGTGCCCTCCTCGATCGCCTCGCTGAACTCCGCGGGCGTCCTGTCGGTCAGCCCGCAGGCCTCGAGCAGATAGAGCGGGACGGGCTCCGTGACGGCGACACCGGCGCCGCCGTGCGCGGCCTTGATCTCGGTCTCGGTCTGCTCCAACGCCCGCAGCTTCTGCTTGAACGTCGCGACGTTGGCGGTGAACGTAGCGGCCTTGCCGGAGTCCCTTTCGGACAGCGCCCTGCCGACCTCGTCGGCCAGCTTGCCCATCGACGGCAGGTCGTACCAGACGTGCTCGTTGAGATCCTCCCCGCCCTTGCCGGAGATCGTGACGGCGTTGAGCACCTTCGCGTCGCTGTCGGCCGACTTCAGCATGGTGTCGACGAAGTCGTCGTAGCCACCGCCGTTCTCGACGACCAGGTCGGCCTGGGAGAGCGCGAGCTGGGTGCGGGTGTTGGCCTCGTAGGAGTGCGGGTCGGCCGACGGGTCGCTGATGATCGAGGTGACGGTGACCGCGGCGCCGCCGATCCGCACGCCGAGGCCAACAACGCCACCGACAACAGCCCCGCGCCGACCAGACCCGCGCGTGTGTGAACCACCGGAACCGCCACCCTCTAACTGATAATGATGTTCATTACCAGCGAAACGCTAGACGACCCCGACGCGTACGCACAAGGGTTATGAAAGTAATTTCCATTTCGGTGGTCGTATCCGCATATCGCCATGTCTCATTCGAAGTTCAAGCGGTCCTCGAAGCCCTCCGCGCGGAGCTGGGCGCCGATCCGGCGCAGGGCGTTGCGCAGGCGCCACTTCGCCGTGCCCTCCGGGATGTCGAGCTCCTTCGCCACCTCGCGGTAGGTCAGCCCGCGGTAGTAGGCCAGCAGGATCGCCTGCCGGTGCGGTGCCGGCAGGTCCGCGATCGCCTTACGCACCTGCTTGCGCGCGGTCGAGGCGAGCACGTCGTCCTCGAGCAGCGTCGGCGCCGGGTCCATGGTGGCCAGTCGGACGCTCTCGCGGGCGTCGCGGCGGCGGATCCAGTCGATGCCGCGGCGCCGGGCGATCAGCAGCAGCCAGCTCCGCAGCGGCGAGCGGTGCGGGTCGAAGTGCTCCGGCCGCCGCCACAGGTCGACGAAGACGTCCTGGGTGATGTCCTCGGCGGCGCCCCGGTCGCGGGTGACGTGCAGCGCCATCCCGAAGACGACGGGGCCGTAGGTGTCGTAGAGCTCCGCGAGGGCCGGCTCGGCGCCGGCTATCAACCCGTCGCGGAGCCGGACGTCGTCGGGATCGGGAAGACCGAGCACGTCAGTCACAACCCATCGTCGCGGCGACGGTGAGGAGGTCGACGGCGGCGCCGCGGTCGCCGCCGATCTCGGCGCTGTCCGGCGCGCTGGCCAGCCGGCCCGCCACCAGCCGGCAGAAGCGCTCCGCCGGCATCGTCACCTCGGCGACCACCGTGCCGGGCGCTGCCGTCGGCGCGAGGTCGACGAGCCGTGTGCCGCCGCCCGGGCCCGTCAGCACGAGCCGCACCGCCCAGGCCGGACGCGCCCGGCCCGCCGCGGCCATCGCCTGGGGGAGCAGTCCCGCGGCGAGGTCCGCGATGTCGGCGAGCTGCCGCGCGTCCGGCGTGCGCGGCGGCAGCCCGAGCACCACCCGGACGTCCTCGGCGTGGATCCACGTCTCGAAGCCGCGCTGCACCAGCGCTTCCCGCAGCGACCGCCGGACCGCCGCGCGGCCGGCCAGCGACACCGGCCGGTCCAGGCCGGCGTCCCACCCACGGAGGACGTCGACGATGGCGCCGGCCTGCCGGTGCCAGCCCGCGCGCGGGTCCGCCTCGAGCGCCACGACCTCGACCCCGGCCGCCGCCGCGACGGTCGCGTCGTTGGCGCGCAGGTGCACCACGAGGTCCCGGACCGAGCGGTGCGGCCCGGAGGCGACCAGCCACTGCGGCCGGGACAGCCGCCGCAGCAGCCCGTCGAGCTCGCTGACCCGGTCGCCGTAGAGCGCGCCGAGCCGCCGCGCCTCCGCACCGGGGCCGGCCGGGCCGGCCGGTGCGCGGGCCGCCCGGGCGGCGGCCAGGACGCGCGTGCGCAGGGTCGGCGCCGGGGTGCGCGCGGTGGCCGTGCCGACCCACTCCGCGACCCGGCTCAGCTCGGCGGCCTCCTCGGCACAGGCCGCGCAGTGGCGGGCGTGCGCGGCGAAGGATCGTTCCTCGTCCGGCGTGCAGGCGCCGATCGCGTAGGCGCCGGCGAGATCGCCGGGGTGGCCGTCGTCGGTCATCGCGCTCCTCGGTTCCCGTATCGATGGCGGTGAGCGTAATCAGATTTCCCCCGAAAGCTGCCGGGTCAGGGACAACGGCGGCCTTCGCCACGCATACGCACGACCGCCCGATCTGGACGGCTCCCGGTGAGGTGAATCACGACGGCCGTCTGTCCGCGCCGGGCGGGCGAACCTCCCGTGACCGTCCCCGTTCCGTGAGGAGTCGCCGCATGCGCAGATCCCGCGTCGCCCTGCTCTCCGTGGGCACCCTCGTCGCCGGCCTGCTGGCCGTCGCGCCCGCACCCGCACCCGCACACGCCGACCAGCGGATGCCCGAGCTCCGGGCGCCGGCGTCGGTGGTGCGGGACGTCGACGGAGTGCCGCACCTGACCACCACCAACGCGCACGACCTGTTCTTCCTCCAGGGCTGGGTGCACGCCGACGACCGGCTGTTCCAAATGGACGTGGCCCGCCGCCGCGTCTCCGGGACCCTGGCCGAGCTGATCGGCGGCAGCGCGCTGCCCAGCGACGTCCAGATGCGCACGCTGGGCATGCGGCGGGCGGCCGAGCGCGGGCTGGCGGTGCTGTCGGCGCCGACCCGCGAGGCCCTGCGGGCGTACGCCGAGGGGGTCAACGCCTGGATCGCCCGCAACCGGCTGCCGGGCCAGTACGCGGCCGCCCAGGTCACCCGGGTCCAGGCGTGGACGCCGGTGGACAGCCTGGTCGTCGCCAAGGGGCTCGCGTTCGGCCTCTCGTTCGATCTCGACATCGACCGCACCACGGCCGTGCGGGCCTACACCGCGGCGGGCCTCGACGGGCACACCGCGTGGTTCGGGGACCTGTCGCCGTTCCAGCCGTTCACCACCGCCTCACCGGTGCTCGACTCCACCGGCCGGCCCGCCGCGGCGCCCGCCCGCGGCCCGACGGCCGCCGCCCGCGACGTCCCGGCCGGCGTCGCCCGGATGGCGGCCGACTACCTCGCGCGGGCGGAGCAGGCGCCGCTGATCGCCGCCGCGCTCAACCGCTCCGGCGAACGCGGGTCGAACACGTGGGTCATCGGCGGCCGGCACACGGCCACCGGCCGGCCGATCCTGGCCAGCGACCCGCACCTGGGCCTGGAGTTCCCGGCGATCGCACACCCGATCGACCTGACCGGCGGCGGGTTCGACGTGCGGGGCGACAGCCTGCCGGGCGTGCCGTTCGTGATCCTCGGCCAGAACCGGACCGTCGCGTTCGGCTCGACCCAGCACTTCGTCGACGTGACCGACACCTTCGTCGAGCAGATCCGCGCGGACACCGCCTCGCCGAGCGGTCTGTCCACTGTCTACAGGGGTCGGCTCGAGCCCGTCCTGGCCATCGACGAGACGTTCCGGGTCAACCCGCGCGCACCCGGCCGGACGGACGCGCTCGACGTCGTGCCCGCCGGTGGCGCGATCCCGGCGCGTACGCTCATCGTCCCGCGCCGCAACAACGGCCCGCTGCTGACCGTCGACACGGCGGCCGGCACCGCGCTGTCGGTGCAGTACGCCGGCTTCTCACCGACCACCGAGGTCGAGTCGTTCCGGCGGATGAACCTCGCCCGTGACGTCACGGACTTCCGGGCCGCGTTGCAGCACTTCGACCTCGGCGGGCAGCACTTCGTCTACGCCGACGTGCGCGGCACCATCGCCTACTTCACCAACGCCGAGGTGCCGGTCCGCGAGGACCTGCAGGCGGGCGCCGTCCGCGGCAACCCGCCCTACCTGTTGCGCGACGGCACCGGCGGCAACGAGTGGCTGCCCGTGCGCAACCCCCAACCCCACCAGGCGCTGCCGTACGAGATCCTGCCGTTCGACGAGCTGCCCCAGGTGGTCGACCCGCCCGCCGGCTTCATCGTGTCGGCGAACAACGACCCGACCGGCACCACCTTCGACAACGACGTGCTCGACCAGCGCCGGCCCGGCGGCGGCATCTTCTACCTCAGTTTCTTCCACAACGGTTTCCGGGCCGGCCGGATCACCGCCATGGTCCGCGCCGCGATCGCCCGCGGCCGGGTCACCGCGGACGACGTGATCGCGATGCAGGCCGACGTGACCGCGCTGGACGGCCAGTTCTTCACACCGTTGATCACCGGAGCGCTCGACCGGGCCGCCGGCAGCGGGACGCCGGAGTTGGCGGCACTGGCGCGGGATCCGCGGGTCGTCGAGGCGGTCGGCCGGCTCGGGAAGTGGCGCCACACCTACCCGACGGGCATCGCCGAGGGGTACGACGCGAGCGACCGCGCCGGCCGCCTCGAACCACCGTCCCGGCAGGAGGTCTAGGAGAGCGTCGCCGCCACGATCTACGTGCTGTGGCGGGGCCGGTTCGTCGGCAACGTGCTCGACCGCCCCGTGCGGCGGATCTCGCCGGCGCTGCCGGTGGCCCCCGACTTCCACGCCGTGCTGGCGTTGCGGCGGCTGCTGGTCGACTTCGAGGCCCGGCGGGGAGTGGGCCGGTCCGGCATCGACTTCTTCGCCGTGCCGGGCATCGCGGACGCGGCCGAGCGGCGGGACTATCTCGTGCTGCTCAGCCTGCGCGAGGCGCTCGCGCTGGCCGCGAGCGACACCTTCGCGGCCGCGTTCGGCAACTCCACGAACCAGGTCGACTACCGCTGGGGCAAGCTGCACCGGATCACGCTGCCGTCGCCGCTCGGTGCGCCGTACACGGTCCCGTCGGCGGGCAACCGGTTCACCTCGCCGCTGCCGGGGCTGCCCGGCATCCCGATCGACGGCGGCTACAACGTGCCCGACGTGTCCGGCCATCCGCTGCGGGCCGACGCGCCGGACCGGTTCACCGTCGGGCTCGTGCCGGCCCGCCGGTTCGTGGCCACCGCGACGGCGGCGGGCTGGCGGTCGGTGAGCTCGCTGCCCGGAGGGGTCAGCGAGGATCTCGGCGGGCCGTTCGAGCAGAACCTGCTGCGCGGTTGGCTCACCGACGACACGTACCCGATCCGGTCGCAGGCTCGGGATCTGGTCGGCGCGGTCCACTCAGTGACGCTGTTCCGGCCGTGAGGGAAGCGGGTCCCCGCGGGTGCCGGCCCGCGGGGACCCGTTCGTCACGCGGGCACGTAGGTGACGACCGGCGCGAACTGGCCCTGCCCGTCGCGCCGGAAGATGCGCAGCGCGACCAGGCGGCCCTGTTCGTAGCCCTCGACGCGCAGCTCCGTGGCGTCCGCGACACCGGTCACCAGCGTGCGGGTGTGCTCGCCCAGGTCCACGGTGTGCCGTGGCCGGCCGTCGGCATGGACGTCGGCGCGGTCCACGTGCGCCGCCTCGAACTCGATCGCCACCCCGTCGGCCGACTCCTTGAGGCCGATCCCGAACCGCCGCGGCCGGCCGTGCTCCCGCAGCAGGCCGGCGGCGAAGGCGAACAGGTCGACGTTGTCGCCGACGAGGTCGGCGCGGGTCGTGCGGTGCACCCGCTCCGGCTCCACACCGAAATCCTCCACGGGTACGCCGACGTTGCGCCCCACCCGCAACGTCCGGCGGATCGCGACGGACAGCCCGGTGCCGCCCGGCAGCCGCCGGTACGGGCTGTCGGCGTCGGCGGCGAGTGTCCCGAACAGGTGCCCGTGCTGCCAGACGTTGGCGCCGCCGGCGCCGGTGTTCGCGTCGACACCGAGGATGTCGCCCACCCGGTTGTCCTGGAAGCCGGCCGCGAACCGGTCGGCCGCCGAGTAGACCAGCGCGTCGGTGAGCAGCAGGACCGGCCCGATGTACGCGTGCGGCACCTGGCACAGCTCGGCGTGCGTCGTGCGGGGCACGCCGGCCGAGTACACCGCACCGCTCTCCACCGCCTGCTCCATGGACGCCCGCCACGGCCCGAGGTCCTCGCCACCCGGGCCGGGGCCGCGGCAGATCCGCAGGTTCAGCGGCGAGACGATGAACTGCAACGGCTGCGACTCGATCCGCGACGCGGTCAGCGACTGCAGGACGAGCTCGGCCGCGACGGGGTTGCCGCCGCCGTTGCCGCGGATGTCCACGACGACGCCGCCCGCGGGCATCTGGCCGAGCAGCCGGATGAACTCGTTGACGAATCCGGCGACGTCGTTACCCGGCGGGGTGAACTCGCGGATCCGGATGTGGCCGATCTCGGTGCCGGGCACCGCGCGGGCCTCGAACGCCCGGGCGAAGGCGCGCGTGACCGGGATGCCGTCGGACACCGCGACCGGGGCCTGCCCGTCACCTTCCTCGATCACGGCGAGCACGTTCGGGGCGAACAGGCGGGTGCGCAGCCAGGCCAGCCGGGCCGTCTCGATGTCGAGCTCGAGGTCGGGGCCGCTCTCGACGCGCGCGTCGCGTACCTCGCTGTCCTGCTGTGGCAACGCGACCCGCCAGCGCTCACGGGCCTCCCGGCGCGCGCCGGCCGCGTCGAGGTACTCGACCAGGACGAACTCCTCGTCCGGCGGGCCCGAGAAGCCGAGTTGGCGCGTCGTGAACCGGGTCAGCGCGCGGGCGGTGCGGGCCGCCGGGTTGGCGCCCGGCTGCCGATCCGCGAACAGGTCGACGGCGCGGTCCATCGGCACGCCGTTCCACGTCAGCAGCTCCACGTGGGCCGGGATCGTGCTGCCCTCGCCGGCCGGGATCGCCATGAACGCGCGCCGGCCCTCGTCGAAGAACTCCTTGACCCGGAAGGGCAGGAACGCGACCGCGCTGGCGTACGGTTCGGGCATCACGTACCGCGTGTGCAGGTCGCGCAGCGAGTCGAAGATGTCCTTGATCTCGGCGTGGAACCGCCAGTCGGGTTCGTCGGCGACGCCGGCCCGGGACAGTCGGGAGACCACCAGTCGCAGGCGCTGCACGGGGTTGAGGGCGTAGCGGGCGTTCTTCAGCGGCAGGTGCGCGTAGTTGCTCTCCAGCAGGACCATGGCCTGCCGGGCGATGAGGAGCTTCTCGTCGACGGTCAACCGCCGGACGCTGCTCAGGAAGCTGCGCAGGTCGGTCGACTGCTCCAGTGCGGTGGTCACGGCGTCCCCCTAGCTGACGGCGTCGGCGATGCGGGTCGCGACGGGCTCGTGTCCGAGGTAGTGCGTGATGGAATGCGCCTTCCCGGCCGGGTTGTCGACCTGGAGGTCGACCAGTTCGGGTCCGTAACGGCCCAGCAGGGGGTGGCCCAGGGCGACGAAGTCGTCGCGGTCGTAGACGGCCAACCAGTCCGGCACCCCGGGGTGCGCGGCGCCGCCGGCGAGCAGGTTGCGGAAGCAGGCGTCCAGGCCGAGCGGCGAGCCGAGCGTTACGAGCAGCCGGGTGCGCGCGCGGACCGCGGCGTCGCGCAGCAGGTCGTGGACGACCAGACCACCGAGGCTGTGCCCGAGGATGACCAGCGGCTCGTCGCCGGGCGGCAGGCTGGCGCGGACCACGTCGAGGACCTCCTGGCGGGCGACCTTGAAGTAGACCGCGACGTCGGGGAGGAACGACTCGATGATGGTCTGGTCGACGCGGGTACGGTCGGCGATGAGCCGCAACAGCCGGCGGGCACCGGGGATCCGCAGGATGCCCTCCTCGACCTGCTCGTCGGTGCCCTCCGTCCCGTCGATCTCGGCCGCCATCGAGCCGAGGAGGTCGGACTCGACCTCGGCGATCTCGGCGGGCATCAGCGGGTCGACGGGCAGCGCGTCGATGCTCTCGATGACGAGGCTCGTGCCCGCCTGGACGGCGCGCAGCCGGCTGCGCTCCAGCACGTCACCGTAGAACGGGAAGGCGATCCGGTCGGGATCGATGGGCTTGCGCCCGGCGGCGGTGAGGCCGAAGTTGAGCCCGGCCGCCCAGCTGTCGCGCAGCCGGACCGGGTCCTTGCCGTGCTGGTCGCGCCCGTGGACGCAGAGAATGCGTGTCATCGGCTGTCTCCGATCGTGGCTGGCCCGCGGTCACCGTAGGCGCGCCGGGCCCTGTCGAGATATGGAGAACGGCGCGCCGCCGCCTGATACACCCCACCGGGTACGCGGCTTCGCGCGCTCTTCGGTGGGCACCGCGCGGGTTCCGAGGATGGCTATGATGCGGGCTCATGACGAGTGGTTCTCACGATTCCGTGCCCCAGCTGGACACGAGCGTTCCGCACAGCGCGCGGGTCTGGAACTACTGGCTGGGCGGCAAGGACAACTTCGCCGCCGACCGCGAGGCGGGCGAGCGGGTTCGCGCCGTCTTTCCGGCCATCGTCGACAACGCCCGCGCCCAGCGCGCGTTCCTGGGCCGGGCGATCGGGTTCCTCGCCGCCGAGTGTGGCGTGCGGCAGTTCCTCGACCTCGGCACGGGCCTGCCCACGGCCGACAACACCCACGAGATCGCGCAGGCGGTCGCGCCGGAGTCGCGGGTGGTCTACGTCGACAACGACCCGCTCGTCCTGGTGCACGCGCGGGCACTGCTGGCCAGCAGCCCGGAGGGCGCGACGTCCTATGTCGACGCGGACGTCCGCGACACGGAGACGGTGCTGCGCGAGGCGGCGAAGACGCTCGACCTCGACCAGCCGGTGGCGATCATCATGCTCGGCATCCTGGGCAATATCCCCGACTACGACGAGGCACGCTCCATCGTGGCCGACCTGGTGGCGGCGGTGCCGGCGGGCAGCTACCTGGTGGTCAACGACGGGACCAACTCGAGCGACGAGATCGCCCAGGGGGCGCAGGCCTCGACCAGCGCGGGCGGCCACGCGTACGCGCTGCGCACCCCGGCCGAACTCACCGCCTACTTCGACGGCCTGGACCTGCAGGACCCAGGTGTCGTGCCGACGACCCGCTGGCGCGCCGACGACCCGGGCGCCAGCCTCGACGGCTACGCCGGAGTGGCCCGCAAGCCCTGACGCCGACTTGACTCCGGCGAAGCGTGGTCACGATGACGAGCCTCGAGATCACCGTCGAATGGAGTGCGGGCGCGCGCCGGGTGGCGTGGGGTTGGCGCGGCGTGCGGGTCGAGAAGCACTTCGCGGCGGCGCCGATAGCCGTCGCCGGGTGGGGCGATCCGGTGAGCGTCGTCGTGGTCGAGCCCTTCGGCGCGGGTGGCCGGCTCGACAACGCCGTCGTGTTCGGGGTGGACGGGGTCGAGCGGCTGCGGTTGGTTCCGCCGGACGTGCCCGTGGAGCCCTTTCGGCTGCTGGGGTTCTACGCGGTGTACGTCAGTCGGGGCGTGCTCACCGCCGTCTTCTCCACCACCGTCGGTGACTACTGGGGGGTGCCCGACCTCCGGACCGGGCTGGTGCGGGTGGTGGGGCGATGGCGGTGAGACGGTGCTGCCGCCGTTCTCCCGCCCCTGGGTCCTGTCCTGTCCGACGGATGGGACCTAGGCCGCCGGGATGTCGTAGCCCGACGCGATGTTCAGCGTGGTCGCGAAGGTCAGGTACATCAACCACAGGCCGACCAGGATGTGTACGGCGCCCAGGGCCTTCTCGCCGACGTTGACCGTCTCGCGTCCGTCCGTGAGTGTGCGGACGCCGACCTTGAAGCTCGCGAAGAACTCCGCGATGTAGACGAGGGCCAGGCCGATGAAGAGCACCCCGAGCGGCCAGCCGCCCGCCAGGAAGAAGACCGTGGCGCCCAGGACCGAGATGATGACGAACGGGATCGACATGAAGCCGTTCGGGCGGGCGTCGGCGCCGCGGGCCCGGTTCCAGCCCAGGGCGAACCAGTGGATGCCGTACGCGCTGAACGCCAGCGCCGCCATGTAGGTCGCGCGTACGTCCGTGAAGACCGGGAACCAGGTCAGGCCGATGAACAGGATCACGCCGACCAGCGCCTGGCAGAAGCCGGGCAGCCAGACGCCCCAGATGCCGGTGGCGCGGTCGACCTGCGGGTCACGGCGCGGGAAGCCGAGGAGCTCCTGCGGACCGTAGATCAGGTAGCCGGTACCCAGGCCGAAGAACCCGAGCGCCACCGGCAGGAACATCGATTCCGGGAAGACGGACACATAGTGAGTATCGGTCAGATTTCAGGCTTGAAATCTAAATTTCAGGAAAAAGCCGGCATGATCTCGTCGTGGATCAGCTGGAGCTGCTCGTTGACCGACGCGACGTTGTCGAGGTCGCGGCCCATCAGTGCCTTCACCAGCGCGGCATCGGTGATCGCGAAGATCAGGTGGTTGACGCCGGCGTCGACGATCTCGCTGCGCAGCTTCGCCACACATTCCTCCGGCGTGCCCGCTACCGACAGCCGCTCGGCGATCTCGGGCCGCGTCAGCTCGATCGCGCCCGCCAGGTCGCCCTTGCCGAGCGCGTCGATCACGGGCGCGAGGTCGGCCGGGTCCACGCCGTTGCGGCGCAGTTGCTCGTCGGGCATCGACGAGGCGTAGAGGCCGACCATGCTCCGCGCGGCCTCCTTCGCCGCGGCCGAGTCACGGCCGATCGAGAACACGATCCAGGCACCGATGTCGAGGGACTGCCAGTCGCGGCCGGCCTTCTCGGCGCCCTTGCGGACGTGCGAGACCAGATAGTCGTACGCCTCGCGGGTGTAGCTCAACGCGTGGTGCACGCCGTCGGAAACCTCGCCGGCCTTCTGGAACGAGCGCGGCCCGCGCATCGCGCCCAGCAGCAGGGGCAACCGCGGCTGCACCGGCCGGGCGAAGGTGAACAGGCCCGTGTATTTGTAGAACTCGCCCTGGAAGTTGATCGCGCCCTCGTCGAGCAGCGTCCGCATCACCTGGTGGGCCTCGAGCGTGCGGGACAACGGCCGGGTCTGCGCCCAGTCGATGTGATATTGCGCCAGGAGACCGAAGTTGCCGCAGGAGATGACGCACTCCGCCCGCCCGCCGGTCAGCTCGTCCAAGGTGGCCGTCGCCTGCGCGATCAGCGTCGGCTCGCGCAGCACGACCCCTGACAGGCTCGGCCCGAACCGGATGTTGGTGGTCTTGTCGGCGGCCGCCGCGAACAGCAGCCACATGTCCTTGTGCCACGTCTCGTCGGCGGCGTAGCAACCGTAGAAGCCGAGCTCGTCCGCCTTCTTGATGGACTCCATCGAGTCGGCGAGCGGGTAGTCGGGAAGCATCACATAGCTGAACCTCATCAGGGCCTCACTCTCCGGACGACATCAACTCCTCGCCGGACACGACCGAGTCGGCCCAGTGGGCGTGCATCCACGCGAGGTGCTCCCACCGGCTGTCGACGATGCGGCGCGTGTCCCACGCCGGGAAGTCGTGCTGTTGAACGTGTTCGCGCATCAGCGCGGGGTCCACTTCGTACACGTGGTCGAAGCGCTGCACCACGGTGTCGTTGACGCGCCGCGGCTCCGGGGGCAACTGCGCGGACAACCGAAAACCGATCATGCCGGATCACCTTCGTACGCCTGGTCGAGAAGGTATTTCCCGGGGTTCATGATGTTGAGCGGGTCGAGCACGCGCTTGACCTTCTTCATCACGTCCCAGCCGCCGCCCAGCTCCGCCGGCACCAGGTCGACCTCGCCCGCGCGGCAGGCGCCGTGGCAGGCGCTGATGGAGCCGCCGTGCGCGATCGCCACCGCCGCGATGTCGCGCTTGGCGGTGACCCAGGCGTCCCAGGAGGCGTCGTCGAGCTCCTGCTCCCAGATGCCGACGTCGATCTCGGTGAGGTAGTCGCCCCACGGCTTGAACGCCCCGTTGGTGTAGGCGAACATTCCCCAGTCGTCGAAGATACGGAAGCGGTCGCCGAGCCGCGCGACGATGTCGTGCCACTCCCGGCGCATCTGCGGCAGCTTGGACCAGTTGATCGACGCGTCCTCGCAGTGCCAGCTCATCGGCACGACCTGCCCGTCACGCAGCCGGCCGTGCAGCGGTGTGGCGTAGCGGTCGTGCCTGCTCGCCCAGTCGCCTTGGGAGATCTCGTCGCCCAGATAGGCGCCACCGGTCTCCTGGCCGATCCGCAGCAGCCGGCGGGCGCCGGGCCGGACCTCGTCGGTGGTGCCGTACATGGCGGTCGCGACCACGCAGCGCACGTCGTCGCTCTGCGGGATGTAGGCCTCGTCGTCGCGGCGCAGGTAGTCGAGCTTCCACTCGTCGAACAGCACGACGCCGGCGAGCGTGGCCAGGCCCGACTTGGCCAGCGCGCCGGTCGACCGCCAGGCGGTCTCGTAGTCGGGATAGGAGAAGAAGGCCGCGAACTCGGCCTCGGGACGGGGGACCAGCTCCAGGACGGCCTCGGTGACGATGCCGAGCGTGCCCTGGTGGCCCATGAACAGGTGCTTGAGCTGGTAGCCGGTCGAGGACTTGCGCACCTTGCGGCCACCGCCGTCGCCCACCCAGATCAGCTCACCGGTCGGCAGCGCGATCTGGAAGCTGATGACCAGGTCGCGGGTGTGCCCGTAGCGGCCGCCGATCAACGACCAGCCGCTGGTGCCGATGCGACCACCGACGAGCGAGCACGGGTACGACGCGGGGTCGTCGGGGTAGATGACGCCGTGTTTCTGGAGCTCCTCGTTGAGCTTGAGCATGTTGATGCCCGGTTGCACCGTGACCGTACGGTCGTCGAGGTCGATCTCCAGGATCCTGTTCATCAGCTTGACGTCGACGACGATGCCGTGCCGCAGCGGCACCGCGCCGTCGGTCAGCCCGGTGCCACCGGCCCGCGGCACCACCGGGATCCGGTGCCGGTTGGCCAGTTTGACCACTTCGGACACCTGCTCGGCCGTGGTCGGCAGCACCACGACGTCGGGCACGTGCTCGGCCCAGCGGTGCACCGGGAACGGCGCCGGCACCCGGGCGCGGTTGACCCGGGACGACCGGTCGGCGAAGACGTTGTCGGTGCCGCAGATCCCGATCAGCTCGTCGATGACGGGATCGGTGACGAGGGTCGCGGTCATGCCGGCTCCTCCGCCAGCCCGGCCGACAGGGCGACGATCTCCAGCAGGTCGAGCACCTGGATGGGGTCGTCGCGCTTGCCGCCCTGTTCGGTCAACGGTCGCTCGGACCACACGCAGGCGCTGACCAGGGTGTCGACGCCGAGGTCGGCGGCCCGCTCGACGCGCCGCCGGCTGATCTCCGCGGTGAGGTCGGGACGCTCGATCGGCAGCCCGCCGCCGGCGCCCGAGCAGTAGGACCACTGGGTGACGTGGTCGACGTCCTTGAAGGTGAGGCCGGGAACGGCTCTCAGGATCTCGCGCGGGGCCGCGTGGACGCCCTTGCGTTTGTTGAGCCGGCAGGCGTCGTGGTAGGTGACGGTCCGGTCGACGGGCCGGGTGAGCTGGATGCGCCCGTCCCGGACCAGCTCGGCCAGGAGCTCGACGAAGAGCACGATCTCGAAGTCGTAGTCGTCGCCGAACCAGGCCGGGTAGTCCTCGGTGAACGTGATGTAGTCGTGCGGGTCGAAGACGATGATCCGGCGCGCGCCGACGGCCCGCCAGTCGTCGACGTTGTGGCGGGCGAACTCGCGTGCGCGGTCGGTGTAGCCCATCTCGGCGGCCGGCCCGCCGCAGCACCACTGCTCGCGCATGAGTCCGAACTCGACACCGGCCGCCTTGAGCAGCATGGCCGCCGCCCGGGGCACCGACGTGCGGTGGAACGCGCCCTCGCAGTCGCAGAACAGGATGGTCTCGCCGCCGACCGGCAGGTTGAGGCCCGCCGCCCAGTCGGCCACGTGCTCCTGGCTGACCGGCACCTCGCCGAGCACCGGCTCGGACCGCTGCCGGTCGGTCTCCTCGACCCAGCGCTGCCAGCCGGGCTGGTGGATGCCCTGGTCGACGGCGAGGGCGCGGACGGCCTTGACGAGCTGCACCGTCCGGGTGCGGAAGCGGTAGAAGTCACCGGTGTAGAGCGTGTTGGGGCAGCGCAGCTCGCAGGCACCGCACTGGGTGCAGTGCACGTAGTCGCGAGCGACGTCCTCAATGGACAGCAGCCCTTGCTCCATCGCCACGACGTTGGCGTGGAAGGCCGTAGGGGTGTGCACCTCGTTGCGGGTCACCTGCATCACGGGGCAGACCTCGCGGCAGAACTTGTGCCCCGAGCTGTAGCAGTTGTAGGCGGCATTACGCCATTCCTGGACGAACTCGGCCGTGCCGGGCCCGTCGTCGGTCCCACCCGTGGGACCCTGCGCGCGTTCGGTCGAAGACATCGTCGTCCTCCCAAGGTCGCGCCACCATGGTGCCCCGTGCGGCCCGTGCGCGTAAAGGGCTATCGCAGGCGGACACTGTCGGGCCCGAGCTGACCCGGGTCGCGCAGGCCGAGCAGGGCCAGCGTGCGACGCAGGTCGGCGCGGAGGAGGTCGAGCGCGCGGGTGACGCCGGCCTCGCCGCCGGCCATCAGCCCGTAGAGGTAGGCCCGGCCGACGAGGCAGGCGCGGGCGCCGAGCCCGACGGCGGCGGCGACGTCGGCGCCGGTGAGCACGCCGCCGTCCACGTAGACCTCGGCGCGCCCGCCGACCGCCGCCGCGACCGCCGGCAGCTCCTCGAGCGGCGTCGGGGCGCGGTCGAGCTGCCGCCCGCCGTGGTTGGACACGACGACGGCGTCGGCTCCGGCGTCGACGACCCGTACGGCGTCCGCGGCGCTCTGGATCCCCTTGACGATCAACGGCCCTTTCCAGGTGTCGCGCAGCCACTCGAGGTCGGCGATCGTGGCCCGCGGGTCGAAGACCCGGTCGACCAGGTCCGCGAGGGCGCCGTCGGTGCTGCTCAGCGACGCGAACCGGAGCGGGGGAGTGGTGAGGAGGTTGAACCACCAGCGCGGGTGCCGGGCGATCCCGGCCATCGTCCGCAGGGTCAGGTTCGGCGGGATGGTCAGCCCGTTGCGGACGTCGCGCAGCCGGGCGCCGGACACGGGGGTGTCGACGGTCAGCATCAGGGCGCGGTAGCCGCTCGCCTTCGCCCGGGTCACGAGGTCTTTCGCCGCGCCGCGGTCGCGCCAGAGATAGAGCTGGAACCAGCGGTCGCCCCCGTCCAGCTCCTCCGGGGTCACGGTGCCCATCGTGGACAGGGTGTACGGGACCCCGGCGGCCGCCGCCGCGGCGGCCACCGCGTGCTCGCCGTCGTGGTGCATCATCCGCGTGAACCCGGTCGGCGCCAGCACGACCGGCATGCTGGCGGGCCGGCCGAGCAGGGTGGTGGTGAGGTCGGGATCGGCGACGTCGCGCAGCACGCGGGGCCGGAACTCGACGCGCCCGAAGGCGGCCCGCGCACGGGCGAGGCTGACCTCACTCTCGGCGGCGCCGTCGACGTAGTCGAACACGGCCCGCGGCACCCGCCGCCGCGCGATCAGCCGCAGGTCGGCGATGCTGGCCGCCCGACCCACCCGGGCACCGGCCCGCCAGGCCGGAGCCTCGACGCGCACGAGCGGCCGAAGCTCGGACCAGCGCGGCACCCGCCTGCGCACGTGTCGCGTACCCATCGACCGCAGTCTAAGCGTCCCCGCACCGCTCCGCCGCGCGGACCTAGTCGGTGGGGGCGGGGCCTAGCAGGCGGACCTCCTCGATGTCCATCGAGGCCTGGAGGTCGCGCAGGACGATGTCGTCGATCTCGCGATCGTCGCGCATCTTCGTGATGGCGCGGCGTTTCGTGTCGAGGACCTCCAGGCGGACCCGGCGGTCGACCTGGTCCAGCCAGGACACGACGCCGTGTTCGGTGCCCTCGGTGCGGAGCTCGGCCACGTGGCCCTCGTAGTCGGTGCGGATCCGATCAGTGACCTCGCCGGGTGCGCCGAAGCGGGCCGCGATCTCCGGCAGTGCCGCCAGGGCCGCCTCCGACGCCCGGATCCGGGCCTGGCGCGTCTCCTCCGCGCGGTCCTCGTCGCCGGTCATCCCCGCCCAGCGGACGACCATCGGCAGCGTCAGTCCCTGCAGGAGCACGGTGACCACGATGACGACCGTCGCACAGAAGATGATCAGAGAGCGTTCCTCGTACGGGCGACCGTCGGCGAGGGTGACCGGCACCGCGAGCGCCGCCGCGAGCGAGACCGCGCCACGGAAACCGGCCCAGCCGCTGGCCGTGCGTACCTTCCAACCGACCCGACGGGCCCGTTGCGCCGGACGCCGGTCGACGAGCCGCAGGACCCAGGCGACGACCTGTGACCAGGCCAGCCGGGTCGCGATGACGACCGCGGCGGTCAGCAGCGCGATGCCGACCGCGTGGCCGATCGCGTGCTGGTCGATGCCGCGTACCGCGTTGGGGATCTGCACTCCCACCAGCACGAACAGGCTGCCGTTGAGCATGAAGGTGCCCAGGTCCCAGAACGAGAACGCCTCGAGCCGCGAGCGGGCCCGGATCACCCGCGGGCCGGCCCACGAGAGCACCAGCCCGGCGACCACGACGGCCACCACGCCGCTCGTGTGGATGACCTCCGCGACCAGGAACGCGAGGAACGGGGTCAGGATGCTCAGGCCGCCCTCGCGCTGCGGATCGTCGACGTAGCGCCGGATCGCCACCACGCCGTAGCCGACGACGAGGCCGACCGCGATCGCCGCGAGCGAAGACCAGAGCAACTCCGCCGTGAGCGCGGCCGGGCCGGGGATGTGGTTGTCGATCAGGGCGCCGGTGGCGACCGCGAACAGCACGAGCGCCGTACCGTCGTTGATCAGGCTCTCGGCCCGCAGGGTCGTCAACGCCCGGCGCGGCATCCGCTTCGCGAGGCCGGCCACGGCGGCCGCGTCGGTGGGCGCCAGCGCCGCGCCGAGGATCCAGGCCGCGGAGGCGGCCACGCCGGCTGCCTGCAACGCGTACGAGACGGTGACCATCGTGACGATCACCAGCACGACCGCCGACAGGATGATCACCCGCAGGTTGGACCGGATCTCCCGCAGGCTGGTGTTGAGGCTCTCCCAGTAGAGGATCGGCGGCAGGAACAGCAGCAGCACGACGTCGGGCGGCAGCCGCACGTCGCCGAGCGCGGGGATCAGCCCCAGCAGCCCGCCGATCGTGATGAGCAGCACCGGCGGCGCGACGCTGTAGCGCCGGCCGATCGTGGTGCCCACCAGGACCGTCGCGCCGAGCACCACGACGAGCAGCAAACCCTCCATAGGCAGCATCGTGCCGTACGGGCGGCGTCAGCTTCCGTTCGCGCGTCGGCGTTGCTCGAGAAGGGCGACGAACCGGCGGGTGGCCGGGCTCGCGGCGGCCCCGGCGGGATAGACGACGTCGAGGCGGCGTTCCAGGTGCACGTCGGCCAGGGGGATCAGGTGCGGTCGGCGGGGCAGGTTGAGGCCCTCGGGGATCAGCGCGACGCCGACGCCGGCTGCGACCAGGTCGACGACCGTGAGCCAGTCGCTGACCTCGCAGACGATCCGCCGCGTGAGGCCGGCCGCCCGGAACGCGTCGTCGACCTGCGCCCGGATCACCCAGCCGCGCGGTGTGTCGACGAACCGCTCACCGTCGAGTCGGGCCAGCCGGACCGTCGGTTCCCCGGCGAGCGGGTGGTCGGGCGCGCAGGCGAGGACGATCGGATCGGCGACCAGCGGGAGTACGGCCAGGCCGGCGTCGGGGGTCGCGGGCAGCAGCGCGCAGTCGATCTCCCCGCCGGCCACCATCTCGATCATCGTCAGCGCGGGTCGCTGGATCGTCGCGATCTCGACGCCGGGATGGGCGAGCGCGAACTCGGCGAGCCAGAGCGTGAACGGCAGCGTGTGGCCGCTGCTCTCGATGGTGCCGACCGTGAGGCGACCCGACAGCACACCCTCGACCTCGCGCACCGCCTGCCGGGCGGCGTCGGCCGCGGCCAGCGTGCGGCGGGCCTCGACCAGCAGGGCCTCGCCGGCGGCGGTGAGCCGGACCGGGCGGGTGCCGCGCACGAAGAGCCGGGCGCCGACGTCCTTCTCCAGCGCCCGCACCGAGGTCGACAGGCCGGACTGCACGATCAACTCGCGCGCGGCGGCCCGGGTGAAGCTCCGCTCGTCGGCGAGGGCGACGAAGTGCCGGAGGTTCCGCAGCTCCATGCCCCATTATCTCTCACGGAGATGGAAGCTATCTCCAGCATTCGTGCTGGAGCTGAATAAGGTTCGGCCAGGCCATCCGTTGGCATGAGACGTGACAGTTCTTTCTCTTCCGCGGGCCCGCACGAGCCACGGTTTCTGGTTCGTCGCGGTCGCGTTCGGCGCCCTGATGGCCTTCGGCACGCTCCCGACCCCGCTCTGGCCGCTCTACCAGGCCCGCGACCACTTCGGCCCCATGCAGGTGACGATCGCGTTCGCGGCGATGGTGGCAGGCGCCGCGGTCAGCTTCGGCACCCTCGGGCACCTCTCGGACCGGTTCGGCCGCCGCCGGATCATCGCGCCCGGGCTCGCCGTCGGCATCGTCGCCGCGCTCGTCATGGCCGCCTGGCCCGACCTGCCCGGGCTGATCGTCGGGCGGGTGCTGACCGGCGTCGCGGTCGGGCTGATGGCGTCCACCGCGACGGCGTACCTGACCGACCTCTACGGCGCGGCCCACCCGGAGCGCACCGGTTCGGGTGTGCCGATGCTGACGTCGGCGGTGGCCAACCTCGGCGGTCTGGCGCTCGGGCCGTTGCTGGCCGGCGCGCTGGCGCAGTGGGTGCCGGGGCCGCTGGTCACCTCGTACCTCGTCCTCGCCGTCGTCATAGCCGGCCTCCTGGTGCTGGTGGCGGTGACGCCGGAGACCGTCGACCCGCGCGCGGCACCCGATGGCCGGCGGTTCGCGCTGCGGCCGGGCGGCGCCCGGTTGTTCGCCGCCGCGGCGGTCGTGGGGTTCTTCGCGTTCGCGCTGATGGGCTTCTTCTCGTCGCTCGGCGCGGTCGTGCTGCGCGGCGAGCTCGGCGTCACGTCGTCGTTCGTGCTGGGCCTGGCGCCGTTCGCCGCGTTCGCCGCTTCGGCGGGCGCGCAACTCCTGCTCGGGCCCGTCGCTCCCCGGCGGCTGATGGTGATCGGCAGCGTGCTCTTCCCCGCGGGACTCGCGGTCACGGTGACGGCGCTCTACCACCCGGCGCTGTGGCTGTTCCTGACCGGTGCGGCCATCGCGGGGGCCGGCGGCGGGCTGCTGTTCAAGGCGGCGGTCACGGAGACGGTGCTGGCCGCGGCGCCCGCGAGCCGGGCCGGGGTGCTCGCCGTCTTCTTCATCATCGCGTACGCCGGCATGGGCCTGCCGTCGGTCGCCTTCAGCGTCGTCATCCGGTACGTGGCCCTCGCGCCGACGATGGTCGGCTTCGGCACCGCTCTCACCCTGGGCACGGCCGCCGCGGTAGGGACCGCGCTCCACACAGGAAACAGGAGCTCTCGATGATTGACGGCCCACTGTGGACTGTCGAACAGGAATGACAGGAGTGCACCATGTCCAACTCACAGACGCACGCGGGGCGGGTGGCCGTCGTCACCGGGGCCGGCCGCGGCATCGTTCAGGCCATCGCCCGCGACCTCGACGCCCGAGGCGCGATCGTGGTGGCGGTCGACCTCGAGAAGCCCGCGGAGACGGTCGCGCTGCTCGGCCCGCGGGCCCTGGGCTTCGCGGCCGGCGTGTCGGACCCGCTGCGGACGGCCGCGGTCGGGGCCGCGGTCGCCGAACGGTTCGGCCGCGCCGACATCTTCGTCAACAACGCCGGCACCTTCCCGTTCCGGGAGATCGGCGACCTGGACTACGCGACCTGGCGCCGGGTGCTGGCGGTCAACCTGGACTCGCAGTACCTGATGGTCAAGGCCCTGCTGCCCCTGATGCGGCAGGGCGGCTGGGGTCGCATCGTCAACCTGACGTCCAACTCGATCGTCACGGCGACCCCTGGGCTGTCGCACTACTTCGCCAGCAAGATGGGCATCATCGGGCTGACCCGTGGCCTCGCCAACGACCTGGCGGCGGACGGCATCACCGTCAACGCGGTCGGCCCGACGCTGAGCCGTACGCCCGGGGTGCTCGCGGAGCGCTCGGCGGACGCGGTGTCGCAGGTGGCCCAGGCGCAGGCGATCAAACGGCCCGGCGAGGCCGGCGACGTCGCCGGGACCGTCGCCTTCCTGACGAGCGACGACGCCGCCTTCGTGACGGGCCAGACCGTCATGGCCGACGGCGGGTTGGCGCGGCTCTGACCGCTATTCGGCCAGGAAGGTGCCGGTGCGGTCGTGGTGCTCCAGCACCCGCAGCGACCTGTCGACGTTGCGGGACCGCGGGCTGGGCAGCTGGTCGGGCGCGAACCAGGCGGCGTCGGTGCTCTCGTCGGTCTGCCTGACCAGCTCGCCCGTCCACGCGGTGGCGAGGAAGACGGTGATGTGGAACTGGTAGGTGTGCCCCCACTGGTTGGTCTCGGTGGACTCGGCACCGCTCTGGATCGCGATCGGGACGAGGTCGGTCGGCGTGAGACCGGTCTCCTCGAAGACCTCGCGCGCGGCACACTCACGGACGGTCTCGCCCAGCTCGATGCCGCCGGCGGGCACGGCCCACAGCCCGTTGTCGCTGCGCTTCATCAACAGGATGCGCCCCTGCTCGTCGCGCAGCACACACCGCGCGCCGATCATGATGAGCACCTCGCTGTCACCGGCCATGGCCCGCAACCTGCCGTGGTACGACTCGTCCCAACTCATGCGGCCGAGTCTAGGCAGCGGCCCTACGGCTTACGGCCGACGCCGCAGTACTGGTTGACGTCGAGGTCCGGGTCGCCCGGGTCCGGCCGCCAGCGGGAGCAGGGGACGACGCCGGGGGTGAGGAGGTCGAGCCCCTCGAAGAAGCGGGCGATCTGGGCCGAGCTCCGGTAGACGATCTTCGGGGTGCCGTGCGCGTTCCAGAAGCTGACGATGTCGTCGGCCTGCGCGCGGTTGATGTCGTGGCAGCCGCTACCCGGTCTACATCGACCCGATGTGGTCCAGCTCCACGCCGAGCTTCTGGACGATGGTCGACTCCGGCTACCCGAACGAGGAGTACGCGAAGTTCGACGGCAAGACCGACGAGCGCGCCGGCTACTGCCGCCCTGACCCGGAGTGCAACAACTCCGAGATCAAGCGGCTGATCTACAACATGCCCTCGAACTACAAGGGCAAGACGATCATCAAGGCGGAGTTCCAGGTCTCGCTCGCCCGGGGCTGGAACGACACCGCCCGCGACATCATGATCTACCAGATGAGTGGCGCCGCCAGCGCCTCCACCAACTGGAACAACATGCCCTCCTGGTCGACCCACCTGCAGACCAGGAGCGTCGGCGCCGAGCAGTCGTGCAAGTCGACCACGCGGAACACCGTCTTCGAGGTCACCAACGCGATCAAGGACGCCGTCACGAAGAACCGCACCAGCACCACCTTCGGCATCAGGGCCGAGAACGAGTCCAACAAGGAGCACTGGAAGCGGTTCTGCTCCAACGCCCTGCTGCGGGTCAACTGGAACCGGGCACCGGCGAAACCGGCGACGACCGACCTGTCGATGTCTCCCGGTGGTGCCTGCCTGTCCGGCACCGGCCGGCCCTACGTCGACACCCCGCCGCGGCTGTCCGCGGTGCTGCGCGACCCGGACCACCTCACCGGCAACGTCTCCGAGCCGGTCTCGGGCCAGTTCCGGGTGCGCTGGACCCCGCCGGGCGGCACCCAGCAGCAGCTGCTCTACACGACGGGCAAGAAGGCCAGCGGGTCCCGGTTCGACTACACCGTTCCCAAGACCATCCCGCAGAACGTGACGGTGCTGTGGGACGTCCGGACCTCCGACGGCACGATCTACGGGCCGTGGAGCTCGGACGGCGGACCGCCGCCGTGCGAGTTCATCTACGACGCCACGACGCCGTCGGCACCGAAGGTCAAGTCGGCCGAGTATCTCGAGGACCGGCTGATCGACTGCGCCACCTACTCGAACGCGACCTGGCGCAACGGGGTCGGCGTCCAGAGCACGTTCACCTTCGACTCCGATTCGACCGATGTCGTGGAGTACCAGTACGGCATCAACACGAACCCCTCACCGGCCAACGTGCTGCGGCCCGCCACCGACGGCGGCCCGGTGACCATGGTGTACCTCCCGCAGGAGGAAGGGGTCATGTTCATCACCGTCCTGGCGCGTGACCGGGCGAACAAGACCAGCGCGATCGCCAACTGCTCGTTCCGGGTTGGCGCGGGCGCGAAGGCGATCGCCGAGTGGCAGATGGCCGACGACGCCGCCGCCGAGGAAGCCGCGGACGCGGCCGCCGAGGGCCGGGACGTCGGTGGCGCACCCGCGATCAAGCACGGCGAGGGTGTGGAGTTCGGTGTCGCCGGACCGGGCGGTGCCTCGGACCGGGCCGTCAGCCTGCCCGGCCCGGGTGCGGGTGCCGGCTATCTGGAGACCGCGGAGACCGAGATCGTCAATACCCAACGGTCGTTCGGGGTGTCGGCCTGGGTCAAGCTCGACGAGCTCGGCCGCAGTCAGACGGTCGTCTCGCAGGACGGTGCGGGCCAGGCCGGGTTCACCCTCGGCTACGACGCAGGTCGGGCCGCGTGGGAGTTCGGCTTCCCGACGACCGACGTGAACTCGCTCGGCCGGTGGACGGTCGTCGGCGGGACGGTCGAGGCGGGCAGGTGGACGCACCTGGTGGGCATGTTCGACCAGCAGGCGGGCACGATCGCGATCCTGGTCGACGGGGTGCGTACCGAGTCGCAACGCCGCTCCCGGCTGGCGGCGCGCGGTGCCGTCCAGATCGGCCGGCACCTGGAGCTCGGCACCTACACCAACTACCTCAACGGCGACGTCGCCGACGTCTCCCTGTTCAACAGGGTCGTCGTCCCGAACGAGGGCGGCCCGATCTCCGAGGTCAAGGCCACCCGGAAGGGCTACTGGCCGGTCGACACGGCACCCGGCGGCGTCAGCCCCGAGCACCGCGCCGGCCAGCCGCTCACGCTCGGGGGCGGCGCCGTCCTCGGTGTGGACGACCCGTTCGGCGACCCGCCGTCCATCCCGATGCTCGGTGCCGGTGAGCTGCGGCTCGACGGCGTCGACGACTACGCCGCGACGGCGAGCGCGCCGGTGCCGACCGATCACAGCTTCTCGGTCGTGGCCCGGGTGCGGGTGGCGTCGATCGACCCGGGGCAGCCGCAGGCGGTGCTCTCCCAACCGGGCGCGCACACCAGCGCCTTCGTGGTGCGCCGCAACGCCGCGAACCGGTGGGAGCTGATGATGACGAAGACCGACACGGTCGGCGCGGACAAGGTGACCGCCTACGACTCCGAGGCCGAGCAGACCGACGAGCTCTGGGGCCAACAGGTCGCCCTGACCTACAACGCGTTCACCAACGAGGTGAAGCTCTACGTCGACGGTCAGCCCACCGTCACGGGCAAGGCCGTCAACGGCGCCGCCTGGAACGCCTCGGGCGGGCTCCAGGTCGGCCGCGCGTTCCTCGACGGGGTGTGGGCCGAGTACTTCAACGGTGCCGTCGACGAGATCCGCACCTACTCGGGCGTGCTCGACGCCACGACGGTGCAGCTGCTCAACCAGCCGGGTGACGGGCAGGTCGACCTGTGAGCCCGGCCGGCAATCGCGACTCTTCACGGGGAGTTCCCATGTTCTCGCGCGTCTTTCTCGGTCGCCGCTACCGCCGTCGGGTGGTGCGGCCCGTCACCTGGCTGATGACGGCCGTCGTCAGCGCCGGCATCCTCTCCGGCCTCGGCGCACCCGCCGCGGCCGCGGGAGGCACACAGGCACCGCCGGCCGTCAAGGAGTTCGGTGAGACCGTCACCGGCACGCCGCAGGCGGTGAAGCCCCGCCGGGAGAACCCGGTCTCCGACGCCCGCGTCACGAAGCCGGCGACGGTCACCTGGCCCACCGCCGGCGTGGCCGACCTGCCGGTGACGGCCGCCGTCGACACGACGAAGGGCGGCGGCACCGCGCGCGCCGCCGCCGTCGCCCCGGCGAAGGTCGGCGGCATGGCGGTCGGCGTGCGCGCGCCGAAGGCCACCGATCAGCGCTCGGCGCAGAGCGTGCCGGGCACGGTGCGCATGGAGGTGGCGCCGCGCGCCACCTCCACGGCGGTCGGCGTCGACGGCCCGGTCGTCAGCGTGCGGCGCACCGACAGCGCGCGGTCCCCGCAGAAGCTGAGCGTCTCGCTGGGTTACGGCGGGTTCGCCGACGCGTACGGCGGTGACTACGGCGCGCGGCTGCGCCTGGTCAAGCTGCCCGCGTGCGCGTTGACCACGCCGACGAAGGCGCAGTGCGCGGCGGCCGTACCCGTGAAGTCCACCAACGACAGTGCGGCCGACGTCGTCACCGCGGACGTCGACGTGACCGCGGACGCCGCGGTCTTCGCCCTCGCCGCCGGTGACAGCTCGGCCCAGGGCAACTACACGGCCACGAAGCTGGCGCCGTCGTCGAAGTGGAACGTCCAGCCGTCGTCGGGCGCCTTCAACTGGAGCTACCCGCTGCGCCTGCCCCCGACGCCCGGCGGCAACGTGCCGGAGGTCTCGTTCAACTACTCGTCGCAGAGCGTCGACGGGCGTACGTCCGCCACCAACAACCAGGGGTCGTGGGTCGGCGAGGGCTTCAACTACGAGCCCGGCTACATCGAGCGGCGCTACAAGTCGTGCAACGACGACGGGCACGAGACCAGCGCGGACCAGTGCTGGTCGCACGAGAACGCCACCATCATGCTTGGTGGACAGTCCGGCGAGCTGATCAAGGACGCGTCGGCTCGCTGGCGGATGACCACCGACACCGACTGGAAGATCGAGCCGAAGACCGGCGCGACCAACGGCGACAACAACGGTGAGTACTGGCTCGTCACGACGCCGGACGGCCAGCAGCACACCTTCGGGCTCAACCGGCTCGAGGGCTGGACCTCCGGCAAGCCGGAGACCAACGCGGCGTGGACCGTGCCGGTCTTCGGTGACGACAGCGGCGAGCCCTGCTACAACGCCACGTTCGCCAACGCGTCGTGCCAGCAGGCGTGGCGCTGGAACCTGGACTCCACCCGCGACCTGCACGACAACGTCACGTCGTTCTACTACGCGCGGGAGACCAACTACTACGCGCGCAACGGCAAGACCGACGTCAACGGCACCGAGTACCACCGCGGCGGCTACCTCGACCGCATCGAGTACGGCCAGAAGTACGGCGCCGTTCACACGACGCAGGCGCCGGCCCGCGTGCGGTTCTCCGTCGCGGAACGCTGCCTGGTCACCTCGACGTTCGACTGTGCCGAGAACAAGCTCACCGAGGCGAACGCGACGCACTGGCCGGACGTACCCGCGGACCGGATCTGTGCCCCTGGCACGAAGTGCAAGCTCGAGCAGGCGGCGCCGTCGTTCTTCACCCGCAAGCGGCTGACGGCCATCAGCACCGAGATCCGCAAGGGCACCGGCTGGGACCTCGTCGACACCTGGGCGCTCGACCACTGGTTCACGGACAACTCCGACGGATCGAAGACGCTCTGGCTGAACCAGATCCTCCACACCGGACACGTCGGCGACGGCACGGTCGCGTTGCCCGCGATCCAGCTCATCGGTGACCAGTACGACAACCGGATCGACCTGCCGAACGACTCGATCGCGGCCCTGATGCGGTTCCGGGTCACCACCATCTACACCGACTCGGGCTCGCAGATCGACGTCACGTACGCGGACCCGGACTGCTCGGCCGGCAACCTGCCGTCGCCGGGCTCCTCGACGCGGCGCTGCTACCCGGTCAAGTGGACGCCGAACTTCGGCGACCCGGTCGACGACTGGTTCCACAAGTACGTCGTCAAGGAGGTCATCGAGACCGACCGCACCGGTGGCGGGCCCGACATGGTCACCCGCTACGAGTACGTGGGCGGCGCGGCCTGGCGCAAGGGCGACCTCGACGGGTTCAACAAGGCCGAGGACCTCACCTGGAACGACTGGCGCGGCTACCAGACGGTGCGGGTGACCCGCGGCGACGGCCAGACCATGACCACCCGCAGCGACCACACGTTCCTGCGCGGCATGGACGGCAACAAACTGCCCAACGGCTCGAGCCAGTCGGCGTCGGTCACGGACTCCACCGGCACCACGCACACCGACACCGACGAGCTGGCGGGGCAGGAGCTGGAGACGGTCACCTACAACGGTTCGGCGCAGGTCGCCAAGGTGATCACCGTGCCGTGGCTGCACGAGAGCGGCAAGCAGACCAACTCCTGGGGCAGCACCCGGTCGACGTACGTGCGTCCCGGCACCATCCGCAACCTCACCGCGCTCGCCGCCGGCGGGTGGCGGGAGACGAAGACGGTCAACAAGTACGACACCACGCATGGCCGGCTGACCGAGGTCGACGACCTCGGGGACGTAGCCGGCGGCAAGGACGCGGACGACCGCTGCACCCGCACGACGTACGCGGACAACGCCGGCAAGTGGATCTACTCGCTGGCTTCGCGCGTGGAGACCGTCGCCGTCAAGTGCGCCACCGGCCCCAACCGGGCGACCCAGGTCATCACCGACGTCCGGACGTGGTTCGACGGTCAGGCCTACGGTGCGGCGCCGACGATCGGTGACCCGACCCGGACGGAGAAGCTGAAGAGCCACGACGGCACGACGGCCACCTACGTCACCGAGGCGGTGTCCACCTTCGACGGTTACGGCCGGCCGAAGACGGTCGCGGACAACGCCGGCTCGACCACGACGACGACGTACACCGAGACCGACGGTCTGACCACCCGGAAGGAGGAGGTCGGCCCGATGGGGTCGACCTGGAAGGTCACCACGGACTACGCCCAGCACTGGGGCCTGCCCGCGGGGCAGACCGACCTCACGGGCCAGCGCGGCGAGATGGAGTACGACGCGTTGGGGCGCCTGGTCAACGTCTGGCTGCCGGACCGCTCGCGGGCGGCCGGCACGAGCCCCAGCATGAAGTACACGTATCTCCAGCGTGCGGACAAGCCGACCGCGGTGAAGACCGAGAAGGTCAACATCGACGGCTCGTACGTCGCCGAGTGGGAGCTCTACGACGGCTTCCTGCGCCCACGGCAGAAGCAGACCGTGGGGCCGGAGGGCGGCCGGCTCGTCACCGACACGTTCTACACCGCGACCGGTCAGATCGGCCGGACCAACGACGTCTACCACATGGCGGGCACACCGTCGGACGTCCTGCTCGTCTCGGACAACGGCGACGCCAACGGCCAGACCGTCATCGAGTACGACGGCGCGGACCGCGCGGTGGCCGAGGTGTTCCGGGTCTCCGGCGACGAGAAATGGCGCACCACCACCATCTACGGCGGTGACCGGGTCAGCGTCGACCCGCCGACCGGCGGCGTGCCGACCACGACGATCACCGACGGCCGCGGGCAGAAGACGTCGCTGCTGCAGTACACGGGGGCCGGGCCGAGCGGTGCCAGCCACGAGACGAAGTACACGTACACCGCCGCCGGCCAGATGGCGACCCTGACCGACCCGGCCAACAACGTCTGGAAGTGGACGTACGACCAGCGGGGCCGGCAGATCGCCGCGGAGGACCCGGACGCCGGGAAGTCGACGTCCACATACGACGACCTCGACCGGCAGCTCACCGGGACGGATGCCCGGGGCAACCTGATCACGACGACGTACGACAAGATCGGCCGCAAGACGGCGTCGTACCACGGGACCGCCGAGACCGGCACGAAGGTCGCGGGCTGGACCTACGACACCTACTACCGCGGCCAGATGGCCACGTCCCAGCGGATCGTCGAGGGCAAGACCTACGGCGTCGCCTACATCGGACGTGACTATCTCTACCGTCCGACGCGGACACGGTACGTCGTGCCGTCCGTCGCCGGGATGGAGGAGCTGGCCGGCAACTACGAGTTCACGTCGACCTTCAACCGCGACGACACGCTGCAGGGCCAGACCTGGCCGGCGGGCGGCGGCCTGGCGGCCGAGGCGGTCGTCTACGACTACGACGCGATCCGCCGGCCGGTCTCGATGACGAGCGGGATCGGCGGGTACGTCAGCAACGTCAAGTACGCCCAGACCGGCGAGCTGATGCAGTACAGGCTCAGCGACGGCGGCAAGTGGGCGTCGATGACGTACACGTACGAGAAGGGCACGAAGCGGCTGCAGAGCAGCCGGCTGGACCGCCAGGGCGCACCGGTCGTCGACATCGACGCGCGCTACTCGTACGACGCGGCGGGCAACGTCCAGTCGATCGACGACAACCCGGCCGGGGGCACGCGCGACGCGCAGTGCTTCACGCGGGACGGCCTCAACCGGATCACGGACGCCTGGACGAGCGCGAGCACGGCTGTAGACCCGTGCGCCGGCGGCGCATCGACCACAGGCGTCGGCGGCCCGGCGCCGTACCACCACTCGTACACGTACGACGTCACGGGCAGCCGCGACACGGAAACGATCCACGGTGTCAACGGCGGCAGCGACGTGGTGCGCGACTACAGCTACCCGGCCGCGGGCCAGCCGCGGGCGCACGCCCTGGGCAAGATCGTCGAACAGACGAGCGCGGGGCAGCGGCTGTACGAGTACGCGTACGACGCCTCCGGCAACATGACCACCCGCACCCAGGTGGGCGTCACACAGACGCTGAACTGGACGAAGGAGGGCAAGCTCGCGTCGGTGGTGGCGGGCGGCCAGACACAGGCGTCGTTCGAGTACGACGCGGACGGCAACCGCATGCTCCGCAAGGAGCCGAACGCGACGACCCTGTATCTGCCCGGCATGGAGCTGAAGCTCAACAACGCGACACGCGCGGTGGAGGGCACACGGTTCTACTCGTTCGCGGGGCAGACGGTCGCGGTCCGCACGGTCCAGGGCGTGAAGTTCCTGGCGAGTGACCACCAGGGCTCGCAGAGCGCGGTCGTCGACGCGACGACGGGCGCGATCACCCGCCGGCGGATGACGGCGTTCGGCACGGAACGCGGGGCTCCGGCCGGCGCCTGGCCAGGCGACAAGGGCTTCGTCGGCGGCACGATGGACACCACCACCGGGCTGACCCAACTCGGGGCGCGGTTGTACGACCCCGCGATAGGTAGGTTCATATCCGTCGATCCGGTTTTTACCGCTGACGACCCCAGCCAGCTCAATGCGTACCAGTATGGCCGGAACAATCCTGTCACCTGGGCAGACCCGACCGGCCTGAGCATTCCGCCCGAGGACACGGGCCGCATCAAAACTGGCGGTGGTGACACGCCTCCCCCCGACCCCGGTGACGACGAAGGCGGCGAGGGATCGACAGCGACCGGCTACGTCGAGGACCCCGAGCTGGTCAAGGCGCGCGAGGACGCGGAAAAGGCGAAGCAGCGGCTCATCAACGGCGCCAAGATGCTGGGCAAAATCGCTATGGACGAGCTCGGCATCACTGCAGGTCTTGATTGCCTTACGACTGGTGACTTGGGCGCGTGTGGCGAGACGGCACTCAACATAGCCATGACGTTCGCAGGCGGCCTAGCCCTGAAGCTGGCGAAGAAGTACGGCCTGCCGTGGGAATGGGGCAACGCCGCGAGGGTCGCGAAGCTAGTCAAGACTGCCGGTGATGACATCGTTGGCGGTGGTCTAAGCTGGATCAACAAAGTCAAAAGGGTAAGGCAGCTTGAAGAGAGAGCCAAGGGCGCGCTGCAGCAGGCTTCTGAATTGGCATTCAAGGCGGCCGACGATCCCTCGAGCATCTTTATCAAGAACAAGCATCTATCGACTTTCGGGGGCAAGTACGCCAAGTTTGACTCCGCCGACATCTCCGAGGTTCAGACCTGGGTGGCAGAAGGTCTAAGATCGGAGGGGGCTGTGTTCAAAACCAATGGCGATGGCTCCTTCAAGATGGAAGTTGATTTGCAGCGACCAATCGGGACCCGTGGTCAGACCGGCATAAGAATCATGGTGAATGAGGCTGGGAAGGTATTTAACGCGTTCCCGATCAAGATGGGTTGAGGTATGGAGTTTCGCTACGGGAACCTGAATGCGGATGAGCTGCAAGGTGACAGCTCATCGGAGCTCTTGGTCAACCTCGAGGCGGACTTGGAGATCGCTGACGGGGAGCGGGTTATTTACGCGGAGAGAGCCTTTCCGGTTGTCGAACTGGCGCGCGAGTTGGTTTCCTGGATTCAATCACCATCTTATGAAGAGCGAAATGCATTCGAGTTTGTTTCACTTACCTTCCAAGAAACGGGTGTGGTTCGCATCTTGCACACCTCGGGCGGCTGGTCGGTGACTTCCGCCTTTTCACCTGAAGTCTTAAGTGATCCGATGGGTTGGGAGGAAGTCGAGCAAATCGTGCGTCGCTTTGCTGGCGACCTGCGCCGAGATCTGGAACGGCTGGGTGTGGGAGCCTGGCTGATTCCGCCGTCTCTCGGCCCCGGCTGACCTCCCGCCGACGCGGACCTGCTGACCCCCGAGCGCGTCCTCGTGCCGGGATCCGTGATGGGCGGATCCCGGCACGGGCAGCCATCAACGTGTTAATGGCGGCAGGCCCGACAAGGCGTTGCGTGATCGGGATCTGCCTCGTTAATCTGGACGCGCCCCGATGCAGCCGGCCGCTTGCGCCCGTCAGGGTTTGGTGAATGCATCGATGTTCGGCGCCTCTGGTCTGTCCATCGGCGAACGACGCAGTAACGCAAGCGCTGGTCTCTTGGTTCGCCAGGACGTGGAGGATCAGGGATGCGTACATTTCGTGAGGCCAAGGAGATGGCCAAAGCGCTCCGCACCGAGATGCGCGCGGGTAAGGGTGTCGAGCTCACCCACAGTGAGTGTCTCGAGATCGTGGCCAGGGAGTTCGGGTTCGACAACTGGAACGTCCTCGCCGCGCGGATCGAGAAGGAAGGGCGCGGCAGGATCGTGCCGCGGTTTCTGGTCGACGGGCTCGACATCGGCGACCCGCGGCGGGCCACCAGCACCACGATCCCGGTGCTCGCCATCGGCGACGAGAAGAGGGCCCTCAACTACTACTGCGACTTCCTCGGGTTCGCGCTCGACTTCGGGGGCCCCGCGGGTGGGCCCGCCGGCGGGCCGTTCTTCGGGCAGGTCATCCGGGGCGAGACGACCCTCCGGCTGTCCGAGGAGCCCGGCGGCGGCGGCAACGTGACGATCCACATCGGCGACGTCGACGCCGTCCGAGAAGAGTTGAGCAACCGCCGCGGAGGCGTACCAGAGGTCGAAACCATGTTCTGGGGCTATCGCATCCTCGACCTCACCGACCCCTTCGGTAATCGCCTGCAACTCAGTGAGCCGCTCGACGTCGACCAGCGTGCCGCGATGCCGTGCTGGGTGGGGCGTTAACGACCGTCTGGGTGGTTCGGGCCGGCGCAACCCGGCCGGTCCGGGCCGCCGGTGGTGGGAGAATCGAAGCGGACAAAGGGGGTGCGGCCATGTCGATCGACACCGAGCACCGCGCGCACGTCGACACGCACGCGCACATCCACGGCATCGACTGTGGGCACGAGGCCTTCGAGCACATCGGCCACATCGACTATCTCCATGATGGACACCGGCATCACTCGCACGACGGGCACTATGACGAGTGCCAGGCGCCCGACCATCCGCGGTCCGAGAACCATCAGCATCAGCACGGTGACGGGTGCGGGCACGTCGCCCTGCGGCACGACGGGCACGTCGACTATCTCCACGACGGGCACGCGCACAGCAAGCACGGCGACCACTACGAGGAATGCTCGGTCAACGACCACGTCGAGGCCGAGTCACACACCCACATCCACGGCGACGGGTGTGGCCATCCGGCGGTCGACCACGGTGACCACGTCGACTACATCCACGCGGACCACCGGCACGCCGCCCACAGCGGGCACTACGACGAGCACTGACCTTCCAGATAGGCCAGCGCGGCGGCACCGTCAGGAGCGACGAAGAGCAGATCGTCCAGGGGTACGGGGAGGAAGCCCTCCCCGTCCATCCGGCGCAGTTGCAGCGAAAGGCCGTCGTAGAAGCCCGCGATGTTCAGCAGCACCACCGGCTTCGCGTGCAGGCCGTGCTTGCGCAGCTCGAGGATCTCGGTCACCTCGTCCAGCGTGCCGAGGCCACCGGGCAGCACCACGATCGCGTCGACGCGGGCCAGCAGGAGAGCCTTGCGGGTGGCCAGGTCGGGCGCGATGACCAGCTCGTCGGCGTCCGCCCGGGCCACCGACCGCATGAACTCGACCGAGACCCCGACGAGCCGGCCGCCGGACGCGCGTACGCCGTCCGCCACGACCTTCATCAGGCCCGTCTCGGATCCGCCCCAGACCAGGGTGTGGCCGCCCGCACCGATGAGCTTGGCGAACTCGCGCGCCGGCGCGGTGTACCGGTCGTCGAGGTCGGCGGCGGAGAGGAAGACGCAGATCTGCACGTGGCTATTCAACTACGCCAGGACCCGGCAGAGGGTTTCGAGTGCGCCAGCCCACTCCGTGTCCAGCGGCGCCGAATAGTTGATCACCAGCGCGTCCTTCTCCGGCGGGAACGAGCCGTACCGGAACTCCGAGATCCCGCTGATCTCCAGGCCCTGGGCCGCCGCGGCCGCGATGACCGACTGTTCGGTGCCGGGCGGCAGGTCGACGACCGCCTGCAGGCCGGCGGCCAGGCCGCTCACGCGGAAACCCGGGGCGAGCGCCGCCACCAACTGGTCGCGCCGGCGCCGGTACCGCAGCCGCATCGCGCGGACGTGCCGGTCGTAGGAACCCGACGCGATGAACTCCGCGAGCGTCAACTGCTCCAGCGAGCTGGACAGCCAGTCGAGGTAGCCCTTCGCCGCGACGACCTCGGGCACGAGGCTGGCGGGCAGCACCATCCAGGCCAGCCGCATGCCGGGCGCGAGCGACTTGCTGACCGTTCCGAAGTAGACGATCCGGTCCGGGTCGAGGCTCTGCAAGGCCCCTACCGCGGCGCGGTCGTAGCGGAACTCGCCGTCGTAGTCGTCCTCCAGGACCAGCCCGCCCGTCGACCGGGCCCAGTCGAGCACCGCAGCCCGCCGCGCGGGCGGCAGTGCGACCCCGGTCGGGAACTGGTGCGCCGGGGTGATCAGCACCGCGCCGACACCGGGCAGATCGGCCAGATCCGCGACGCGCGCGCCGTCCGCGTCCACCTCGAGCGGTGGCGTACGCAGCCCGCCCTTCTCGAGTTGCTCGCGATAGACGTCGAGACCGTACGACTCGACCGCCACCGCCCGCACCCGCCGCCCCTTGAGCACCTGGGCGATCAGCCCCAGCGCGTGGTGGTAGCCGGAGCAGATCACGATCCGGTCCGGGTCGGCGTAGACCCCGCGGGCGCGCGCCAGATAGTCCGCGAGGGCGGTGCGCAGCTCCACCCGGCCCCGCGCGTCGCCGAGGGCGAACGCCTCGTGCGGGGCAGCGGTGATCGCCCGCCGGGCCGCCGCCAGCCACTCCCTGCGGGGGAACTGCGCCAGGTTGGGGGAGCCGGTCAGGAGGCTGTACGCGGCCCGGTGCTGCGGCCGCGACGCGGTGGGTCCGGCCCGGCGCGGTTTGGTCCGCTGGGCCACCCGCGTTCCCGAGCCCTGCTGCGCGGTCAACCAACCCTCGGCGATCAGCTCCGCGTACGCGTTGGCGACGGTGTTGCGCGCGACACCGAGGTCGACGGCGAGAGACCGCGACGACGGCAGTCGGGAGCCGGGCACCAGTCGCCCCGTGCGCATCGCGTCGCGCAGCGCCTCCGCCAGCCCCGCGCGCAACCGGGGCCCGCCCAGCTCGAGATGCAGGTCGGAGCCCGAAGTGGCCCACGAATCCCCCATGGAAATGGACCATACCTCGGTGCCACCACGGCCATAGCGTTGACCGCGTCACGCCCGGCCGACGAACCGAGAACCCTGAGGAGGCATCGTGAAAACCGCGTTCTTCCGCAGGATCGCCCGTTCCGGGGCGGCGGGCGAGTTCGCCCTGACGACCGTCCTGCTGTTCATCGCCGTGACGGTTGTCCGGTGGCTGCGCGACCCCGGTTCCCCCGCCTTCATCCCCGACCTGAACCTCGCGCTGGTCGTCATCGGCGCGGTCAGCGGGGCGGTGCTCACCGGGTTGATCCTGACCCCGTTGGGCCGGCGCACCGGGGGCCACATGAATCCCGCTGTCACCGTCGCTCTCTGGCTGATGAACGCGTTCCCGCGACGGAAGGTGCTGCCGTACGCGCTGGCCCAACTGGCCGGATCGGTCGCGGGGGCGGGGCTGGCCTGGCTCGCGTGGGGAAACGCGGTCTCCTTCCCGCTGGTCGACCACGGCGCCATCAGGCCCGCGCCGACCTGGTCGGCCGACACCGTTTTCGCGGCCGAGGTCGTCGGGATGGCCGCCGTCATCTTCGTCGTCGGACTACTCGTCCACGGTGGACACATGCGGCTCGTGCCGTACGCGATCGGACTGTCCGTCGGCCTGGTGATCGCGATTCTGGGCCCGCTCAGCGGCGGCTCGATCAACCCGGCCCGGCAGCTCGGCCCGGCGGTGTTCGCCGGACGAAGCACGGACCTCTGGGTCTATCTGATCGCCCAGATCCTGGGCTCGGCGCTCGGCGCCTGGCTCTACCACCTGCTGCCGAGCGGGCCGAAGCGCAACCGAACACAGAGGAGTGAGACCAGTGAATATCGTCATCGCCGGCGCCACCGGAGTGGTCGGACGGCTACTCGTACCCATGTTGCTGGAAGCGGGTCATCAGGTGACCGGGCTGTCCCGGTCGGCCACGGGGGCCGACCGCGTGCGGCGGCAGGGAGCGTCGGCCGTCCAGGCTGACGTCCTCGACCGGGACGGCCTGCTGGCCGCCCTGCGGGACACCCGGCCCGACGCCGTGATCCACCAGCTCACCGACCTGGCCGACGCGGACGGCGCGGCCACCGACCGGCTGCGCCGGGAGGGGACCCGCAACCTCGTGGCGGCGGCCCGCGCGGCCGGCGCGACGCGGATCGTCGCCCAGTCGGTCGGATTCGCCTACGAGCCGGGGGAGAAGCCGGCCGACGAGACCACCCCGCTGGACGTCACGGCGCCGGCGGCCCGCGGCGCGCTGGTTGCCGGCGTGCAGGCCCTGGAGTCCGCGGCGTCCGAGATGAACACCGCGGTGCTGCTGCGCTACGGCATCCTGTACGGCCCCGGCACCTGGTACGCACCCGGCGGGGCCGCGACCGCCGCGCTCGCGGGCGACGCGAACGCCCGCTTCATCGGCTACGTCGTGCCGGACTCGTCGGTGACGTCCTTCCTGCACGTGGCCGACGCCGCTCGCGCCGCCATCGCCGCCCTCGACTGGCCGGCCGGCCCGGTGAACGTCGCAGACGACGACCCGGCCGAGGGCCGCGAGTGGGTGCCTGTCCTGGCGGAGGCGCTCGGTGTGGCCCCGCCGAAGGCCGCGTCCGGCCACGTGCCCTGGGCGCGCGGCGTGTCCAACGACCTGGCCCGCTCGCGCGGCTGGCAGCCGTCGTACGCGACCTGGCGGACCGGCTTCGCCAGCCAGATGGCCGACGCCTGAACGGGAAACGGACCACCATCGTGACGAACTCGACCGTCGACGTGCTGGACGAGTTCCTGGACCGACTGGCCGAACAGGACGGGACGGCCGGGCACCTACGCGGTGAGTGAGGCGTTCCGGAGTTGACGAACGGGTGGCGGAGGCCCGCCTCCGCCACCCGCGACGGTCAGGCGGCTCGCGGTCGCACGGTGAGCCGGTGAACCACTGACATCGCGCCCACCCCGACCAGGCCCACGACCGGGGCCAGGACGAACGCCGCCCGTGGGCTGCTCGCCGCCAGCGGACCGGCCAGCGCCGCGCCGCTGGCGCTGCCGACGGTGAAGGCGGTCACGATCCAGGCGAACGCCTCGACCACGGTGCCGGTCGGCGCCAGCCGGTCGGTGGTGAGGAAGACCGCGGTCAGCACCGGCGGCAGTGCGACCCCGCTGATCGCCACCAGCACCACCATCGCGCCGACCCCGGGCAGGATCAGCAGCGGCAGGTAGCCGACCGTGAAACAGAGCATCAGCAACGGCAGTCGACCCGTGCCGCCCGGCCGCACCCGCGTCCAGGCGAGCCCGCCGGCCAGTGCGCCGACGGCCTGGGCGGCGAGCAGCCAGCCGCTGAGGCCGCGGTCGCCGGCCGCCTCCGCGTACCCGGTGATGGCGACCGGCAGGCTGCCCACGGCCGCGCCCGCGCAGACGACGCCGGCGATCAGCACCACGAACCGCGGCACCCGCAGCGGGCCGGCCCAGTGGCGCTTGGCCGGCACGCCGCGCCAGACCCGGACCGGGCGCGACAGCGCGAAGACGGCGACGCCGGTGAGTTGGCAGGCGGCCGCCGCGATCAGGCCCGCCGACGGACCCCCGATCGCGACGGCGCTCAGCGTCACCAGCGGCCCGACCACGAAGATCACTTCCTGCAGGGCGATATCCAGGGTGTACGCGGACGCGACGGCGGGCGGCGGCACCAGCGACGGCCACAGCGCCCGCAGGCAGGCCTCCAGCGGCGGCGTACCCAGGCCGGCCAGGGCCGCGCCGACCACCGTGATCCCGAGGTCCCCGCCGCCGGCCGCGACGGTCAGGAAGCCGACCGCGGACAGCGTCGACGAGCCCCAGAGCACCGGCGGCTGGCGCCAGCGGTCGACGGCGCGGGCCAGCACGGGCGAGCTGACGGCCATGCCGGCGGTGTAGACGGCGACGACCAGGCCGGCCAGCGCGAGGCTGACGTGCTCACGGGCGAAGAGCAGCAGGGCCAGCGGTCCGGCGGCCAGGGGTAGGCGACCGACCTGGTTGGCGGAGAGCAGCGTGGGTACGCGCGGGGCGCGCAGGACGGCCCCGATGCCGAGCGGGCGTTCGTCGGTGGCGAGGGTGGAAGTGGACATAGGACATCGCTCCCCGATGTCGAGGGTGGGCAGGGACGCGGGAGTGGGCCCGCGTCTCAGGGAGCGAAGTCGCCGCGCTTGTGGTCGTCGCCGTAGAGCGGGAGCGGCGGAGTGATCCAGCGTGCGAAGGCGGCCGCGGAGATCACGCTGAGCACTCTACCGGGCCGGGGCGGCCAGTG
Organism: Asanoa siamensis; assembly: GCF_016862555.1. Classification (GTDB taxonomy): domain Bacteria; phylum Actinomycetota; class Actinomycetes; order Mycobacteriales; family Micromonosporaceae; genus Asanoa; species Asanoa siamensis. Next base: position 40,416 of record NZ_BONE01000020.1, on the reverse strand, counting down.
GGAGATGTCACTGCGCCCGTACGCCACGATCGGTCCCCGGAAATGATGCCGCAGCATTGCGTGTTCGTACCTGTGTCGATCAAGTCTCGGGAAAGGTCCGCGCGTGTTCCGGTCGATGATGAAGTCCAAGATCCACCGGGCTACGGTCACCCAGGCCGACCTGCACTATGTGGGCTCGGTCACGATCAGCGCCGACCTGATGGAGGCCGCCGACCTTCTGCCCGGCGAGCGGGTCGACGTGCTCGACATCGACAACGGCAACCGCCTGACGACGTACGTGATCGAGGGGCCGCGCGATTCCGGCGTCATCGGCATCAACGGCGCGGCCGCGCGGCTGATCAGCCCCGGAGACAAGGTCATCCTGGTCGCGTACGCGTGGGTGCCGGACGCCGAGGCCCGCGAGCTCGCGCCGCACGTGGTGTTCGTCGACGAGCACAACGCGATCGTCACGACCGGCGCCGACCCGGCCGAGGTGCCCGACGGCTACAGCCTCGTCCCCGGCGACCAGCTGGCCGTCTGACCGGCGACCGGCCGCGCGACGCGGTTCGCGGGCAGCGCGCGACGCAGGTCACGGCGGGACGAGATGCCGAGCTTGGCGTAGACGTTGCCCAGGTGCCACTCCACGGTGCGCGGGCTGAGGAAGAGCTGCGCCGCGATCTCCGGGTTCGTGGCGCCGTCCCGGGCCAGCTCCGCGATCTGGATCTCCTGTCGCGTGAGATCGGTGGCGGTGTCGGTGGTTCGCTTGCGGACCACCTCGCCGGTCGCGAGCAGCTCGCGCCGGGCGCGTTCCGCGAACCCCTCGGCGCCCATCCGGTCGAACATCTCGAACGCCTGCCCCAGCGCCGCGCGGGCGTCCCGGCGGCGGTTCTCGCGGCGTAGCCACTCGCCGCGCAGCAGGTGGGCCCGGGCCAGGTGCAGCGCGACCCGGGTACGGCCCAGCCGGTCGACGGCCTCGCGGTAGTGGGCCTCGGCCGTGCCACCCTCGCTCAGCAGCGCGGCCGCGGTGGCCCGCACGCCGAGCGCCCAGTCGGTGCCGCTGGCCAGCGTCCGCTCGTCCAGGGCACGCATCGCCGTCTCCGCGGCCGTCCGGTGGCTGGTCCGGACCGCGGCCTCCACCAGCTCGACGAGCGCCCAGGCGTAGAACCCGAGATCCTCGTACCGGCATGCCCGGTGGGCGGCGTCCATCGCCTCCTCGTACCGGCCGAGGCCGTTGCACAGCAACGCGGTCGCGTAGTCGGCCAGGCCGAGCGCCCGCCCCTCACCGCGGGCGACCGCGTCCCGCCCGCCGGCCTCGATGACCGCCGTCGCCTCCGCCTCCTGGCCGCGCCAGGCGAGCAGGACGAGCGCGGTGTAGCGCAGCGGTGCGCTGCCGATCGCCGCCGAGACCGTCGTCGACTCGTCGATCAGCCGCGCCGCCTCGGCCAGCTCGCCCGCGTGCATGTGCAGGCAGGCCCGGTAGCTCAACGCCATCGGGAGCACGGTGAGCGCGCCGCTGTCCCGGGCCAGGTCGACCGCCCGGGTCGACAGGTCGTGCCACATGTCGTCGTCCCAGATCTCCGCGGCGAGCGGCTCGGGCGTCACCGGACAGACGAGCCAGAGCCAGCGCAGCGGCGCCTCGTCCGCGCCTGTTCCGAACGCCCGCAGCGCCCGGCGCAGCGGCTCCACGCCGCGGGCGTAGCCGTCCGTGAACCGGGTCGCGAGGCCGTCGAGGAGGGCGTCGGTCGCCGGGTCGGGGTGGGGCCGGACCGGCGCGGCCCGAGCGGCCAGGCTCGTCTCGCGGGGGCCGGGACCGTGACCGAGGCGGCCGGCGTAGACGGCCGCGCCGGTCGCTTCCAAGAAGGTCTCGCGGGCGAGGTCCGGGTCGAGCGGTGCGAGGCGATTGGCGGCGTCGAGGAGCCGAGCGGGTGCGTCACCGCCCCGCCGGGCGGCGAACGTCACCCGGACCCGCAGGCGCTCGAGCCGGGCCCGGGCAACGGCGTCGAGCGGCCCGACCTCCGCCGTCGCGAGCAGGGTGTGCACGGCGTCGCCGCCGCCGGCGTCGAATTTCGCCTGTGCCGCGGTCAGCGCCCGCAGCGCGCGGCGACCCGGGTCGGGCGTGAGTGCGACCGCGCGCTCCAACAGGGCGGCCGCGGCCGCGGCGCCACCCCGGGCCTCGGCACGGTCGGCGGAGTCCACCAACTCGCCGGCGACCCGCTCGTCGGGTCGCGCGGCGGCCAGCGCCCGGTGCCAGGCGCGCCTGTCGGGGTCCGCCCGGGCGTCGGTGGCGCCCGCGAGCGCCTGATGCGCGGCCCGTCGGTCACCGGCCGAAGCGCCCTGGTAGATCGCGGATCGGACGAGGGGATGGCTGAACCGGACATGAGCCCCGAGGTCGACCAGACCGGCCGATTCGGCCGCGGCGGCGGCGTCGTCCGGGATCTCCTGCGCCGCCGCGGCCCGCCAGAGCAGCGCGACGTCCCCGGTCGGCTCGGCGGCCGCCGTCAGCAGCAGCCGGCGCGTCGGCTCCGGCAGTGCCGCATAGCGTCGCTCGTAGCCGCGCTCGATCCGGCCGGCGATCGGCCGGTCGGGCGGCGACGGGAAGCCGCCGTCCAGACCCGGCAACTCGCGCAGCGCGAGCGGGTTGCCCTGCGTCTCGGCGACGATCCGGTTCCGCACCCGCGCGTCGAGCTTGCCGTGCACCACGGTGGCCAGCAGCGCGTGGGCGTCCGGCTCGCCGAGTCCCGACACCGTCAGGGCGGGCAGGCCGGTCAGGTCGCTGTCGTCGGCCCCGGCCCGTTCGGCGACGACCAGGGCGACGCCCTCGGCCCGCAGCCGGCGGGCCACGAAGGCCAGTGTCCACACCGACGACCGGTCGAGCCACTGCGCGTCGTCGACGAGGGCGAGCACCGGTCGGCGGGCGACACCGCCGGCCAGCAGGGTCAGCACGGCCAGGCCGACGAGGAACCGGTCGGGCGGGCGACCCGTGGACAGGCCGAAGGCGACGCCCAGCGCATCGCGCTGCGGTGCCGGCAGCCGATCCAGGCGGTCGAGCAGTTGCGCGCATAGCTGGTGCAGGCCCGCGAACGGAAGCTCCATTTCGGACTCGGTGCCGTCGGCGCGGAGCACCACCGAGCCGGCCGCGCGGTCGGCGGCGTAGTCGAGCAGCGCGGTCTTGCCCACGCCGGCCTCGCCGCGCAGGACGAGCGTGCCGCTTCGCCCCTGGCGCGCATCGGTCAACAGCCGGTCGAGGGCAGCGCGCTCGGTGGCTCGGCCGAGCAGGGTTTGGGCGATTTGGGGCATTTGAGCCCAGTGTACGCCCCGGGGCTGCGGCACCCCGGGGGTTTCTACGGGGGCGACGGGCGCGCGGCCGCACGAGGGTTGGTGCAACGCCGCGCTCGCGAAGCGGGCGCCCGACCGAAGGAGACGACCATGAGCACCGTCACCACCAAGGACGGGGTCGAGATCTACTACAAGGACTGGGGCGAGGGCCCCGCCGTGACGTTCTCGCACGGCTGGCCGCTGAACGCCGACGCCTGGGACGGGCAGATGCACTTCCTCGTCCGCAACGGCTTCCGCGTCGTCGCGCACGACCGGCGCGGCCACGGCCGGTCGAGCCAGGTCGCCTGGGGCAACGACATGGACGGCTACGCCGACGACCTCGCGGCCGTCATCGAGGCGCTCGACCTCGACGGCGTCACGACGGTCGGCCACTCCACCGGCGGCGGCGAGGTCGCGCGCTACCTGACGCGACACGGCACGGGGCGGGTCGCCAAGGCGGTGCTGATGTCCGCGGTGCCGCCGGTGATGCTGCAGTCGGAGACCAACCCGGAGGGGTTGCCGCGCGAGGTGTTCGACGGACTGCGGAGATCGCTGGTCAACGACCGGTCCCAGTTCTACCGCGACCTGGCGGTCCAGTTCTACGGCGCCAACCGCGACGGGGCCGACGTGTCGCAGGGGATCCTGGACCAGTTCTGGCTCTGGAGCATGCAGTCCGGCCTGATCAACGCGTACGACAGCATCAAGGCCTTCTCCGAGACCGACTTCACGGACGAGTTGCCGAGGATCGACGTGCCGACGCTGGTCATGCACGGTGAGGACGACCAGATCGTGCCGGTCAAGGACTCGGCCCGGCGCACGGCGCGGCTGATCCCGGGGGCGGAGGAGATCTACTACCCGGGGGCCCCGCACGGGCTCACGGCCACGATGCAGGACCGGGTGAACGAGGATCTGCTGGCGTTCCTGCGCCGGTAGGGGCGATGGATGACCGGGGCGCGCGGTCCGCGCGCCCCCGGTCGCCAGGCGGCTCACTGCATGGCGGTCGCGGGTGGATGGTCGAAGGACGCGGGGCAGCGGAAGATCTGCAGCGCGTAGCCGCGGCCGATGACGACGTCCGCGGGGTTGGCCGACGTGCCGGGTGGGTCCTCGATCGGCCGCCAGCTCTCGCCCTCCGTCGACCACTCACCGCAGTCGACGGTCAACAGCAACGTCATCGCGGTGCCGCAGTCGGCGCAGTCCATCGGCTCCGGGTCCGACAGCGACCAGTTGGCGAAGCCGCCCACCTTCCAGCCCGGCGCCAGCGACAGCTCGAAGTCGTAGCGGTCGTCGTCGTCCCACGCGGTGATGCGCGCGTCGAGGTCGTCGGGCAGCAGGCCGCCGTACTGGTACTCGCGCACCTGCTCCGGATGCACCACACAGGGCACCGGTAGGTATTCGTCGTGCGCCACCGGCGGCTCTGGGACGCTGTCGAGCGTCGTCGTGACGTCGGGACTGCTTCGCCAGTAGAGGCCTACGCGCGGGTTGTAGTCCTCGTCCTCGTGGGGAAGCGGGCACCACAACAGCTGCAGCAGGTCGGCGCCGTCGGGGCCGGCGAAGTCGGGGACGTCGCGGCGGTAGAGCTGCGCCACCGGGACGTACGGGATCGGTTGGCGCATCAGGTCGCGTGCGGCGGACGGTATGGGTGTGCCGAGGTCGAAGGTCGCGTGGTCGGCGGCGTGGCACACCGGCCAGGGTTCGTCGGCCGGCCAGAGCAGCGGCCCGCCGACCGAGCTGTCGGCGACCGTCGGTCGGCCGGGGCGCGGGTGCAGGCGCGTCGCGGTGGTCGTGTGGTCGCGTAGCTCCGGGAAGAGCGCGGCGATGTCGACCGGGCGCGGCGGCGTGGTGCGGGTCATGGCGCACGATGGTACGGGGAGCGCCGGCGTGCGACGCTCCCCGTGCGACACCTACGGTTTGCGCGCGACCCCGCCGTACGCGTCGGTGTCTTCGATCTCGCCCTCCGCGTGCCATTCGGTGATCCGCACCAGGCCCGGCTCGACGAGGTCGAGCCCGGCGAAGACGGAGGCGAGGTCGTCCACCGGGCGCAGGTGGTAGGCCGCACCGCCGCTCTCGACGAGCCGCTCCGCGCCCGCGACGGCGGTCGGGTTGTCGACGCTGTCCCAGAAGACCAGGTAGCTGCCGGGTGCGGTCGCGGAGACGACCCGGTCGACGAGGGACCGGACGACGGCGATGTCGGGCTCGTAGCCCATGACGCCCATGAACATCACCGCGACCGGCTGGCTGAGGTCGAGGGTCTCGGCCGCCGCGGCCAGGATCTTCTCGGGCTCGTAGTAGTCGGCCTGCAGGTAGGTGACCTGGCCGTCGGAGCCGGCCTCGCCCAGCAGGGCCCGGGCGTGCACGAGCACCAGCGGGTCCTTGTCGACGTAGACGATGCGCGTCTCGGGCGCGATATCCTGCGCGATCTGGTGGGTGTTCTGCATGGTGGGCAGGCCGGTGCCGATGTCCAGGAACTGGCGGACGCCCCGCTCGGCGGCCAGAAACCGCACCACGCGGGCGAGGAACTGCCGGGACTGGCTGGCCATGAGCCGGATCTCCGGATAGACGCCGGCGACGGCGTCGCCGGCCGCGCGGTCGGCGGGGTAGTTGTCGACCCCACCCATCCAGTAGTTCCAGATGCGGGCGGCGTGCGGGATGTCCGTCTGGAGCTGCGCCTCGAGGTCGGAATCCGAAATGGTCATACACCCACTCCTATGCTCGGCTGGGCCCGATCGTAGCCGTCAGCGGACCAGCCGGTCGCCGAGGAAATCGGCGATCGCCGCGCGGGCGGCCTTGGCCTGCGCGGGAAGCATGCCCGGCATGCTGAGGAAGGCGTGACCGGCGCCGGGATGCTCGGTGACGGTCGCGGGTGTGCCGGCCTCCTGGAGGCGTCGCGCGAACACGCGGCCGTGGTCGGCGAGCGGGTCGAGGATCGGGATCACGACGAGGGCCGGCGGGAGTCCACTGAGGTCGTCGGCGTAGAGCGGTGACACCGTACGCGGATCGGTGCCCTCGGGCGCGGCCAGGCGGCGGAACAGCTCCATCTGCGCGACGGTGAGGGTCGGGCTGGCGCCGTGCTGGCTCATCGACGGGTAGTCCAGCGCCGTGTCCGTAAGGTCGACGCAGGGGTTGACCAGCACCTGCGCGCGGATGTCCAGTTCGGACTCGCGGGCGCGTACGGCGGCCAGGGCCGTGACCACGGCGCCGGCGCTCTCGCCGAAGACCGCGACCCGCGCGGGATCGACGCCCCAGCGTCCGGCGTCGCCCACCACCTCGCGCAGCACGTCCCAGCCGTCGTCGACGGCCGCCGACAGCGGCATGCCCGCCGCGACGAGCCGGTGCTCGACCGAGACGACGACCGCGGACAGGCGGCCGGCGAGGTGGCTGTTGATCCAGTCGCTCTGGACGGCGGTGCCGACGAACCCGCCGCCGTGCACGTGCAGCACGAGCGGGAGCGCGGCCGTGCCGGCGCGGGCCGGAGACGGCCGGTAGACGCGGACGCGCAGCGTGCGGTCGGACAGGCGCAGGTCCTGCCAGGCGATCGTGGTGCCGCGGTTCGGGAAACCCGTGACCACGCGCATCAGCGGGGACGAGCGACGGCGGTTCTCGGCGTCGCGGAAGGCGTTCAGGTCCTCGGCGGGCATGGCCAGCCAGTCGGGCTCCTTGCGGACCGCGTGCAGGAGGCGGATGGCCAGTGGTGGCTGTCGCGTACCGGCGGTGGGGGTCATGTGCTCCTCCTCTAGGTTTCGCTACTGGAGGTATCGATACCGAAGGTAGCACAATTGGATAGGGTGTGACCATGGCGCAAGCGACGAGATCCCCGGGGCGGCCGCGGGCCAGCCTGGACGCGACCGTGTTCGCGGCGACGCTGCGGACGATCGACGACCTGGGCTACACGCACGCGACCGTGGACCGGATCGCCGCCGCGGCGGGGGTGGCGAAGACGACGCTCTACCGGCGGTGGCCGTCGAAGGGCGCGTTGATCGCCGCCTGCCTGCTGGACGCGTTCGGGCCGGTGCCGCTGCGGGGGAGCAGCCGGGAGGAGATCCTGGCCTCCGCGATCCGCTGGGGCGCGGCGAAGATCGGCGAGCCGGGCGTGGGCGCGGCCTTCGCGGGCGTGTTCACCGACGCGATCAGCGACCCGGCGCTGCGCGAGATCCTGGCGACGCGCTTCCAAGAGCCGTACCGGCTGGCGCTCAAGGAGGCGCTGGACCTGCCGTCACAACGGGTGCTGCTGTTCATCGACATCATCGTCGGCACACTGCTGCACCGGATGGGCATGACCGGCGCCCCGATGGCCGACGACGACGTCGAGGCCCTGGTCGACATGGTCCTGCGCGTACTCCGCTGACGGGCGGGTCAGCTGCCGAGGTGTTGGACGACCAGGGTGGCGAGCTTGGCCGTCTCGTCCTTGCCGCGGGACGTGCTCGGCGCGTTCTTCACGCCCGTCGAGACCAACAGCAGGTCCTCGCCCACCAGGACCAGGATCTGGCCGTTCGGGGTGTCCCAGTAGGCCGCCGTGCCGAGACCCGGGATGTCGACCGCGTCCGCCGGGCGTTGATTGGTGAACTGCGCCTGGTTGTCGGCGGCGCCCGCCGGGGTCAGCGCCTCCCGGTGGCCGATGTTCGCGTAGCGGGTGTCGTCGGCCGTCCAGTACACACAGGACAGGAAGCGGGTGTCCTTCGCCCCCGGCTCGACGTCGTCGGTGCGCGGTGTCGGGTTCATCGGCGCGTTGAGGACCGCGGCCGCGTCCTCGAAGCGGTGGAACTCGCAGCCGGCGACCGGGCTCGCCGCGGGCGTCGAGGCGGTCGGTGGGACGGCGGTCGGCGAACCGCTGGAGCAGCCGGCGAGCGCGGCAACCGTGACGAGCGCGGCGAGCTTGGTCGGTCGCATGGCGTCCTCCCTCGTAGGTGCCCGCCACGGTAGGCACCACCGCGGCGGTCGCCACGCCTGCGTCGGCTCCACGACTCAGCACTCCGCGATCGCACGGCGCAGGAACGCGTCCCGGCGGAGCGTGGCCGTGGGACTGTACAACACGGTGGGTGTGTTGAGCGCGGCCACGGCGTCCCAGTATGGGACGTCCTCGGCCGGTCGGCCGCCGGCCCGCTCCCAACCCGCCAGCACATGTCCGGGCGCCGCGTCGCCGTAGCCGATCGCGACCTGTTTGCGCAGCTCGCCGAGGTCGACACCCGGGTTGCCGACGCCGGCCGTCTTCCAGTCGATCAAGGCGTGCACGATGCCGCCGCGCACCAGCGTGTTGCCCGGCCAGACGTCGCCGTGCACCAACACGACCGGCCCGTCCGGCGCCCGCATCGCCTGGATGCGCGCGTCGGCCGACCGGAGCAGCGGCGTCGTCGGCAGGCGGCCCGCCCGGCGGTCGCCGGCGAAGTCGTCGACCGCGATCGGACGCGGCCGGAAGGGGAGCCCCGGCGACGGCGGGACGGCGTGGACCCGCGCGATCGCGGCGCCGGCCGACAGGAGCAGATCGATCGAGGGTACGGCGGGCCAGGTGCTGCTCCCCGGCACGACCGTCTCCAGCGTGGCCGGCGTGCCCTCGAGGTCGGCCGCGAGCAGGCGCGGCGCCGGCAGACCGTGGCTTCCGGCGACGACCAGGGCCACGGCGTTCGTCGCGATCTGGTCGGGCGTGATGCGGCTGCTAGGGGCCCGCAGGACCACGGCCCGGCGCGACCCGTCGGGCGCGGCGAGGTCGATCCACCATGGGCTCTCGCCGCCGTGCAGGGAGCGCACGGCCCGGACCGTCATGCCGCTCAGCCGCGCCTCGACCCAGGCGGACAGCGGCTGGTCATCTTTCCCGCACCGGCTGACTCTGCGTCAGCGGCGGGTAGCTGTCAACCGCACCAGCCTTCGTGCAGGAACGCGCGCCGGCCCGGCTCGCCGATGTCCAGCGGGATGTCGACGTGGCTCGGCAGGTCGTCGAGGCGCGCGTTGGGCAGGATGAACTCGCGCCCGGTGTGCCGCTGCCGCACCGACTGCTCGGCCGCCGGCGCGCAGACGAACGGGTTCGCGTACGTGTTGTAGCCACGGCCGACGCCGGTGTTGAGGAAGCCGGCGTCCTGGCACTGGTACAGCACGGCCCGCAGGGCGGCCGCGTCGCGCGGCCCCTGGTAGCCCTCGGCGACGTTGGCGAAGCACTGCCGGGAGTCGGCGCCTTCGTAGGGCGACGGACCGGCGGCCGCCAGCGCGTCGAGGAACGCGGCACCGCAACCGATCTCGGCGGACGGCCACGCGCCCCGCAGCAGCGCGTCGCGGTCGCAGCCCGTCACGTCCTCGAAGGCGTCGACGACGTCCTCGTCGCGCCCGACCCGCGCGTACGCCCGTTCGAGGTCCCGCAACGCCGCGCGCGGGAAGCCGATCCGGTGCCCGACGAGGCGGAACCACTCGGCGAACGTCGGCACCGTCGCCCGGACGCCGCGCGGGAGGGTGTAGACGGCGAGATCGGTCGGGTAGGACCAGGCGTCCAGACCGGGATAGCCGACGTACGAGAGGATCCCGACGCCGACCTTCGCGGGCTCGTCGCCGTACCGGTGCCGCAGCCTCAGATAGGCCTCGAGGTTGACGCTGCCACCGGCCCACGCGTACGCGAAACCCTCGGGGTAGAGGAACGGGTCACCTCGGCCGTGCGTGGTGCCGAACAGCGTCGGCGCGACGCACCGCACCTCCCGCGCCTGCCAGGCGGCCAGGTATTCAGCGGGCGTGCGGACGCAGCGCTGCCCGGCGGCGGCCGGCGGGCCCACGACCAGCCCGCCCACGACGGCCAGGACGAGAGCACAGAGGAGGGTACGCATCCGGCGCAGGTCCATCGACGCCTCCGGGGGGTCCGCTGGTTTCGCCAGTCTCCCCGTCGGAGGCGGACGTGTCGATGGTTGCGTCGATCGGCATGAAATCGGGCTGACCGGGCAGTTGACCCGGCATGACGACGTTTTCGGTGTCGACGCGGAACGCGCACGGTGGCCGGCAGTGGTGGGTGTTGGCGGGGTTCGTGGTGGCCACCGCCGTCGCCGCGGGGATCGGTGGTCTCGGTGTCAGCGGCACGGCGGAGGAGTACGGCGCCCTGCGGCAACCGGCCTGGGCACCCCCGTCGTGGCTGTTCGGTCCGGTGTGGACCGTCCTCTATGCCACGATCGCGGTCGCCGGATGGCTGGTGTGGCGGCGCGTCGGCTTCACGCTCCCGCTCTGGGCCTGGACCGTCCAGCTCGTGCTCAACGCGATCTGGACGCCGCTGTTCTTCGGGGCTGGGCGGTACGGCCTGGCGTTCGCCGACATCGTGCTGCTCTGGGCCGCCATCGTCGCGACCGTCGTGCTCTTCCGGCGCGTGCACCGGCCCGCCGCCGCGCTCCTGCTGCCCTACCTCGCCTGGGTCACCTTCGCCGGCGCCCTCAACCTCGCGGTCTGGCAGCTCAACTGAGGCCCGTCACAGCAGCACCCAGACGATGCCACCGGCGACGAGAGCCACGGCGATCGCGACCACGCGCCAGTCCTTGACGACGTAGCTGGCCGCGCCGAGCAAACCACCCACGATCATGAGGAGGTACGCGGGGACGTCGGCCCCGCCGGAGAAAACGTTGAAGGCGGCGATCAGACCGAAGAACATGCACGCGTTGGCGGTGGCCGAGCGGAAGTTCCGGTGGGCCTCCCACTGGAGCTGCCACACCTCGACGCGGGCGTCGTCGACCGCCTGCCGGCGCTCCTCGTCCGACATCTCCCGCCATCGTCGCCGCATACACGGAGGGTATCAACGGCCGTCACTGTCGGTGGAGTGGAAGGGTCGGGCTCGGGGCAGCGGTTTGTGCAGCCGTAGTGCATAGTGGACGCCGACGGATCGGGACAGACCGGAGGTGGCACGTGGACGTCGCTGACGATCGTGCGTCGAAGCAGGCTACCGCGGCGCGGATCTACGACTACCTGCTCGGCGGCACCTACAATTTTCCCGCCGACCGGGCCGCCGGCGAGAAGATGATCGAGATGTTCCCGATGGCGCCGGCCGGTGCCCGCAACAACCGGGCGTTTCTGCGCCGGGCGGTGCGGCACGTCGCCAACCTCGGCGTCACCCAGTTCCTCGACCTCGGCTCCGGCATCCCCACCGAGGGCAACGTCCACGAGGTGGCCCAGTCGGTCGACAAGAACGCCCGGGTCGTCTACGTCGACATCGACCCCGTCGCCGTCTCCGAGAGCCTGGACCTGCTGCGCGGCAACGACAACGCGACCGCGATCCGGGCCGACGCCCGCGATGCACAATCGATTCTCGACCACCGGCAGGTCCGCGAGCTGCTCGACTTCGACCAGCCGATCGCGCTGCTGCTCTGCGCGGTGCTGCACTTCGTGCCCGAGGACGACCTGGCCGCCGATGTCGTGCGCACGCTGCTCGCAGGTCTCCCGTCCGGCAGCTACCTCGTGCTCTCGCACGGCTCCGTCGAAGGCATGCCCGAGCGGGCGGCCCAGCTCGAGGACGCCAAGGACCTCTACAAGCGGGACACCGCGACCCAGCTCAAACCCCGCACGCGTACGGAGGTCCTGCGCTACTTCGATGGCCTCGACCTGATCGAGCCGGGCCTGGTGTGGGTGCCGCAGTGGCACCCCGACGCCGACGACCCGACCGACTTCGTCGACAACCCGAGCCGCAGCGCCTGCCTGGGTGGCGTCGCCCGGCTGTCCTGACCCGCACGGCGTCACGCGGAGAAGCGGTTCACCTTCTCCGCGTGCAGCACGATGCGCACCAGGTCGCCGGCGCGATACTCCTCGATCAGCCGCTCGTGCTCGGGGTCCGGGGCGCTGAGGTCCCAGTACCGTCCGGCCAGCCGCACCGCCAGATCGGCGCCGCCGTCCTCGTGCAGCGTGACCGGGCCCTCGACCGCCACCCAGTGCTCCGGCTCGCCGGGCGGCGCCGCGACGACGACCGACGCCCGCGGCTGCTCGCGGAGCCGGTCGAGCTTCGGCGCGTCCGGCAGCGAGAACATCTGCAGGTCGCCGTCCCCGGTCACCTCGAACCAGACGGGCCGCGGCGCGGGCCAGCGGCCGCCGCGCGGTGCGACGGTGAGGAAGGCGTAGAGCGGCCGGGCGAGCAGGGCGAGATCCTCTTCGCGGAACATGGCGACTCCTTCGCGCGGGGGCGGCGGGACGACAGGGCTCACCCGACGGTATTCCGGGCGGTGCCGCGGACGACGAACGTCAACGGCGTGGCCTCGAGGCCCGACCCGACCCGCCGGTTGCGGCGGTGCCGGGAAATTCTCGGAAACGCGGTCGGGTCAGCCGGCGCGCCAGGCCAGGCCGAGGTCGGGCCGGCCCGTGCGGTGGAACTCGGACAGTGCCGCCCGCGCCGTGTCGCGGTCGACCACGTCGGGGGCGGAGTAGCGGTGGCCGTCGTGCTCCAACTCCCCGGTGCCCGCCGACTGGAGGATCACCCGGTCGTCGTGGTCGAACGCGCCCAGGTAGACGTGGTAGAGCCCGTCACCACCGCCGACGCTGAGGTAGGCGCCGCTGCCGTCGATGAGCGTCAGCGTCGTACGGGACGCGCGATCGAGCGCGTCGAGCGCCGACACGACGTCGTCCAGGGTGGGCGACTGCACGACGATCAGTTGCCGTTGGCCCGCCTCGTTGACGTCGTACTCCATTTGCGGCCTGGTGAGGGATTTGCCGGTTGGATCTGGCTCGTAGTCGTCCACCACGAACGGAGAAGCGTCGGGCGCGCGCCTCCCGTCACCGCGGCTCGCCGGACGGCTCGACGGGTTCGGTGGGCGTTTCCGGTTCGTCCGGTTCGGTGGTCGGTTCGCTGGTCGCGCTCGGTTCGGGGTCGGGCTCGTCGTCCGGCTCCTGCTCCTGGTCCTGGCCCTGGTCCGGCGCCGGCGTGGGGTCGCCGGTCGGGGCCGAGGGGGGTGTCGGGTCGGGCCCGCCCACGTCGACGGGCGCGCCGGTCGGCGCGGGAGTGGCCGTGGGGCTGTCGCCGGTGGTGCTCGGCTCGGCGCCGCCGGCATCCGTCCCGGTCGCCGCCGGGCGGGTGCCGCCGGTGGACGCCGGCGGTGCGGGCCGGTCCGTGGTCGGCGTGGTGCCGCCGGTCGGGTCGGCGAGCGCGAGGCTCGCCACGAGCGTGGCCACGCCGAGGGCCAGCGCGCCGACCGCGTGCCGGACCCTGCGCCCGGGCGCCGGACGCTCCTCGACCGGCGGCGTCTCGACCGGCGGCGTCTCGACCGGCGGCGCCTCGACCGGCGGCACCTCAGCCGGCACCGCCGCCGCTACCACGGGCGCCGTCTCCACCGTCGTGTTGTTCTCGACCGCCTCGGCCAGCGCCGCGGCCGTCGGATACCGGCGCGCCGGATCCTTGGCCATCGCGGTCTCGACCACGTGCGCCAGCCCCGCCGGCACGTCGTCCGGCAGCGGGTCCGGCTCGTCCCGCAGATGGGACAGCGCGACGTCGACGGCGCTGCCGGACTCGAACGGCGGCCGACCGGCCAGGCAGTGGTACGCGACCGCGCCCAGCGCGTACACGTCGGTCGCGGGTGTCAGGTCCTGCTTGGTGACCTGCTCGGGCGCCATGTAGAGCGCCGTGCCGACCACCTCGTGGATCCCGGTGTGACCGGGCGCGCCGGCGGTCACCGCGACACCGAAGTCGATGAGCACGACGGCACCGCCGGGTTCGACGATCAGGTTGCCGGGTTTGACGTCGCGATGGACGACACCGGCATCGTGTACGGCCTGCAGCGCGCGGGCGGCCTGTGCGACCACGGACGCGGTCTCGGCGGCGCCGAGGCGACCGGCCTCCGCGATCCGCTGCGACAGCGGCCGGCCCTCGACACAGGCCATCACGATGTACGCGTCCGCGCCCGCGGTCTCGCCGTAGTCGTACACGCCGGCGACGCCCGGATGCCCCAGGGCCGCCATCGCCCGCGCCTCGTCCCGGAACCGCGCCCGCGCGGTCTCGTCGACGAACCGGTGCAGCAGCTTGACCGCCACGGTGCGCCCGAGCACGGTGTCGGTGGCCCGCCACACCTGCCCCATCCCACCACTGGCGATCGGCGCCTCGAGGCGGTAACGGTCGTCGACGAGCAGCCCGGATTCGAACATGGGGCAACTCCTACCCAACGCGCGGCCACGCATGCGTCGATCGGGCCATCCAGCGCGACGAATATTGAGATACTTCGCGGGACCATGACGGGTGGGCGACGGGGACGGACACGATGACGTTGATCAGCAGAAGGCACCTGCTCGCCACGATCGCGGTGGCGGTGCCCGCGGCGCAGCTCGCCGGGGTGGCCACACCGGCCGCGGCGGCCGCCGACCTCTATCCCTCCAACACCGCTCTCTACGCCGACCCCGCGCTGGTCGAGGGGGTCGACTACGGGCGGCGCCACCGGCGGCACGGTGGGCTCGACGACAACCTCGGCACCGGCGACGGCTATCCGCGCACCGCGGTCCTCGCGCCGCACGGTGGCGGCATCGAGGTCGGCACCTCCGAGCTGTGCCTCGCGGTGGCCGGCTACCACCCCGCCACGCTGGCGGCCGCCGGTCCGACCCACGACTACTGGATGTTCGAGGGCCTGCGGGCCTCGAACAACGCCGACCTGCACATCAGCTCGTCGCACTGCGACGACCTGGTCGCCCGGTCGCTGTGCGGCGGCGCGCTGAACGCGCTCGGCCTGCACGGGTGCACCGCGGCCCAGGCGGGCCTCCCCGACGAGGCACGTGCGGTGCTGGTCGGTGGGCGCAACGCCACGTTCAAGCAGTTCCTGCTGCAGGACCTCAACGCCGCGGGCATCACCGCCATCGACGCCGGGATCGCGCACGAGGACCTCGACGGCGACGACCCGGCCAACATCGCCAACCGCACGCTGCTCGGCGCCGGCGCCCAGCTGGAGATCACCACCCCGCTGCGCACCGCGATGTTCGAGGTCAACACCCGTGCGCAGCGCAGGCACACCACCACCGCGCTGTTCTGGAGCTTCGTGGCGGCGGCCCGCGCGTCGATCGCGCGGCTGGAGGCCGGCCAGCCCAACCGGTGACTCGTGACCCTGCGGTCAGCGCAGCATCAGCCGCAACGGTCCGCGGAGTCGGCCTGCCTAGCCTTGTGAGGAACGACGTCGCGACAGGTGGTGGGACCCATGAACGCTGCGGAACGGCGGCTGGCGACCGCGGTGCTGGTGGTCGGGACCGGTGGATCCGGGTTGCGGGCCGCGATCGAGCTGGCCGAGCGCGGAGTCGACGTGATCATGGTCGGCAAGCGACCGCGCTCCGACGCGCACACGACGCTGGCCGCCGGTGGCATCAACGCCGCGCTCGGGACGATGGACGCGCAGGACAGCTGGCAGCAGCACGCCGCCGACACCATCAAGGAGAGCTACCTGCTGGCCGATCCGCGTACCGTCGAGGTCGTCGCCCAGGGTGCCGCGCGCGGCATCCACGATCTCGAGCGCTACGGCATGGCGTTCGCACGCGAGGACGACGGCCGGATCTCGCAGCGGTTCTTCGGCGCGCACACCTACCGCCGCACGGCGTTCGCCGGTGACTACACGGGGCTGGAGATCCAGCGGACGCTGGTGCGCCGGGCGGAGCAGCTGAACATCCCGATCCTCGACACCGTGTACGTGACGCGCCTGCTCGTCCGCGACAACGTGGTGTTCGGCGCGTACGGCTTCGACGTGAACGACGGCACCCGCTACGCGGTCCACGCCGACGCGGTCATCCTCGCCACCGGCGGACACACCAGGATCTGGCGGCGTACGTCCTCGCGGCGCGACGAGAACACCGGCGACTCCTTCCGGCTGGCGGTCCTGGCCGGCGCCCGCATCCGGGATCCGGAGCTCGTGCAGTTCCACCCCTCCGGCATCCTCGCGCCCGAGAACGCGGCCGGGACGCTGGTCTCGGAGGCCGCCCGCGGCGAGGGCGGCATCCTGCGCAACGCGGCGGGGGAGCGGTTCATGGAGCGCTACGACCCGCAGCGGATGGAGCTGTCGACCCGCGACCGGGTGGCGCTGGCCGAGTTCACCGAGATCCAGGAGGGTCGCGGCACCGCGAACGGCGGTGTCTGGCTGGACGTGTCGCACCTGCCGCGCGAGACCATCATGCGGCGCCTGCCACGGGTCTACCAGATGATGCTGGAGCTGCAGATGCTCGACATCACGGTGAACCCGATCGAGATCGCCCCGACGGCGCACTACTCGATGGGCGGCGTCTGGGTGCGGCCGGAGGACCACAGCACCGACGTCGCGGGCCTGTTCGCGGTCGGCGAGGCGGCCAGCGGCCTGCACGGCGCCAACCGGCTCGGCGGCAACTCACTGATCGAGCTGCTCGTCTACGGCCGCATCGTCGCCGAGGCCGCGGCCGCGTACTCGGCGGGCCTGGAGGTGCAACGTCGGTCCGCGGC
Organism: Asanoa siamensis; assembly: GCF_016862555.1. Lineage (GTDB taxonomy): Bacteria > Actinomycetota > Actinomycetes > Mycobacteriales > Micromonosporaceae > Asanoa > Asanoa siamensis. The sequence goes on along the minus strand of NZ_BONE01000020.1, from coordinate 23,759 downwards.
CGCGACCGCCGAGGCACGCGCCGAAGTGCACGGTCTGCTGGCGGCGGACGGCCCCGAGAACGTGCGGGCGTTGCAGCGGGCGGTCCGGGACACGATGACCGCGTACGCCGGGGTGGTCCGCGACGAGTCGGGGCTGCGCACCGGCCTCGCCGACCTGGACGCGATCGAGGCCCGCACGGCGGCCGTCGGCATCCATCCCGACATCGCCGGGTTCCAGGACCTCGCGCACGCCTTCGACCTGAAGTCGTCGACGCTCGCGGCCCGCGCCACGCTCGCGGCGGCCCTGGAGCGGCGCGAAACCCGGGGCTGCCACAACCGCGGCGACTACCCGGAGCTCGACCCGGCTCTGCGGGTCAACCTGGTCTGGTCGCCCGCCGACGGCGTCGTCCGCGAGGAGGTCGAGCCGGTGCCGGCCGAGATCGCCGCGCTCATGGCGGAGGTGTCGTCGGTCGGCAAGCTGGTGGAGTGACCACTGCGGACATTCGATACAGCCCGGGCCCGCTGACCCGCAGCCGGTCGAGGAAACGGCCCGACGTCGCCGAAGCGGTGTCGATGAGCCGCTGCGCGTGCGCGAAGTCCCAGGGGGCGGGCCACTTGTCGACACCGGTCGGCAGCACCACGGTCGGCACGTCCTTCGACACCTCGAGCAGGTCACGTTCGATCTGCTCGTGCAGCATCAGCAGCCCGGCCCGCACCGCGACCGCACCGGCGCCCCCGCGCCGCGACATCGGGCGTACCGGCTGGCTCTCCGGGCCCGTCGCCAGCACCACCAGGCTGGCCGCCCCGGCCTGTCGGGCGGCGCGCACCGGGACGTAGGCGATCACCCCACCGTCGACCAGCGTGCGGCCGTCGCGCCGCACGGGCGGCAGGACGCCGGGGATGGCCGTGCTGGCCAGCAGCGCGGACTCCAGGTCGCCGTGGTCGAGCAGCACCTGGCCGCCGGCGGCCAGGTCCATCGCCACCGCGGTGAACGGGATCCCCAACTGTTCGATCCGCGGCGGCAGCGCGGCCCGCGCGATCAGCCGGCGGAGGCCGCGATCGCCGAAGATGCTGGCGCGCGAGCCGAAGGGGAACACCTCGCGGCGGCGCAGTCCGGTCCAGACCCGTTCGAGCCAGGGCGCGGCCCGGTCGGGGTGGGCGGCCGCGATGGCCCCTGTCAGCGCGCCGACCGACGTGCCGACGATGAGGTCCGGCACGAATCCGCGCGCCTCCAGTGCCTTGCCCACTCCCACGTGCGCCGCACCGAGCACACCACCACCGCCCAACGCGACGGCCACGGGACGGGGCAGCGAGTCGAGGTCCATACCTGTTCGACCGGACGGCCACCCGATCTGTGACGGCGGCGGGCCGATGTGCCTAGCGTTGTGCCTCGAAGTGGTCCTTCATCGCCGGGTAGTAGTCGTCGAACCGCGGCGCCGGGCGGTCCTCGCGGGCGGCCACCAGCGCGTCGAGGTAGAACTCCCAGCCCGGGCCGATGTCGCCGACGCCGTCGGTGTCGGTCATGTGCTGGGTGAACCGCAACTCGGTCACACCCGCCTCCTCGGCCAGGACGATGTCCAGGTGCCACCGGTAGTGCGCGTCGACGGCGGACAGCGCCAGTCGCCGGGCCGGCTCGCAGGCGTCCACCGTCATCTCCGTCCACGGCTGGCCGTCCTCGTGGATCAACTGGACCTCGATCGTGCGGCCCGGCGCGGCGTCGCCCTTCCACGGCCCGTACCAGCGGGCGGTGCGCTCGGGATCGGTGAGGCTCGCCCACACGTCGGCGGCCGGTGCGCGGAACGTGCGGGTCAGGACGAGGTCGTTGCCGAGCAGGCGGCCGGTGGGTGTCGGGCTCATGCGGTCTTCTCCTGGGGTCGGTCGGGCGCGGCGGCCGAGCGCCGCTCGCGGCGGGTGCGGTAGACCTCGGTCTCCAGCGCGTCGAGGCGGTGCTGCCAGCCGGCGGGCCGGGTGAGTCGCTCCAGCCACCCCGCCAACTCGTCGAGCGGCGCCGTGACCAGTGCGTAGACGCGGCGGCGGCCGTCGGCGGTGTCGCTGACCACGCCGGCCTCGCGCAGCACCCGCAGGTGACGGCTGACGGCGGGCCGGCTGATCGCGAAGCGGTCCGCGATCTGGCCGGCGGTGAGCGGACCGTCGCGCAGCATCAGCAGGATCTCCCGCCGCACCTGGTCGGCGATCGCCCCCGCTACCTCGTCCACCGCGAAAGCGTAACACATCGGTTACGCGTTACCGAACGTCTCCACGTAGGCGATCGCTCCGTACAGGGCGTTCCGAAGTGGAGTGACGTCGCGGGCGCCCTGGCTCAGCAGCATGCCGCCCTGGAACGCGGCCATCAGCACGTACGCCAGGTGCTCCAGGTCGGCGTCGGGGCGCAGCACGCCCGCGGCGCGCATCGCCGTCAGGCCCTCGCGCAGCTGTGCCTTCCAGCGGTCGAAGCCGCCGGCGATCTCGTCGTTCAGGTCGAGGCCGGACTTCATGACCTCGGCGGCGAGCGAGCCGAAGCTGCAGCCACCGTCGCGGACCGTCTCGTCGGTCAGGTTGGAGTCGGCCCAGGAGCGCAGGGCGGCGATGCTGTCGGGCGGACCCTGCGGCGGCGTCTGGTGCAGGCCCATCATCGCGTCGGCCCGCCACCGCAGCACCGCCCGCAGGAGGCTCTCCTTGTCGGGGAAGTAATGGCTGAGCTGGGAACCGCTGACCCCGGCGGCACTGCGCACCGCCTCGTTGTTGGTGCGCGCGACGCCGTGCGCGTAGATCAGTCCCGCCGCCGTCTCGACGATGCGGGCGCGGGTGGCCTCGCCCCTGCGGGTGAGCCGGCGGTCGGTCACGGACATGCCGCCAGCCTACCGTAACTGGGCTTGACAGCCCAGTTATCTCGACGTTAACTGGGCTGAGTAGCCCAGTTTTCGGACGGGCGGAGATGGACGAAACGCCCACGACCCGACGTCAGGGTTGACAGGGTGCGAGAGGGCGTAAAGCGGAGGGGGATCGTCGTGTCCGAGAGTGCGACGCGGGACAGGGACCAGTGGGACGTCATCGTCGTCGGCGGCGGCCAGGCGGGTGAGACGGCGGCGCAGTACGCGAGCCAGTTCTCCGGCCTCTCGACCGTGCTGGTGGAGGAGGACCTCATCGGCGGCGAGTGCGAGTACTGGGCCTGCCGGCCGAGCAAGGCCCTGCTGATGCCCGTCGAGGCGCGCAGCGTGGGTCGGGACCTGCCGGGCGTACGGGAGATCCTCGGCGACCGCCCGTTGGACGTGCCGGCGGTGCTGGCCCGGCGTGACGACATCGCGTTCCACTACGCGGACCCGCAGGAGGTGGAGTTCCTCGAGGCCAACGGGATCGACCTCGTCCGCGGCCGCGGGCGGCTGGCCGGCGAGCGGACCGTCGCGGTGACGGCGTCGGACGGATCGGTGCGGACGATCACGGCGACGCGGGCGGTGGTGCTGGCGACGGGAAGCACGGCGGCCGTGCCGCCCACCGACGGGTTGGCGGAGGCGTTGCCCTGGACGTCCCGCGACGTCACGGCGCTGCGGGAGGTGCCCGGGCGGGTCGTGGTGCTCGGTGGGGGACCGGTCGCCACGGAGGCCGTCACCTGGCTGCGCGCGCTGGGCGCGGACACCACGCTGGTGCACCGCGGCCCGCGCCTGCTCAAGACGATGGAGCCGTTCGTCGGCGAGTTCGCGGCGCGGCACCTCGCCGAGGCCGGGGTGACGCTGCGCCTGGACACGACCGTCACCCGGGTCCGCCGCCCGGACGCGCGGCAGCGGGGGATCGGCCACCTCCACGGCGGGCCGGTGACCGTCACGCTGGACAACGGCGACGAGATCGAGGCCGACGAGATCGTGGTCGCGCTCGGGCGCACCGGCGGCACGGACGACATCGGGCTGGAGTCGGTCGGCATCCCGGCGCCGCACGGCTATCTCGACGTCGACGACCAGCTCACGGTGGTCGGCACCGACTGGCTCTACGCGGTCGGCGACCTCACGGGCCTGGCCCTGCTGACGCATTTCGCCAAATACCAGGCCAGGGTCGCGGGCGAGGTCATCACCGCGCGGGCGCTCGGCCGGTCACTGACCGAGCCACCGTTCGACAGCCTGACCACCGCGGAGTACGACGCCGTGCCGCACGTGGTGTTCCTCGATCCGCCGGTCTGCGACGTGGGCCTGACCGAAGCCGCGGCACGGGGGCGCGGCATCGACGTGGAGACGGCCGAGTACGACATCGCGGCCATCTCCGGGGCGGCGATCTCGCGGGAGCACTACGACGGGCGGGCGAAGCTCGTCGTCGACCGGGCCACCGACACCGTGATCGGTGCGACGTTCGTGGGCAGCGCCACGACCGAGTTGCTGCACTCGGCGACGGTCGCGATCACCGGCCGGGTGCCGGTCAGCCGGCTCTGGCACGCCGTCGCGAGCTTCCCGACGGTCAGCGAGATCTGGCTGCGGCTGCTGGAGACGCTGCAGCTAGGCCGCCGCCGGTCCTGACCGGCGGCGCAGTTCCCGCAGGACGCCGTGCCGCTTGAGCATCCAGACCAGGCGGCGCGCGTGGCCGTGCCGGGCCAGCAGGACGACCAGTTCGGTGACCGTCTTCCACCGGCGGCCGCCGAACTGGTCGTCCACCGCCCGCCAGACCGCGGCCCGCAGCCGGGGCGACTCGAGCGCGGCGGTGATCTCGGCCCGCACCGCCGGATCGTCCAGAGCGGACGTGACGGCGGCCGCGAGCCCCGGTCGGTCGGCGAGCCCCTCGGCGATGCTCGCGGTGACCTCCCGCCGGACGTCGTCGGTGTCGACGAGCAGCAGCACCGCGCGCCGGATCTCGGTGGTCTCCAGCGCCGACCGCAGCAGGCTCATCACCCGCAGGTCGACCTCGTCGGACCGGTCGTCGACGGCGAGCGCGGCCAGCAGGGCCGTGACCTCGTCGAGGTCGATGAGGTGCCGCAGGCCGTCACGGAAGGCCGGTCGATCCCAGACGGACACCAGGGCCCGGACGAGGTTGCGATCCATGCCGTCTGCTACCCCCGCGCCCACCGACCCGAAACCGAACGCATTGGCGATCATCGATTGTTAACGTTAACATGTCAGGGCGGTTCGTGCCCTGACCGTCATTCCGTTCCCCCAAGCGGAAGGACGCCATGATCTCCCTTGTCTCCCGCGGACGGCGGCGCGCCGCCGCTTCGTTCCTCGCGGTGGTCGTCGCCGTCACCGGCGTGACCGCCCTGTCCGGCCGACCGGCCGCCGGTCGCGCCTATCCGAACCCCGGCACGGTGACCGGGAACGTCGCCGTGCACGACCCGGCGATCGTCCGGGGGCCCGGCGGCGGATACCTGCTGGCGCACACCGGCGACGACATCAGCCTCAAGACGTCTCCGGACCGCACGGCGTTCCGGAACGCGGGGTCGGCGTTCCCCGGCGGCGCGCCGTGGACGACGGCCTACACCGCCGGCAGCCGCAACCTCTGGGCGCCCGACCTGACCTACCTCGACGGGCGCTACTGGATGTACTACTCGGCGTCCACCTTCGGCTCCAACCGCTCGGCCATCTTCCTGGCGACCAGCCTCACCGGCGCGTCGGGCACCTGGACGCATGCCGGCCTGGTCGTCGAGTCCCGCACGAGCGACACCTTCAACGCCATCGACCCGAACCTGGTGGTGGACGCCGCCGGCCGGTGGTGGTTGAGCTTCGGGTCGTTCTGGTCCGGCATCAGGATGGTGGCGCTCGACCCGTCGACGGGGCTGCGCTCCGGCACCACGATGGTGAGCGTCGCGGGCCGCGGCGGCGGGGCGATCGAGGCGCCGTTCATCGTGCGCCGCGGCGCCTACTACTACCTCTGGGTGTCGTTCGACCGCTGCTGCCAGGGCGCGGCGAGCACCTACCGGGTGATGGTCGGCCGGTCGACGAGCGTGACCGGGCCCTATCTCGACCGCGCCGGCGTCGCGATGACGGCCGGCGGCGGCACGCAGGTGCTGGCCGGGCACGGCCGCGTCCACGGCCCCGGCCACCAGGCGGTGCTCGCCGACACCGACGGCGACGTGCTCGTCTACCACTACTACGCCGACAACGGCGCCGCGCTGCTGGGCATCAACCGCATCGCGTACGACTCGGCGGGCTGGCCCCATGTCTACTGAGGAGTGTCGACCGGCGCCCGGGCCGACCCGCTGGCCACTACCGCCCCTTCCGGGCAGCAACCGCGCAGAACGGTCGGAATAGCGGTGGAGCTGTCCCAGTTCTACTGACATGGCCTGGAGCACGCGCGAGCTCGCCGAGCTGGCGGGGACGACGGTGAACACCATCCGGCACTACCACCGGCTCGGTCTGCTCGACGAGCCCAGCCGCCGGTACAACGGATACAAGAAATACGGCGTTCCCGAGCTCGTCTGCCTGTTGCGCATCCGCCGGCTCGCCGAGCTCGGTGTGCCGCTCGCGCGGATCGCGGAGGTCGGCGCGGGCGGCGACAGCGCCCCCGACGCCCTGCGGCAGGTCGACGCCGAGCTCCAGGCGCGCATCGAGCGCCTGGAGAAGGCGCGCGCCAACATCGCGGCGATCCTGCGTGAGCGCGCGCCGGCCGACGTACCCCCGGGGTTCGAATCCGTGGCCTCGCGGCTGTCGGAGGCCGACAGCTCGATCATCCACATCTACACCCGGCTGTACGACGAGGACGCGCTCGCCGACCTGCGGGACATGGTGGAAGCGGACCCCGAGGACACCAGCGTCATCGACACGCTGCCGGCCGACGCCGACGAGGAGACCCGGCAGCGCCTCGCCGAGCAGCTCGCGCCGACCCTCGCGAAGCACCTCGCCGCGTACCCGTGGCTGAGCGACCCGGCCGGCCGGCTGTCGCAGAGCGAGCAGGTCACGCAGCAGACGTTCGTCGCGGCCGTGACCGAGCTCTACAACAAGGCACAACTGGACGTCCTGTACCGCGCGAGCCTCCTCGCACAGCAGCACCTGCGCGGGACGTGACGGTGGTCTCCACGGGCTTGCCTGTGTTCCTGGAACACGGTCTTCACTGGGCACTCGACCTACGTACCCCGAGGAGCCCTGCCCGTGAATCCCACCGAGAGCCTTGTCCGGGACTTCCAGAGTCTCGTGGCTCAGGTGCCTGACCTGGTCCAACCGTTCATCGTCATGCTGGCGGCCGCGATACCGTTCATCGAAGGTGAGGGAGCGTCCCCGATCGGTGTCCTCGGCGGCATCCACCCGGTCGCCGCCGCCGTGGCCGCCGCGATCGGCAACTTCCTCTGCGTACTCGTGGTCGTCCTGCTCGGTTCGCGGATCCGCACCGCCGCCACGCGCCGGCGGGCGCTGCGGGCGGTGCCGGCGACGGCGGCGGCGACGGCGAAGCCCGAGTCGAAGGGGCGGCAGCGGTTCCGCCGGTTCGTGGTCCGGTTCGGCGTGCCGGGTGCGAGCATCCTCGGCCCGCTGGCGATCCCGACCCAGTTCACGTCCGCGATCCTGATCGGCTCCGGCATCCCACGCGGCAGGGTGCTGCTGTGGCAGGGGGTGGCCATCGTCATCTGGACCACGCTGACCACCACGCTGGCCTGGGGCCTGCTCTCCACAGTGGCCTGACGAAAGGAACACCGATGAACCGACAGCCCGACGCGGCGCCGATCCTGGCCGAGGATCTGCTGCTCCTGCTGTTCCAACCCAACCCCAGGTCGGGTACGGGCACCATCGCCGGCGAGAACACGCTGTACTACCCGCTCGCCGGTGCGGTGCTCGCGGACCTCGGCCTCGGCGGCCACGTGCGGACCGACTCCGGCCGGCTCGGCACGACGCGGGTGGAGGCGGTCGAGGACCGTCCGCCGGCCGACGAGATCCTGCGGTCCGCCTGGGACTACGTCGCCGGGAAGCCCCGCGGTGTCCAGACGGTCCTCGCCGCGGTCGGGCCGACCCTGCGCGGCCCGCTGCTGGACCGGCTCGTCGACCGCGGCGACCTGCGCCGGGAGACCCGCAAGGCGCTCGGCGTGTTCACCACGACCGCCCTCGCGGACGGCGGCAACGGCCGCCGGGCCGGGCTGCTCGGCGACGTCCGCGAGGTGCTCGTCGACGGCGCCGAGCCCCGGCCCCGGGTGGCGGCCCTCGCGGCCCTGCTCTCGGGCAGCGGCACGCTGCCGCAGTTCCACCGCGAGATCCCGTGGACCACGCCGGTCATCACGCGCGCCAAGCAACTGGAGCGCGGCGACTGGGGAGCGGGCGCCGCCGGGGAAGCGGTCACCCGCACGGTCACGGCGACGATCGTCAACAACGTCATCGTCGCGACGACCGTGCTGCCGCGGACCTGACGCCCTCACCAGTCCGCGGCGCGCACGTTGCCCGGCGCGTCCAACGTTCCGGAACGGCCGTCGACCGTCAGCCACGACAGGCGGCCGTCGGTCCCGGTGGCCAGGATGTACCTGCCGGCGTCGTCGGTCGAGACCTCGGCCGCCGGGCCGCCCGGCAGGTGCACCTGCCGGGTGTCGCCGGTGGTCAGGTCGCGCACGTCGAGGCGCTCCGCGACGCAGAGGTCGGCGGCGTGGTGGAAGCCGGGCCGCGCCGGCACCAGCCCCACGCCACCGGCCAGCGCGACGACCGCGCAGTAGTCGCGCTCGAGCGCCATCGTGCGGCTCTGCCACCGGGCGCCGTCGCGGCTGAGCAACAGCAACTGCGGCGCGTCGGCACCGATGCCGAAGTGGGCCGCGTTGATCAGCACCGCGACCCGCCCGTCGGGCAGGACGGCCGCGTCGCTGGCGCCGATCCGGCCACCCTGCGCGACCGGCTCGCCGAGGGCGCGGCCGGGGCTCCGCGGGTCGTCGACGTGCAGCATCCAGGCGCCCAGCGCGTCGGTGACCGCCACCAGGTCGCCGCGGGCGTCGACGCGCACGCCGAAGCTGTAAGCCACGGTGTCCCCGTCGACGACCTTGTGGACGGTGCCGGGCACGGGCTCGCAGCAGGAGGCGACGTACACGTTCCCGCCGCCACCGGCGGCGAGGTCCACAATGGCGAACGGCGCGCCGTTCCTGGGGTTGGACTCCCTGCTGGCCAGCTCGCGGGAGGTCCGGCCGGACACTTCGCGCACCGCGTACGCGTCGGCGGTCTGGTAGGCGGCGATCCACCGCTCGGGCGGCACGGCCGGCATGCCGCCGGCGGTCGGTGTCGCTGTCGGCGTGGCGCTGGCGACGGCCGGCGTCGGCGTGGTGCTGGTGGCGGGCTGCGGCGCCTCCTGCGCCCGCGGCAGGAACCGCAGCCCGCCGACGGTGACGGCGCCGACCAGAGCCAGCGCGGCGACCGTGGCGACGGCGGCCCGGCGGCGCCCGATCCGCCGCGCGGTGCGGTCCACCCGCGCCCGCAACGGCTCGACGTCGGTGTCACCCATGTCGTCGGCCAACGCGGTGAGCCGCTGCTTCAGGTCCTTCATCGGGTCACCCCTTCGGCCAGGTCGAGGTCGGGCATCAACGCGCGCAGCCGGCGCAGGGCCCGCGCGGAATGGCTCTTCACGGTCCCGACGCGGCAGTTGAGGATGTCGGCGATCTCCGTGTCGCTGTGGTCCTCGAAGTAGCGCAGGACCACGACGGCCCGCTGGCGCACCGGCAGGGCCAGCAGCGCCCGCCGCAGCGCCAGCCGCTCGACCGCGTCGTGCGCGTGGTCAACGTGACCGTGCTGCTCGGGCAGGTCGCCCGGCATGGTCTCGACCACGCGGCGCAGGCGCCACCGGCTGACCTGGAGGTGGTACATGACGCGCCGGGCGTACGCCTCCGGGTTGCCGCTGTCGCCGATCCGCCGCCACGCCCGGAAGGTGCGCGCCAGCGCCTCCTGCACGAGGTCCTCGGCCAGATGCCGATCACCCGTCAGGAGGTACGCGGTGCGCAGCAGCGCGGGTGCTCGCGCGCGAAAGAACGACTCGAAGTCGGTGCCCATCTGCTCCCCCGCGGCCGGTCGGGTCATGTCACCTGGGTAGACGCGATCCGGCCCGGCGACGGGTTACCGGCCGCTGCCGCCATCTTCCGGCGGCGCGTCGTCGGCCGCCAGTGCACGTTGGACGACGGCGACGTCGTGCCACGCGCCGTTCTTCCAGCCGATGCGCCGATGCACGCCGACGCGCTCGAAGTCGAGGGCGGTGTGCAGGCCCACGCTCGCGTCGTTGGGCAGCGTCATCTTCGCCACCGCGACGCGGTAGCCGCGCTCGCGCAGCCTCGTCAGCAGCGCCTCGTACAGGGCGCGTCCGGCGCCGGTGCGGCGCAGGCCGGTCTCCAGATAGACGCTGACCTCACAGGACCACCGGTACGCGGGACGGACGGCGAAGGGCCCGGCGTACGCGTAGCCCACGACCCGCCCGTCGATCTCGGCCACCAGCCAGCCGTGCTCCTGATTGGCCGCGTCGATGCGCGCGGACATCTCGGCGCCCGTGGGCGGCTCGGTCTCGAAGGTGATCGCGGTGTCCAGGACGTACGGCCGGTAGATGGCGGCGCAGGCGGCGGCGTCGGTCGTGCGCGCGGCCCGGATGGTGAGCGACATGCCACTATCGTAAGCAGTCTGGGGACTATAGTGACGGCCATGACCGACGCCTTGACGGTGAACCTCGCAACAGCCCTCCGCGCGGCGCGCACCACCGCGGACCTCTCGGTCAGCGCGCTCGCCGAACGCTCCGGGGTCTCCCGCGCCATGATCGCGAAGGTCGAGCGCGGCGAGGCACAGCCGACGGCGGTGCTGCTGGGCCGCCTCACGGCGGCGCTGGGGCTGACCCTGTCCGAGCTGTTCGCCCGCACCGAGGGCAGGAGCCGTCGCCTGGCGCGGTTGGCCGAGCAGCCGGTCTGGGTCGACCCGGCCACCGGCTACCGCCGTCGCGCGGTCTCCCCACCCGGCGGCCCGGCCCAGCTCGTCGAGGTCGACCTGCCCGCGGGCGCGGAGGTCGCCTACCCGGCGGAGTCGTACCAGATGGCGAATCACCAGATCTGGGTCCTGGAGGGCACGCTGCGCTTCCGCGAGGGCGAGGTGGAACACGAGCTGCACGCCGGCGACTGCCTGGAGCTCGGCGCACCGAAGCCGGGCACCTACGTGAACGCGACGGACCGCCCCTGCCGCTATCTCGTCGTGCTCAGCCGCCCGCTCGTCCCGTCCTCGACCGCCCAGCACAGGAACTCGTAGGTCTCCTGGCCGCGCGCGGTCGTGTCGGTGTAGCTGGTCGGCTTCTCCGGCTCCTCGCGGATGCGCAGCGCGTCGACGGCGAGGCGGTGCCAGCGGGCGTCCAGGTCCGCGACGACGTAGCGGCCGGCGCCGCTCTTGGAGGTCAGCTCGTCCTTGGCGAGCAGGTGGTGCAGGCGCGCGACCCCGAGCACGACCCACGCGACCGAGTATTCGTGCTTGCCGAGCTCCTCGACGCCGGCCGCCTCGATCTGGGGGATGTAGGCACGCCAGTAGGTGTCGAGGTTGTCGCGGGTGAACGCGCGCAACTCGGCCCGGTCGGTGTGGACGGGCGGCAGCGTGCCGCGGACGACGACGGCCCGCTCGGCGAGCTCGTGCCAGGTGACGGGGTTGATGTCGATGCTGCCCGCGGGATCGAACGCGCCCCGGACGAACACGGGTCGCGGCCCGACGGCCAGCGCGGAGCCCGCGAGGTCGTCGGGGGAGCAGTGGAACCCGTCGAACGTGACGTCCGGATGGCGCGCCTTGGTTGCCTCGTGGGCGGCGGCGAGCGCGCCGTGGTCGGGCGGCCGGCTCCACACACCGACGAAGTCGACATCGCTGCCGGCGAAGAACTCACCCCAGCAGAGCGACCCGTGCAGGAACAACCCGGCGAGCGCACCGGGCTGCCGACCCTCGACCTCATCGACGAACGTACGGGCGACATCCACGGCACGGACCCTAGCGGGGCCCGGCAAGCGCGGATAAACCAGCGGCGGTGTCGATGATCGGCTTGGAGAATGGTGGTGTGGAGGAGATCGAGGTCGTCGTCGCGCACAGTGAGCGGGCGACCCTGCGCGTCGGCGACGTGTTCCTGAAGGTCGACGTCGACCCGCGGCGCACCGAGGTCGAGGTCCAGGCGATCGCCCTCGCGCCCATCCCGACTCCGCGGGTCCTGTGGCGTGAGCCGCCCGTGCTCGCGATCTCCGCCGTGCCCGGCACCGCACTCGGCCGGCTCGGCGAGCCGTCGCCCGCGTCGCGCGCCGCCTGGGTCGCCGCCGGTGCCGCCGTGCGCGCGCTGCACGACGCGCCCCTCCCGCCGTGGCCCGGTCCCGACGTCGACGCGCTCGCCGCCTGCCTCGACGACGAGTGCGGGCGGCTTCTCGCCGGCGGTGTCCTGCCCCGCGACCTGATCACCCGCAACCGCGAGGTGGCGCAGGCCGCCATGCGGCCGTGGAAACCGGTGTTCATCCACGGCGACCTGCAGATCACCCACGTGTTCGTCGAGGACGACACGGTCGTCGGTGTGATCGACTGGTCCGAGGCCGCCCCCGGCGACGCCCTCTTCGACCTCGCCACCCTGACCCTCGGGCACGAGGAGCACCTCGACGACGTGATCGCCGGCTACGGTGCCGACGTCGACCTCGACGTCATCCGCGGCTGGTGGTCGTGGCGCAGCCTGATCGCGGTCCGCTGGCTGGTCGAGCACGGCTTCGACCCGTCCCTGCCGGGCTGCGAGCTCGACGTGCTGCGCGCCCGGATGTGAGGCGACGCGCTTCGGGGCGAATCTCGCTAGCATCGTGCGGGCGCCGTCGCGCGTCCGTCGGCCCGCGGGTCGGCCCGTCGAAGCCCCGAGGTGGCGAGTGAACCAGCAGCCGGACGCCAACGACGCCCCGACCGTGCAGTTCCCCGCGCCGCGACCGCCGATCTGGACCCCGCCACCGACCCCGGCCCCGGTCGGCCCGCCGCCCACCACGCCGGGCTTCATCCCGGCACAGGCGGGTCCGCCGATCGAGCGAACGCCGGCCAGGCCGCGCCGGCGGCTCTTCCTCATCGGCGGCATCACCGCGGCCGTCGTGGGTGCGATCGGCGGTGCCGGCGCCTACGCGTACGCCGGTGACGTGCCCCGCGGCACGACGGTGCTCGGCGTCGAGATCGGTGGCAAGAGCCGGTCGGAGGCCGTCGCCGCACTGCACGCCGGGCTGGCCGGGCAGATCGGCACCCTCGGGGCGCCGGTGCCGCTGCGGCTGGGGGAGCAGACCGCCGAGGTCGTGCCCGCCGACGTCGGCCTCGGTGTCGACGTCGAGGCGACCGTCACGGCCGCGATGGAGGCCCGTCCCGACCCGGTCAGCCTGCTGCTCGGCGCGCGTACCGTCGACCCGGTCGTCACCCTCGACGAGCGCAAGCTGCACGACCTGCTGGGCCAGGCGCTGGGCAAGGACGCGCGGGCGATGAAGCCGCCGTCGATCACGTTCGCGGGTACGACGCCGAAGCCGAACTATCCCCAGCCGGGCCGCGGCCTCGACGCCGCGCGATCGGCGGAAGCGGTGCGCGCCGGCTGGCTCGGTGGCGCCCCCGTGGACGTGCCGATCGTGGAGATCCATCCCGCCACGACGAAGGAGGACGTCGACAAGCTGATCGCCGAGTTCGCCCGCCCGGCGGTGTCGGCGCCGGTGACGGTCACGACCGAGCGCGGCGACGTGACGGTGCCGCCGGCCGCGATCGCGAAGAGCCTGCGGCTGGTCGCCGACAAGGCCGGCAAGATCGAGCCGACGCTGGACGCGAAGAAGCTGCGCGCCGCGCTGACGGGCCCGCTCGCCGCGGTCGAGACCGAGGCAAAGGACGCGCGGGTCGCGATCGTGGGCGGAAAGCCGAAGGTCACCGAGGGTACGGAGGGCCGGCAGGTCGACACGTCCGCGCTCGCCACGGACCTGCTGGCGGTGCTGCCCGCTTCGGCGGCCGCCGAACGTACGGTCGCCGGCAGGCTGGTGACCGCGAAACCGGCGACGACCGCGGCCGACATCGCCAAGCTCGGCATCAAGGAGCGCGTCTCGACGTTCACGACCCGGTTCACCGGCGGCCTGTCCGCGCCCCGCAGCCAGAACATCGTGCAGGCGGCCAAGGAGGTCGACGGCGCGCTGGTCAAGCCGGGCAAGGTGTTCTCGCTGAACGGGCACACGGGGGAGCGGGGCTACCAGCAGGGCTACCAGGACGCGCCCGTGATCCTCGACGGCAAGCTCGTGCCGGGCGTCGGCGGTGGCACCTCACAGTTCACGACGACCCTGTTCAACGCGGCCTACTACGCGGGGCTCGAGGACGTCGAGCACAAGCCGCACTCGTACTATTTCGATCGTTATCCCGCGGTCATCGAGTCGACGATCTTCTGGCCGGACCTCGACATGAAGTTCCGCAACAACACGCCGTACGGCGTCGTCATCGACACGTCGTGGACCGCAAACTCGATCACGGTCTCGATGTACAGCACGAAGGTCTGGGACAGCGTGACCACGGAATACAGCCCGCGGCGCAACATCACGAGCCCGAAGGTCATCAAGCTGGCGAAGGGCCCGACCTGCATCGCGACGAACGGCATCCCGGGCTTCACCCAGGACGCGTTCCGCGTCTTCAAGAAGGCGGGCAAGGTCACGGAACGGGAGAAGTTCACCTGGACGTACGCGGCGGAGCCCCGCTTCACCTGCGGCTGACGCCCGGCGTCAGTCGAGCGGACGCCAGCCACGTCGACGCAGTCCCCGCATCAGCCCGGGCCGTACGGGCCGGGCCTCGGCTTCGCCGCGGCGGCCCGCTTCACGGCTTCGACCAACGGTCAGGCGTACGTCATCTTCGTCCTGGACGAGCCCCCGGCCTGAGTGGCCGCGCGGCTATCGTGGGCTGCCTGTCTGTCGAGGTGGAGGTGGGCTCGGCGATGGTCAGCGCCACCAACGTGTTGCGGCGGCAGTGGCGCGAGTCCGGTGACCGGCTCGAGCGGCGCCTGGCCGGGATGTCCGACGCCGAGTTCTTCTGGGAGCCGGCTCCCGGGTGTTGGACCGTCCGCGCGCATCCGACCCTGCCCGGGCGATGGGACATCGACTACGACTGGACGACACCGGAGCCGCCACCCCTGACGACGATCGCGTGGCGCCTGGTGCACCTCGCGAACGGCAACTGGATCTACTGGGAGCACGCGTTCGGACCCGGCGTCCGGATGTTTCCCGACCTGGTGGTGCCGGGATCCGCGGCCGCGGCCCGCGCCTACTGGCAGGACAGTCGCGCGCCCGTCAGCGACTGGCTGGAGCGGGCCACCGACGAAAGCCTGCGAGAACTGCGGCCGAGCCACCTCGGCGAACCACGCAGCGCCGGTGACGTCGTGCTGGCCCTCGTCGACGAGCAGACCCACCACGGCGCCGAGATCGCGCTGTTGCGCGATCTCCACCGCGCAGGCGGCTGATCGTCAGGCGACGCGCGCGTGGCCGGCGGTGCGGAGCAGGAACTCGGCGTTGCTGCCCGTACGTGAGAGCTGCTCGAGCAACTGCGGCAGCGCCTGGGCCGTGTCGCGGCCCGCCAGTGCGCGGCGGAGCAGGTGGGTGGCGGCCAGTTCGTCCGGGGGCAGCAGCAGGTGCTCGTTGCGCGTGCCGGAGGCGTTGAGGTCGACCGCCGGGAAGATGCGGCCGTCCGCGCTCGCCCTGTCCAGGGTCAGCTCCGCGTTGCCCGTGCCCTTGAACTCCTCGTAGATCAGCGTGTCGCCGCGCGAGCCCGTGTCGATCAGGGCGCTGGCGATGATGGTCAGGGAGCCGCCGCCGTCGATCGCGCGGGCCGCGCCGAGGAGGCGCTTCGGTGGGGCGAGGGCGGCGGCGCCGACGCCGCCGGAGAGCGTACGGCTGTTGTTGCCCGACGCCGTGTTGTTGTAGGCGCGGCCGAGGCGGGTGAGCGAGTCCATCACGATGACGACGTCGCGGCCGAGTTCCACCAGGCGCTTGGCGCGCTCGACAGCCAGTTCGGCGGTGGCGGTGTGGTCCTGGGCCGGGCGGTCGAACGGCGACGCGATGACCTCGCCGCGGACCGAGCGGCGCATGTCCGTGACCTCTTCCGGGCGCTCGTCGACGAGCAGCATCATCACGTGGCACTCGGGGTTGTTGCGCAGCACCGACTGGGCGATCGCCTTGAGCACCACGGTCTTGCCGGCCTTGGGCGGCGAGACGATCAGCGCCCGCTGGCCCTTGCCGATCGGCATCACCAGGTCGATGACGCGGGTGGTCAGCACCCGCGGGTCGGTCTCCATCCGGAGCCGCTCGTGCGGGTGGATCGGGGTCAGGTCGTAGAACTCGGGGCGCCGCTTGGCCAGCTCCGGGTCGCGCCCGTTGACGGTGTCGACGGTCTCGACCGGACTCGGCCGGTCCTTGGCGGGCCTGGCCTTGCCACGCCCGCCCGCCGACGAACCGCGCCCGCCCGAAGACGGACCACGTCCGCCTGAGGAAGGGCCATGGGCGTCCTCGGCCCGGAGCGTCCCGGTGATGCGGTCGCCGGGGCGCAGCCCGAGCCGGCGGACCAGCGCCGGCGGCAGGTACGCGTCGTGCGGACCGGGCGCGTAGCCCTGCGTACGGACGAAGTACTGCTCGCCACGCTGGTCGACGATCCCGTCCACGGGATCAGTCTCTTGTGGATCGTGCTGGGGTGGGGTTGCGCGCACGCGCGTCTCCTCGCGGGGTGTGGTTCGCCCTCGTCGTCTGCGGCGGCGGGGGTGGTCGGGACCGGGCGTTGCCTCGATCATGAATGGGCCTCCCCGGGGGGCAGCAGGACAGCTGCGCACATCCGCGGGGGAACGGCCTGGTTGCACCGTAGCGCGCCCAGGTGACGGACCGCAAGCACCCCGGGACTTCCCCTACGGGTGGGGACTGCACCACCACAGATCCGGGAGTGCGCCGGATGTGTCTAGGGGAACCTCGAACCTAGCGTCGATGCCATGACCGTGACGGCTTCCCCCTCGCCGGTCGCGACCGCCCTTCCACCCCGGGAACGGGCCATCGACGGCTTGCGGGCACTGGCGATTCTCGGTGTCGTGTGTGGACACTGGTTGGTCGGCGGGCTCAGCCCGGCGGCGGGCGGCGGGCTGGCGGTGGACAGCCCGCTGCGGGCCGCCGCGTGGCTGGCGCCCATGACCTGGATCCTGCAGATGCTCGGCGTGTTCTTTCTCGTCGGCGGGTACGCGGCGGGCTCCTCACTGACACGCTGGCGGGCCCGGGGCAGCACGGACCGCGACTGGCTGCGGCGGCGTTTCCTGCGCCTGGCGTGGCCCGTGGTCGCTGCGGTCGCCCTGGTCAGCGCCGCGCTGCCGGTGGCGGCCCTGGCCGGGGCGGCGCCGGCGACGCTGCGTACCTGGGCGGTGCTCCTGGTGCAGCCGTTCTGGTTCATCGGCATCTACGCGGTGGTGACGGCGCTCACACCGCTGGCGCTCTGGCTCGACCGGCGGTGGGGCTGGGCCGCGGCGCTGCCGATGGCCGGCGCCGTCGCGGTGGTGGACGTCGCCCGCTACGGCCTCGGTGTGGCGCCCGACTGGGCGGGCTATCTGACGGTCGTACCCGCGTGGATGTTCACCTATCAGATCGGCGTGGCGTGGGCGCGCGGCGGCATCTCCCGGACCACCGCGTGGCGGCTGCTCTGCGGCGGCGCCGCGCTGTTCGTCGCGCTGCTCGCGATGGCCCACTACCCGGCCAGCATGGTGACCGTCCCGGGCGCGGGCCGGTCCAACTCGAACCCGCCGTCGCTGCTCGTGCCGGCGCTCGCGGCGGTGCAGGCCGGGGCGGCGATCCTCCTCCGGGACCGGTTCGACCGGCTGCTGCACCGGCGCCCGGCGCTGTGGACCGGCGTCGCGGTGCTCAACCTCTGCGCGATGACGATCTTCTGCTGGCACCAGACCGCGCTGGTGGCGGTGTCGGCGGGCGCCGCGTCGCTGGGGTCGTTCGCCGGGCTGACCGACGCGCCGGCGACGGGGAGTTGGGTTGGGCAGCGGCTCGGCTGGTTCCCGGTGCTGATCATCGCGCTCGGGCTGCTCGTGGTCCTCGTCCGGCGGTTCGAGCGGCCGGCGGCGGTCGTCACGCGACGGCATCGGGCGCTGGCGGCGGCGGCTGTCGCCGTCTTCACGGCGTACCTCGTCATGGTCTATTGATCCTGCTCGCGCGGCGTGCCGCCCGCGCCGGACCCCTCCCGAAAACTACGCTTCGTGTTTCGAAGGACACGTTGTGTGGGGGTTGGCATGGCGCGGTGGTACGCGGCCCTGGTCGCGGTGGTGGTGCTGCTCGTGGCGGCGCCGCCCGCGCTGGCATCCGGACCGGATAACCGGCCGGCGCGCCTCGTCTGGATGCCGGCCGGCGACGGGATCTTCTCGGTGGACGCCGACGGGAAGACGGTCCGGTACCGCTCCTGCTCCGTCGACACCGGGCGCGTCTACAACCCCGGGATGCGGGTGACCGATGGCGTCGCGGTCGGTCGCATCTCCTACGAGGGCCAGTCGTTCCGGTTCCGGGTCCCGCTGGTCGGCCGCTCGACCGGCACCCTGGAGATCGGCCGCCGGCGACTGACCGGCCCGACCGTGACCAGCCCCCAGCCGCCGGTGAACCCCGCCCTCGGCCGCCGCCTCCAGCCGCTGACCGCCAAGCTGCGGGCGATCGTCGACGCGGCGCCGGTCACCGCGGGCGTGTCGGTGCGCGACCTGTCCGGCCGCTTCGGCGACCAGCAGATCTCGGTGTCCGGCCGGTTCCGCCCGAAGGCGGCCAGCCTGATCAAGCTCTGGGTGCTGGTCGAGTTGATGCGCCGGATCGACTGCGGGCAGGCGCGCTACACCGACACGGTGCTGGTGCTGCCCTCGGACGTGGTCGGCGGGACGGGCGAGTTGCAGCACGAGGACTTCCCGCAGGACGTGACGCTCTTCCGGCTGGCGCAATACATGATCAAGTACAGCGACAACACGGCGACGAACGTGCTGATCGACTACCTGGGCGGCTTCGACCCCGTCAACGCGCTGATCGACTCGATGAACCAGCGCGAGACCGTGCTGGCCCGCAAGATGCTCCAGCCGGCGCCGCCGGAGAACTTCACGAGCCCGGACGACGTGATCTCGCTGCTCGGCGCGGTGCACGACGGCGACGTCCTGGGTCGGGTCAACCGCGACCTGATGCTCAGCTTCATGCTCGAGCAGACCCTCAACAACAAGATTCCCGCGGCGCTGCCGAGCGGGGTGCCGGTCGCGCACAAGACGGGCGAGCTCCCCGACGTCTCGCACGACGTGGGTTACTACCTCATCCCGGGTACGGAGGTCGCGGTCGCGTTCCTGACCTCGGGCCTGGAGACCGACGGGGCGGAGACGGTACGGGAGTTGGCCCGCGCGGTCTACGACTACCTCGGGACCCCGCCACCGGTCGGCGGCCTGCCGATCACGGGCGCGCCCGTGCGTACCCTCGCGTGGTCGGGCTCTGCTCTGGTCGTGCTCGGCTGCGGGCTGGTTCTCGTGTTCAGGCGTAGAGCGAGCCGGACAGGTATTTGAGGCCGCTGTCGACCTGGACGGTGACCACGCGCTGCCCGCGGCCGGCGACCTGCCGCGCGGCGACGAGGTTGGCGCCGGTGGACGGGCCGCTGAAGATGCCGTGCCGCCGGGCGGCCGTGCGCGCCTCCGCGAAGGCCACCGCGTCGGGCACGGCGATCACCTCGTCGAAGTCGTCGCGCGTGAGCTGCGGCGGCCAGTAGCCGATGCCGCCACCCTCGATGTGATGGGTGCCGGCGGCGCGGCCGGACAGCACGGCGGACTCGGCCGGCTCGACGGCGACGCGGGTCACGGCCGGCAGCTTTTCCCTGATCGCCCGAGCGGCACCGATGAAGGCGCCGGCGGTCCCCACGTACGCGCAGAAGCTGTCGAGGGTCTTGACCTGTTCGAGGATCTCCTCGCCCATCCGCCGGTAGCCGTCGGTCATGTCGGTGTTGTTGAACTGGTCGGTCCAGAACGCCCCGGTCTCCTCGGCGATCTGTCTGGCTCGCGCCACCATCGCCGGGATGAGCTGCGGCGTGATCCCACCGGGGCTGTGGATGAGCTCGACGTCGGCCCCGAATGCCCGCATGGTCCGGATCTTCTCGACGGCAAAGGCATCGGAAGACACAATCTTGAGCGGGTACGCCTTGACGGCGCACACGAACGCGAGCGACGACCCGGTTGACCCGCCGGTGTATTCGACGACGGTCTGGCCGGGCTGGAGCCGCCCGTCCCGCTCGGCGGCCTCGATCATGGCGAGCGCCATACGATCCTTGTAGGAGCCGGTCGGATTGGCGGACTCGACCTTGACCCAGACCTCCCCACGCTGGTCACCCAGGTCGAGCGCCACCAAGGGCGTGTTCCCGATCGCGTCCAGACCCCCCATGAACCCCTCCAGCCCCAGCCCTGACGGCGACACTACGGACCGCGCCGAACGCGCGACACCCCTGATGCGCTACTCTGTGACGGCTGCCGAGACCTGCAACGCCTCGCGCGGCAACGGGACGTGGCGCAGCTTGGTAGCGCACTTGACTGGGGGTCAAGGGGTCGTGGGTTCGAATCCCGCCGTCCCGACACAGGTAGAGGGGCATATTTCGCGATCATGCGATGCCCCGCTGGGGACCATTCGGGGACCGGCTGGCGGTCTCCGGGTGTAGATACCGCTGGGTCGTGGTCAGCGACCCATGGCCGGCAATCTTGCGGAGCACGTGCACCGGGACGTCCGCGTCTGCCAGCCAGGTTTAGCCGGTGTGTCGCAGGTCGTGCCGCCTCAGGTGGTCGTACCCGAGCGTGCCTCCTCGTCCTCTGCGTCGCGCAGCATGCGCTGCGCAACCGGGTCGTCTGTCGCAAGCCTGAGCAACTCGATTGGCGCCGCGCCTCGCCCGCAGCGCTCCTCGATTGCCGAGCGCAGCCGCTGCTGCTCGCCAGGCGGAAGGCGGTACCCCTGCCCAACTGCGAACTGGTACAGCCACCGAATGTGCGGGGCGCGTTCGTCCGTCCGGCGTGCGAGGAGATAGGGCAACATCACGCGGACGTTGAGCATGTGCACGGTCAGCGCTGGCGCGACCGGCCGTCGCCAGACATCGCCATCGAGGACCAGACCGCCGCCCCATTGGCCAGACCAGAACTCGCTACGGTCGAACACCAGACCGCACAGCCACTCCGCAAACGCGGCAGGTACCTCCTGGTCGGTCGCATCAAGAGAGTCGATTCAATTCCACCAACACGGGGCGGAAACTCACGCAGGTCCTGAGACCGGACACGCTAGGCCGCCACATGTCGGGCTCCAGTTGATCCGTTACCCATCGGCGTCACATGATGTGTCACAGCTCCGGCAGGACTCCGCGGCGCGGGTTGATGTCGTCGCGACTGGTTCTGACGTTGGGGGTGGCCGTTGACTGGTGACGAGGGCAGAGAAGCGCTTGCCCGCGAACTGCGGAGGTTGACGCTGCCGGAACTCGTCGATGTCCTGCGCCGTGTCCTGCCGGGTTATGGCGATCGGGAAGCGGGGTACGGACTTACCAGCATGCTCGTGCTGGCTGAGGCGACCCGGGCTGATGCCAACGTGCCGAGGATGCCGGACGAGCCGCCGGTGACGCTGGAGATGGTGGCCTGGCCGGATCGGGACTACTACGAGGGTGGCTTCGGGCCGGAACCAGACCTCTATGAGCAGGGCACCTGTCGCACCTGCGGTGTCGATGTGACGTCCACAGCGAAGCGGGCCTTCTGCCCTACCTGCGGCGAAGTATGCGAGCTCACCTGATCCGACACCCGTCAGAAGGCGGGGGGCGCGAGCTGGTCGCCGCAATGGACGCGGAAGGTGGTGTCGGCGGTTTCGACGGCCGGAGTGGTCCCGGCGTGACGGATACCGACGTGGATCTTCTGCCCGGCGACGGCTAGAACCACGTGTTCATGTGCCGCTCGACCACTTCGCGCACCATCCGGCGGGTGTCGGTATGACTCATGTCGCCATACCCCTCCGCAACCAGAACCGCGTCGGTGAAGGCGTCCACATCGACCGGCGGCGCTTCCCGAAGCCGGCGACCTTCTTCCGATGGAAGGCAGAAGCCCAGCCCGACGCAGAGTTCGTAGAGAAGCTGTTCCACCTCCGCCCCGCGATCATGCACAAGGCCATGATGCGCCACCGCCACCGCCACCGCCAAGGCACACTCACGGCTCCGGCGGGCAGGTTCTCCGACCCTGCACCCCCGGGACCATGCGCGGATCTGAGGGCGTACCCGATCGATGGATGTGCCTTTCGGGCTTGGCGCGGACGCCCCGCCGGAAGGGGGCGCCGGGCGTTCTGGCTATTCTGATGCCAGGTCATGAGTGTCAGCGTCAAGCCCCGGCTCGCTGATCGGCAACCCTTCTTCGCGACGGGGTGCCCCGGGTGAGGACCTGGCCGACGCCCAACGCGTTCGGCAAGCGCGGACCCGGGTCGACGGCTGCCGGGGTCCCGAGGACCCCCGGGAGGCCCCCATGACAGCCGACGTGACCCACCTCGATCTCGCCGCCCCCGCGCCTGAGGCCGTGCTGCCAGATGGGCGCCGCGTCGCCTTCGCCAATCTCGACTATGCCGCCACCGCCCCCGTCGCGCGCGTTGCCGCCGAGGCCGTGCAGGAACTGCTGCCCTGGTACGGGAGCGTCCACCGCGGCGCCGGCGCCCTCTCGCAGAAGACGACCTTCGCGTACGAGCGTGCCCGGCAGACCATCGCCGACTTCCTCGGCTGCCGGCCCGCGGACGAGGTCGTCTTCACCAGGAACACCACCGACGCCATGAACCTGCTCGCCCATGCCCTGCCGCCGGAGACCCTGACCCTCACCTTCCTGGGCGAGCATCACGCCGGTCTGCTGCCCTGGCCGCGCGCCCACCGCCTGCCCATCCCCGGATCCCCGGCCGAGGCCGTCGCCTCGCTCGCCGACGCCCTCGCCGCCGTCAGGACGCGCGACGGCGCCGCACGGCCGCTGCTCGTCGCCGTCACCGCCGCCAGCAACGTGACCGGTGAGATATGGCCGATCGCCGCGTTGGTCGAGCAGGCCCACCGGTACGGGGCGCGGGTCGCCGTCGACGCCGCGCAACTCGCGCCGCACCGGACCGTCGACCTCGCCGCCTGGGGCGCCGACTACGTCGCCGTTTCCGGGCACAAGCTCTACGCGCCCTTCGGCTGCGGTGTGCTCGCCGGCCGCGCCGACTGGCTGGACGCGGCACCTCCGTACCTCTCGGGCGGTGGCGCCACCTCCTCGGTCACCGACACCGCGGCGACCGTGGTCTGGGCGCACGGGCCTGCCCGGCACGAGGCCGGCACCCCGAACGTGTTCGGTGCCGTGGCGCTGGCCGCGGTCTGCGCCGAACTGACCACTTCGGACGGTGTGGGCTGGCAGGCATACGAGACTGTCCTCTCGAAGCGGCTGGAAGCCGGCCTGTCCGCCATCCCCGGTGTCGCCGTCCTGCGGTCGTTCCCGGAGGCGACAGAGGCGACCGACCGCGTGGGCATCGTCTCCTTCGCTGTGTCCACCCACGACAGTGCCGACCTGGCCCGGTGGCTGAGCGTGGCGGAAGGCATCGGCGTACGCGAGGGCCTGTTCTGCGCGCACCCACTGAGCCGGCGGCTCCTCGCCGACGCGGGCCGCCGCACGGGGCGACCGATGCCGGCGACGGCGCTGCGGGCCAGCATCGGTGCGGGCACGACGGAGGACCACGTCGACCGCCTCGTCGCCGCGGTGGCCCAGGGAGTGGAGAAATCCGTTGGCCACAACGAAGTTCGGCTGTGATCATTGAGGGGTGTGTATTCCTCGGCAGCTTCCGCTCGAGCTCGGCGCACCCGGCGCCGAGCCGGAGTCGGTGCTGCCCATCGTGCTCACCGTCGACGACT